>JBBQZQ010000007.1:0-111255 GCA_038207565.1 Mycobacteriales bacterium
CCAGGCCCGCGGTGCGCTCGCTCCAGTCCGGCGTGTCGGTGGCCATGCAGATGCCGCCCATCGCGCGGAGCAGGTCCGCCGGTTCGACGTCGTTTTCGGATCGCACCGGATTCCACGGCCCGCCCGAGCAGCGTCGCGAGCGCGGATCTCGGCGTGGGCCGGCGAGAGCACCCAGTCGAACAACGACCGTCGCCGGAGGGGCCGGTGCGATCATGTTTTCCCCGCTGGTGGCCGCTTTCCCCGGCGCGCACCGGCCACCGGCGGGGAAAACAGTTCCGCGTCAGTCGATGGGGGCGGCGGCGAGCTGCCCGCACGCGCCGTCGATCTCCTGCCCCCGGGTGTCGCGGACGCTGACCGGCACCCCGCGTGCTTCCAGGCGGCGGGCGAACTCGCGCTCGACAGGCTTGGGCGAGGCGTCCCACTGGGAGCCGGGGGTCGGGTTGAGCGGGATCAGGTTCACGTGCGCGAGGCGCGGCGCGAGCAGGTCGCCGAGTAGCTCGGCCCGCCAAGGCTGATCGTTGACCTCGCGGATCATCGCGTATTCGATCGAGTACCGGCGTCCGGTGCGTGCGGCGTAGGCGTCGGCGGCAGCGAGCACCTCGGCGACCTTCCAGCGGGTGTTGACCGGGACGAGGGTGTCCCGCAGTTCGTCGTCGGGGGCGTGCAGCGACACCGCCAGGGTGACGTTGAGGCCCTCCTCGGTGAGCCGGCCGATCGCCGGGACCAGCCCGACCGTCGACACGGTGATCGCACGCTGCGACATGCCCAGGCCGTCGGGTGCGGTGTCCACGAGCCGGTGCAGGGCGGCGACCAGGCGGTTGTAGTTGGCCAGCGGCTCCCCCATTCCCATGAACACCACGTTCGACAGCCGCCCGGGAGCACCGCCGATCTCACCACGCGCCGCGACGCGCGCCGCATCCGTCACCTGCTCGACGATCTCCGCCGTCGACAGGTTGCGGGTCAGCCCACCCTGCCCCGTCGCGCAGAACGGGCAGGCCATCCCGCAGCCGGCCTGGCTGGACACGCACACCGTGATCCGTTGCGGATAACGCATGAGGACGCTCTCGACGAGCGCGCCGTCGTGCAGGCGCCAGAGTGTCTTGCGCGTGGTGCCGGCATCGGTCTGCAGGGTGCGAACATCGGTGAGCAGCGTCGGCAGCAGCCCGTCGCGCATCTGCTCGCGCACCGCGGGCGGCAGGTCGGTCATCGCCGACGGGTCGTTCTCCAGGCGCGCGAAGTAGTGCCGGGACAGTTGGTCGGCACGAAAGGTGGGCAACCCGAGTTCGGCCACAGCGCTGCGGCGTGCCGCGGGGTCGAGGTCGGCGAGGTGGCGGGGCGGGCGGGCGCGGCGGGGTTCGTCGAAGACGAGCGGGAGGGAGGCCATGGCGCCCTCGATTGTCCCAGATTTCGAGGGGCCGGCCGCTCACCCGGGTGCGGCATCGATCGCGGCCTGCTCCTCGTCGGTCATCGCCCACGCCACGAGCCAGTCGGCGTCGATGCGGTAGTACCCGATGGGGCTCCCCCAGGTCTCCGGATCGCTGCCGTAATGGGCGGTGAAGTGCTCGCGCAACCTCTCCCGTTGCGCGCCGCCGAGACGCTCGACCTTGCCGTGGGCGAAGACGCCGTAGCCGTCGCGGGGCGTGTAGGCCGCGCTGATGACCGGGCGGGCCGCGAGCTGGAGCGCCTTCGGGGAGTCACTCGGCGTCGTGAAATGCCAGTGGCCGTGCAGGAAGTGCCCGTCGACCGCGGAGACCCGCGGCTCTGCGCGGGCAGTCACGGTCGCGATGTTCAGGACCGCCGGTATGGGCACTTCGGTGACCAGCCGGCGGGCCGACAGCCTGCGCTGCGGGACCATGATGGAGAGCAGATGCGCGGACGCGCGCGCGAAGCTCGCGTCCAGCAGCGCCTGCAGGTCGTCGATTTCCGCACTGTTCTCGTGCATGCCGGCGAGGATGCCACGTCGGCCCGACAACGAGCGGCTACCCGGTCCCGGCGACGATCAGGTCGACCCGCTGCTGTGGCGCCTGCCGCGCGAGGTAGCGCTCCTCCGACGGAATCCACTCGTCCAACCACTTCGCGAGCATCCCCCGGCCGTCCCGTTCCAGGGCACGGGCCAGGCGTACCTCGTACGGCGTGTCGACCCAGATCGTGAGGTCCCACGGCACGCCCACCTCGTCGCGGGTCGACGACACGCCCTCGATCACGAGCACGACGCCGGCCGGCACGTCGTGCCACTCCGAACCGTCCTCGCAGTCCCACTGCCGGCGCAGGTATCGACCGGGACGGCCGCCGTGCAGCGGCATCAGCACCCGGGCGCGGAACCGCTCCCAGTCCCACTCGGCGATCTCCGGCCCGGAGAAGTCGTCGACGTGCAGGACGACTGCCGAGGGCATCGCGGCGGCGAGGCGGGCGGCCAGGGTGGACTTGCCGGCGCAACCCAGTCCGTCCACACCGATCCACGCGGTGCGGCCGAGGCTCGCGAGCGGCTTTGCCGCCTCCACCGCCTCCGCCTGGGTGACGCACCGGGGTGTCACCCCACCGGTGCGAGTGCCGAGAGCGCCAGGTACGCGACCGCCGCACACGGCAACAACGAGTCCAGTCGATCCATGATGCCGCCGTGCCCTGGCAGCACGGTGCCCATGTCCTTCGCGCCGATGTCGCGCTTGACCATGGACTCCCCGAGGTCGCCCAGGGTGGCAGTCACGACGATTGCCAGGCCGAAAAGCAGACCCTTCCACCAGGGCTCGTGGAACGCGAGCGTCAGAAACAGCACGCCCGCCACGCAGCAGAATACGACCGACCCGGCGAAACCCTCCCAGGTCTTGGCCTTCGAGACGATGGGCGCCAGGGGGTGCTTGCCGAGGAACACTCCACTGACGTACCCGCCGGTGTCGCTGCACACGACCGTCGCGACGAAGGCGATGACACGTGCCGCGCCGTCGTCGGCATGCGCCGACAGGACCGCGAAACCGGCCAGTGTCGGGACGTAGACGAGCACGAACAGTGAGGCGCCGACGTCGCGCGCGTATCCTTCGACCCCGCCGGCCAGTCGCCACACGAGCACTGCGCACGCGGTGAGCAGGACTCCGGCGACCAGGCCGTCCGGACCCCGCAACCACGCGCCGAGCAGGGTCGCTGCGCCGCCCAGCACCAACGCCACGACGGTCGGCCGCACTCCGGTCGTGGCGATGGCCTGGGTGAGCTCGTACGTGCCGTACGCGATCGCGGCGCCGACGATGATGGCGAAGCTGGGCCGGTAGAGCAGCAGGCTGAGGATGACCAGCCCGCCCAGTCCGAGACCGACGGCGATCGCAGCTGGCAGATTGCGGCCCGCACGGGTCTTTGTGGGCTGGAGGCTGAGGGCGCGCTCGCCATCGGCGAGCACTGGCGCAAGATCGGGTTGCAGTGGCCGGACCGGCGCAGAGGAGGCCGGATCGCCGCCGATGCGCCGGGCTCGGGCGAGGCCGCGCGCAGCCGGGGTCGGTGCGCCCGGGTCGTCGTCGCTCATGACAGCTGCTCGATCAGATCTCGAGCAGTTCGGCTTCCTTGGCGCGGACGAGTTCGTCCACATTGCCGGTGTAACGGCTCGTCAGCTTGTCCAGCTCCACCTCCGCGCGGTGGACGTCGTCCTCGCCTGCGTCGCCGTCCTTGGCCAGCTTGTCCAGCGCGTCCTTGCCGTGGCGGCGGATCGACCGGATCGCGACCTTCGCGTCCTCCCCCTTGCCACGCGCCACCTTAACCAGCTCCTTGCGACGTTCCTCGGTCAGCTGCGGGAAGACGATCCGGATGATGGCACCGTCGTTGGTCGGGTTGACGCCGAGATCGCTGTCCCGAATCGCCCGTTCGATCGCCCCGAGCTGCGTCGGGTCGTAGGGCTTGATCACGGCCATGCGGGCCTCGGGAATGTTGACGGTCGCCATCTGCGGGATCGGGGTGGGTGCGCCGTAATAGTCGACGACCAGCCGGGCGAAGGCGCTCGCGTTGGCACGACCGGTGCGCAGGCCACCGAGTTCGTCCCGGGCGACATGGACAGCCTTCTCCATCTTCTCTTCGGCGTCGAAGAGGGTCTCGTCGATCACGCTGGTCCCTTCTGTGCGTCAGCCGGTCGCGCTGACGAGTGTCCCGATCTTCTCACCACGCACGACGCGCGCGATGTTGCCGTCGGCGAGCCGGAACACGATGATCGGCATGTTGTTGTCGCGGCACAGGCTGAACGCCGTTGCGTCGGCAACCTTGAGACCGTGCCGCAGGACATCGTCGTAGCTGATCGCATCGAACTTCACGGCATCGGGGACGAGGCGCGGGTCGGCGTCATACACCCCGTCCACCCCGTTCTTGCCCAGCAGCAACACCTGGCAGCCGATCTCCAGGGCGCGTTGGGCGGCCACGGTGTCGGTCGAGAAGTACGGCAGCCCGGCGCCCGCGCCGAAGATGACGACGCGCCCCTTCTCCAAGTGGCGCTCCGCCTTGCGCGGGATGTACGGCTCGGCCACCTGACCCATCGTGATCGCGGTCTGCACGCGGGTGGGAATGCCCTGCTTCTCGAGGAAGTCCTGCAACGCCAGGCAGTTCATCACCGTGCCGAGCATGCCCATGTAGTCGGCGCGGTCTCGGTCCATCCCGCGCTGCGACAGCTCCGCGCCGCGGAAGAAATTGCCGCCGCCGACCACGATCGCCACCTGGGTGCCGGCATTGACCACTTCCGCGATCTGCCTGGCGATGGAGTGGGCGACGTCCGGATCCACGCCGATACGCCCGCCACCGAAGACCTCGCCGGAGAGTTTGAGCAGCACCCGCCGGTAGGACGAAGGGGCCGCCTCAGACTCGGTCATGTGGCGGCCCCAATCTCGTCGTCGTCCGGTGCGGTGTCGAACCTATCGGGGTCCTAGGCACCGACCTCGAAGTGCGCGAACTTGGTGATCGACACTCCGGCTTCGTCCAGCAGCGCCTTCACCGACTTCTTGCTGTCGACGACAGAGGCCTGCTCGAGCAGCACATTGTTCTTGTAGTAGCTGTTGACCGTGCCCTCGATGATCTTCGGCAGGGCCTGCTCGGGCTTGCCGTCCTCGCGGGCCTTGGCCTCGGCGACGCGCTTTTCTGTGTCAACCACGTCGCTCGGGACCTCCTCGCGGGTGAGGAAGCCGGGACGCATCGCGGCCACCTGCATCGCGGCGGTACGCGCAGCGTTTGCGTCGGAACCCTCGAATTGCACCAGGACGCCGACCTGCGGGGGCAGGTCCGCGGCCTTGCGGTGCAGGTAGGTCGCGATCCGGCCGTCGAGCTTGACGGCGCGTCGCAGCTCCAGCTTCTCGCCGATGACCGCCGCCAGGCCGTCGACACTCTCGGCAACGCTCTTGCCGTCCTTGAGCGTCTCGGTCAGCAGCGATTCGACGTCGGTCGCCGAGGAACCGGCGAAGTGCGCGACGATGTCCCCGGCGAGGGTCTGGAATTGCTCGCTCTTGGCGACAAAGTCGGTCTCGGAGGCCAACTCGATCATCGCGCCCTCAGCGGCCGCGATGAGACCGTTGGATGCGGTGCGCTCGGCCTGGCGCTTGGCATTTTTCGCCTCGCCCTTCACCCGCAGGATCTCCAGAGCCTTGTCGGCATTGCCGTCGGCCTCGTCGAGCGCCTTCTTGCAGTCCATCATCCCGGCGCCAGTGGCGTCGCGGAGCTTCTTCACGTCAGCGGCGGAAAAATTCGCCATCTCAGTTCTCTCGTCCGTTCTGTGGTTGGTGGTGTGGATGCCGGGTCAGGACGCCGGCGTTGCCGCGACCTCGGTGACCGGAGCCTCGGTGACCGGAGCCTCGGTGGCCGGAGCCTCGGTGGCCGGAGCCTCAGCCGCGTCGGCAACCGGGGCGTCGGTCTCGGCGGCAGCCGGTGCGTCGGTCACTGCGGATGCGGCGGATGCAGCCTCGGAACCTGCCGGCTGCAGCAGCTCGCGCTCCCACTCGGGCATCGGCTCGTCGGTGGCCACCTGGCCGCCGACTGACGCGCCCTCGGCGGGCTTCTCGTCGCGACCTGCGTTGGCAGCGGCGGCAGCGCGCGAGACGAGGCCCTCGGCGACGGCGTCCGCGACCACACGGGTCAGCAGTGCAGCGCTGCGGATTGCGTCATCGTTGCCGGGAATCTTGTAGTCGACCTCGTCCGGGTCGCAGTTGGTGTCCAGGATTGCGATGACCGGGATGTTCAGTTTGTGCGCCTCGCCGACTGCGATGTGCTCCTTCTTGGTGTCGACAATCCACACCGCACTCGGGATGCGGCTCATGTCGCGGATGCCGCCGAGAGTGCGCTCGAGCTTGTCCTTCTCGCGCTGGAGCATGAGCTGCTCCTTCTTGGTGGCGGTGCCTTCCCAGCCCGCCTGCTCCTGCGCTTCGAGTTCCTTCATGCGCTGCAGGCGCTTGAAGACGGTCTGGAAGTTGGTGAGCATGCCACCGAGCCAGCGCTGGTTGACGTAGGGCATACCGACGCGCGTCGCCTGCTCGGCGATCGATCCCTGCGCCTGCTTCTTCGTCCCGACGAACAGCACCGTGCCACCGTGCGCCACGGTCTCCTTAACGAAGTCGTAGGCGTTGTCGATGTAGGTGAGCGTCTGGTGCAGATCGATGATGTAGAGCCCGTTGCGCTCGGTGAGGATGAAGCGCTTCATCTTCGGGTTCCAGCGTCGGGTCTGGTGGCCGAAATGGACACCCGCCTCGAGCATTTCCTTCATGGTGACGACGGCCATGCCGGTCTCCCTGTACTTGTGCACACCGGGGTGAACCGGGTGCGGCCTCGGTTGTCGCGAACGTCCCGGGTGGGTCGTCGCCCTGGTGCCCGGTGTCGCGACCGCCCGCCATCCCGGAGGATGGACCGAGGCCGGTCGCCACCCGCCGGAGTGGAAACGACGGGAAGGCACGCGAAGTCAGCCCGAGTCCGGGCTGCAGGTACGAGTCTAGCGCGCCTGGTCACTACGCTCGGACCCGTGAGCGAGGCAGGCACGCACATGGTGGCTATCGGGGCCGGCCGGACGGACGCGCCGGCATGAGCACTGCCGGCATGAGCACTGCGGTCTCAATCGCCGCCAACGGGTTCCACTTCAGCGGCCTGGAGTGGGGTCCGCCGGACGCGCCGCTGACGCTGTTGCTGCACGGTTTCCCGCAGCGCTGCACGTCGTGGTCTGCGGTGGCCCGACGGCTGGACGTGGCCGGGGTGCGCTCCATCGCCCTTGACCAGCGCGGCTACTCCCCGGGCGCGCGCCCACTGCAGGTGGAGGCGTACGCGCTGACCCACCTGGTCGCCGATGTCGCGGCGATGATCGAGACGCTCGGCGCGCCGGTGCACCTCGCCGGACACGACTGGGGCGGTGTCGTCGGTTGGCAGGTCGCGGCGCGGCGTCCTGAGCTGGTCCGCTCCTGGACGGCGGTGTCGACTCCGCACCCCCTCGCCCTTCAGGAAATTCTCTCGAAGGACCGGTCTCAGCGCGAGCGGTTCGGCTACATCAGAGCGTTTCGGCAGGGCGGGATCGAGGACCAGCTGCTGGCCGACGACGCCGCCCGGTTGCGCAGCTTCTACGGGGGCGCATTGTCAGCGGCGCGCGAGGACGAGGAGGCAGCATTCTTCGCCGGACCGGGAGTGCTGACCGCTGCGCTGAACTGGTACCGCGCGATGGCCCGCGACGACACCGCCGACCTACCGCGCGTCACCGTCCCCACGAGCTACGTCTGGGGCAGCGACGACCTCGCCTTCGGGCGGGCGGCGGCGGAGCGCACGGCGGCTTACGTGGACGGGCCGTACGAATTCGTGGCGCTCGAGGGAGCGAGCCACTGGTTGCCCGACGAAGCGCCCGACTTCGTCGCGGCGGCGATCGCTGCCCGCGTTCTGGACTAGGTACGCGCAGTTGCCGTCTGGCTGGGCGCGGTCGGCCCGGTCTCGGCGCGGTGGGCGAGTGCGGCCGCTTCGGCTCGGCTTCGAACGTCCAGCTTGGCCAGGATGTTCGACACGTGCACGCTCACGGTCTTCTCGCTGATGTAGAGCTGCGCTGCGATCTGCCGATTCGTGCGCGCCGCGACGAGCAGGCCCAGGACGTCGCGCTCGCGGTCGGTCAGCGCGGCCAGACCGCCCGGTGCCCGCTTCGACGCAGGCACGGTGCCCAAGGCGCGGATCTCGGCGAGCAGCGGAACCGCGCCCATGGCGCGGGCAGCGGTGCGAGCCAGGTCAGCCTGCGCCGCCGCCTCGGCGCCGCACCCGGCTGCGCGCAGTACGGCAGCCAACCGGGTGCGACAACGCGCGCGCTCGGCCTCGTTGCCGTAGCCAAAACTGTCGACGGCCCGCTGCCACGCGCCCAGGTGCTCGCCCGGTGCCGGGACGTTCACGCCGGCCAACCAACGCAACCGGGCCCACTCGGCCTCGACGCGCGCCAGCCAGGCGACGGCTTCGACGCCAAGGCCCCGTCCCCTGGGGACGCCCTGCTCGGCCGCGGTATGCGCCTCGCCGACGAACCGCCCGGCCAGCTCGACCAGGGTGTCGCGGCGGGTTTGCGACGCGGTGCCGAGTTCTGCGGCGCACGCAATCACGACCAGCGCGCAGAACCGGATGCGCCCGAGGAACCACTCCTGCTGCCACATCGGGGACAGCACGGCTACGGCCTCGTCCGCGAGTGCCGCCGCGTCGTCGGCGCGCCCGTCCCAGCCGTATTGATCGAGGGTGGCCTGCACCGAGGCGTTGGCTACGAGGCTTTCGCGCTGCCACCACTGGCGGAGCCCGCCCGCAGCGTCGAGCGCGTGGGGGTCACCGCGACCGACCAGCACCATCATCCGCACGGCATTCAGCCGTGCGCGCGCGAGCGGCGTCGCCTGCTCGCCGGTGAGATCGAGGGTGTCCAGTGCGGCGTCCCATTCACCCTGCTCGTACTGCACGGTTGCTGCGAGGGCGCGCGACTCGACGCCGAACAGCATCCATGGGCGGCCCACCTCGCCGGCTCGTTGCCAGGTTTCCAGGTAGGCGTGCTCGGCCGCGCGCAGGTCGCCGTGCTCCAGGTAGAGGCTGCCGAGGTTATACCGGCTTCGAATCTCCGCCGCGGGCTCACCGTGCAAGCGGGCCTGCTCAGCGGTGTGCAGCAATCGTTCGGCAACCTCGTCGGGTTCGCTTCTGCGGCGCTGCAACATCGCCAGCGTGGTCTCGGCGTCCGACGATGCCAGCGGGCGCCCGAGCCGCGCGGCAATGTCGATCGCTTCCCGAGCCCACTTCTCCGACTCCATCTCGAGTCCGAACACCATGGCGAGGCGGGCGTGCAGGGCGGCAAGTCGCGCGCGCAGCGGCGAGGGTGCGCTCGGTACCAGTCGCAGCGCGGCTGTGGTGGCGCCGCGCGCCTCGTCGTCCCGCTCGCCCTCGATGCAGACCACCGCCAGGGCGTAGAGCAGCTTGCCGCGCGTCTCGCCCGGGGCGTTATCGTCGAGCGCATCGAGCGCTGCGCGCGCGAAGCGGTAACCGCGGTGCGCTCGTCCCGCTGCGGCGGCGGCATCGGCAAGGGACACGAGCAGGTCCGCGGTGTCAGGAGGATCGGGCAAGCGCTGCCGCAGATCGAGAGCGGTCTCGTAATGCTGCAAGGCCTCCTGCGGCGCCGCGACCGACATCGCCTCGTCACCCGCCCGAACGCTGGCCTCGTAGGCCATCGCGTAGTCGCGCGAGAGCCGCGCATGACGGGCCAGTTCGGCAGCGCTGCGGTCACCGCGCGAGGCGACGACAGCTGCATAGGCGGCGTGCAGGCGGACGACTTCACCGGGCAGCAGGTCGTCGTAGACGGCCTCGGCGAGCAGGGCGTGCCGGAACGTATACCCGCGCCCGCTCGGGGTCAGCTCCAGGATGTGCGCCTCGATCGCCTCCCGTAGGGCAGTGTCGAGCCGCTCAGGCGGCAGGTCCACGACCTCGACGAGGACGTCGTGCGAGACCCGGCGCCCGGCGACGGCCGCGACGCGCACTGCCCGACGGCCGTCGTCGGACAATCCGTCGAGCCGGACCAGCAGCAGATCGGCGAGGTGCCACGGCAGCTGTTGGGCGTCGTCACATCGTTCGGCCGCCGAGATGAGTTCTTCGGCGAAGAAGGGGTTGCCGTCAGCGCGACTCACGATGCTCGCGACGTCGGCCTCGCCGAGCGGCCGGGCGTGCATGGCTTGGACGAGCGTGCGCACATCCTCGGGTGGCAGCGGATCGAGGTGTATCCGCTCGACCGCAGGCAGGCGCGCCCATTCGGCCACGACGGGCCGCAGCGGATGGCGCCGGTGCAGGTCGTCGCTGCGGTAGCTGACAACCAGTGCGAACTGCTCGCTGCCGACCCGGGTGAACAGGAACCCGAGCAGATCACGGGAGGCCTGATCGGCCCAATGCACGTCTTCGATCACCAGCAGCACCGGTTGGCGCCGGGCCAGCTCGGCGAACGCGGCCAGGACCGCTGCGAACAGCTCGCCACGCTCGATGCGGTCATCGGCACCGTTGGACTCGCGACGCGGGAGCAGGCGGGCGATCTGCGGGTGGGCCGTCAGCAGCTCGACGATGAGGTCCGGCTGCTCGCCCGCCAGGCGGGCGAATGCCTCGCTGAACGGCAGGTACGGCGGCGGCGCGGACCCGAGATCGACGCAATGGCCGACCATGAGCTGCACCCCGCGTTGTACCGATGCCGCGGTGAGTTCGTTGAGTACCCGGGTCTTGCCGACTCCCGCGTCCCCGTCGACCACGATCACCGACGCACGCCCGGCGCGGGCGTCGTCGATCGCGGACTGCAGAGCCTGGAGCTCGGCGACGCGTCCTATGAGCGGTGCGGCGGAACGAGGCACGAGGCCATCTTGGTCCTCCGCACCGACATCGTGGGTCGCGATCAGGTGGGTTGTGTCGGGCACGAGCAGTCTCGTCGTCGGTCTGTGGCCGGTCAGGCGGCGCCTACTTCGCCCGGCGGACCACCCGGCTGCGGCTCGCCGGGTGCGTGCGCCAGCGTGGCAGGGTAAACACGTGGCCGAGGCTCTCGCGGCGCCAGGCGAGCTCGGCGGCGAGCGAGTCGAGGTTGAGGTCGTGGACGTCGTACATGGTGGGGCTCCTCGGTCGTTGGTGATCGCGTGGTGTTGATTGCTGCACCACGAACACTGCGCGGCTGAGGACCCCGGTGGCATCGGGACAACTTCCTATCTCGGCGATCTCCCGCGACCGCACCCCTTAGGGGCCGACGTCAAGGCCCGCCGTTGCTTTGTGGACGAACGAGGGCCTTGTCCACAGGCTGTGCCGCAGGGTCGGCTCGATGTCGCATCCGGTGGACACGCTGTCGCCATGACCATCAGCCGCGTCCCGGTCGTTGCCGTCCTCTGGTTGGCCGTCTTGGTCATCCGGGGTTCGGCCCCCGGGCCGCCGGGCGACCTCGTCGGCGGCCGGGTCACTGTTCGTGCGGCCGGGCCACTTGGCACCCCGGCGGCCGCGGTGCGCTACGCGGCACCGCTCGATCATCTGCGGGTCGTGCGTACGTTCGCACCTCCCGCGACGCACTACGGCCCGGGGCACCTGGGTGCGGATCTCGCGACCTCGTCCGGAGTTACGGTGGCCGCCGCAGCGGACGGAACGGTGACCTTCGCCGGCACCGTCGCCGGACGTGGCCTCGTCGTCGTTGCCCACGCCGACGGCGTGCGGACGGAGTACGAACCGCTGCAACCGCTCGTGCGCCGTGGCCAGGCGGTGGCCCGGGGGCAGCCAATCGGGCGCGTGACCGGGGCCCACCGACCCTGCCGGGTGGGGCGCTGCCTGCACTGGGGTGCCCGCCGCGGTGACGAGTACCTCGATCCGCTGGCGTTGCTGCGTCCGCTCGGCCCGGTGCGGCTGTTGCCCTGGTCGTGAGCCTGCAGTGATCATGCCGGCGGCCACGCCGCCGGTCAGGCGCGAGGGTGCGCCTGCAGGTAGGTCCGGCGCAGCCGCTCGACCGAGACGTGGGTGTAGAGCTGCGTGGTCGCGAGACTGGCATGCCCGAGCAGTTCCTGGACGCTGCGCAGATCGGCCCCGCCCTCGAGCAGGTGCGTCGCAGCCGAGTGACGCAATCCGTGCGGGCCGATGTCGGGTGCCCCGGGCACACCCGCCATGGCGCGGTGTACGACGTCGCGCACGGAGCGAGGATCGATGCGGCGCCCGCGCACGCCGAGGAGTAGCGCGGGTCCGCTGCCCGCGCGCGCCAGGTCAGCGCGTCCGGAAGCGAGCCAACCACCCAGCGCACGTTCGGCGGCGACACCGTAGGGCACCGTGCGCTGCTTGTTGCCCTTACCCAGCACGCGGACCACGCGACGGTGGCGGTCGACGTCGTCGATGTCGAGGCCGACGAGCTCGGAGACGCGGATGCCGGTGGCGTACAGCAGCTCCATGATGAGCCGGTCACGTCGTCCCAAAGGCGTGTCGGGATCCGTTGCGGGCGTCATGGCTGCGCTCGCCTCGGCGAGGTCGAGCACCGGCGGCAGGGTGCGATGGGCGCGGGGACTCGCCAGCAGGGCACCGGGATCGTCGCCGACCAATCCGGTGCGGTGTGCCCAGGCGGTGAAGGTGCGCATTGCGGCGGCGCGACGGGCCAGTGTGCTCCGCGCGACCCCACGTTGCCGTTGGATCGCGAGCCAGCCGCGCAGCACGGCCAGTTCGAGATCGGCCACCCCGGTGCCGCCGAGCCGGTGGAGGTGATCGAGCAGCCCGACCGCGTCGCCGACATAAGCGCGGACGGTGTGCGCCGAGCGATTGGCCTCCAGGTGCAGGTGCTGCTCGTAGTCCTCGAGCGCCTGAGCCAGTGCTTCCGGCAGCGCTGCGCGGACCGCGACGAGGTCGACCCGTCCTTGCGTCGCGCGTGCCGTCATGGTGCGACCGTGCGGCACTGCGGCCGGCGGTGCAAGCCGCCACGCTGACGCACCCCCGCTCCCGGCGTGGCCTGCTTCCGGCGTGGCCTGCTTCCGCGGGGCGCGCTTCCGCCGGGCGCTCAGATCGGCTGCCGGCGCCGCAGCCGTTCGTGAACTCGGTAACCGGCGTCGCTGGTCTCCACCAGACCAGCCAGGTCGAGTGTCGGCAGCGCCCGGATCACCTCGAGCGGCCCGACACCGCTGCGGGCGGCGATTTCGTCCGGGCGGGCGAAACGCCTGGCCGTGAGTCCTTCAAATACCCGGCGCGCTGTGGGATCGAGTTGGTCGAGCTCGGCGCGCGGATCAGCCCTGCGGTCAGGGGCCCGAGCAGTCACACCTGCCGAACCGTCCACGACCTCGCTCAGCCCACCGACTATCGGCAGCACATCCGCGGCCGATGTCACGAGCAACGCCGGATCGAGGTCGCGTCGCAGCAGTTCATGACAGCCGACCGACATCGCGGACGTCACCGGCCCGGGCACGGCCATCACCGGACGCCCGAGGGTGCGGGCGTGTCCCGCGGTGTTGGTCGCACCCGAACGGGCGGCTGCCTCCACGACGACCACCCCGGTCGAGAACGCCGCGATCAGGCGGTTGCGGGTCAGGAAGCGGGGCCGGTGTGGGGCGCACCCCGGCGGACTCTCCGACACCAGGAGCCCCGACTCACCCACCCGCTCGAACAAAGTCGCGTTCCCCGGGGGGTATGGGCGATCCAGCCCGCCGGCCGACACCAGCACAGTCGTTCCTTCCGCGCTCAACGCCGCGCGATGCGCGGCGGCGTCGATGCCGTAGGCGCCGCCCGATACAACCGACACATCCCGCCTGGCCAACGTGAACGCCAGTTCCGCCGCGACGTGCTCGCCATAGGCGGTCGCCGCCCGCGCTCCGACGATGCCCACCGAACGGGTCCCGAGCGTCGTCGGATCCGCGTCGCCACGCACCCACAACGCGAGCGGTGGCAGGGGCTCGCCGGATCCCACCCGCACCCGTCGCCCCTCGTCGCGCCATTGCACGAGGCGTCGTGCGCCGGTGCGCTCCAGCGCCGCGAATGCGAAGTGCGGCCAGTCGGGCGACTCCGGTACGACGAACCGGAGCCCGTGGCGCTGCGCCGCGCTCAGGTCGGCCTCGGGGTCCGCGCTGTCGTGACGCGCGGCCGTGGCCGCCAGGACGTCGTCGCCGCCCTCGCGCGCCCGGACCATCCGCGCTGCTTCGAGCGGGCCGTGGTCGCGGACCAGCTTCCACACCGGAATGTTCGCGGGCTCGGCGACCCGGTTGAGATAGGCCCGCGCGAGCAGGAGCTCCACCGCGACGCCATCCGTCAGACCTCCGGTCGCGGAGCTGCCCAGCTCGCTCACGCAGCCCACGACTCGCTCCGGCCGGTGCGGAAGAACAAGGCCTCGGCAACGTCGACCGCTTCGGGAACCGTGCGGCCGGCGAGGTCGGCGAGAGTCCAGGCCAGCCGCAGCACCCGGTCGAACCCGCGTGCGCTGATCTCACCACGCTGTAGGTAAGCCTCAGCGGGCGCGACCGCGCTTCGCGGCAACCGCCACGGGCGGGCTCGCAGCATCGCGCCCGGCACGTCGCTGTTGATCCGCCACGGTGTCTCGCGCCAGCGCTCAGCCGCCGCGGCCCGGGCCACGATGACCCGCGCCGCGACCGCTGCGCTGGTCTCGAGCGCGCTGCCGGCGTCGAACAGGTCCGCGTGCGCAACGGGCTCCACCCGCACCTGCACGTCGATGCGGTCGAGCAGGGGGCCGGACAGTCGATGCAGGTAGCGCCGGCGCGCTTGCGGCGGGCACGTGCAGTCCCGCGCTCGGGCTCCACAAGGGCACGGGTTCGCGGCGAGGATCAGCTGGAACCGCGCCGGGTAGCGGACCGGACCGCCCTGCCGGTGCAGAACGACGGTCCCGCTTTCCAGTGGCTGACGCAGTGCCTCGAGCGCGGAGGTGGAGAATTCCGGCGCCTCGTCCAGAAAGAGCACACCTCGATGTGCCAACGAGATCGCTCCGGGCCGGGCCAGATGCGACCCGCCACCGACGAGCGACGCCACCGATGCAGTGTGATGCGGCGCCTGCATCGGCGCCCGGCGGATCAACCTTGCGCGCGCACCCAGGGCGCCCGCGACCGAGTGCACGGCCGTCACCTCGAGGGCCTCGGTATCGTCGAGCGGCGGCAGGAGCGCGGGCAGCCGTTCAGCCAGCATCGTCTTTCCTGCCCCTGGGGTCCCGAGCAGGTACAGATGGTGGCCACCGGCTGCGGCGACCTCTACTGCGCGCTTGGCCAGCACCTGTCCTGCGACATCGGCGAGATCGAAGCCCCGAACCTCGTCGGAGCCCTCGTCCGTTCCCCCCGCGACCGGCAGGGAGGGTCCGTCTCCCCGTAGCCAGCCGAGCACCTGCCGCAGATCGGTGGCAGCACGCACGTCCACGCCCGGAACGAGCGCGGCCTCGGCCGCGTTCGCGTCGGCCACGACCACCCGGCGTACCCCTGAGTCACGTGCGGCCGCGACCGCCGGCAGCACGCCTCGGACCGGGCGAAGCCGTCCGTCCAGGCCCAGCTCGGCGATCCACACGGCCTCGGCGACGGCCCGCGCAGGTACCTGGTCCGAGCATGCGCACAGGGCAATTGCCACCGCGAGATCGAAGCCGGAGCCGACCTTGCGCACATCCGCGGGCAGCAGCGCGACGGTGATGCGGCGGCTGGGCCACTGGCCACCGGAGTTCACGAGTGCGGCGCGGATGCGGTCGCGGGACTCGACGACCGAGATGTCGGCGAGCCCGGTGAACGACATGCCAGGCAGTCCAGCCGACGAGTCCGCCTCGATCTCGACCAGCTGCGCCTGTACCCCGGCGAGTGCGACACCGAGCGTGCGCGCCAGGGTCATCACAGGGCCCCGCGCAGGTGGCGCACCGTCGGTCCGCCGGGCGTGCGCCGCAGGACCGCCACCACGTCGAAGCGCACCTCTGACCAGTGCCCCTCGTGCTCGCTCAGATAGCGCACCGCCAGGCGGCGCAAGCGGGCGGCCTTCGCAGCGGAGACCGCCTCGGCCGGGTCGCCGTACGCGAGGGACGAGCGGGTTTTGACCTCGACGAAGACGAGAACGGGGCCGTCCGCCGCGACGATATCGAGCTCCCCGTCGGGGCAGCGCCAATTGCGCGCCAGGATCGTCATCCCCGCCTCGCCGAGCCGCACCGCAGCGAGTTCCTCGCCGAAGCGCCCGACCGCATCCTTGATCCGCATGACGCCACGGTGCCGCGCTCCGCCGACCGACCCACCGGCAAGTGACACTCCCTGTGGACGACGAGCTGGCTGTGGACGACGAATTTGACATCGTCCGAGAACGCGCCTGTGAGAGGGGAAAGACCCGCCCCGAAGACTGGACGCGGGCCAGGGGCTTCGGCTACAACTTGTCTACTAAAAAGCTAGACAATCGGGGTTCCCCATGGCACTGCCCGAAGCTCCAAGCCCGATAACACTGGTTCGCTCGCACACTGGCACACCGGTTCGCTCGCTGCGCTCGCTCACGCCCCAAACCCAGGTTTGTCGCCGGGCAGTTCCAGGTCGGGCTTATCGAGTTCCTCGATATTGACGTCCTTGAACGTCAGCACGCGCACCGTCTTCACGAAGCGCGCCGGGCGGTACATGTCCCACACCCATGCGTCACGCATCGTCAGCTCGAAGTAGATCTCGCCGTCGGCGTTGCGCGGTTGCAGGTCGACCTCATTGGTCAGGTAGAAACGCCTCTCGGTCTCGACGACGTAGCTGAACTGCGCCGCGATGTCCTTGTACTCGCGATAGAGCTGCAGCTCCATCTCGGTCTCGTAATTCTCCAGATCCTCGTTACTCACGCACTGAACCCGTCATTGGCGAACAAACTCGTCACGCGCTCTCTCGTCCCATGTCGTCACACTCTCCGTCGTCGAATACATTGTCGCTCATCAGGGCCCCACCCTGCAGCGCACGCCGAACGTTGACGTACCGGCGCCGGTGCTGAGGGCACGGCCCCCACCGCATCAAAGCGTCGGCGTGCGCGCTGGTGACGTAGCCCTTGTGCCTCGCGAAGTCGTACTGCGGCCATTGCTCATGCAGGTCGGTCATGATGGCGTCGCGGGTGACCTTAGCCAGGATGGACGCGGCGGCGATGCACGCGACGGTGGCGTCACCCTTCCAGACGGCAGTCGCCGGGACGCCCAGGCCGGGCACCGGGAATCCGTCGGTTAACGCATAGGCGGGCGCCGGCGCGAGCTGTCCCAGCGCCCGTCGCATCCCGGCCAGGTTGGCGACATGCAGGCCGTACGCGTCGATCTCCGCAGCGGCGACGACGACCACCGAGTAGGACACTGCGCGGCGCACAACCTCGGCGTAGAGCCGCTCGCGGGTGGGGGCCGTCAGCAGCTTCGAGTCGGTGAGCCCATCGATGTTCCCGCGCCGGCCCGGCGGCAACACGCAAGCCGCGACGACGAGTGGGCCGGCGCAAGCGCCTCGGCCGGCCTCGTCCGCTCCGGCGACGATGCGGAACCCGGCGCGGGCCAGGGCTGCCTCGTAGGCCGTCAGCCCGACGTCGCGCCGGACGATGAGGCGGGGGGGCGTGATCGCCGGACAACGGGTGGGCAGCGTGGCGTTGCTGCCGGCACGGCCCCTGACCGCTCGTTTCTTGACCGCCCCACCCATGACCGCGCTGACGTTACCCGGCACGCACGCCTGAGGTGAGCATGTGGTGCAGGACATCGCCGAGGTTCTGCGGCAGCACCTTCTCCGACGTGTTCTGCAAGAGCGCCACGTCCCACCAGTCGAACCCGAGCAGGGTCTGCCGCTCGACGGCGGTCAGTCCGCGGGGTGACACCTCGAGGCCGGCAGGGACCCGCGCGAGATAGAAGTGATCGATCTGGTCGTAGGTGATGCCGGCCCAGGACCACAGGCGCCGCGTCACCAACACCGCTTGGGCATCCGGCGCCAGCGCGAGCTCGATACCGACCTCCTCCAGCGCTTCGCGCATCGCCGCATCACGCGGGCCCTCGCCAGCCTCCACGCCGCCGCCGGGGGTGAGCCAGTGGGTCGATCCGTCCTCGAGGCGCTCGTGCAGGAGCAGCAACCGTTCGTCGGGGTCGACGACGAGGACACGGCCACCGACCCGCGGGATCGGCCGGCTCATCGGCCTCGACGGCGCCGCCGCAGTAGGAAAACCGGCAGGACGACGCCCAGCGGCAACACCCCGCTCGCGGCGGCACTGCTGAAGGTCGACGGGGTGCCCAGAGTGCGCCACCGCGACGGGGGCCACGCGATCACGATGGCCTTGCCGATGACGTCGTCGATAGGAACGGTGCTCGACATCGCGTGGCAATGACGCAGATTCTGGGAGTCAGAGGCATTGGTGCCGCAGTGGTAACGGGAGTCGGCCGAGCGATTGCGGTGATCGCCCATCACCCACAACCGTCCCTGCGGCACGGTGACCGGCCCGAAGTTCGCGCTGCTGTCAGGGAAATCCAGGTCGACGTAGGACTCCTTCAGCGTATGCCACGGGCCTTTCGTGCCGTGGTCGCTCACCATGACCTTCGCAGTCCGGCCGGCGTTGGTCGAGACGCCCATCACCGTCTGACCACCGACCGCGATGACGCGCTTCACGAGAACCAGATCGTCGGGCGGCACGAACCCGACCAACTGGCCGAAGCCGCGCACGAGTTTGGCCACCGGATTGGTCGGCGGCGCCGGCGGAGCCTCACCGGTCTCGTTCCAGTTCTTCGGTGCGTCGAACACGACGATGTCGCCCGGGTGGGGATCGCGAATGTCGTACACGGGCTTGTTGACCAGGATGCGATCGCCGGAACAACCGGTGCACCCGTGCAGCGTCTTCTCCATGGATTCCGACGGAATGTAGAAGGGCTGCACGACGAAGGTCTTGACGAGGATGGCAATAAGGATGGCCAGCACGATCAAGGCCGGTAGCTCCCACCACGGCGCGGTGCGGTGCGGTTTGGGGCCGCGGCGGAACAGTCCGCGCCGGGGCTCACCCTCGGCCGGACTTACGGATTTCATCGGCGGCTCATCGCCGGACGAGGACGCGGCCGGCGCGACCACCGGGCGGGCGGCATCCGGTTCCGGGGTCGCACGACTCTCGTCCTCGCTCACGCCCGTCCTCGCTTCACTGGGTGCGGGCCTGCGCGGACGGTACGGCCGACCTTCGCTCGGCAAGCCTCGTTCATGCGCCTCGCCCGCGACCGGGATCAGCGGGCGATTGGCTCGCGCTTTTCCTTGATCTTGGCCTTCTTGCCCCGCAGATCGCGTAGGTAGTAAAGCTTCGCGCGTCGCACGTCCCCGCGCGTGACGACCTCGATCTTCTCGATCACGGGGGTGTGCACCGGGAAGGTGCGCTCGACGCCGACACCGAAACTGACCTTGCGCACCGTGAACGTCTCTCGCAGCCCCCCGCCTTGACGACGGATCACAGCGCCCTGGAAGACCTGGATGCGCGAGCGGTTGCCCTCGACGACACGGACGTGCACCTTCAGGGTGTCGCCGGGACGGAAGTCGGGCACATCGCTGCGCAGCGACTCGGCGTCCAAGGTGTCTAGGGTGTTCATCTTCGCTTCCTTCTCAGGTCTGATCGTCGGGCGGGCACCGGGGACCGGCAGTCGTTGGATTCTGGCCGCGCGCGTGATCGCTCACACTGCAGCGGGCAACCCCACGATGATGCCACATGCGGGCACCCAATCCGAAACCGGCGCGAGCTCAGCTCAGCAGGTCCGGGCGGCGCTCGGCGGTGCGAGCCCGCGATTGCTCGGCGCGCCAGCGGGCGATCTCGGCGTGGTGACCGGAGAGCAGCACGGGTGGGACCGTGAGCTCGCGCCAGGTCGCCGGCTTGGTGAAGACCGGCGCCTCGAGCAGCCCCCCGGGCCCGGCGGCGAACGAGTCGTCGAGCGCGGAGCAGGCGTTTCCGAGCACCCCGGGCAGCAATCGAGCGACCGCCTCAGCGATCACCAGCACCGCGACCTCGCCACCGGCCAGGACGTAGTCGCCCAGGCTGATCTCGTCGACCCGCATTCGCTGCGCGGCGTACGCGGGCACCCGCGCGTCGATCCCCTCGTATCGTCCGCAGGCGAACAACAACCACGGGTCGTCGGCCAGTCGGGCTGCCATCGCCTGAGTGAACGGACGGCCCGCGGGCGAGGGGACGATGAGCCGCGGCTGCTCAGAGCCGGGCGGTGCGAGCTCGTCGAGCGCGCGTCCCCACGGTTCGGGCCGCATCACCATTCCGGGCCCCCCGCCGTACGGGGTGTCATCGACGGTGCGGTGCACGTCATCGGTCCAGCGACGCAGATCGTGCACGCCCAGCTGAACCTGTCCGCGCTCGATGGCCTTACCGAGCAGTGACTGGCGTAGCGGGGCCAGGTAGTCGGGGAAGATGGTGAGGACGTCGAGGCGGAGGGCGCTCATGCGTCGAAAAGGCCCTCGGGCGGGTCGACCTCGACGATTCCGGCAGCCGTGTCGACGGTGGGGACGATAGCGCTCACGAACGGGACGAGACGCTCCTGGTCGGCGAGGTCCGATCCGGTCATTTTCAGCACCAGGTAATCGGCACCGCCGGCGTGCAGCACCTCCACGACCTCGCCGAGCTCCGTGCCGTCCACGGCCCGCGCGCTCAACCCGATCAGATCCGTGTCGTAGAACTCGTCCGGGTTCTCCAGGGGCGGCCGCTGCGAAGCAGTGATGACGAACTGGGTGCCGCGCAGCGCCTCTGCGCCAGCGCGGTCGTCCACACCGGCGAAGTGGCAGACGAGCTTGCCGCCGGCCGAGGAGGACGCTTCGACCGTGAGTGGTCCGCGCGACACCGGCTCGGTGCGCAAGACCGCGCCGACCGCGAATCGTTCGTCGGGGTCGTCGGTCCACGGTTGGACGAAGACGTCACCGCGAACGCCGCGTGCCCTGGCGACACGTCCGATCGCAACGACGTCCCCGTCGTCGGTCATGTCAGCGACGGTCGACGTCGACCACGTCGACGCGGATGCCCTTGCCGCCAACGCCATGCACGACCTGGCGAAGTGCCTTGGCAGTACGGCCGTTGCGGCCGATCACGCGGCCGAGGTCGTCGGGATGCACCCGGACCTCGAGCCGTTGGCCTCGCCGGTTGTCGATCATGTCCACCTGCACGTCGTCGGGATGGTCGACGATGCCGCGCACGAGGTGCTCGAGGGCTTCCTCGAGCACGTCAGCTCTCCGCCGGCGCGTCCGCAGCGGGCTCGTCGGCCTTCGGCGTGGCCTTTGCGGCTCGCTTGCGCGGCGTGGTCGCCTCAGACCCCGGTTCACCACCCGATTCGGCAAGGGCGGCGTTGAATGCCGCCTGCTTGTCGGGCTTGGGCGCCGCCACCTTCATCGGTTCCGGGGCGGGCTCGCCCTTGAACTTTTGCCAGTCGCCGGTGACCCGCAGGATCGCAGCAACGGCCTCGGTCGGTTGCGCGCCGACGGCCAGCCAGTACGCGGCACGGTCGGCATCGACGCGGATGACGGACGGGTCGTTCTTCGGGTGGTACTCGCCGATGGTCTCGATCGACCGGCCATCGCGCTTAGTGCGGGCGTCGGCGACGACGATGCGGTAGTGCGGCTCACGCATCTTGCCCAGACGCATCAGCTTGATCTTGGTTGCCACGTGTGTGGGTGCTCCAGTTTCGATTCAGTGATGAACGCGCCGTGCCGGGGTGGGGCACACACCGCCACAGGCGTCCGGATGGACTGGCCAGGACGCGGGGAGAGGGTCCGCGGTACCGGCCGGTACTCAGCCGCTCATTGTGCCAGACGCTGCGCGCCGGGCGTGACCAGGAGTCCGACTGATCCAGCGCGAGCTCATCGCAGCACGTGGCACGGACTGGCGGCGGTGTCGCCACCGTCCTGGTCGATGTCCGCCCCGGCGACCGGGATGTCCCACCAACGCGGGGCCCCGACCCGGACCGGTACGCGCTCGCCCGCGAACTGGCGGCACCGGGCGCCGGCACGCACCTTGCGGAACCACGTCACGACCCGCACGGTGCCGAACGCCTGGACGGCGGCAGCGACCAGGAGCGCGTAGCGAATCGTGTGCGCGCTCGCGCCGCCCTGCAGATCGAGCACCCAACCGAAACCGACCGCCACGATGACAGTGGCGAGGAAGCCCCCGACATTCACCACGCCCGACGCGGTACCGAGAATGCCCGGTTGGTTGTAGTCGCGCGCCAGCGCGAACGCGGTCATCGAGATCGGACCGCCGAACATGCTCACGACGAACAGCGGTGCGACGAACGCCTGCGCCGGGTGGTCGCCGAGGAAGAACGCGACGACGACCAATCCGATGATGGTGACCAAGCAGATGCCGATCGCGACCGGTACCCGGGCCGCGGGGATACGGCCGATGAATGCGCCGAAGAGCGGTCCCACGATTGCCGAACCGATGACGCCGGCCATCAGCACGGCCCCCGCACCGGACGCACCGAACCCGGCGCCCTGCTGCAGGTAGGGCACTCCCCACAAGACCGCGAAGGGGGTTGTGGTGGACATGCACGCGAAGTGCACCCAGAAGCCCAGCCGGCTCCCTGGTAGCGCCCACGCGTCCCGGACCCGCCGCGTGACGTTGCCGATGCCGTCGCGGACCTCGCCTGCGCTGCGCATCCGGGCGGGGGCCGGCGCGCGGTCGTCGATCAGGATCCAGACCACGGCGCCCCCGACGAGCGAGAGGGACGCGGCAAACGCATAGCTCAGTCCCCAGCCCGCACTGCCGAGCAAATAGGTCAGCGGCAGCGTGGCCAGCACATTGCCGACCATGCCCATCATCGCGGTCAGCGCGACCATCAGCGGATAGCGTCGCGAGTCGAAATGGCGGGCAGCGAAACGCAGCACGCTGATGAACGTGAGCGCGTCGCCGGCGCCGAGCAGTGCGCGGGCGAGCAGCGCGAGCGGGTAGGACGGCGCCACGGCGAAGAGCAGTTGCCCGACACCCATGAGCGTTGCAGCTGCGACCAGGACCCGGCGTGGTCCGTAGCGGTCGACCAGTACGCCGGTCGGGATCTGCATCGCGGCGTACACGCCGATCTGAAGGAGCACGAACGCGCTCAGCTGCGCAGGGGAGATGCCGAACCTGTGCTCGGCCAGCAGGCCGGCGACACCGAGCGAACTGCGATGGAAGACGGCGAGCAGGTACACGCTCACGACGAGCAACCACCCGGCCGTCGGTGAGCCGATACGCCGGGTGCGGGTTGCGGTGCTGGCGGTCATCAGTGCTTTATGCCCCGTAAGTCGGTGCGGTCGCGGGAAGTCCTGTCGGCGCGGCTCACGAACGGCCCAGCAGTCGCTCGGCGTGGTCCAGATGGGCGGTCACGGCGTTCTCGGCGGCGCGGACGGTACGGGCAGCGACCGCCCGCAGGATCGCCTCGTGATCGGCGATCATTGCGCGCATCCGGCCGGGATCGACCGTTCCGGCCTTGTCACCGAGCAGGTTGACGACGCCCATCCGGAGCTGGCGTTCCCGCATCGAGCGGTAGACCGAGATGATGATCTCGTTGCCGGTGGCGGCGACGATAGCCGCGTGAAAGTCCCGGTCGGCCTCCATGTAGGCGTGCGCGTCGCGCTGCATCATCGCTACGCGCATGTCCTCGATGTGGGCGCCCAGGATGACCACGAGTTCCGGACCTGCGCCGTGGACCGCCTTGCGCACCGCAAAGGCCTCGATGAGCCGGCGGGTCTCGAGCACGTCGGTGACCTCGGCAGCGGTCACCGGCAGCACCAGGGCGCCACGCTTGGGCAGCAGGCGCACCAACCCGTCGGCCTGTAGACGTAGCAACGCTTCGCGGACAGGAGTACGCGACACGCCGACCGCGGTGGCCAGCTCACCCTCCGTCAGTAGGTCATGGGGTGCGTAGCGCCGCTCCAGCACTGCTTTCTTGGCGTAGGCATAGACCCGGTCGGCGGCACTGCCCACGGACGGCAGAGCAGGGGTCGCGGCCGCATCCTGGTCAGGTGCCGCGTGCACCTCAGCTGTATCCATGATGTATCTATGCTACGCCGGGGACTCGCTGGGCGATCCTCCTTCGACGTGTGATGCGCCACGCTCAGCTGACGACGATGCCTCGCAGCACCATCCGCCGCACGGTGTAGAGCGCCGCCAGATCGGCACGCGGATCGGCGTCGAACACCACCAGGTCGGCCGGTGCGCCCTCGATCAGCCCCGGCAGGCCCAGCCATTCACGTCCTCGCCAGGACGCCTGCGCGATCACCTCGGGCTGGGGGATCCCCGCGCCCACTAGGGCCCGGATCTCGTCGCGAACGAGACCGTGCGGCAGGGCTCCACCCGCGTCGGTACCTGTGTAGAAGGGCAGGCCGGCCTCGTGCGCGGACCGGATGCGTTCGCGCGATGTTGCGTAAAGAGCGCGCATGTGCGCGGCATAGACCGGGAACTTGTCCTCCCCCGCCGACGCGATCGACGGGAACGTGTCGATGTTGATCAACGTGGGCACCACCGCAGCACCGCTGGTCACCGCGGCCGCGATCAGGTCGTCGGTCAGGCCCGTACCGTGCTCGATCGAGTCGATTCCTGCGGCAATCAGCCCGGGCAGGGCGTCTTCACCGAACACGTGTGCGGCGACGCGTGCCCCCAGCTCGTGTGCCCTGGTTACCGCCGCCGCCAACACGTCGTCGGGCCAGACCGGTGCGAGGTCGCCGACGGAGCGGTCGATCCAGTCGGCTGCGAGCTTCACCCATCCGTCCCCGCGCGCTGCCTGCGTCGCGACCTCGGCGACGAGCTGGTCGGGCTCCACCTCGACGCCGAGACCCCGGATGTAGCGCTTCGGCCGAGCGATATGGCGTCCGGCCCGGATCAGGCGGGGCAGGTCGACGCGACCCTGCACGCTGGTGTTGTCGACCGGCGACCCGGCATCACGCAGCAGCAACGCCCCGGCGTCGCGATCCAGCAGTGCCTGGGCGGCCATCCCGTCGGGATCGGGAACAGGGCCGGTGGGCGACAGGCCCACATGCGAATGGGCGTCGATGAAGCCCGGGATGATCCAACCGCGGTCCGCGACGGTCTCGTCCTCGCCCGCAGGTCGCTCGAAGGTGAGCCGTCCGCCGACGAACCAGGCATCCCGCTCGGCCTCGTCGGGCAGGAACACACCGTGCACGTGAAGCACCATGCGCGCGACGTTACCCAGCGGGTGCCTCGTCGGCCGAAGGCCGTCCAGCCGTCGGCCAGGCCGCGGCGATCTCCGCGCGCGCGGCGCCGAGCAGCTGCGGCAGTACGCGCGTCTGCGCGACAATCGGCATGAAGTTGGTGTCACCACCCCAGCGCGGCACCACATGCTGGTGCAGATGGGCCGCGATACCGGCGCCGGCGACGTTGCCCTGGTTCATGCCGATGTTGAACCCGTGCGGTGCCATCGCCGTCCGTAGCGCGTGCACGGCACATTGGGTGAAGCTCCCGAACTCCACCGTCTCGACCTCGGTCAGGTCGGTGTAGCTGGCGACGTGGCGGTACGGGATCGTCATCAGGTGCCCGGAGTTGTACGGGTAGAGGTTCAGGCACGCATAGACGAAATCGCCGCGCGCGACGATGAGGGCGTCGGCATCGCTTTGGTCCGGCTTGAGGCAGAACGGGCAGCCGGCACCGGCCTCCTCATGTGTCGGCTTGTTCTCACCCTTGATGTACACCATGCGGTGCGGCGTCCACAGCCGCTCGAAACCGTCCGGTTCGCCGCGGAAACCTCCGGGGTCGGCGACCTCCGGCCCGTCCCCAGAACTCATGTGAACAGCTCGGCGGACGGCGACGGGTTGACCCGTCGCGCGATCACCTCCGCGATCTCGTCGACCGCCTGCTCGATGGGGATGCCGTTGCGCTGCGACCCATCGCGGTAGCGGAAGGACACCGCGTCGGCGGCGGCATCAGTCTCGCCGGCGATCACCATGAACGGCACCTTCGCCCTCTGCGCAGTACGAATCTTCTTCTGCATGCGGTCGTCGGACTCGTCGACCTCGGCACGGATGCCCCGCTCGGCCATCCGCGCCGCCACGTCGCGCAGGTAGGCCACCTGGTCGTCAGTCACCGGGACGGCCACGACCTGCACCGGTGACAGCCACGTCGGGAACGCACCCGCGTAGTGCTCGGTGAGCACACCGATAAACCGTTCGATCGACCCGAACTTGGCCGAGTGGATCATCACCGGTTGTTGCCGTGACCCGTCGGCTGCCTGGTATTCCAGGCCGAAACGCGCCGGCTGGTTGAAGTCGTACTGCACCGTGGACATCTGCCAGGTGCGCCCGATCGCGTCGCGGGCCTGCACCGAGATCTTCGGGCCGTAGAACGCCGCTCCACCCGGGTCGGGGACGAGTTCGAGACCGGTCTCCAGTCCCGCCAGCTCGAGGGTCCGGGTGGCGATGTCCCACTCTGCCTGCGAGCCGATGAATTTGTCGGAGTTCTCGTCGCGCGTGGACAGTTCGAGATAGAAATCGTCGAGGCCGAAATCCCGCAGCAGGCCGAGCAGAAAGTTCAACAGCAGCTTGATCTCACCGGGCGCCTGCTCGGCGGTGCAGTACGTGTGCGAATCGTCCTGGGTCATGCCCCGCACCCGGGTCAGCCCGTGCACCACCCCGGACAGTTCGTAGCGGTACACCGAGCCGAACTCGAACAGTCGCAGCGGCAGCTCACGGTACGAACGGCCGCGAGATCGGTAGATCAAGTTGTGCATCGGGCAGTTCATCGCCTTGAGGCGGTACTCCGCACCCTCGAGATCCATCGGCGGGAACATGGTGTCGGCGTAGTAGGGCAAGTGCCCTGAGGTGTGGAACAGACCGTCCTTGGTGATATGCGGGGTGTTGACGAAGTCGAAGCCCTCGTCGATGTGTCGCTGGCGCACATAGTTCTCCAGCTCGCGGCGCAGGATGCCGCCCTTGGGGTGGAACACCGCCAGCCCCGAGCCGAGCTCATCCGGGAAGCTGAACAGGTCCAATTCGATGCCCAGCTTGCGGTGGTCGCGCTTAGCCGCTTCCTCCAGCCGGTGCAGGTAGGCCTTCAGGTCGTCGCGCGAGGCCCACGCTGTGCCGTAGATGCGCTGCAACTGCTCGTTCTTCTCGCTCCCGCGCCAGTACGCCGCCGCGCTGCGCATCAGCTTGAACGCAGGGATGCGCCGGGTGGTCGGCAGATGGGGGCCGCGACACAGGTCGGTCCAGACCTGCTCGCCGGACTTGGCGTCGAGGTTGTCGTACATGGTCAGCCCGCCCGCGCCGACCTCGGTGGCCTCGTCACCGGACGCGCTCGACTTCAACCCGATCAGCTCGAGCTTGAACCGTTCGTTCGCGAGCTCCTCGCGCGCTGCGTCGTCGTCGATCCGACGGCGGGCGAAGCGTTGCCCGGCCTTCACGATCTCGCCCATCCGCTTCTCGATGGCGGCGAGGTCCTCGGGAGTGAACGGGCGTGCGGGCAGGAAGTCGTAGTAGAAGCCGTCCTGGATCGGCGGGCCGATACCGAGCAAGGTGCCGGGGAACAAATCTTGCACCGCCTGCGCCATCACGTGCGCTGCAGAGTGCCGCAACACCGCCAGCCCGTCCGGTGACGCTGCAGTGACCGCCTCGACGTCGGTGTCGGCCTCGGGTACCCAGGCGAGGTCCTTGAGGTTGCCCTCGGGGTCTCGTACCACGACCGCGCCGCCGGGGCCGGTGACGTCGGCACCGGCCTCGTGCAGCGCATCGAGCACCGTCGTCCCGGCCGCCACCCGGACGGGCAGGGCTGGGACGGGCGGCACGGCGCTGGCGGACACGCGAACTCCTCACTTTGGGGGGTTACCACGGTTCGGAACCGTCGCGAGGAATGCTAGTGCGGTGCCCGCCCGTCGCAGATCGCATATCCACGCCGCCTCCACGGGAATCGCTCTGCTCGCCCTCGCGGCATGTACCTCGTCACCGGCGGCCTCCCGCACCACGGCGGCGCCGACCTCCAGCGCCCAGAGCACGATGGCGAACACCGCGCCGCCCACCACCTCCGCAGCGACATCGGTGGACAGCACCGCTGGCCGCAGGTCGGGCACCCCGGCTCCTGTGCGCCGCCGTGCCGGACAGTTCACGATCGCCTTCGCAGGCGACGTCCACTTCGCGGAGCGGATCGGGCGACGGCTCGACCGCAGCCCGGCGACGGTCTTCGCGCAGGCCGCGCCCGGCCTGCGCAAGGCCGACCTGACGATGGTCAACCTGGAGACCGCGATCACGACCGGCGGACAGCAGCAGCGCAAGCTGTTCACGTTCCGCGCGCCACCGAAGGCGTTCGGCGCGCTACGCGACGCCGGCATCGACGTGGTCACCATGGCCAACAATCACGGCGCCGACTACGGGACGCCGGGGCTGCGCGACAGCCTGGCGGCGGCCGGCACGTACCACTTCCCCGTCGTCGGTATCGGCAAGGACGCCGCCCACGCCTACCGCCCGTACACCCGGACGCTCAATGGGGTGAAGGTCGCGATCATCGGCGCCGATCAGGTGCAGGACGAGACGACGCTGCGCCTGTTCAGCGCTGGTCGCGCAACGCCCGGCGTCGCGGACGCCTACTCCCCCCGGTTGCTCTCGGCCGTTCGCGCCGCGAAATCACTGGGTTACCTTGTCGTCGTATACCTGCACTGGGGGATCGAATATCAGGCGTGCCCGTCCGGTGATCAGGAGACGCTGGCTGCGTCGCTCGCTCGCGCGGGAGCCACAGCGGTCATCGGCACCCACGCCCACGTGCTGCAGGGTGCCGGGTGGCTGCCAGGCGGTGCCTATGTCGCGTACGGTCTCGGCAACTACCTGTGGTGGCGGACATTCGGCAACGACCAGGACGACAACGGCGTGCTCACGCTGACGTTCGAACACCGCAAGGTCATCGGCCAGTCCTTCGCACCGTCGCGCCTGGACGACCGCGGCGTCCCCGTCCCGGCCACGGGTGCCGAATACATCCGCATCCACGACGAGTGGACCGGCGACCGTTCGTGCACAAACCTGTCCGCCCGTCCACCACGTTGAAGGGGTCGTCATGTTCCTCTACGAGTACGAGGGCGTCGGCCCCACCATCGCCGAGGACGCGTTCGTCGCGGCGACCGCGAGCCTCATCGGCGACGTGACCATCGAGGCGGGAGCCTCGATCTGGTACGGCGCGGTACTGCGCGGCGACGACGGGCCGATCGTGATTCGCGCGCGCGCGAATGTGCAGGACGGCTCCGTGATCCACACGACGCCGGGAGTCACGACCGAGATCGGCCCCGGAGCGACCGTCGCGCACCAGTGCATGGTCCACGGTGCGGTCGTCGAGGAGGAGGCCCTGATTGGCAACGGCTGTGTCGTGCTCGACGGTGCGCGGATCGGTTCGCGCTCGCTGGTCGCGGCCATGTCACTCGTCCCGTCCGGCATGCAGATCCCGTCGGGGATGCTCGTGGCGGGCGTCCCGGCGAAGATCAAGCGGCCGATCGCGGGCACACCGGCCGAGATGTGGGTGAACCTCAACCCGACCCACTACCCGCAATTGGCGCAGCGGCACCGGCACGGCATCCGCGCAGTTCGGTAAAGACCTGCTCCCACGACAGGCAGAACCCCGCCGGCCGCCCTATCCTGTGCGCCATGACGGCCTTCAACCCGCCCCCGAACCAGCCACCCAGCGCGCCCTCGGCGTCTCCTGCCGCGTGGTACGCCGACCCGCTCGGCCGCCACGAATTCCGCTACTACGACGGTGCGCAGTGGACCGAGCACGTCTCCTCCCACGGGCGCACGTCCATCGACCCGCCGGTGGGCCAGGGCCGGATCCCGACCGTGCACCGTGCGCCGGAGCGGGTCCAGCAGGACGTGCAGCGTGCCGGCGCTGCCGGCGTCGCGGCATTCCAGGGCGGGACCGGGTCGATCTTCACCGAGCCGATCCTGGTCGTGAACCAGAAGGCCAAGCTGATCGAGATCAGCAACGAGTACGCGATCTACGACCAGAACGCCCGCCAGATCGCGGCAGTGCGCGAGACCGGACAGAGCGGGCTGAAGAAGGCGGCACGGTTCCTGACCTCGCTCGATCAGTACATGACCCACAAGCTGCAGATCGTCGACATGCAGGGCAACGTGATGCTCGCACTGACCCGGCCCGCGAAGTTCGTCAAATCACGGATCATCGTCGAGAACGCGCAGGGCCAGGAGATAGGGCAGATCGTCCAGCAGAACGCCATCGGCAAGATCCGCTTCGGGCTCGAAGCGGGAGGCAATGTCTACGGCTCGATCAACGGGGAGAACTGGCGGGCCTGGAATTTTAACATCCAGGACCACACGGGTACCGAGGTCGCCCGCATCACCAAGACCTGGGAGGGGCTGGCCAAGACCATGTTCACCACCGCCGACAACTATGTCCTGCAGATCCACCGACCGCTCGAGGACCCGCTGCGCACCCTGGTCGTCGCCGCCGCGCTCGGCGTCGACACCGCCCTCAAGCAGGACTCGCGCGGCTTCGGCTGAGTACCAACCCCCGGAGCGGTGATCCACACGCGCTCCTGGTGGGCGCCCGCACCATCACGGCGGGGTGCGGGCGGCCGGCCCGGTCCCCCGCGCGCTCCAGCGGGCGAGGTCGGCCGGAGTGTCCAGGTCGGACGGGTCGCCGGTCACGTCCACCTCGTCGACCAGATCGGGACGCGACGCGAGCAGCGCCCGCGCGCCTTCGTCCGGTCCGGCCGACGCCAAAGCCGTGCGCCACAGCCGCGGGGCCATAACCGTCGGGTGGCCCCGTCGCCGGCCATAGCGCGCGATCGCGATGCGCCCCGGCTGCCAGGAGTGCACGACAGCGTACACCGCTTCCGCCGAGATGCCCGGCATGTCCACGAGCACGACGGCCAGTGCGGCGACGTCGCCGGCTGCATCGACCGCCAGTTCCAGCGACGAGCGCTGCCCACGAGATGGGTCGGGATTGACGACCGCCCGGGCATCGGCAACCGCGGTCCCGGCCCGCACCACCGCGAGGACCGGCTCGCAGCCGCCGTCGCGCAGCACCGTCACCGCCCGGTCGAGCAGGGACGTCCCGTCCACCCGCAACGACGCCTTCGGCGTCCCCATCCGGGTGCCGGCTCCGGCGGCCAGCACGGCGCCTGCGACAAGCCCCACGTCCGGAGAGTATGCGCGGCGACGGAAACAGGCGATGCTCGAGGTATGCAGCCATCCCCCTTCACCGCACCGTCCGAGGTCGCGGCCGCGCTCGACAAGGCCGGATACCTCCCCGACGAGGGCGTCGCCACGGCGGCCTATCTCGCCATTCGGATGGGACGGCCCCTGTTCCTCGAAGGCGATCCTGGGGTGGGCAAGACCGCACTCGCGCAGGCCCTGGCCGACATCACCGCCAAACCGCTCGTGCGGCTGCAGTGCTACGAGGGCATCGACGCCAGCCAGGCGCTCTACGACTGGGACTTCCCCCGCCAGGTGCTGCACCTGCGCGCCGCCGCCGACACCGACGACCGCGCCACCCTGGAGGCCTCGCTCTACGACCGTCGCTTCCTCGTCGCCCGTCCGATCCTGCAGGCGCTCGAGACGCCGTCGGTGTTGTTGATCGACGAGATCGACCGCGCCGATGACGAATTCGAGGCGTTCCTGCTCGAGGTGCTGGCCGAGAACTCGGTCAGCATCCCGGAGCTCGGGACGATCCACGCTGTGACCCCGCCACTGGTCGTCCTCACCTCCAACCGCACGCGCGAGGTCCACGACGCCCTGAAACGGCGGTGCCTGTATCACTGGGTCGAGCACCCCAGCTTCGAGCGCGAGGTCGAGATCGTGCGCCGGCACATTCCGGAGGTGGCCGACCGGCTCGCCCGCGAGGTCGCCGCTGTCGTCGGTCACCTGCGCGAGGTGGACCTGCTCAAACCGCCCGGCATCGCCGAGACCATCGACTGGGCGCAGGCGCTGCACATCCTGGGTAGCGACCGCCTCGACGGCGAGCGGGCCACCGCGACCCTGGGTGCCGCAATCAAGTACCACGAGGACCAGACCCGCGTGCAGCGGGAGGTCCTGCCCGAGCTGTTGGCCAAGTTGGCATGACGTGGCCGTTGGGAAGGTGATCAATGACGTGGACGTCGTCGCGTCGCTGACCGGTTTCGCCGGCGCCCTGCGCGCGGTGGGGATCAACGCCGACCGGGCGCGGGTCTCGACCAGCCTGTGCGCGCTGGCCGAGCTGGACCCCGGCAGCGCCGACGACGTCTACTGGGCCGCTCGGCTGTCGTTGTGCTCCGAACCGGACGACCTGGCGAAGTTCGACGCGATCTTCGACCTGTGGTTTCGCGGTTCGCGTCCGCTGACCCGCCAGCCCCAGCAGCCCTCGCAGGTCAAGCACCAGGAGCTGCGCGCAGTGGGCGGTCCCGGTGACACCGGATCGCGCGGCGACGACGAGGTGCTGCGCACCGCCGCCAGCGAGACCGAGGTGTTGCGGACCCGCGATGTCGCCGCCCTGACCGCGCGCGAACGCGACGAGATCAACCGGCTCATCGCGCTGCTGGCGCCGCGCCTGGGGCACCGACGCACCCTGCGACGCAAGCGCGGTGGTCACGACCGCATCGACGTCCGCCGTACCGTGCGCCAGCTGCTGCGCGACGGCGGCGAGCCCGGCTCGCTCGTCTGGGACCGGCCGCGAGTGAAGCCGCGCCGCCTCGTCCTGCTGATCGACGTCAGTGGCTCGATGGCCCCCTATGCGGACGCGCTGCTGCGCTTCGCGCACGCCGCGGTGCGCTCCTCCCCGGGCAGGGTCGAGGTCTTCACGATCGGCACCAGGCTCACGCGGGTGACCCGGCAACTACGCCTGCGCGACCCGGAGCACGCCCTGCGCGCCATGAGCACCGCGATTCCCGACTGGAGCGGGGGCACCCGCCTGGGTGAGGCGCTGCGCGCGTTCCTCGACCTCTGGGGCCAGCGCGGCACCGCGCGCCGCGCGGTCGTCGTGCTCGCCTCGGACGGGTGGGAGCGCGGTGACGCGAACCTGCTCGGGGAACAGATGCACCGCCTGTCGCGGTTGGCGCACAAGACGGTGTGGGTCAATCCGCACAAGGGCAAGGACGGGTTCGCTCCGGCGACGGGAGGCATGGTGGCCGCGCTCCCCTACCTGGACGAGCTCATCGCCGGGCACAACATGGACGCCCTGCGCAATCTGGTGGAGGTCATTGGTCATGCGTGATGTCATCGACGAACTCGAACGCTGGTGGCGCGCCGGCAAGACGGTCGGCATCGGCACCGTTGTCGGTACCTGGAAGTCCGCGCCGCGCCAGCCCGGCGCAGCGATGCTGGTAGGCCCGGATGACTCTGCCGTGGGCAGTGTGTCGGGGGGCTGCGTCGAGGGCGCCGTGTTCGAGCTAGCCACCGCGGCCCGGGAGGACGGCCTCGCCCGGTTGCAGCGCTACGGCGTCAGCGACGACGACGCCTTCACCGTCGGTCTGACCTGCGGGGGCATCATCGACATCTTCGTCGAGCAGATCAGCCAGCAGAGCTTCCCCGAGCTGGGCCAGGTCGCCGACGACATCCGCGCGGGCATCCCCGTCGCCGTCGCCACCGTCATCAGCGGCGACGAGGCCCGCATCGGCAACCGCCTCGTCGTCGGCCCGGACACCGTCAGCGGATCGCTGGGCAGCGCTCGCCTCGACGACGCCGTGCGCGACGACGTCACCGGCATGCTCGCCCAGGGGCGTACCGGCACGGTCCACTACGGCCTGGACGGCGAGCGTCGTGGCGACGACCTCGCGATCTTCGTAGCTGCCTACGCGCCACGACCCCGCATGATCGTCTTCGGCGCTATCGACTTCGCCGCGGCCGTGGCCCGCGTCGGGTCGTTCCTCGGCTACCAGGTCACCGTCTGCGACGCGCGCGAGACCTTCGCGACGACGAAGCGCTTTCCGAAGGCCGACGAGGTGATCGTCGCCTGGCCGCACAGGTACCTGGCCGACACCGAGGTCGACGAGCGGACCGTCGTGTGCGTACTGACCCATGACCCGAAGTTCGACGTCCCCTTGCTCGAACTGGCACTGCGCATGCCGCTCGCCTATGTCGGCGCGATGGGATCGCGCCGAACGAACGAGGACCGCGCCGCTCGGTTGCGCGAGCTGGGACTGACCGACGAGGAACTGGGTCGCCTGCACGCCCCGATCGGGTTGGATGTGGGCGCCCGGACGCCCGAGGAGACCGCGATCTCGGTGGCTGCCGAAATCATCGGGGTGCGCTGGGGTGGCTCCGGGGCGCCGTTGCGCCGCCTGGACGGCCCGATTCACCACGAATCGCTCACGTTCGGCGAAATGGCTGTCGAATCCTGACCGAACGAATGGTCGTGTTGTGTGCGTCCGTTCGGTAGCGTCGCTGTGTCGGCGTTTTACAGGCAGGCGGAGGACATCCGGCTGCCCCTGCACCGACGACAATGTTCGCTCTCGTGGAGGTGGCATGACCAAGATCAGTCTCACGGTCGACGGAGTCGTATATTCCGATGACGTCGAACCCCGCACGCTGCTCGTGCACTATCTGCGCGAACAGTTGGGCAAGGTCGGGACCGTGGTGGGGTGTGACACCAGCAACTGCGGCGCGTGCACCGTCGACCTCGGCGGCAAGAGCGTGAAGAGCTGCACCATCCTTGCCGTGCAGGTCGATGGCGGCGAGGTGACGACGATCGAGGGCCTCGAGAAGGACGGCACGCTGCACCCGATGCAGCAGGCCTTCCACGAGAACCATGCGCTGCAGTGCGGCTACTGCACGCCGGGAATGATCATGGCCTGCCGCGACCTGTTGAAGAACAACCCCAGTCCGAGCGAGGACGAGATCCGCGAGGGCATCGAAGGCAACCTCTGCCGCTGCACCGGCTACCAGAACATCGTGCATGCCGTGCAGGCAGTCGCCGGGACCGGAGCGCAATCATGACAGCAGTCGAGGAACGGCCGGCAACCGCGGAAATCGGCCAGGCGCGCAAGCGCAAGGAGGACTACCACCTCATCACCGGTCGCACCACTTGGACCGATAACATGACCCTGCCGGGGATGGTGCACCTGGCGATCCTGCGCAGCCCCATGGCGCACGCCAAGATCACGTCGATCAACACCGACGAGGCGAAGGGACGCCCCGGCGTCATCGCCGTCTTCACCGGTCAGGACTTCGCCGAGACGCAGGGCAACCTGCCGTGCGCGTTCGCACCGGAGGGCTTGGTCAACCCCGGGGCACCCAGCCTGGCCGTGACCCAGGTCAACCACGTCGGCGAGGCGGTGGCCGTCATCGCCGCCCGCACCAAGGTCGAGGCGCAGGACGCGCTCGAGGGCATCGAGGTCGACTACGAGCAGCTGCCCGCGGTGCTGGACATGGAGGAGGCCCTCAAGGACGGCGCCGACCTCGTCCATCCCAACACCGAGTCCAACCGCTCGTACACCTGGGCGTTCGAGTCCGGCGCCGCCGGCACCGGCGAGCCGATCGACTCAGCGCTCGCCGGAGCGGAGGTGACCGTCAAGCGGCGCTTCATCCAGCAGCGGCTGATCCCGGCGTTCATGGAGCCCCGCTCGACGGTCGTGCAGCCGATCGGCGACGGCGTGACCATGTGGTCGGCCACCCAGATCCCGCACGTGCTGCGCACCCTGCTCGCGGCCACGCTCGGCATCGCCGAGCAGAAGGTGCGCGTCATCGCTCCGGACGTAGGTGGTGGCTTCGGCGGGAAGATCCCCGTGACGCCCGAGGAAGTCATCACCACCCTCGTAGCGCGCAAGCTGAACAAGCCGGCCAAGTACACCGAGAGCCGCTCCGAGTCGCTGATGTCAGCGCACCACGGCCGCGACCAGATCCAGGACATCACGATCACCGCCAAGAAGGACGGCACGGTCACCGGCCTGGACGTGCACCTGCTGGCCGACATGGGGGCCTACCTGCGGCTGTTCGGCCCGAGCGTCCCGGTGCTCGGCGCGTTCATGTTCAACTCGATCTACAAGTTCGCCGCCTACCGGTTCGTCTGTGAGGGAGTGTTCACGACCAAGACCGCCACCGACGCCTACCGCGGCGCGGGTCGTCCGGAAGCGACGTTCGGCATCGAGCGCATCATGGATGAACTCGCCGACGAACTCGGCATGGATCCGATGGAGCTGCGCCGCAAGAACTGGATCACGCACGAAGAGTTCCCGTTCACCACCGTGTGCGGGCTCACCTACGACTCCGGCAACTACGAGGCCGCCACTGACAAGGCGCTGGAGCTGATCGGCTGGGACGAACTGCGCCGGGAACAGGCCGAGCGGCGCGAGCGGAAAGATCCGGTGCAGCTCGGCCTGGGCATCTCGACATTCACCGAGATGTGTGGCCTGGCCCCGTCGCGGGTGTTGGGTTCGCTCGCGTTCGGTGCCGGCGGCTGGGAGCACGCGTCCATCCGGATGCTCGCCACCGGCAAGGTCGAGGTGGTCACCGGCTCCAGCGCTCACGGCCAGGGGCACGAGACCGCATTCGCCCAGATCGTCGCGGACAAGCTCGGCGTGGCCTGGGAGGACATCGAGGTCATCCATGGTGACACGCAGTCCTCGCCCAAGGGCCTGGACACCTACGGCTCGCGCTCGCTGGCCGTGGGCGGCATCGCCATCGTCAAGGCCGCGGAGAAGGTCGTCGCCAAGGCCCAGAAGATCGCGGCTCACCTGCTCGAGGCCGACGAGGACGACCTGGAGTTCGAGGGTGGCTCGTTCAAGGTCAAGGGCTCGCCGGGTTCGACCATCGCCATGGGCGAGATTGCCTTTGCGACCTTCCTCGGGCACAACCTGCCGGACGGGGTGGAACCGTCGCTGGACGCCGACGCCACCTACGACCCGGAGAACTTCTCCTTCCCTCACGGCACGCATCTGTGCGCGATGGAGGTCGACACCGAGACCGGTTTCACCAAGATCTGCAAGTACGTCTGCGTCGACGACGTCGGCACTCCTATCAACCCGCTGATCATCGAGGGCCAGGTGCACGGCGGGCTCGCCCAAGGCATCGCGCAGGCGATGTTCGAGGAAGCCGTGTTCGACGAGGCAGGCAACCTGACGACGGGCACGTTCGTCGACTACACCGTGCCCTCGGCGGCCGACCTGCCGTCCTTCACCACCGAGCGCACCGAGACCGCGTCGACGACGAATCCGCTCGGGGTCAAGGGGGTCGGCGAGGCGGGCACGATCGCCTCGACGCCGGCGGTGGTGAACGCGGTGGTCGACGCGCTGCGCCCGTGGGGCGTCAATGACGTGCAGATGCCGATGACGCCCGAGCGCGTCTGGCGGGCCATCCACGGTTCGGAGAAGTCCGAGCGGGCCGACGAGGGCACCAACGCCTACGGCGGCGCAAGTACCTCCACCTCTGACGGAGAGGGCGGTTCCCTGTGAACACCCCACGAAGCTGCTTCGCAATCAACGCTCCGCACTTTCGCGGAGGCCCCGCGTGATCCCCGCGTCGTTCGACTACGTCGCGCCGACCTCCGTCAGCGAGGCGGTGTCGGCACTGTCGGGCGCCGGCGAGGACGCGAAGGTGATGGCCGGCGGCCAATCGCTGATCCCGGTCCTCCGGCTCCGCCTGGCCTACCCGACCACCGTCGTCGATCTGGGTCGCATAGCCGAGCTCAAGGGTGTCCGCGACGACGGCGACGCCATCGTGATCGGGGCCATGACCGCGCACGACGACGTCATGCACGACGCGCTGGTGCAGCAATTCGCCCCGGTCATCGCGCAGGCCACGGCCACCGTCGCCGATCCGGCGGTGCGTCACCGCGGCACCTTCGGCGGCGCGCTGGCCCATGCCGATCCGGCCGGTGATCTCGGCGCCGTCGCCCTCGCGCTCGATTGCGAGTTCGTCGCGTCCGGGCCGTCCGGTGAGCGGCGGATCGCCGCGGCGGACTTCTTCCAGGACTACCTGACGACGGCTCTGGCCGAGGACGAGATTCTCACCTCGATCCGAGTCCCGAAGCTCGGGGACGGCTGGGGTTCGCATTATGAGAAGTTCAACCGCGTTGCGCAGGCGTGGTCGATCGTCGCGGTCGCGGCGGTCGTCAAACGCTCGAACGGTTCGATCGCCGAGGCGCGGGTGGGCCTGACCAACATGGGCAGCACCCCGCTGCGGGCGCACGCGGTCGAGTCGGCGTTGTCCGGTGTGGACGCGTCGGCCGATGCGGTGGGCGCCGCGGCAGAGCATGCGGCGGAGGGCACGACTGCACCGAGCGACCTCTCGGGCAAGGCCGACTACCGTGAGCATCTTGCCCGCGTGCTGACCAAGCGCGCCGTCCTCACCGCAGCAGGAGTCTGAATCCCGTGCAGCTCGAGCATTCCTTCACCGTTCCCGCCCCCGTCGACGAAGCCTGGAAGGTGCTGCTCGACATCGAGCGGGTAGCACCGTGCATGCCCGGCGCCGCCATCGACTCCATCGACGGCGACAACTTCACCGGCACGGTGAAGGTCAAGCTCGGTCCGATCGGGCTCACCTACAAGGGCAAGGCCAGCTTCATCGAGAAGGACGAGACGGCCCACCGGGCAGTGATCAACGCCCAGGGTCGTGATTCCCGCGGGAACGGCACGGCCTCGGCGAAGGTGACGGCCACACTCACCGACGAGGGCGGCAGTGCCACCAAGGTCGAGGTGACGACCGAGCTCGACATCACCGGCAAGCCGGCCCAGTTCGGCCGTGGCGTGATGGTGGACGTGGGCAACAAGCTGATCGGCCAGTTCGCCGACTGCTTGGCCGGCAAGCTCGGTGGGGGTGGTGACGAGCCGGCGGCACCGGCTGCGGCTGCGGCCGGCCCAGCATCTCCGGTCGTCGATGCGGCCCCCGCATCGGCAACGCCGGCAGCCACTGCGGCGGGCGCGGACCCGACTGCGGCGAGTACCCCGCGATCGGCACCTGCGCCCGTTGCTGCGCGGCCGGAGGTCGAGCCGATCAACCTGCTGGATTCAGCGGGTCCGGCGGTGGCCAAGCGCCTCGCGCCGGTTGCCGGCGGCTTCATCCTGCTGCTGATCGTGTTGCGGCTGGTCAGGCGCCGCGGCTGATCACCGGGCCGTGCGCGGCGATGAGGAGGTCGCTGCGAACCAGGCGACGATCTCCTCGCCGGCACGGATACCGCTCGCTGTGGTGCAGGTGACGCTCGGCGCGGACCACCCCTGCTCGTAGAGTTCGCCGTGCCGGGGGTGTATCCCCCGGTCGGCGCCGAGCAAGAGGTCTGCGTCGAGCAGCGAATCTCCCGCGGCCAGCACCTGGGTCGCGTCGCAGCGACGGGCCACCTCCGCCACGGCGGCGCTCTTGGTCAGCGAGCGGGGCACCCAGTAGAGCTTGCGGCCCTGCAGTGACATGGTCCATCCCCGCTCCGCCGCCCATCCTCCGGCGTCGGCGATGAAGTCCGCCGGCAGGCGGGACGGGTGGATGACGGCGTAACAGAACAGCCCGTCGGCATTGCGCAGCTTGTCGGTGAACTCCGGTCGGCATACCTGTCCGAGGTGGTCCCAGACAGCGTCCAGCGGGAAGGAGGCGCGTAACCCGAGCGCCACGTGCTTGGTCCACGCGGGATCGGGCCGGCCGTCAACGAGCAGTGCTCCCCCGTTGGCGACGACCGCGTAGCGCGGCACCGGTCCGGGTAGCTGGACCCGCCGGTACTGCGCCAGGATCCGCGTCGTCACCGGCACGAAGGTGGCGCGCGCCGCGACCGTGGTGAGCTGCGCCGCTGCGGTCGCAGTCATGAACGACGCCTGCCTGCCGTCATAGACCTCGGCGCATACCAGTTCGGCGTCGTCGTCGCCGAGCGCCCGCGCGTTCGCGGAGTAGATCAGGGTGCGGTCGAGGTCGGACGCGAGCACTGTCGTCATCGCACGCTCCGGCCGTCGGCGCCGGTTGCGCCGCGCGTGTAGCGGGGGTGGATGAGCCCGACGCAGCTGTAGGCGAGGTCGGGAACCTGCTCGACGGGGACGCCACGCTGGTCGGCCAGAAGCAGGACGTGCCCCAGCTCAGGCGCCCGGTCCGGGCGGACGAGGACGCGCCACGGCACCCGCCGCAGCAGCACCCGGGTCGTCTCGCCCACGCCCGGCTTGACCAGGTTGACATCGTGGACGCCGTATCGGGTGCTGATGTCGGCTACCGCCGCCCACCCCGTCCACCTCGGGGTGCGGTCGCTGTCACGCAGCCGCGGCCAGTCGGCAGCGACGGCGTCAGCGACGCCGGCGAACCGGGCCGTGATCGCGTCCAGGAAATCGTTGGACACGTCGACGTCAGCGAGTTCACGGTAGAACTTCGCGCCGTGGTACTGCCCAGGCCCGAGCAGCAGGGTGTTGAGAACGGTGCGTGACACCAGGCCGGAGACGGTGGAGTTCAGGCAGGCGGAGGGGATCAGGAAGTCCTCGCGCGTGCCGTAAAGCGATACGCACGAGCCGGTGTCGGCGAGCACGGCCATGCCTGGGTCGAAGCGGTCGTCCACGGCGGCGGCCAGTTCGCGGGCGATGGCGCCCTTGCCCGTCCAGCCGTCGATGAACACGATGTCGCCCGGGTCGTGATGCGCCGCGAGGTAGTCCAGCGCGCGAGCGTCGATGCCCTTGCCGCGGACGATGCTGACCGCGTGGTGTGGCACGTTCAGGCCGTGCGCGAACTGGGCCCATCGCCGGATCAGGATGCCGACCGGGGTCCCGGCGCGCGCGAGGGACGCGAGCACCACCCCAGGTCCGCGCTGGTCGAGCACCAGCTCGGTGACCACGCCGACCGCTCGGGCGACCCGGGCCGCCGACTCCTCGAGCGCCGCGGCGAACAACGCCTGGTACTCGGCCGTCGGCTGGTACTCGACGGGCAGCGATTCGGCGTAGTGCGCGCCGCCGGACTGGATCGCCTCTTCGCGCTCCTCGGTCGGTGCCTCCAGTTCGGCATCCGAGAGATCGGTCAGCAGCCAGGACACCTCGTCCGCGCGGTAGCTGCCGAAGTCCGGTCCGACAAGCGGCGGCGGCGGCGGCGGGCGATACGTCGGCAGCACGACGACGTGAACCCGCTCGCACACGCCCCGCAACGCACCGATCAATCCTGTCTCGAGCTCGGGGGTGTCGCCCAATTCGTCCACCACCAGCACGATGTCGGAGAACGACTGCCCGCCCGCCGCCGCACCGACGTTGTAGGCGTATCGCTCGCCGCCCGCGTCCGATGCCGGGAACGTCAACCGGGTACGGATCGGGTAACCGGGCTCGTCCACCGCGAGCACCGGCGAGCGGGTCGTGGTCGAGAAACGGACGTCAGATGCGAGCCCGGTCAACGCGACGCCCAGCAGCAGCGGCGCGTACATCAGCTCCTCGGTGCCGAGGACGAGCACCCGCGGACCGGCAAGTCTCGCCGCAATGCGTCGCGCCAGCGCCGTCGCCGCGTCGTGCGCCCTGACTACGTCGTGGGGTGAGAAACCGTGCCGACCGCTCTCGCGGACGTCCGGCGGCCACGGGTCCGCGATGCGGACCGCGTCGGCCCGCCCGACGGGCGACACCGACGGGTCGGCTGCACGGGCGACGTAGCTGGCGGCGCGAGACGGGAAATCGTCCGGGCAGCTCACGCTTCCCGCGGCGAGCGCGACGACGTCGATGGGGACGCCGAGCCGGGCGGCGACCGCGTCGACCCGGGCCCGATCGGCCGCGCTGCGGACGTCGACGAGAGCGGCGATCACGTACTGCGTGTGCGGGCAGAGCCGGTGCAGTTCCTCGACCGTATTGAGCGCGGTGACCCCGGTGGACAGTTCGTCGTCGACCAGGACGAGCGGAGCGCGACGGTGCAGCACCTCGGCGTCCTCTGGCAACAGCAGGTGCCCCGTCGCGTGGCTGTGCGGTTCCTCGAACCTGCCGGCCACCGCGACACCGGCCATTTCGCGACGGGTCGAGTGCAGGTAGTCCGCGTCGAGTTCCTCAGCGACGCACTGACCCAGCGCGGTTGCGGTCTCGGCATAGCCGATGACCAGCCCGGCCGGGGCGATCAGCTGCGTGGCCACCAGCGCTCCGAGGCGCAAGCCGGTGTCGTGCACGATGCGCGGGTCGGTCGGCACATGCTTGCCCAGCACGGTCGACACCAGCAGGTGGGCGCGTCGCGGGTTGCGGCGCAGCGCCAGCTCGACCAGGCCGTCGGCACCGTCGACCCGCACCCCGAACTGCCGCTCGAGGAATCCCGGCGCTGCCGCCCCGTGCGCCTGGTTCGCTCGCCGAGGCTCGCTCACTGATGCAGTGACGCGCCGAGAAGGTCCACGAACGAGATGTCCTCGTTGGCGACGCCGAACACCCGGGCACGCCGGTGCAGGCGCCGTGCCCACGCGGTGTGCGGCTTGCTCTCATTCATCTTGTTCCGGTACGCCGACGACGCGACACCCCCGCCGGCGGCCGTGTTCAGGATGTCGGTCGCGTCGAGGTACTCCTCATGCGACACGACCGACAGGGCGTGCACGGCCGCCACGTGTGTGGGGTGGATGACGCTCTTGCCGGTCAGCCCGTTCGCGCGGTCGAGGGTCACCTCGCGGATCAGCCCGTCCATATCCTTTGCGATGAGTTCGGCACGCAGCTTGCGCTCGTCGTTCTCGATGAACGGCGACTCGCGCAGCATCGGCTTGAACAGCCGCTCGCTGCCGGAGAAGTACTCCCACACCGGCCCGGTCAACAGGTACCCGCCGTCCTCGCGACCGAACACGTTGACGACGTCGGTGATGACCTGGGCGATCAGCCCGACGTCGTAGACCGTGTGGTCTCGTGAGCGCCGCAGGCCGTAAGCGGCGGACATGTCGGTGGCACCGATTCGCACGGCCAGCACCTGATGGCGGTACTTGTCGAGGAGGTCACGCACTGCCAGCAGCGTCGCGATGCGGATTTCCCCGTACACGATGTCCTTCGACTCGAGCACCGGCATCATGAACAGCTGCCGACCGGCGGGCTCACTCGCCGCAGCGACGGCATCGAGGTAGGTGAGGCCGTTGCTGTCGGAGAACTTGGGAACGACGAACCCGGTCAGCACCCGGACGGCGTCGCCCACACCGCGGACGATGAGCGGGATCTGGCACGGTGTGCGCACGCGGACGAACACGAGTGGCAAGTCGCTGCCCGAATCAGCCAGCTGACGCAGCTGCGCGATGACGTTGACCTGAGCGTCGTCCACCTCTGCGTCTGCGATGGAATCCTCGAGGCACAGCACGACGCTGGTGACGCCCTGCGCGCACCGGCGCACGACGTCGGCAGCGATGGTGGGTCGGATCGCCGGACTGTAGAGCGTCGCGCCCAGCCCCACGGCCAGGATCGCGGGGTGCGAATCCGTGCCGAACGGTTCGGGGGCACGGTGGAAGAGCCGCGCACGATCGGCGGCGTCCAGGAAGTTGAAGTGGCGCATCGCAGACCATGCTTGCATGCCCGACGCAAAGGCGTCTCTGGCACCATCCAGGCATGACCCGCTCGACCAGATCTGTAAACGTGGCGGTAACCCCGCGGTCCGCAGCTGTTCGTCCTTCGCGACGGACAGACCCCGATCGGAGGGGCAGCACGTCATGACGTCGATGACCAAGGGTTCGAATGTCGCGATCAATGCGCCCGGCGTCCGAGCGGTCCTGCGGTGGCGCCCGGGTGCCGGAACGCCCGACGTCGATGCCTCGGCGTTGCTGCTGCGCGCGGATGGTCACGTCGCCTCCGACGACGACTTCGTCTTCTACAACCAGCCGAGCCACCCGGGCGGCGCTGTCCGGCACGTCGGCAAGGTTCCCGGTGCCGATTCGGTGGAAGCCGACCTTTCGGCAGTTGCCGCCGACATCGAACGCATCGTCCTGGCGGCATCGGTCGACGGCGGCACGTTCGGCCAGGTGTCGGGCCTCGAGCTGGTGGTGTCCGACCTCGCCGGGTCCGAACTGGCGCGCTTCGAAATGACCGCCTCGACCGAGACCGCCTTTGTCAGCGGTGAGCTGTACCGCCGCAACGGCACCTGGAAGTTCCGTGCGGTGGGCCAGGGGTACGCGACCGGGCTGGCGGGACTCGCCGGCGACTTCGGGATCAGCGTGGACGAGGCTACGCCGCCCCCGCCGCCCCCGCCGCCGCCTGCCGCGCCGGTTGTGGCGGCACCGCTTGGGTCCGCGCCGCCCCCACCGCCCGCTGGGTACCGGCCGCCTCCTCCGCCGCCGCCTCCGCCGGGGTACCAGCCGCCCCCGCCGCCCCCGCCCCCGCCTCTCGCTGCCGAACCGGTTGGTGGCGCGCCGGCCGCGAGAACGCTCGACGGCGGTCCGGTCAACCTGGTCAAGTCCCAGCGCGTGAGTCTGGTCAAGTCCGGCGCCCGTCCGCTGACCAAGGTCGTGATGGGCCTGGGCTGGGACCCCGCACCCGGTAAGCGCGCCATCGACCTGGACGCGTCCGCCATCGCGTTCGACGCGTCTGGCAAGAAGATCGAGATCGTCTGGTTTCTCCATCTCACGGACTTCGGCGGCGCGCTGCAGCACACCGGTGACAACGTCACCGGCAAGGGTGAGGGCGATGACGAGCGCATCCGGGTCGACCTCGGCGCGTTGCCGGCCCATGTCGCGTCGATCATGTTCACGATCAACTCCTTCAGGGGGCAGAAGTTCACCGATGTCTCCCGCGCGTTCTGCCGCCTCGTCGACGAGACGAACAATCAGGAACTGGTCCGATACGAGTTGTCACAGGGTGAGGCGCGCACCGGTGTGCTCATGGCGATGCTGCGCCGCACCGGCCCGACCGCCTGGGAGATGCGCGCGATCGGCGAGTTCGCCGACGGCAAGACGGTGAAGAAGCTGATCGACCCGGCATCGGTTCACGCCGCCGCGCCATAAACCGGGCTGCCGGCCGGCGCGATCAGGTTGCGCGCCGGCTGACCGTCTCCGCCGCGCCCGGTCAGCGCACGCCCCAACGTGTTCAGCTGCGGCTCCGCGTTCCGCGGAACGCGCCCATGCCGTTCCGCGTCCCGCGGCAGAGCCGCCCTGCCGCACCGTCGCGCGGTCGCTCTCGGGTTGTGGCACGACTTCGGCAACGACAAACCGATCCAGACACCTACACCACTTCAGCGCCGACGAGCTGACCTCGATCGACCGGCACGCCGTCGAGGCCAGCATCAACCTGTGGGCCGGGCCGAGCCACGCTTGATCGGGACCTGCGGCGAACCGATGCGGGTCGAGGGTGGCGCGATGCTCGCGCACAGTGTGGTGCTCGAGGCCAAAGCACAGGGCGGCGTGATGGCGGGGCTTTGCCGCAGCGTGCTCGGTGGCGGATCGGTAACCGGCACACCACCGAGGGCCCATGCCGAGGACACCAGCACGCCGTCCTCCAGCTGTATCCGATAGCTGATGACCAGGGGCGGGCGCCGGCCGGTTTGCTTGGCTGCGGGAGTTGCTCGGGCCCGCGTTCAGCCTGAGGCGGCGGAGACGGGCGCGTCGTTGTCGCTGGGATCGCCGCACGGTCCGCTCGGCGATCCCGGGACGGTCCGGCGCGGAAGCAGCTTGGTCTCGGCCCACAAAGCCTCGGCCAACGACAGTGCGAACGCCGTGGTAGCCCCGTCGACGGCCACGTGCGGGATGGCTGGCAGGCAACGGTGATGATGCGCGGTGCCGCGGGCGTCATCGCGGGAAGCAGGGCGGCGGTGGGGTCCAGGACGGCCGGCTGCGGTCGGGTCCAGCCAACCGGCGAGCGACGGGCTAAGCCATCACTGACCCCTCCCAGGACGGCAGGTACCCGGTAGGCGCTCAGCACTCGCGGCGCCCAGCGCGCCGGCCGCCTCGTCGGTGGTGCACGCCGCGCTTGGCAACCTCCCCGGGCAGTACGCCCTACTAGTAGTAATCCAGCGCCGAGGTGCCGGTCGGCGACCCGCGCGGGAGCCCCTCGGCGGCGGCCGCTGCGGGGTCGAGGTCGGCCACCGCCGCCGCGAGCGCGGCCACCGCCTCGGCTAGCTGCTCGGGGGGATGGCGGGCATAGCTCAGCGCCAGCGCGGGGTCGCCGGACACCGCCCCCCGCATGGACGACAGACCGAGCACCAGCACGCCGTGCGCCCCGGCGGCCTGCACCACCGCACCCTCGGAGAGCTCCCCGGGGAGCGTGACGACCAGGTGCAGCCCCGCAGCGGTACCCATCACCGACCACCGGGGCAGGTGTTCGGCCAACGCGGTGACGAGCGCGTCGCGGCGCCGCCGGTACTGGCGGCGCACCTGCCTCAGGTGCCGGTCGTAACCACCGCCGTCGAGCAGCCGGGCGAAGGTGTGCTGCTCGAGCACCGGGGAGCCGAAGTCGTCGTCCCGCTTGGCGCTCTGCAGTTCGGACAGCAGCTGAGGCGGCGGGATCACCCAGCCCAGGCGCAACCCGGGAGCGAGCGTCTTGCTCACTGAGCCAAGTAGCGCCACCCGGCTCGGGTCTCGGCCCTGCAGGCAGCCAATAGGGTCACCGTCGTAGCGGAACTCTGAGTCGTAGTCGTCTTCGATCACAACGGCGTCCCGGTCGCGGGCCCAGCGCAGCACAGCGGCGCGCCGCGCGGGAGACATCACCACCCCGGTGGGGTACTGGTGCGCTGGCGTCACGACCACCGCCCGGGTCGGCGTGCGGGCCAGCGCGTCGACCTGCAGCCCATCGGCGTCCACCGGCACGTCCACGAGCCGGGGCAGGTAGCGGCCGACGACCTGCCGCTGCACGGCGTTACTGGGGTCCTCCACGGCCACGCTGGTGTGGCCGGCAGCGGCCAGGACGCGCAGGAGCAGGGTCAGCCCCTGCGTCACCCCGTTTACGATGACGACCTGCTCGGGGCGGGCCATCACGCCGCGCACCCGGGCAAGGTAGCCGGCGAGCTGCGACCGCAGCGCCCAACAGCCCCACGGTTCGACGTACCCGAGCTCACGGGCGGGCAGGGCAGTGAGCACCGCGCGCAGGCTGGTCAACCAGAGCGCGCGTGGGAACGCCGCGGTGTCCGGCGCCCCTGGCCGCAGGTCGGTCAGCGGCGCCGCGGCGCGCTGCTCCGGATATTGGCGGCGCTCCTGCGGCGCACCGGCGACCGCACCCGGAGCGACGCGGGTGCACGAGCCACCCCGGCTGTCGAGGTAACCCTCGGCGACCAGCTGCGCGTAAGCGTCGACGATCACCCCTCGGGACAGCTGCAAATCCCGGGCGAGGACCCGCGTGGACGGCAGCACCGTCCCGGGCCCGAGCTGGCCGGACCGAATCAGGTCACGCAGGCCGATAGCGAGGCGCCGGCGCACCGGGACGCCGGGCGCCCGGTCGAGCGGGATCAGCACCTCGGCGGCATTGAACGGCAAGTGGTCCCCCATTCCGGTATCTCACCGGACCTCGATCTTAGACCACTCACCTGCCTACGGTCAGGACCCTGTCCGGAACAACCCGGGCAGCAAGGAGGACGAGCATGAACCGAGTGAGTCGGCGCCTGTGCGGCGCCGCTGCAGCCACCATCGCGGCCGCGGCCGCGGTGGTAGTCGCGCCCGCCGCGCCCGCGTCCGCGAGCGGCAAGATCTTCATCGACAGCGCGCTGGCGATAAACCGGCAGGCCGGCACCGTCACCCTGCCGATGTACCGAGGGATGGCACACGGACGCACCGTGTGGTACGTCCTCACCGAGTCCTCCAACAAGGAGCAGGCCGAGCGGCTGGGCATCAACACGGCGGAGAAGCTGACTATCGCCCTCGGCACCCGGGCCGTGCAGCATGCCCGGGGGGACGTGCGCAACCTCACGTTCGACGACACCGTGGACTTCTCGCCCACGCGGGTCGTGGTGCCCGGCCCGACCGGCTTCCCGCCGGCGAAGGCAGTGCCCGGCGCCCGCGGCATCGGAGCGTACAGCCCGCTGGTCACCCCGGACGGGCACACCGTGCTCAACGCCACCCACGTCGCCAACGCCAGCGGCAAGCACGACGCGGTCGTGGCGATCGATTACGGCCGCCGGCGGGTCACCCTCGACACGTTCAACGGGTTCTACGACGGCAAGCCGATCCAGTACCTGCACCAGGAGGGCTCGGTCGAACTGATCGCCGCGATCGAGGGATCGACCTTCGCGCCCAACCTCAACGCCGCCCCCAGGGTGGCCGACCAGAGCCGCGACACCTCTGCCCGCGCCGCGATCTTCCCGATCGTGAACGGACCGCTGGGGGTCAACAACCCCGAGCGACAGGGCCTGCAGTCCGCGCTGCTCGGCCAGGGCGACCCGCTGAACATCACCTCGGAGGAGCCCGACTCCAACGACTACAGCCCGGTCTGGGATATCCACCCCGCGGTGTGGACGCCGGCCGCGATCCGCGCGGGCGAGCGCAAGCGGTTGACCAGCGACGAGCAGATCACCCGCGGCATCGAGCACGGCGAGCTGACGAGTGGGGGCGCCGGCCCGCGCAATGAAGAGTTCGGCGGGATCCGGGCACTGCCGGGCATCTCCAACTGCCCGATCGTGCTCGAGCTGAGCTAGGTCGACCAGGCACCCGGTACGACCTCGGGGAATCCGCCAGGTTTCCCTGGATCGGCGAGTGGTTACGAGCGGTGGGCAAACGCCGTCCGGTGCTGCCCTGGCGCAGGGCCCCTGGTCGTCAGTCCACCGGCGTGCGGTCGTCGAGCCAGGTGATGCGCTCGAAGCCGTAGGCACGTGCCGCCTCGCGGGCCTCGCCGAAGAGGGTCTGCATCTCAGCTCGCAGCACAAACTCGCCGTGGACGTTGTAGAGCGAAAGCAGGACCGCGATATCACCGGATTGCAATGTGTCCAGCGGTAACTCCGCCCGGCCGCCGCCGAAGGTCGTCGTGATCAGCGTTCCGCCCCACGCGAGGGGCTTACGCGACTCCGAGAACGCGTACAGGACCAGCCGCCGCACATCGGTGCACTGACGCAGGTCGAGCGCCACTCGTTCGAAGCGCTCGTGGCTGGCAAGAATCACCGGACGCCGGGAGTTCGGGGGCGCCACCCGGTTGCCCTGAGCCAACTGCACGGTCGAGCAGGGGCCGGAGAACAGCTCATAGATCGCGCCCAGCCGCAGATCGCCGACTTCGGCAGAACACGCGGCGTCGAAGGTCAGCGAACCGATGCCGGTCTGCAATCGGCTCAGGGTGCAGGTGGGCTCGGTCGGGGACAGCAGCAAGCGCTCGCCGGCGTGCACCCGGACCTCCGCGCGCGTACGACGCGAAGGCCCGCTCGACGGTCCGGGAACCGGGGTCGCCGCCCGCGGGTGCGGGGGCGGCGCATCGTCCAGATCGAGCGAGACGGACGACCTGCGTGCAGTTGGGGTGGCCGGGGGCGGCGCGGACGGCGCGTCGAGGTCCAGCGACGACGAAGCAGCGCGAACCGCAGGTGCGGGCGTGGCAGGTGCGGGCGTGGCAGGTGCCGGCGTGGGAGCTGGGTGCCGGGCCGGCGGGGCATCCAGATCCAACGACGACGACGGCGATGATGGCGATGACGACGCGGTCGCGGCCCGCCTCGAGACGGACGCAGCGGCGGGCACAGCGGCGGGCACAGCAGCCGGCGCTGGTGCCGGGTCGGCGCGACGGGGGGGACGGGTGGCGCGTCCGGAGATGAAGTCCGCCAGAGCGGGCGGCGCCTTCGGTCGCGACCGGTGACGCAGCCAGGGCAGATCGCCGCGGGCCGGAGCACTCGACGGGTCGAGAGGCATCAGAGCGACACGCCGTAGTCGCTGGCGATGCCGGCGATGCCCTTCGAGTAACCCTGTCCGAGCACCTTGAACTTCCAGCCACCGTCGTGCCGGTACACCTCGCCCAGCGCCAGCGCGGTCTCCTCGCGCAATACGGTGGCCAGTTCCTCCGAGCGGACCAATTCAGCGTTGTCGGCCAGGTTCAGCACCCGCACGCGGCAGGACTTCAGCTGTCCCAGGGTGCGCCGCTGCGCCGGGCCGTCGTTGACATAGATCACGATCACCACGCGCTCGACCTGGGCCGGCACCGACCCCAGGTCGATCTCCACCTGCTCCTGATCGCCACCGAGCGCCTGCTCCAGTTTCTGCACCGACAGATCGGGTGAGCTGAGCTGGTTGAAGAAGACGAAATGATCGTTGGACAGCGCCCGGTTGGCCGAATCGGTCAGGATCGTCGCCATCACCAGGTTGTCCGCGAGAGCCGACTCGTGGCCCGCGTTCCAGCTGACACCGACGACCAGTCCACGCAGATTGGGGATCTCCCGCGTGAGGGCGACATTCGCGCCCCGCTTCATCTCAGCCATTCACAGATCCAAGTCCGAACCGCTGAACTTCGTCCGCAGGAAGCTGCCCTGCGTCATCAGCGCATCCGCGTCCTGCGCACGGGTCGCGTCCAGCAGGTCCATCGCCGACGCCCACAGCACGTCGAGCTGCTCGATCAGCGCCTGCGAGGGCGCAGTGCCGCCCGGCCGGGGAGTGTCGACCGCATCCGGGTCGAGCGCCAGGTAGGCGCGCAGCGTGGTCGGCAGATAATCGCCGAGGATGCCGTTCAGCGAGACGATCGCGCGAATGTCGAGGTCGCGGTCCGCGGAGGTCTCGATGAGTTCGCGAACCGCGTCGAGCAGCCGCCGCGCGACGACGACCGCCTCGCTCGGCAACCGGCCCGCATTGCGGTTCACCTCGTGCACCTGCTCGAACATGCTCTTCAGCAGCGCCGCAGGAGTGTCACCCGGGTCATCCTGGACGGGCGGTGGCGCCACCGGATGACCGCGCCGCAACCATGTCACGCAACCAACAGTAGTAGGGCGGATCGGATCGCTACGAGCCGATCTGCGAGGACTGACCCTCGCCGCGGCGGGTGCGCTCGAGGTACGGCTTGGCCCGCTCGATCTGGCCCTCCAGCGCCGTGACGGTCTGCGCCATGCTGTCGACGGCCTGCGCTCGGAACGTGTCAATCGTGTCCATCGTCTGGAACACGTTGTCGAACGCGGCCTGCAGCTTCTGGACGTCGATAGTGCTGCTCGCCGCCTGCTGGTTGATCTCGGCGCCCTGGATCCGCAACTGGTTCGACGTCGACTCGATAAGGTTGGACGTCGTCGCGTTCAGCGCGCCGATCTGGTCGAGCACCAGCTTCTGGCGCGAGAGGGCCTGCGAGACGATGATCGCCGTGCGCAGCGCGGAGATGGTGGTGGTCTGCGCGCGGTCGACGCCCTTGATCAGCTCGATGTTGTTCTTTCGGACGAGATCGAGTGCCATGTAGCCCTGCACTGATACGGCCATCTGCGTCATGATGTCCTGTCGCCGCTGACGGATGGCGAACAGCGCATCGGACTTCAATGCCGTGACGTCGTCAGTGTGCCCGGCGGATTCCAGTTCGGCGATCTTCTGCGTGACGGCCTCGTCGAGCGCGCCGGCGAGCGCGTTGTACTCGCTCAGCTTGCCCATGGTCGTCCACATGTTGGCCTTCTCGGTCTCGATGGCGGCGTTGTCCTTGCGGAGCTCGTCCTGCCCGGAGTCGAGAGACTTGATGATCGCGTTCAGGTGCGACTGAGCCGATTCGTACTTGGCGAAGTAGCGCTGAATCTTGTCCCCGCCCGGCAGCCACTTGAGAACCTTCTTCGCGCCGGACAGATCCGCTCGGTTCGGGTCGAGCTCGGTGATCGTCCCGCGGAGATCGACGAGCGTGCTGGCGACCCGGGTCTGCGCGTCGCCGCCGCCCTTGTTGGCCTTCAAGGCCGCGGCGGGACGGTCCAACATCCGGCTGGAGACCGCTGCCGACGCACGCAGGTCCTTGTCCCCCATCGAAGTGATCGTGTCGATCTTCTTGGTGAACTCGGGGGAGCGGGCGTCGATGCTGGCCAGCTCGTCGGCGAAGGCCGCCGCCTTCTGGGCCAGTTCGCTCTTTGTCGCATCGTCGACCGGGACGGCGCCGACCGCCTGTTCCTCTTTCACCATTGGCACCGGCGCCGGGGGCGCGAGGACGAGACCACCTGCCGCCGGGGCCGGGGCGCTCGCCGCCGCGGTAGTGCGCTGTGTCGGGGTGGAACCCAGGTCCAGCTCGGACATGTGGCGATCTCCTAGGTCGAACGAGGCGTTACTGCAACGACGGTAGTACGGCAGGGTCAGAGGTGAGCGCCGATGGCGGGCAGCAGATCATGGAATGTCCGCCCCGAGGCGATGGCACCGATCGCGGTCATCGACCAGCCGGAGCCGTCGCGGGCGACCTTGGACATGATCTGGGCCGTGTGCGCTCCGGACGAGGTGAGGTCGTAGCGAGCGATCTCGGTCTCGTTGGCCTCGTCGATGAGCCGGCAGAACGCGTTCTCGATCTGGCTGAAGTCCTGGCCGGTGAAGGAGTTGACGGTGAACACGATCGTCTGCACGGCGGGCGACACCGTGGCCAGGTTCACCCGGACCGACTCGTCGTCGCCTTCCCCTGCGCCGGTGCGGTTGTCCCCCGTGTGCTGGACAGAGCCGTCCTGACTGGTCAGCTGCTGGAACCAGACCTGGTCGAGCAACCGGCCGCTACCGTCGAACAACAGCGCCGAAGCGTCGAGGTCGATCGACTGCGCACGGCTTCCGAACAGTCCCTTCTTGCGCACGGCGTCCCAACCGAGACCCATCCGCACCTGCGAGAGCGTGCCACCGCCGCTCTTGGTCAGCGACACGGTCTGGCCCTTACTCAGATTCACACTCACCGGACTGCTCCCTCTCTTCGCGACCGATCGGTTATTTGCGACCGGTTATTTTGCGACCGGTTACTTTCGACCGGCCGCCCAGCGCATCCCCCAGCCATAGGCCTCGTCGAGCGCGCGCTGGCCGCCGTTGATGTAGTTCACCTCGCGTCGGACGACCAGTTCGCCGCCCACGTTCTCGAGCATCGCGATCGCGCACACCCGGGCCCCCTCGCGGGGATCGTCGAGGCGTACTTCGACCTCCGGACCACGCGCCGGGAACAGCGTGGCGACACCGTTGGCGGCGGCCCAGTTGGCGGCACCCTCGTAGATGAGGGCGAACACCAATACGCGCCGGATGCGATCGGCGTGCCGCAGGTCGACGAACAGGTTCTCGCCGCCCGCGACACTGCCCGACCGGTCGTCGCCGTCGAGCCAGATCACCGGATCGCGCATGTCGCTCGGATGCGCGAAGAACGCTCGTCCCAGCGCCTGGACGACGCCCTTCGTACCGTCGGTGAATTCCCACAGGCAGCCGAGGTCGAGGTCGAGGCCGGTGGCCGTCATCTTCTTGAAGAATCCACCGCTGGCCGGCGGGCGCGCGTTCCAGTTCAGGTTCACCCGCAGCGTCCCGACGGTCGACGAGTTCTTGGTGAGCGACACCGTCGGCGCGGACTTGGTCAGCACGACGCGGCCACCCGTGGCCGACGGCGCAGCCGGTGGTGGTGGTGGTGGTGGTGACTCGGCGGCAGGGGTTGCCGCAGGACGTTTGGTGTAGTCGATGCCCATCGCAGACCGCCTTCGCTCAGACCGGCGCAGATTCGATTTCGAGCTCGTGGGATTCCTGGGGTTCGCGCCGGTTGCGTAGGACCGAGGAGATGAATGCAGCGGCGATGAACCCGACGCCGATCAGGCCGGTGACGACTTCGGGAACCTCGTACTTGATGGTGATCAACAGCAGGACAGCCAGTGCGCCAATTGCCCAGAGCGCCCCGTGCTCGAGGTAGACGTACTCCGACAGCGTCCCTTTGCGCACCAGGAACACCGTCAGCGACCGGATGAACATCGCGCCGACACCCAGGCCGATGGCGATGATGATCGGGTCAGAGGTGATCGCGAACGCGCCGACCACCCCGTCGAAGCTGAACGACGCGTCCAATACTTCGAGGTAGAGAAAGAGGAAGAACGCCGCCTTGCCGACGACGCCCATGGTCTTGCCGCGCGAGGATCTCTCGGCGCCGTCCTCCGCGTCGTCGGCTCCAACGTCGAAGAACTCGCCGAGGCTGTTGACGATCAGATAGGTCGCCATGCCGAGCGCGCCCGAGGCCAGGACTGTCGCCACCTTGTGTTCCGGGGCCAGCGTCTCGGCCGCGACGAACAGCACCACGAGCGAGACGACCACCGACAATTGGTCCAGTTTGCCGATCCTGGCAAGCACCTTCTCGATCGGCGTCAACCAGGTGATCTCGCGTTCCTCGAAGATGAAATCCAAGAAGAGCAGCAGCAGGAAGATCCCGCCGAACGCAGCGATCGCGGGGTGCGCCTCGTGCAGCAGGTAGCCGTAGGTGCCCTTCTTGGCCGCGTCGCCCTTCTCCAACGCCAGTCGGACCGCCTCGACCGGCGAGAGCTTGGCAGTGATGCCGACGATCAACAGCGGGAACACCAGCCGCATGCCGAAGACGGCGATCGCGACGCCGACGGTCAGGAAGATCTTCTGCCAGAAAGCGCTCATCCGTTCGAGGACGGTCGCGTTGACCACCGCGTTGTCGAACGAGAGTGACACTTCCAGGATGGCGAGGATCGCGGTCACGGCCAGGCCGGTGGTACCTCCGTAGAGGAATCCGAGGATCAGTCCGATCGCGGCGATGACCAGTGAGCCGCCGAAGGTACGCAGAAACATGAATCAGTCAGCTCAGCCGACGTTGACGCCGAAGTCGCGGGCGATGCCTGCGAGCCCCGTGCTGTAGCCCTGGCCCACCGCGCGGAACTTCCAGTCGCTGCCGTTGCGGTAGAGTTCGCCGAAGATCATCGCGGTCTCGGTGGAGGCGTCCTCCGACAGGTCGTAGCGGGTGATCTCGGCCTCGCCCTGCTGGTTGACGACCCGGATGTAGGCGTTGCGCACCTGGCCGAAGGACTGGTTGCGGTTCTCGGCGTCGTAGATCGACACGGTGATGACGATCTTGTCGACCTCGGCGGGGACCCCGGCGAGGTTGACCTTGATGACCTCGTCGTCGCCCTCGCCCTCACCGGTCAGATTGTCGCCGGTGTGTTCGACGGACCCGTCCGGGCTGGTCAGGTTGTTGAAGAAGATGAAGGACTCGTCGTTGAGGATCTTGGCGCTGGTGTTGAGCATCAGCGCGCTGGCGTCGAGGTCGAAATCCGTGCCGCTCGTGGTCCTCGCATCCCAGCCCAGGCCGACCAGGACAGCAGTCAGCCCGGGCGCCTCCTTCGTGAGCGAGACATTGCCGCCCTTGCTCAGGCTGACGCTCATCGTTTCCTCCTGCTCGACGGTGACTTTCGCGCTGACTGTTGCTGCGGGGACGTGCTGGCCCCTCGACCCTAACCGACGAGCGAGGGGCCACGGTGGTTCCCGACGCGCCTGCGGGACGACCAGAGCGCCTGCGGGCGCGGGTTACAGGGGAACGCCGAAGTCGCGGGCGATGCCGGCGAGGCCCGCGCTGTAGCCCTGACCGACGGCCCGGAATTTCCAGTCGCTGCCGTTTCGGTAGACCTCGCCGAAGACCATGGCCGTCTCGGTGGAGGCGTCCTCCGACAGTTCGTAGCGGGCGAGTTCCTTGTCGTCGGCCTGGTTCACCACGCGGATGAAGGCGTTGCGCACCTGACCGAAGGAGTGCCCGCGGCTGTCGGCATCATAGATCGAGACCGGGAAGACGACTTTGTCGACCTCGGCGCCGAGCCCGGCCAGGTTGATGCGGATCTGCTCATCGTCGCCGCCGCCCTCACCGGTCAGGTTGTCTCCCGAGTGCTGCACCGCGCCGTCCGGACTGGTCAGGTTGTTGAAGAACACGAAGTGCCCCGGTGTGACCACCTGTCCGGCCGCGGTGCAGGCGATGGCGCTGGAATCCAGGTCGAAAGCCTGGCCGTCGGTCGTGCGGGCGTCCCAGCCCAGGCCGACAACGACTGCGGACAGACCGGGCGCCTGCTTGGTGAGGGAGACGTTTGCGCCCTTGACGAGACTGACACTCACGGGTAACTCCATTGCTGGTCGGGGGCACGAGGGCGTGCCGTATCTACCGATTTGCGGCCACGCAGAGCCTATCGGCGGTGACACCCCAGCCCGCACAAACCGGATCGGACCCGCCTTCCGCGCGCGGCGACCGCGCGAGCTGTGCAGCTAACCCGCCCGCACCCTCACTTGAGCGTGCGCCGCGCCTTCCGGCGGAGCTCGTCGAGTTCGGCCTGCTCCGCCGACCAGAGCACGCCGAGCGCGAAACCCTCCTCCCCCTCAGCGCCGGAGGCCGCCCGCAGGAGAAGCTGCGAGGCGGCGACGCAGTCCTGCGCGAGGCCGAGGCGCCGCTGCACCCGTTCCGTACGCTCGCTGATCACGGAGGTGTCGAGGACCGGGCCGGCCAACTCGGCGGCGTAGCGGGCACGCTTGGCAGCCTTGCGCGCGTCATGCATGGCCTCTTCGTCGTCCGGGCGTTGAGACCAGCGGCTCAACTGCTTGCGGCGCCGCCGATCGATGGACTGCACCAGTGGCGCGAGCGCAGCCGGTGACGAGGTGGGATCGAGCAGGGGTGGTACCTCGCACCACGCATGGAGCTCGCGGAGCAACGCCACGTAACGGCGTCCGCTCATCGCCCGATGCAACGCAGCGAGCGCCTGCTCCTCACCGTCGTCCAGAACGCTGGTCAGCCTCGCCGTGGCAGGCTCGGCGATCTCCCCCAGCTCGTCGACGCGCCCGAGCAGGTGCCCGCGCAGGACCTGGTGGTCGCGTACCGCTCCGAGTACACCGCCGTACCAGCGCAGCTCAGCTGCCAGGGCCGTCCCCCGGTCGGCCTCGAACAGAGCGTCGAAGCCACGAAGCGCACTGCGCAGCCGCCGCGTCGCAACCCGAACCTGGTGAATCGCATCGTGCCCACGCCGCAGCGCGATGTCGCCCAGGACGATTGCGTCGTACTGCGCGGTGAGGTAGCGCTGCACGATCTCCGGCAGCGACCCGGGATCTGCCTGCGGCGCCCCGGTGCGCGTGTAGTTCAGTGCGCGGGCGAGTTTCGAGCTCGTCACCGCTGGGGTCAGTCCGGACGACCCGACGTATCGTGCGGCAGCCGCCAGATCGTCCTCCGAGCCGTCGAACAGCTCGATCTCCACCTCGCGCCACTTGCTGAGCACCGGCACCGCGCCGAATGCCGTCGCGCGCACCGTGTCGTCGGCGATCTCCAACACCGCACCCATAGCAGACCTGATGCGGTGGACGACCCGCGTCGTCTCGAGGGTCGCGGCCCGGCGCAACGGTGACCCGGCACGCAGGCCCACGACGAGGTCGCGCATCTCGGCAGGGACAGCGGTTCCTGCGTTAGGCGGCAGCCGTAGTTCGGTGCGCGCATTGCCGTCCGGCACCTTCAACTGCCAGCCCGCGTCTGCGTCACCCGACCGCCGGCGCAAAGTGACCCCGCGCGCCAACAAGCTGCAGCTTGCCGTGTCGTAGTAGGTGGTTTGCAGATGCAACGTCTCGGCCTCGAGGTCGCCGCCCGGCGGGACCAAGGCGTCGAGTTCGGGCATCGACCATTCGACCGGGACGTCGAACTTCAGCTCGCGTTCACGCTGTTCCCGCATGCCATCACCGTTTCGCTAGGGCTGCACTGCTGGGCAGTGTTCCCACCACGGCAGCGCGCGCTGCCCGCCGCAGCGCCGCACCGTGGGCATCACGCTCGCGCAGCCGTGTCCAGACACGCATGACCCGCGGTCAGTTGACGTGGTGCGCCCAGTCCGACGGCACGCGCTCCCTCGGACCGGGCACCGACTGGTCCAGTGGATGGTGCTGGGGATCAGCCAGTTCCGGTCCGTCGTAGTACTGCTCGCTGCTGTAGTCCCAGAACCAGTTCTCGCCCGGCTCGAAGCTGCGGACGATCGGATGACCCGACCCGCTCCAGTGCGCACTCGCGTGCTGCGACGGCGAGGAGTCGCAGCAGCCGATGTGCCCGCACTGCGCGCAGCGGCGCAGATGTACCCACCATCCGCCGGCTGCATCGCACTCGGCGCAGCCGGTACCGCTCGGTGCGACGCTGGGGTCAACTGGCTCGGTCATCGGTTGTCCCTTCAGGACCTCGGATGGGCAGGCGGACGCGGAAGCGGGTGTTGCCGGGCTCGGAGGTCACCGACAGGTCGCCGTGATGCTTGTCGACCACGATCCGCCACGAGATGTCAAGACCCAGTCCGGTTCCCTGGCCCACCGGTTTGGTGGTGAAGAAGGGTTCGAACACGCGCGGCAGATCCGCCGCCGGAATGCCCGGACCGGTGTCGGCGACAACGACCTCGACGTGGTCGTTCACTCGGGAGGTCGACAGCGTCAGCGTCCCCGTTCCGTCCATCGCCTGCAGTGCGTTGTCGATCAGATTCGTCCACACCTGATTCAGCTCGGCACCGTAGACCGGCACGTCGGGCAGCGAACGGTCGTACTCCTTCACGACCTGCACGCCCTTGTCGATCTTGCGGCTGAGCATCACCAGGGTGCTTTCGAGCAACTCGTGCACGTCGATGACCTGGTAGGGCGCGCGATCCAGCTGCGAGTACTGCTTGGAGGCGGTGACCAGCGTCGAGATGCGCGTCGTGGAGTCCTCGATCTCAGCCATGAGCAGTTCGGTCTCGAGGGTGTAGTTCAGCCAGCGCACGGCGCCCTCGAGGGTCGCCGCGTCGAGCATCTCGGCAACCTGGTCGAGCCACGCGATGTCGAGGCCGGACTGCACGAATGTCGGTGCGAGGTCGTAACCGCCCGTGATGCCGTGCTGGTCGAACCAGTCCGACAGTTCGTCCTCCAGATCGGAGGTTTCGAGCGGGCTGAGGTCGGGCGCCTTCGCCACGTGCTCGACGGCCGCCTCCTGCAGCGTGATCAGCGTCTCGAGCACGTGGCGGTCATACGCCCCACCCGCGATCAAGGCAAGTTTGTGGCGCATGCCGGCAACCCGGTCACGCAGCGACGATGTCGCGCGTACCGCTGCAGCAGCAGGGTTGTTCAGCTCGTGCGTCAGCCCCGCCGACAACGAGCCGAGGGCCAGCAGCCGCTCGCGCTGGCCGACCGCGCGCTGGGTGTCGCGCTGACCGTAGAACAGACCTTCCAGCATGTGGACGGCCATCGGGAACCAGTCCCGCATCAGCGATGCGAAGTCGGCCGCGCTCAGCGTGAATAGCCGCACCGGCGTCAGGGCGCGCATCGAACCCGGGTACGTCGTCGGCGCGCGCTCACCGAGGTACGCCGACCAGGCTCCGCCGTACACGCCGCGCTGATCCGTGCGCCCGATCTCGACCTCGTCTTCTCCGACGTGCCGCGACATGACGATGAATCCTTCGAGCAGGACGTAGAAGCACGTCGCCGGGTCGCCCTCCCGGAAGACGAAACCGGGTTCGTGGACCTCGACGTGGCCGTGCTCGCACAGCCACTGCAACTGCTGGTCGTCCAGTTGTTCGAAGAGGAACAACGTGCGCAGCTCGTCGACGTCGCAGATCAGGGAATCGGTCACAATTTGCTCCGTCACAGACCTTCGAGGTAGCGGTGCACCAGCATCACGGCCATCGCGCCCTCGCCCACCGCGGACGCGACGCGCTTGGCCGACTCGGCCCGCGCGTCACCGGCCACGAAGACGCCCGGCACGCTGGTCTCGAGGTGCAACGGTGCGCGGTCCAAATTCCATCCCGGTGGGCGTGCCTCGTCCGTGCCGAGGTCCGGGCCGGCCACGACGAACCCGCGCCCGTCGCGCACGACGACACCGTCGAGCCAGCCAGTGCGTGGCGCGGCGCCGATGAACACGAACAGCCAGCCGGCGTCGACCTCCTCGGTCTCGCCGGTCTCGCTGCTGCGCAAGGTCAGCCGCTCCAGGTGGGCGTCACCGTGCGCGGCGACGACCTCTGTGCAGGTGCGCACGTTGATGTTCGCGATCTCGGCCAGCTGCTTAATCAGGTAGTACGACATCGAGGCTTCTAACGACCTGCCGCGCACCAGCAGGGTCACCGAACGGGCACCGCGCGCCAGGTATGCGGCGGCCTGTCCGGCGGAGTTCGCGCCGCCCACGATGTAGACGTCCTGCTCGGCGCAGTTGGCCGCCTCGGTCAGCGCCGAGCCGTAGAACACGCCGCGGCCGGTGAGGCGGTCGACCCCCTCCGCGCCGAGTTGCTGGTACGACACCCCCGTCGCCAGGATCACGGTATGGGCATCGATCGACGCGCCGTCGTCGAAGCGCACCGTGCGGGCCGACCCGTTGACCTCCAGCCCGACGACGTCCCGCGTGGTGATCAGTTCGGCGCCGAAGCGCACGGCCTGCCGACGCGCACGCTCGGTCAGCTGCGCGCCGGAGACGCCGTCCGGAAAGCCGAGGTAGTTCTCGATGCGCGAACTCTGCCCCGCCTGGCCGCCGGTCGCCGTTCGTTCGACGAGCACCGTCTTCAGACCCTCCGACGCGCCGTACACCGCGGAACCGAGTCCGGCCGGGCCACCGCCGATGACGACGAGATCGTAGAAGTCCTTGGCGGGGGAGGTGGTGAGCCCCACCCGGTCGGCCAGCTCGGTGTTGCTCGGCTCGACCAGGGCCTGGCCGTCCGGGGTGACGACCAGAGGCAGCGACTGCGCGTCCGAACCGGCGGCGGACAGCAGGCGCGCGCCCTCCGGCGAATCGGACAGGTACCACCGGTACGCGACCTGATTGCGCGCGAGGAACTCTCGCACCTCGGAAGAACGTGCCGACCACCGGTGGCCGACCACCTTGGTTTCGGGGACGGGGTGGTAGTCCTCGGCCGTCCACGACTCGAGCTGCGCGTCGATGACCGGGTAGAGCTTCTCCTCCGGTGGATCCCACGGCTTGAGCAGGTAATAGTCGAGGTCGACGACATTGATCGCGTCGATCGCGGCACCGGTGTCCGCGTACGCGGTGAGTAACACCCGTCGGGCGGCCGGATACAGATCCATGGCGGCCTCGAGGAACTCCAACCCGCTCATCTGCGGCATCCGGTAATCGGCCAGCAGAACCGCCACCACGTCGCCGCGAAGCTTCATCTCGCGCAACGCGTCCAACGCCTGGGCACCGGACTCGGCGCGGACGATGCGGTGGTTGTCGCCGTAGCGACGGCGCAGGTCACGGGCGACAGCACGCGACACCCCCGGATCGTCGTCGACCGTCAGAATCGCGGTGCGTGGCGAATTTCCCGGACTGCTCACTCGACCACCCTAAGCGTGGACACCACGCCGTGGATCGTTGCGGTAACCCGTTCACCCGCCGGCCACCTCTCGCCGACGTCCCCGCATGACGCCGCGAACTCGTGCAGGTCAGTCGGGGAGCAATGGCACGCTCATCCCGGGGTCGCGGCCGAGGAGAACGCCACGGGTGAGGGCGGCGGAGCCGAAGCGGGCGCGCACGCCGTCCATGGCTGCGTCCAGCATCCGGAAATCCGGTGCGTCGAAGGGCAACTCCGGCTGCACGACGTGGGCATCGTCGAGATTGCTCAGCGAGATCCCGACAAGCGTCAACCCACTCGCGCGGATGAGTGGCGCGACACCGGCCAGCAGGTGCCGCGCCGCACCGAGCAGCGCCGCGGTCTCATCCGTCGGCCCGGGCAGCGTGTGTGAGCGAGTCGCCCGGGTGAAGTCGTCGAAACGTAGCCGCAGGACGACCGTGCGACACTGCCGCGAGGCCTTGCGCAACCGCCGGGTCACCCGGTCGACCAGAGCGACGAGGGCGGTGTCGATCTCGTCGACGCTCAGCCGCGACCGGCCCAGCGCCCGCTGCGCGCCGATCGATCGGCGCCGCCGGCCGACACGCACGGGGCGTGGATCGAGGTTGTGCGCGAGGGCGTGCAGGTGGCGCCCGGCGCCCGGGCCGAGCATGGCGACCAGGGCGCGCTGCTCCAGCGCTGCCACATCTCCGACGGTCCTGATGCCGCGCTCGTGCAGCCTCGCGGCCGTGACCCGCCCGACGCCCCACAGCCGCTCAACGGGCAGCGGATGCAGGAAATCCAGCTCACCGGCCGGGGGCACCGAGAGCAGGCCGTCGGGCTTGCCCACCGCGCTCGCCACCTTGGCCAGGAACTTGGTGCGTGCCACGCCGACGGTGATCGGCAACCCGACCTTCTCGCGTACGTCGCGACGCAGCTTCGTTCCGATCTCGAGCGGGGTGCCCGACACCTTGAGCAACCCGCCGACGTCCAGGAACGCCTCGTCGACCGACATCCCCTCGACGAACGGCGTGGTGTCGGCGAAGATCGCGAACACCGCCCTGCTCGCTTCCAGGTAGGCATCGAAGTGGGGTGGCACCACCACCGCGAACGGGCAGAGCCGCCGGGCCTGCGCGCCGCCCATCGGCGCGGCGATGCCGAAGGCCTTCGCCTCGTAACTCGCGGCCAGCACGACGCCGCCTCCGACGATCACGGGACGCCCACGCAGCGCCGGGTGGTCGCGCTGCTCCACCGAGGCATAGAACGAGTCCAGGTCGGCGTGCAGGATGTGACCGTGATCCGACACGAACATATGTTCGCATACCTGGCTGGGTTCGGCCAGCCCGCCCGCGTCAACGAGTTCCGGCGATGCCGACGCCGGTTACTCGGTGCCCGACGGCCGGGGTGACCACCCGGCGACCGTGCGCGTCCAGATCGAGAGCGGTGAGACCGTCGGCGGGCAGTCCGGTCAGACGCTCGGTCTCGGCGCACGCCGCGAGAATGCCGTCGTGCAGAGCTACCGGCACCGGCAGGGCCGTCGCCTGCCTCAGGTACCAGAGCAGCTCGTGCAGTCGACTCAATCACCGGGAAGCTCGCCACCATGTCCCGGGCGGTATTCCGGTCGTCGCGCCAGCTGCGTCCACCGAACGTGACCTGCGAGATCGGGCTATGCGCACGCTGCCGGCGGCACGGCCTGCCGCTGGTGGCGACGGTGTGCCGTGGCTGCACGATCACTCTCAGCTCACGGTGGCCCTGGTGGCCGCTCAGGACTTGGTGTCACGGGGAGGTACGGTCCGAACTGACCGATCTCGCCGCCTCTGGAGTTGCTATGCACGTGCTTCGCACGCCCGACGACCGGTTCGCCGACCTGCCCGGTTTCCCCTGCCTACCGCACCACGTCGAGGTGGAGGACGGTGAGGGTGGCCGGCTGCGGGTGGCCCACCTGGACGAGCGGCCACGCGGCGGTGAGACGGTGCTGCTGCTGCACGGCGAGCCGTCCTGGTCATTCCCCTACCGCACAACGATCCCGCCGCTGGCGTCGGCCGGACTGCGGGTGAACACCGGCCCGCCGACCGGGGACCACCCGATGAGCGAGGCCTTCCTCGCCTGGCAGCGTTACTCCCAGGACACCCCGGAGTTGCGGGTGGGCCGGATCGTCGCGGGCGGGTGCCGCAATCCGATGCCGCCCGACGTGGTCGCGGCCTACGACGCTCCGTTTCCTGATGACACCTACAAGGCCGGTGCCCAGGTGTTCCCGATGCTGGTGCCGACCCCGGACGACCCGGCGGCCGAGGCGAACCGGCGCGCCTGGGCCGTGCTGTCGGCGTGGGACGAGCCCTTCCTCACCGCGTTCTCTGACGCCGACCCGATCGCCGGTGGCGGGGACCGGATGTTCCACAAGCTCGTGCCGGGAGCGGCCGGCCGCGAGCACGTGACCCTCGCCGGCGGTGGGCACTTCCTGCAGGAGGACCTCGGCCCGGAGTTCGCCGCCGTGCTCGCGCAGTTCGTGGCCACGACGTGAGCGCGACACCCGAAGCACTCGCGTTCGACATGTACGGCACGCTGGTGGACCCGATCCGGATCTGGACCCGCCTGGAGCACGACCTGCCTGACGAGGCGCTAAGGGTGGCCGAGGTGTGGCGGCACAAGCAGCTGGAGTACACCTTCCGGCTGACCGCGATGGGCGAGTACGAGGACTTCGAACAGCTAACCCGCAAGGCTCTGGACTACGCCCTGGCCGCCGCCGGCCGCGAACTCGCCCAACCCCAGAAGGACGCGCTGATGGCGCAGTACAACGACCTGGAGCGCTTCGCCGACGTCGAACCCGGCCTGACCCGACTGAAGCAGCGGGGCCACCCGATGATGGTGTTCTCCAACGGCTCCCCCCGGATGCTCGAGCCACTGATGGCCGCGGCCGGGCTGAACCGGTGGTTCGACGGCTACGTCAGCGTGCACGAAGTGCAGGTCTTCAAGCCCGCTCCACGGACCTACCAGCACGTCGCCCAGCGGTTCGACCGGCCGATCGGGCAGGTCCGGCTCATCTCCTCCAACCCGTTCGACGTCATCGGAGCACAGGCGGCGGGCATGCGCACGGCATGGGTGGACCGCTCCGCAGGGTTATTCGACACCCTCCGGCCACCCCCGCAGACCATCGTCAAATCCCTGACCGCGCTCGCCGACGCCCTCGAATAGCCCCCGTCACGCCCGAGATCGATCCGCCCGCCCCGACCGCCGGCCACATGATCCGCACCACCCGCGGCCCAAGATGAACGCAGTGAACAGCTTCCCCGGCGCACCGCTCAAGTCACTGCAAGGGCGAGAGCGCATCGCTGACGCGGGTTCATCCGTCTAGGGTTCTTTGACATGACCGTCGCAGCGCTGACCAAGCAGTACAAGACCGTGAACGGCAAGCAGATGGCTTACCACGAGTCCGGAACCGGGGACGCTGTCGTGTTCTTGCACGGCAACCCGACCTCGTCGTATCTGTGGCGCGACGTGGTGCCGCACGTGTCCGGGCAGGCCCGCTGCATCGTGCCGGATCTGATCGGGCACGGCGATTCGGACAAGCTCGATGACCCAGGCCCCGGTCGCTACACCTTCGCCGAGCATCGCGACTACCTCGACGGCCTTCTCGATCAACTCGATCTGGGCGACAGCGTCACGCTCGTCATCCACGACTGGGGCTCGGCGCTGGGCTTCGACTGGGCCAATCGCCACCGTGACCGCGTTGCCGGCATCGCCTACATGGAAGCGATCGTTCGCCCCATAAGCTGGGATGAGTGGCCGGAGTCGGCGCGCGACATCTTCCGGGCGCTGCGCTCGGATGCGGGCGAGCAGATGGTGCTCACCAAGAATCTGTTCGTCGAGGTGATCGTGCCGGCGTCGATCATCCGCACCCTGTCCGAACAGGAAATGAACGAGTACCGCCGCCCGTTCAACGACCCTGGGGAGGGCCGCCGCCCGACTCTGACCTGGCCGCGGGAGATCCCCATCGAGGGCGAACCGGCCGACGTGGCCGATATCGTGCAGTCCTATGCCGAGTGGCTGTCGACCTCGCAGGTGCCGAAGCTGTTCATCAATGCCGAGCCGGGCACGATCCTCAGCGGTGCCCAACGAGAGTTCGCCCGCACCTGGCCGAACCAGACCGAAACCACCGTCGCTGGCATCCATTTCATCCAGGAGGACAGCCCCCACGAGATCGGCGAGGCGATCGCCGCCTGGCTACCGAGCCTGGCGCAGTCATGAGCCCTCACCCGATCGCTGAGCCCGGCACGACGCCACCCACTCGAACGGCGCGCATCCGGCCCGACGTCGGCGAGGACGTCGTAGGCACGCCCAGTTGATCGTCATCGCTGGGAGCACGTCGGCAAAGTTCGACGCTTCGCCGGTGGGGTGGTCCCGGGCACCATGACGTCATGACGGCGCTGCCAAGGGTCCTCAGCGAGTTCGAACTGAACAACGCCTTCTTGGGCAAGATTGTGGAGGTGAGGTCGACGTCGCACCGCCGCTCGCGACACCCACGACGCTCAAAGAGGCTGACGGGCAGTAGTGGTGTTCCGCGACACCGATGGAAACCTCGTCAACTTCTTCACCCGCCCACGCAGGACGTCACTGCTAAGTTCTGACACTGGCCAGCCGGCTGTCATCTTCGGGATGCGCCCGCGCTGCGGCGTTGTTGGTCAAGCAAATAGAAGGTCGTTCGAGACGTCCCAGAGGCGTTCAGCGTCATCGGCGTCAAGCGCCCATTCCTTCACGCCATGCGGGTGGTGGGCGAGGTCGGCGTCATTGGCGACGGTGTAGGCCTCTTGGGCGTCGTCGAGGTAGTGGCCCCCGGTGTGGGCGAACTGCGGAGCGACTGCCGCGACGAGGCTGGTGGCGGCCCCCTGTTCGATGCTCTTGTAGGTGAAGACGCCAGCGGCTTCGGCGGCGTCGAGGGACTCCTTCTGTTGCGCGGTGAAGTTCCGCTGTAGTCCGGTCGCCACGCCACCAGGGTTGACGGCGTTGGCAGTGATGCCCTCGGAGGCCCACCGACGGGTGGCTGCGACGGCGAATAGGGAGTTCGCGGTCTTGGACTGCGCGTAGGCGATCTGCGGGTCGTAACTGCGATGCTCGAAGTGCAGGTCTGCAAAATCGACGCCCGAGCGCATGTGCGCGGTGGAGCTCAACGACACGATGCGCGCCCCGTCCCGGGTGGACGCCCCGCGCGCCAGTGCGTCGTGCAGGCCGGTGGTGAGGGCGAAATGCCCGAGGTGATTGGTCGCGAACTGTAACTCCCAGCCCTCCGAGGTTCGTTCCAGGCCGCCGGTGACGAGCCCGGCGTTGTTGACAAGTAGGTGCAACGGACCCTCCCACGCGTCCACGAAGCGCGTGACAGTGTTCCTGTCGGCCAGGTCGAGTCGTCGGACGCGAGGCCTCATGGCCCCGGTCGTCGTCGCGATTGTGGTGGCGACCTGCTCCCCTTCCTGCGTGTTGCGGACAGCGAGGATTACCTCGGCGCCGGCGCCGGTCAGCGCCCGCGCGGTTTCACGTCCAATGCCCGACGTCGCCCCGGTCACGATCGCCCGGAGCCCGCTGAGGTCGACGCCGTGCAGCACCTCATCTGCAGTGCTGGTGGCGGTGAACTGCGTGCAGATGAGTTCGCGAGTAGTCACCGCGCCGACTATACGCACAACGCTTATTCTGTTTAGTTCGTATTATCGCTGCATGGCCCGCACCCCGATCAACCACTCGTCGTCGACCGTTGCTGACCCGCACCGCCGGGACTCGGTCCTGGAGTCGGCTCTGATCACGTTCGCCCGCTACGGCTACCGCAAGACATCCATGGAGGAGGTGGCGCATGCCGCGCACATCTCCCGCCCCGGCCTGTACTTCCTGTTCGACTCCAAGCAGGCCCTGTTCCGGGCCGCTGTCACCCGGTCGCTAGAGGCCGACATCGCAGCCGTCGAGGGCATCCTGGCCGGCACCGATCAGCCTCTCACCGACCGCCTGCTGCAATCCTTCGAGCAGTGGGCGGGCCGCTACATCGGCCCGCTGACCCGCGATATTTCGACGGTGATCGAGTCCAACCCCGACCTGATCGGTACCATCACGGTCACCGCACCAGACCGATTCCAGGAACTGATCACGAAGGCGGTAGCGATCGGTCAAGGACCGGAAGTAGCCCTTCGGGTAGCTCAAACGCTGATCAGCACATCCATCGGCATCAAACACCAGGTCGACACGCGCGAGGCCTACCGCCAGCAACTAGACGTCGCCATCAGGCTCCTCGTGCACTGACAACGGCGTCTTGCAGCGCGAGCTATGTCGACAAGGAACCGCCTCGGAGCCAACGTCAAGATCACCCTTTAGACGACCCGCAAGCGGGGAACCTGCTACGGGGACAGCTGGCGTCAGGAGCATCGCGCTACCGCTTGTGGATCACCCGGGCCGAGCACGATGCGATGCGCGCGTACTGACCACCTGCGCCGCAAGGTCTGCCCCGACCCGCGTCGATACCGCGGCACTGGCGGCGTCGACGCCAGTCGGCTCGGTGACCGGATTCGCCGATTGCGCCGAGCGCCTGGACGAAGGACGGCGACGGAGTTGCCTGCGAGGGTTAGCTCTCCCGCATGGACTCGGCGAGAAGAGCCGCATGCTCGCTGGTGAAGACGTCCTCCAGCCCGATCGGATGGCCGTCCGGCCCACTGAGCGGCACGCGCCAGTTCGGATACTCCTCGAGCGTGCCCGGTTGGTTCTGGGTGCGCCGATCACCGACGGCGTCGGTCAACGCCAGGCAGCGCAGCCGCGATGGCGCGGCCAGCAGCGCGCGGTGCAACGCCAGCACGGTGTCGTGGAGGTCCGCGCCATCGGCCAGCAGGCCACGCCCGCGTAACAGGTCGAGCCAGGCAGCCTGCTCGGCGTGATCGGCAGCAAGTTCCACGTCGAGCGGACGGGTCAGCAGCCCCAGCTCGTGGCGCAGCCGCACGTGGTCACCGGCGAGATACGCGGTACTCGGCGGCAGGTCGTGGGTAGTCACCGAGGCCAGGCAGTACTCGCGCCAGCGCTCGGGCGCGAGCGGCGCACCGTCGCCGTCCCAGTCGAACTCGAACCACAGGATCGACGTACCGAGCACACCACGCTCGCGCAGATACACACGCACCCAGGGCTCGACCGTGCCGAGGTCCTCACCGATCACGACCGCGCCGGCCCGCTGCGCCTCGAGAGTCAGGATTGCCAGGAACGCCTCGTGGTCGTCGCGCACGTAGGTTCCCTGCGTCGGTAGGACGCCGGCTGGGATCCACCAGAGCCGGAACAGCCCGATCACGTGGTCGACGCGCAGGCCGCCCGAGTGCCGCAGCGCGTTCGCGACGAGTTCCCGAAACGGCGCGTACGCCAGCTCGGCGAGCCGGTCGGGTCGCCAAGGCGGTTGCGTCCAATCCTGGCCGGTCTGGGCGTACGGGTCGGGTGGCGCGCCGACGCTGATGCCCTTCGCCAACTCGTCCTGCCACGCCCAGGAATCGGCGCCGGTCGGGCTCACCCCGACCGCCAGATCGTGGACGATGCCCAGCGCCATGCCCGACCGAATCGCGGTCGCCTGGGTGTCGGCGAGCTGTTCGTCGAGAATCCACTGAAGCCAGCGGTAGAAATCTACGAGTTCGCGGTACTCGACGACGAACGCCGCGATCGCCGCGCCGCGCGGATGACGGAGCTCGGCGGGCCAGTCGTGCCAGTCGGGGCCGTGCGTCTCGGCGAGCGCGCACCACGTCGCGAAATCGTCGAGCGCCGCGCCCTCGCGCCGGCAGAACGCGCGGTAGGCGATCACCCGCGCGGGAGTCAAGCCTGCCGCGTGAACGACTTCGAGGGCCTGCCGTTTCGCCGTCCACGACGCGTCGCGGTCGACGCGGTCTGCGCCCGCCAGCGACGTCTGCAGTCGCCTACCCAGCGCGCCGATCGCCTCGCGGGCGGACGGTTCGAGGTACGTGTACTCCGCAATGGCCTCGATGCGCAGGTACAGCGGATTGCCGAAGCGCCGCGTCGTCGGGCGGTAGGGCGAGGGGTCCAGTGGGGGCACCGGCTCGCCGGCGTGCAGCGGGTTGACGAGCACGTAGGACGCGTCGTGCTCGGCCGCGGCCCAGGTCGCGAGGTCGGCGAGGTCAGCAAGGTCGCCCGTCCCCCACGATCGTCGCGAGCGCACGCTGTAGAGCTGCGCCGCCAGGCCCCAGAGCCGCCGCGCCCCCAGCCGCTGCGGGAGGCCGAGCCAGGACGGCGAGATGATGAGCAGAGTCTGCCGCTCTTCGCCGTCGCTGTACGCGTGCAGCCGGTGATAGCCGACCGGCAGTTCCGGCGGCAGCTGGAACGTGGCCTGACCGACGAGCCGGCCGGCGATGTTCTGCGGCGGGCGCATGTTCTCGACCTGACGCAGGTCGGCGTGAAACCCGCCGTCCTCCAGAACGACCCATACGTCGACCGCTGCGCCGTGGGTGACGTGCACGTCGACGGTCCGCGGCTCGCCCTCACCGGTGACGACGTAGGGCGGCAGCAGTCGCGCCCACGCAGCCAGGCGTCGCTGCTGCAAGGCTTCCGTGCGCGCCTCGGGAGTCGAGGTGTCGACCCCGAGCGCGGCCAGGACTGCCGACAGTGTGTGCATGGGTACGGTGACGTCCTCGCCGCGCCAGTCGCGATACTCGGTGACGACGCCGTACCCGGCGGCCAAGGAACGCATCGTGTCGTCGAGGTCGGTCACGCGTTCATCCAAGCGCACCGGTGCTGCCGCCCCGCGCGAGATCGACGACGAGCCCGAGCACATCCGCTGCGCAGCCCCACGCGAGCGTGTAGCCGGCGCCGCCGTGTCCGTAGCAGTGGACGACCGCCGCGTCGCCACGCTGTTCCGATTCGAGGCGCACTGCCGAACGTGCCGGGCGCAATCCGACCCGATGCGCGCGTACCCGAGCAGTCCGCAATGCCGGTACCAGTTCATAGGCGCGTTCGAGCATTCGCGCCGCGAGCTGAGGATCGGGCTCACGGTCGCTGCCGCCCTCTGTCGCGGTGCCACCCACCACGACGTCGTCCGAACGCGGCAGCACGTAGGTCATCTCGCCGTCGTACTCGGCGTCGTCGACCAGCCATTGCGTCAGGCCGGGGTTGTCGAGCACGGCCGTCTGCCCGCTGACCGGGTACAGCTCGGGGTCCTCGACCAACCCCCCGGCCGCGGCGCCGGAGGCGTTGACGACGATGCCGTCGCCCGGCAGGGCGTCCAGCGTGGCCCGGGTCAGCGTCCCGCCCGCACGGCGCAGGCGGGCGAGCAGGTACTCGAGATATACCGGCACGTCGATCACGGGCGCGGACAGCTCGATCCCGTAGGCGTAGCCGGGCGCCGGGTCGCGCACGCGGCGCAGCTCGGTGATCCCGGCGACCGCGTCGGCCCAGGACGGCGTCTCGGGTGGCTCGCGGTAGAGCAACACACCCTCGCGGACGAGCACGCCGGCGTGCGGCTCGGATGCACTGATCCGCAGCAGTTCGGCCAATGTCGCGCGGCCCCACCCAGCGACCAGGTCGGCCGGCTGCGCCCGGTAGGGCAGCCATACGGCGCCGGCTACTGCCGACGTCGTCTCGGCCGGCATCTCGCGGGCGAGAACCTCCACATCGAAGCCGGATTCGGCCAGGCGGGTGGCGCAGGTCAGCCCGATCACCCCGGCGCCGATCACCCGCACGTTCGTTGTCATGAGCCGATTCTCCCGGACCCGCCGAGCGACGCACCGCCTGGTGGCCGCGCCGGCCAAGCCGGTCGACCCGGACCGAGTGGACGGCGTTCGAGCGATCACAAAGGAGCGGAGGATGTCAGAACACGGGTCCCACCGCACCGCTCCGTACGAGATCACGAAGGCCACAAAGATCACGTGAAGGCCCATAGACGCGGCTCACAATTCGCGGATAGCGGGCCATGCAGCGGGTACCTCACCCGTGACGTGCCGGTACCGCCGGTACGCAGCGGGACGAGGGGACATCGATGACCGAGAGCATCCTGCATCGTCACCGGGTCGTGGTGATCGGATCCGGATTCGGTGGACTGTTCGCCGCCAAACGGCTCAAGCGCGCGAATGTCGACGTCACGTTGATCAGCCGGACGACACACCATCTCTTCCAGCCACTGCTCTACCAGGTTGCTACGGGAATCCTGTCCGAGGGTGAGATCGCACCGGCCACGCGTGAGATCCTGCGCCGGCACCCCAGTGTGCAGGTGCTGCTCGGCGATGTGACCGACATCGACCTGGAGGCGCGCACCGTGTTGTCCACCGCCGGGGGTAACACGGCGACAACACGGTACGACTCCTTGATCGTCGCCGCCGGGGCCACGACGTCCTACTTCGGTCAGCAGCAATTCGAGCGATATGCGCCCGGCCTGAAGTCCATCGACGACGCACTGGACCTGCGCCGACGCATCCTGTCCGCCTATGAATTCGCCGAGCTCGAGCAGGACGATTCGGTCCGCAGCGAATGGCTGACCTTCGCGGTCGTCGGCGCCGGCGCAACCGGGGTCGAGATGGCGGGGCAGATCTCGGAGCTGGCTCGGCGCACGTTGGCCAAGGACTTCCGCTCGATCGACACCCGACGTACCCGCATCGTGCTGGTGGACGCAATGGACGACGTGCTCGGAAATTTCGGGACCAAGCTCTCGGCCGGGGCCGCCCAGCAGCTGGAGCACCTGGGGATCGAGGTATGGCTGGGTGAGAAGGTGGTAGCCGTCGACGAGCGCGGGCTGACGGTCGAGGACAAGAGCGGCGTGCAGACCCGGATCGCGGCCCGCACGGTCGTCTGGGCCGCCGGGGTCAAGGCTTCCTCGCTCTCCGCGACACTGGCCGAGCAGAGCGGCGCCGAACTGGACCGGGGTGGGCGCATCAAGGTGCAGCCGGACTGCTCGCTCCCGCGACACCCCGAGGTCTTCGTCATCGGCGACATGATGTCGCTCAACGACTATCCCGGCGTCGCCCAGGTCGCGATGCAGCAGGGCAAGTACGCAGCCGAGCAGATCCGGCGCCGTCAGCGCGGCAAACCGGATCAGGAACCGTTCCACTATTTCGACAAGGGCAGCATGGCCACCATCTCCCGCTTCCGGGCGGTGGCCAGCGTCGGCCCGCTGCGGTTCGCAGGTTTCATCGCGTGGCTGCTCTGGCTGGCCATCCACGTCCTGTATCTCGTGGGCTTCAAGAACCGGGTGACCACCGTTCTGCACTGGGCCGTCTCCTTCATCGGACGGGGACGCTCGCAGCGCACGCTGACCCAACTGCACCTCGTCGAGCGAAATGTCGCGCCGCCCCAGATTCCCACGACCCGTTCCTCTGCTGGATCAGGTCGACAACGCGAGCCGGCCCCGCGCTGATCGAACGGGCCGGCACCATCGGCCGATCCGATGTCGCGACACCACGGCAGGACGGGACATGATCTGGGGATGCCGGGCGGACCGATCTATGCACTGAACCTCTTCGACATCGCAGACCGCGACGAGTACCTCGCCTACGCCACGAGGTCGGCGATCGAAGTGGTGGCCCATGGTGGCCGGGTCGTCGCACTCGGGAAATTCCGCGAGGCCGTGACCGGGGAGGTCACTCCGCGTCAGGTCCTGATCGTGGTGGAGTGGCAGTCCAATGCAGCCTTCGACAGCTACGTCGAGGACCCCGCACTCACCGATCTGCACCCGCATCGTGAGAACGGGGCGACGTCCTACGTCTGGCAGCTATTCGACCGGCTCGACGACCTGCGCCCGGTTCTGCGCCCACCGGCGGACGGTGCGGGCGACTAGCGGTGCGGCGGAGTCCGGGAGCAAAGGCGCCGCCGCGGGCGTTCTCAGAACGCCATGACAATGACCTTCGCCGTCCTCGGCGACTCCATCGCCTACGGGCAGGGCGCGTCCCGCCCGGCCGACACCGCCGGCTCTCGGCTCGCCGCCCGTTTGACCGCGTCCGGGACGCCCACGCAGCTGCGGGTATTCGCCATCCCGGGCGCGCGCAGCGATTCGCTGGCCGCTCAAGTCCGATCCGCGACCGCGTGGGGCGCGAGGATCGCCCTGATCGTCATCGGCGCGAACGACCTCACCCATTTCGTGCCGCCGCACCTGGCGGCCAGCCAGATCGGGGAAGCAGTCCGCTCACTGCGCGCCCGCGGCACGCAGGTCGTCGTCGCCCCGGCACCTGACCTGAGCGTGGTGCCGTGGATCCCACCCCAGATGCGGGCGGTCGTGCAGGCCGGCGCCGTGCGCCTGCGCCAAGCGCAGACGAGCGCCGCCCTCGCCGCCGGCGCCCGGGTCGCCGACGTAGCGGGCAGCACGTCGGCAGCCTTTGCCGCGGACGTCAGCTTGTTCTGCGCCGACCGGTTCCACCCCTCCAGCACCGGTTACGAGCTGATCGCCAATGCGCTCGCCCCAGCGGTCCTCGCCGCGGCCGACGAGGCGAAGAACGGCACCGGCTGAACCAGAGTGTGCCCTGCGCCGATCTTGTGCGGCGTGGTCTCGGGCCGGATGCTGGGCAGGTGGCCGTGGCGATTCAGGAGGCGGTGACCGCGCGCCCGGTGGGTCCGCTGCGCCGCGTGGTCGCAAAGCATCACGCCTACCGGCAGCGCGGTGTCGCGCCGGGGCGCCATCTGGGTTTGCCGTCGCCCCACCTGACCACGATCTTCACTGTGGACGAACCGCTGCGCATCGCCCGGCATCCCGATCCGACGCAGTCGCCGGGTGAGTATCTGGCGATTGTCGGTGGGCTGCACACATCCCCCGCTGTGATTGAGCACGACGGAGCGGAATCAGGAATCCAAGTGCAACTCAGCCCGCTCGGCGCGCGCACGCTGTTCGGCCTGCCCGCGGGTGAGCTCGCCGGGATCGACGTGTCGGCCCTGGAACTGCTGGGCGGGGCGGCGGGTGAACTGCAGGAGCAGCTGCGTGCCGCCTCAGGCTGGCCGTCCCGTTTCGCGTTGCTCGATCAGCACCTCGGAAGGCGGCTGGACAGCACGAGCATGCCCGCACCGGAGGTGCGTCGTGCGTGGTGGCTGCTGCGCAGCTCGCGAGGTATGGCGAGCATCGCCTCGATCGCACGCGACGTCGGGTGGAGCGAACGCCATCTCGCCTCGCAGTTTCGCACCGAGATCGGGCTGGCGCCCAAACCCGCCGCGCGGGTGATCCGGTTCGACCGTGCCCGCCGGATGTTGCTCGCTGCGAGCGGCGCGGACGTCGCGGCGGTGTGCGGCTACAGTGACCAGTCCCACCTGGTGCGTGACTTCACCGCATTCAGCGGGCTGAGTCCTCGCGCGTGGCTGCGCAGCGAGGTCGGAAACGTTCAACGCAACTCCGCAGCACAGCACGCAGACTTGGTGTCATGAGTAGTCAGGCACCACCGCCGCAGGTCTGGCCCACGTTGCGCGCCACCGACGCCCTTACCTTGATCCGCTTCCTGGTCGATGTCGTGGGGTTCGAGGAAACCGTGGTGTATGCCGATGGCGACATCGTGCACCACGCCCAGTTGTCCTGGCCGCTCGGCGGCGGCATCCTGCTCGGGTCGGCGCGCGCCGACGAGGGCGACCGGTGGCCAATAAGGCCCGGAACATTCGAGGCTTACGTCGTCGTCGACGAACCGGACGCGCTGTTCGCGCGCCTGCAGACTCACGGTGTAGAGATCACCGACGAGCTGCACGACACGGACTATGGTTCGCGAGACTTCGCGATCCGCGACCCGGAAGGCAACCGATGGTCGTTCGGCACCTATCGGGGCGAGCCCCGGCACTGACCTCCCGTCGGCGCCATTGACGTCGTTCGTGCGTCTCGCGTTCTGGCTGCCGGTCCTCGTGGCTGTGCTGGTGGGGACGGGGATCGGCGTCGCGACCCTCGTTCGCGCAGGCCAAATTGCCCGGTAGCTGGGCCTCGCTGGCAAATGCAGCCAGCCCGTGGCTGCTGTCCCGGCGATGAATCCGTCGAGCGACATGGTGACCGAATACAGCAGCTTGGCCACGACCTGCCTTCGTCGAGTAGACCGGCAGAACGATCACGTTGCGGCCACGACAACACGAGGCGCTGCGATCTCCCAGATATGGCCGGCCGGGTCGACGAAGCTTGCGGTTCGGACACCCCATGGCCGATCCATCGGGCCATTGAGCAGCGGGACGCCGCGCCTGGCCAGCTGCACGCACGTCGCATCGACGTCGTCCACCTCGATCGTGAACTGAACGCGGGATCCGGCCTCGCGACCGGCCACCACTGCAGGCTCGACGAGCTCCGCGGCGGCGGTGGTTTTCAGCAGGTTGATGATCGTGTTGCCGAAGTTGAACACTGCCGAATCCTCGTCCTCGAACATCACTGGCAGGCCGAAAACATCCAGGTAGAACTGCTTCGTAGCGTCCAGGTCTTCGACGAACAGCGTGATGGCACCGATACCGCTCGGCCACGGACTCACTGACGTACCACTTCCTGCTGGCGACAAGCGTTCGACATCGCTCATTCTTACCCCTCCAGACCCATCGGGGTCGTGGTGTGCCGGTGCCGTGGTTGACGACGACGGACCCAACACGGAGCCGATCGAGCAGCCACCGGGCACCCGGCACGACATTCGGTCGCGCGAAGGTACGACGGCCCGCATCCACCACCCGCAGGTCGGGACCTCACGGCCCAGAAACCCGCTGCGCCGGGGAATGCATCGCTCGAGTGCCCGCACGATCGCTCTGCGGCGCGGGGTTGTCGATAGTGCAATGCTGGCGCAATGACTGAGTGGCGCATCCCCGGCATGCCCCGCGTACCGGGGTTGAGCGAGCTGTTGGCTCTGATGCAGGCCCAGGCCGAGTCATTGGCGGACCTCCCCGCGATGATGGGCGAAATCAACCGGGCGGTCGGAGGGCTTACCGAGGCGTTCACCGCGACGAAACAGGCCGCGGCATCGGCGGAGCGAGCAACGGCTCGCGTCGAGCAGATTCTCGACGAGATCGAGGGGCCGATCCTGGCCCTCCGGCCGGGCATCGAACGGGTGGCCAAGGTTCTCGACGACCCGGTCATCGATCGGATCCCGATGACGCTTCGAGCGATTGAGACGACGGTGTTGCCGATCTCCGAGCGGGTGATGCGTGTACAGGCCCGCTACGGCGCGCTCAAGGCCCGCGGACGCGCGATGGCGCAGCGCGCCCGGCAGAGCCGTCAGGGCCAATCCCAAGGTTGAGTTAGCCGCTAGGCCTCCGGGAAGGGCGGCGGGCCGAGAATCTCGATGCCGCCGTTTGCTGCCGCCGAGGCCCGCACCCGGTCGAAGTCGACGACGCGGGACACGCTGTCGGTCATCGGCTCGCTGGCGGCCATGAAAAAGGCCTGGCAGCAGCCCGGAGTTTGCAGGCACAGCAGCCTGGCAAGCTCTGACGTCACCATGAACGCGTGCGGAACGCCACGCGGAGCCAGGGCAAGTCCGCCGGCCTCGATCCGGTGGTCGACGCCGTCGAGGTGCATGACGATCTCGCCTTCCAGCACATACATCGTCTCGTCGGCCGCCGGGTGCGTGTGCAGGGGCGTTCGCTTCCCCTTGTCCATGGCGTCCTCGAACAGCAGGAAGGCGCCCCCGGACTCCTCCGCGGTGACTTTCCAGGTGTGGATGCCGCCGTACCACCAGCGCCGCTCCCCCTGGTCGACCGAACGGAGCGTCGGGCTGAGCATCGCCGGCTGGGTCATGACGGCCTCCAAGCACGATAGCTTTTATGGGACTCCGGTACCATTATGGATACTGCAGTACCATCTAGGCTATGTCAACCACACCCGCGGAACCCGGCAGGTGGCGACAGCGGCAGCGCACCCGCACGGCCCTCGTCGACGCGGCGCGGCAACAGGTCGCGCGCGGGAGCACTCCCACCGTGGAGCAGGCGGCGGAGTACGCCGGCATCTCGCGGACGACGGCTTATCGTTACTTCCCGAATCAGCGCGCGCTCCTGATGGCTGCGCACCCCGAAACGGCCGCCACCACGCTCCTGCCTGTCGACGCGCCGGGCGATCCTGGCGAACGACTCGCAATCGTCATCCAACAGTTCACCGAACTCATCCTCGCCACCGAGCCACAGCAGCGCACCATGCTGCGGCTCTCGCTGGAGATGCCGCCGGCCGGGCGCACCTCCTTGCCGTTGCGGCAGGGCCGGGCGATCGCCTGGATCGAGGAGGCGTTAGAGCCGGTGCGCGAGACCATTCCCGAGGACGCGTTTCATCGCCTTGTCCTTGCGATCCGCACCACGGCCGGCATCGAGGCCCTCGCCTGGCTGACCGACGTCGCGCAGCTGCCGCGCGAGGACGCAGCCGCGCTCATGCGATGGTCGGCCGGAGCTCTGCTGTTCGCCGCCGTCAACGGCACGCCGCCCTCGTCGCCGTCGTCGTCGTCGTCGTCCGACGCGAGCGTGTTGTAGAGGAGCGTTAGCCCTCGCCTGTCCCGGCGCAGGCCAAACGTTGCGTGCCCTACTCCGCCGACCGAAAGATGGCCCACCCTGCCGTCACATCGCACCTCGTGGAATACCGGCGCGGTAGGCACGGTTCACCCGAAACCGGCCTCAACAACCTCGCGGAGATACTCATGTCGGACAAGCCCGTACTGCAGCCCGGTCCAGATCACCCGATCACCGTCGAACCGAATTCGGCGCGCGTCGTCGTGACGGTGAACGGGCAGGTCATCGCGGACAGCACGAGGGCGATCGTGCTACGGGAAGCCGACTATCCACCGGTGCAGTACGTCCCGCGCGAGGACGTCGACTTCGCTGCCCTGCAACGCACGGAGCACGAGACGTATTGCCCTTTCAAGGGAGACGGCGCGTACTACAGCATCCGCGTCGGCGATCACGTGGCCGAAAACGCTGTGTGGACCTATGAGCGGCCCTACGATGCGGTCGCCATGATCAAGGACCACGTCGCGTTCTACTCCAATGTCGCTGATGTGAGAGAGCGTCCGCCCGCTGCTTGACCCGGTGTTCGGCCAGGCCCCGGGCAGGGAAGGCTGGGCAGATGCAGACACGTGAGATCGGCAATGACACGGTCGGACGTATCCGGGTGGGTGCGATCGGCCTGGGGCTGATGACCTTCGACCAGACCGGCGCACAACCTCACGAGCAACTCGCCGATACGGTCCGGGCCGCACTCGCCGCGGGCGTCACACTGTTCGACACGGCGGACGCATACGGCCCAGGTGACGATCTCGGGGCGGCTGCCCAGGGTGCGAACGAGTCGCTGATCGCCGCATTGCTCGACGAGCTGGGTGTGCGCGATCAGGTCTTTCTCGCGACCAAAGGCGGCCACGTGCGCACCTCGGGCGGCGGATGGGAGACCGACAGCTCACGGGATTACCTGATCGCCGCCGTCGACGACAGTCTGCGCCGGCTCGGAGTCGAGCAGATCGCGTTGTGGCAGCACCATCGACCCGACCCGGACGTCAGCTACGCGGAAGTACTCGACACGGTCCTGCAGATCCACAAGTCGGGGAAGGTGCGCATGATCGGGGTGTCGAACGCGGACCCGGCGCAGATCCGCCAGGCTCACGACGTTCTCGGTGACGCGCTCGTCAGTGTGCAGAACGAGTTCTCGCCCGCGTACCGAAACAGCTATGCCGAGATCGAGTTGTGCACCGAACTCGGATTGACGTTCCTGCCCTGGAGCCCGCTCGGCGGGCTCAGCGACGCAAAGCAGCTTGCGAGCAAGCATCCCGCCTTCGCCGACATCGCCGACGAACTCGGGGTGAGCGCACAACAGGTGACGCTGGCCTGGGAGCTGGCACTGGCACCGATCGTCATCCCGATCCCTGGAGCCAAGCGCGCCGCCTCGATCATCGACTCCGCGCGCGCCGCCGACTTGGTGTTGACCGACGAGCAGCTGATACGCCTCAATCAACGCTGAGGTTCTCGTCAGGGCACCGATGTGCAGACGCTCGGGGGCGGTGGCCGACAGGTTCATCCCGGCGCCGGCGGAACTGCCCTCTTGATAACGCTGACGATCATTGTCGGGTTGCTAGCGGGACCCGCTGCAGAACGGCGAACGCGCGTGCACGCGCTGTCCATGTCTCGATGATCGTGAATCCGGCAAGCTCGCCGTACCGGGACAGCGCGTCCAACCCGACATGTGCCCAGGGAAAGGACGGGCCGATGGGTTCACCGGTGTGGGTGAAGCGTACGGTGCACTGTTCGTCCACGTGACGATCAGGATGTGTTTCCACGATCACCCGTCCGGTCGGCACGAGCAGTTGGCGGGCACGCTCCAGCAGTGTGGCCGGATCTCCACCGATGCCGATGTTTCCGTCGAGAAGCAGCACGCTGCCCCAGCGACCTTCGCCCGGCAAGCGCGCGAAGATGTTACGCCGCAGCGCATTAAGGCCACGGCCGCGAGTCAGGGACACCGCGGTTGCCGCGATATCGATGCCCAGCGACAGCATGCCGCGGTCGGTGAGATGAGCAAGAATGCGGCCCGGGCCGCACCCCACGTCCAGCACGGGAACCGTCGCGCGGGTCAACACGTCAGCGTCGACCTGATCGGCAGCTGCGAGCCAACGCTCGATGTCCAGCGCGACCACGCGACCGTCCTCGTGCCACAGCCGCAGCGGTTCACCATCGATGAGCGACCGCTCGTACGGCCTCAGGGCGCCGATCTGCATCAGGCCGCGGCCTTCACGATTTGACTCAGCGTCGCCGTGAAGCGCGAGTGCGGAGCGAGAGCAGCGACCGCGTGGGCATCGTCGACAGTGTCGACATCCACGAGCTCGGGGAGCAGCTGCACGCGGAGGCCGAGCTCGCGCAGCCGACGCAGTTGCTCGACGCCGGTGCACGGCGACGACATGGGCACACCCAGGATCGCTTGCGGGGCGAGAGCCGGGTCGCGAAACCCGAGGGCCCAGTAACCGCCGTCGCAGGCCGGGCCCAGACACGCGTCAAACCGGTCTGGGTCGAACAGCGTCAGCAGTTCTGTGGTGAGCTGAGGGGTGTCCATACCGACCAGCAGTGCCGGGCCGGGTTCGGGCAGACCCGCTGCGGTCACGAATGCAGCGGCGAGCCGGGTGTCGAGACCACCGACCGGTTGTACGCAATGCGTCCAACCCACCCGTAGCCAACCGTCTACGCAGCCGTCGAATGCGAGGAGCTTGTGCATGGACGGCGCGGCATCGATCACGTCGAGCGTGTCGGCAAGAGCAGCCGCGGCGACATCGGCTGCCTGCGTGGCGCTCAGTAGCGGCGTCAGACGGGTCTTGACCCGGCCGGGGAGTGGTTGCTTGGCAATAACGACAAGCGTGTCGATCATGAGCCGAGAACGGCCGACATGTCGCGCACTGCCTGCACGTACCCGCGCACCGTGCCGGTGACTTTCGAGCGCCCGAACCGTTCGTGGTAGGCGACATCGACCTGTTCGATGCGCAGTCCCGCGTCGGCGGCGCGCACGATCGTTTCGACGGGATACCCCGAGCGGCGATCACGAATATTCAAAGCCAGCAGCGTTTCGCGCCGCGCTATCCGAAGCGGACCGACGTCCAGTATGCGCGCGCCGGTACGCGTTCGGACTCGGCGCGCCAACTCGCGATTCGCCACACGCGCGGCAAGCGGCCACGCCGCGCGCGACACTGGACGACGTCGGCCCACAACCAGATCCACGCCAGCCTCGAGTGCGATCGCGAGATGGGGAATGTCACGCGGGTCGAGCGAACCGTCACAATCGCAGAAGGCGACCACATCGGCTGCCGCCGAGTCCAGACCGGCGGCACATGCCGCGCCATATCCGCGCTGTGCGCACTCGACAACCATCACGCCGACGCTACGCGCGATTTCGACGGAATCGTCGTGGGAGCCGTTGTCAACGACAATTGCCCTTGTTTCGTAAGGAATTCGCTCAAGGACCCACGGCAGCGCCGCAGCCTCGTCGAGGCAGGGCAGCACGATGTCGATCAGCGGGGGCACGACCCAACCGTACCCATCGAAAGCCGGTCGTGTGTCTGCACGGCAGATCGGCACGGTGCTACCGAACGCTTATTCGTGACAGGCTTGGCGCGTCCTGGCGAAATGGCACCACGCGAGTGGGCAATGACTCGGTAAGGGTGATGACATGCGCGTGTTGTTGACCGGAGGCGCCGGATTCATCGGGACGCACGTACGAGAGCGCCTGCTCGAACGCGATCACGACGTCATGTCACTCGACATCGTCCGAGGCTCAGGCAGCGGCGGGACGGTCGGTGACGTCCGCGACGCCGATGCCGTCGGCAACGTGCTGCACGGCGTCGACGTCGTCTGTCATCTGGCCGCGAAGGTGGGGCTCGGTGTCGACGTGCAAGACCTTCCCGATTACGCCGAGACGAATGTTCACGGCACTGCCGTGCTGCTCGCCGCCATGGCACGTGCGCACGTCCGGCGGCTGGTCCTGGCCAGCTCCATGGTCGTGTACGGGGAGGGTCTTGGCCGCTGCGACGAGCACGGGGACGTGATCCCGGGCGCTCGCGCCCAGGCGGATCTCCTCGCGCGGCGCTTCGAACCGCCGTGCCCTCGCTGCGGTTCCGCACTGCACCCCGCGCTCGTCGACGAGACGGCGCCGCTCGATCCGCGCAACGCCTATGCAGCGAGCAAACTGGCCCAGGAGCACTTCGCCTCGGCGTGGGCCCGGGCGACCGGGTCGAGCGTGGCGGCGCTGCGCTACCACAACGTGTTCGGACCGGGTATGCCGCGCGACACGCCCTACGCGGGCGTCGCTGCGATCTTCCGGTCCGCCCTCGCGAACGGCGTGGCGCCGCGGGTCTTCGAGGACGGCGCGCAGCGGCGCGACTTCATCCACGTGCGCGACGTCGCGGCCGCTACGGTCGCTGCGCTCGAGCAGCATGAGCAGGGGACGATTGCGCTGAACGTAGGCTCCGGCACGCCGCGCACCGTGGGAGACATGGCTGACGCCCTCGCGGCTGCAGCCGGCGGACCGCGCCCGGAGATCACCGGAGAATTTCGGCTCGGCGACGTCAGACACATCACGGCTGACTCGACGCGCCTGCGGGAACTGCTCGGCTGGCGCCCGAAGGTCGAGTTCGCTGCCGGCGTCGCTGAATTGATGGCGTGAATCGCACTCCCCGTCAGCACGTGGGCAATGGGGTGGGGCCCCGGGAATGAGCCCATTTCTGCACCACGACAGACGTGCGGCGTCACAATGCCGTAAGGACCAGAATTAGCGCTCGAGTGGGGTCGCCAGCCATACTTATCGGATGTCCCATTCCGATCCGGCGCAGCGGCCGCGGCGTTGGCCGAGTTTCAGCAGCCCGCTTCGCTCGACCGCGGTGACAGCACGACTCGGCCGGCTGCTGGGGATCTGCTTCGGGATATGTTTCGTTACCGGCTTGCTGAGCCATTACCAGTACCAGCCGTGGTCATGGCTTCCGGAACCCGCCAGCCCGGTCTGGCTGTATCGCGTCACGCAGGGCCTACATGTGGCCACGGGGACCGCAGCAATACCGTTGTTGCTCGTCAAGCTCTGGTCGGTGTACCCGAATCTCTTCCGCTGGCCGCCGATCACCTCAATCAAGCACGCCGCAGAACGGTTGTCGGTCTTCGTGCTCGTGTCTGCTGGACTGGTGCAGCTCTTCACCGGCTTCTTCAACGCGCTGAACTGGTATCCGTGGGCGTGGAGCTTCGTGCCGGTCCACCGCTTTCTCGCGTACGTCGTCATCGGATCCATCTTGCTGCATATCGGGATCAAGCTTCCTGACATCAAGTACGGATTGAGCGCGAAGTTGCCCGAGGCGGACGTCCTCACCGAAATACCGTGGAGTGAGAATCCGAACGCCCACAGCAATGCCGGTCCCGTAGCGCCGCCACCGACACCGGCGCTGTCTCGACGGGGCCTGCTCGTTGCGACCGGTGCCGGCATCGGTGTCGTGGTGGCCACCTCGGTGGGGCAGACCTTCACACCGCTGGAACGTATCGGGTTGCTGGCCATCCGGCAGTCAAGGAAGGGTCCGCAACGGGTTCCCGTGAACAGGACCGCGGATCAGGCCAAGGTGATCGCGGCCGCGAGCGCACCGAGCTGGCAGCTGAAGGTGACCGGCCCGACGCCGTACGTGCTCGGTCTTGCTGAGATCGAAGCTCTGGCCGCCCACGAAGCGCATTTCCCGATCACCTGCGTGGAGGGGTGGAGTGTCGGGGCGCAGTGGCGGGGCGTTCGCCTGCTCGACATCGTCGAGCGCGCCGGCGGGAGCTCCGGCTCGCGCGTGCATCTGGTGTCCCTCGAGGCTCAGGGCACGTACAACAACAGCTATGTCGAAGGCCCGCAGTTGTCGCAAGCGTTGCTGGCGACCCACCTCAACGGCGGCCGCCTCGACGTCGACCACGGATATCCATTGCGCCTGATATCCCCTGATCGTGCAGGTGTGCTCAACACCAAGTGGCTCAGCAGAGTCGAGGTGATGTGAGTGAAAAGCTGGCGTATCGCGCTAGGCGCGGCGGGAATTCTGCTGGCCCTTTTCGGCGTATTCCGGTTGCTCACCCAGATACCTTTTGCCGATCTCCTGGTGCTTGCCCTGTGGTTGATCGGCGCGGTGATCATCCACGACGGCGTCCTCACGCCAATAGTCCTCGCGATCAGCTGGGCCATGGCCCGGGTCGTCCCGCCACGTGGCCGCCGCTACCTGCAGGCCGCCCTGGTGGCGGGCGCCCTCGTCACCGTCATCGCCATCCCGATGATCTATCGACAGGACAGCCAACCGCGGAGTAAGGCCATCCTGCAACAGAACTTCGGCGGCAACCTCACCCTCATCCTTGCCGTCATTGCCGCCGTCAGCCTGTTGGCTTACGCCCTCCGCGTAGCCGGCGATCATCGACGCGGCCAGTCGAGATCGGCGGTCGCGCCAGACCGTGCTGAGGAACCGCGCCAGGACTGACCGGGTCTGGAGACTTCGTCCGTACGTTCCGGCACCGCATGGCCGGGTACCAGGTGTTCATGACAGATTCCCTCACTGCCATCGCGCTTGTGTGCACCCTCAATCGCTCCCCGGCGCGATCGAGCAGTTCGCTCATCGCCAACCAGGTCCTGGCCGCCCTCGGTGAACACGGCGTGGCGGGCACGGCCGTCCGCGTTGTCGACCACGACGTCAAGGCCGGCGTGGAACTCGACATGGGCGCGGGCGACGAGTGGCCGGCGATTCGTGAACAGATCATGGCCGCCGATATCCTGATTGTCTCGACACCGACGTGGATGGGACAACAGAGCAGCGCATGCCAACGTGTCCTCGAGCGTCTGGACGCGGAATTGTCGGAGGAGGATGAATAGGGGCGACCACGCACGTTCGGCAAGGTGGCCGTTGCCTCCGTCGTCGGCAACGAGGACGGCGCGCACCACGTCAGTGCAGTACTTTTCCAGGTACTGAACGACGTTGGATTCTCCATCCCGGCTCAGGGGGTCACCTACTGGAACGGTGAAGCGATGAAATCGACCGACTATGTCGAGCTCTCCGAAACACCTGAAGCCACGGCACAGACCACGAAGGTGGTTGCTGCGAACGCTGCCCACCTGGCACACCTGCTGAAGGCGCGGGCCTACCCGCCCACCCGCTGACTACCTGTCAGGTCGCCGCACGTCGTCTGGTTTTCTTGTCTAGTTTTCCGGCGAGGTGTTCTTACCGATCAGTGACATGACACAGTAATGGCCACGCGCGAACTACTGTCGCGAGCATGACCGAGCCCGGCGCGCACGCTCTGGCGCCCGCCGCCGGGCGGCCGTCGACGCCGGGTCGTGCATGCCTGGGTACGTGGCCCGCCCGCGGGATCGCCATCGCTGTGGCGGTCATGCTGCTGGGACTCATCGTCCCAGTGCTCTTCCATTGGGCCGTGCACGCGCACAGCTTCGCGCCGCTGAGTGCGCTGTGGCGTCCGCGTCTAGGCCCGGGAACAGTGCCTGCCCTCGCTGTAGGCGTTGCGTCGGTGCTGTGGGGCCCCAGGCTAGCGCTTGCTCTGAATTGGCCGGCGCTGCTCGCCGTGGCTTACGCCGTCGGCGTCGCGTGGATGGCCAGCCTGGCAACCGTCGACGGCTGGCACGGGATCGGCGGGATACTGGGCCGCGGCGACGAGTACTTGCAAACCGCCCGGCACGTCACCAGCATTTCCGCGACGCTGCACGAGTACGTCGAGCGCATTCCGGTGGACAGCCCCGTCAACTGGCCCACGCATGTCGCCGGGCATCCGCCCGGGGCGCTGCTGTTCTTCGTTCTGCTCGTCAGGCTGGGTCTCGGCGGCGGGCTCGCGGCCGGCTGGGTGGTGCTGTTGCTTGCCGCGACGACACCGCTCGCGGTACTGCTGACCCTGCGCAGGTTCGGCGCAGAACTCGCGGCGCGGCGCGTGTCACCCTTTCTCGTCGTCGGGCCTGCCGCGATCTGGACTGCCGTTTCGGCTGATGCCATGTTCGGCGCGACCGCGGCATGGGGCCTGTATGTCCTGGCCGTCGCAGCCACCTCGCGTAACACGGCGCGGATGCTGGGTTGGAGCCTGCTGGCCGGTCTGTTGCTCGGCTACTGCGTTCTGCTGTCCTACGGACTGCCGCTGCTGGCGATCCTGGCGATTGCGGTGCTGCTCATTGCTGGCAACCCATGGCCGCTGGCTGGCGCCGCAGTGAGCGCCGTAGCGCTCGTACTCGCCACCGCGGCGGCCGGATTCGTCTGGTGGGAGGCATTTCCAGTGCTACGCGAGCGCTATTACGCCGGCGTCGCGGCCGTTCGTCCAGCCGCGTACTGGGTATGGGGTGACTTGGCAGCCCTGTGTTTCAGCGCCGGCCCGCTGGTGGGTGCATCGGTGGCCGCCGTCGTGCAGCAAGCCCGGTCGAGCCGTACGAACGTTCCCGCAATCAGGCCCGTCGTGCTGTTGACGCTGGCCGCGTGCATCTGCGTCGCGCTCGCCGACGTATCGTTGATGAGCAAGGCCGAAACCGAACGCATCTGGTTACCGTTCGTACCCTGGCTGCTGCTCGGCACCGCCCTACTGCCGGGTTCCTGGCATCGGCGCGCGCTGGCCGGTCAGGTGGCACTCGCGATCGCCGTGCAGTCGCTGCTGCTCCTGCGCTGGTAGTGCTCGCTACCAGCCACGGCGTGCTGAGTCACTTCCATCCGTTACATCGTGCCTGGATTGGGCAGCGTTGGCACACGCGCCGATAGCATCGGTGATGCGCACCGCGCATCGCCGTCGTCAGGCACGAGGCGACCTCATGATTTTCATCACTCTCCACGCGCCCGGGAATCGCGAACCTGCGGCCGGCCGAAATCGACGGCCGCCAGACACTGTCGGTGACACGCCAGGTCCGCCCTCATGGCAATTCGCAGCACCTGAACGCGGGCCGCCGGCAAGCGGATGCGCATGAGCGTGTGCCAGTTGTTCCGCTCGGTCGGTGGAGATACCGACCGAAAACGACCAGTACGAGGCCACACTGATAATCGACCAGCAAATGCAAATCAGGGCGATTCAGGCATCGAGACCTTTTCGACTACCCGGATGCTCGAGGTTTACATTTCTGCGGAGTCCCGTTTGCGTCCCCACATGCGCTGACGTAGCGTGCGATTCACCGAATGCGGTGGTGCGGTGCACGACCCGGGAACGTAAAAGGAGTTGGGGGCTCGTGCGTTCTTTTGGGCGGGCATTGGGCGTCGGCGTCATTATTTGTGCCTCGCTGGGTGTTGGAATGGCACTGCCGGCAGCGGGTGCCGTAACCGGGGGGCCGGTGACGACGACGCCGGCGCCCTGGACACCACACTTCGCGTCGTCGAGCATCCCTGTCTCCAAGGTCCGTCAACTCGCAGCGTGCGGCGCCACAATGTACGCCGTGGGCACGTTCACCACGATCCTGCAATCCGGCGTGGCGTATACCCGAAACAACGCATTCAGCTTCAACGCCTCCACCGGCGCGGTGTCGAACTGGGACCCCAACGTGAACGGCCTCGTGAATTCGGTCGCAGTGTCGGCGGATTGTTCGACCGCATACCTAGGGGGCATTTTCACCTCAGTGCACGGGACGGCAGTGAAGAACCTCGTGTCGGTGAGCGCGTCTACCGGCGCGGTGAATACCAACTTCACGCATACCGCCAACGGTCGAGTCGAGGCGCTGCTCGTCTCCGGCAATCACGTGCTCGTCGGGGGTTATTTCACCAGCGTCAACAACTCGCCCAGGCGGTATCTGGCCAGTGTGAACCCGACCACCGGGCTCGACGACGCATACCTCGATCTGAACATATCCGGTAATTACGTCTACACCGACGCAGGCGGACTGTCGGCGAACAGCAATCCGAGCCGTGTGTACAACTTGGAACTCAGTCCTAACCGCAGCCGCCTGCTGGTCATGGGCGATTTCACCTCCGTCGCCGGTTACCGGCGTCAGCAGATTTTCATGCTCGACCTCGGCGCCTCCAGTGGAACCCTCGACGCCTGGTACTCGAGTGAGTTCAATGCCTACTGCGCCATCAAGACACCCTTCTACGTGCAGGCGGCCGCCTGGTCGCCCGACGGTGCAAGCGTGTACGTGGCGACGACCGGCCTCAAGCCCGCCACCGGCACGGGCTATCTCACCAGCGACCCGCGCGGCGGGCTGTGCGACGCTGCGGCCGCGTTCCCCAGCACCAGCGTCTCCACCCTGTCGCACAGGTGGATCAATTACACCGGATGCGACTCGCTGTTCTCTATAACTGCCGACGCGAACGACGTCTACGTCGCCGGGCACGAGCGATGGGCCAACAATGGCTCGGGCTGCAACAACGCCGGCCCTGGCTCGGTATCGCGCCCAGGCATCGGCGCACTGTCGCCCAGCATCGGGGCAGCCACAACATGGAATCCGACCCGTTCACGCGGCCAGGGCGCCGATGACATGATCACCACGACCAACCCGCCCGGACTCTGGATTGCGAGCGACAACGCGGCCGGGGCCGACCAATGCGGCGGAGTCCAGGGGCACGCCGGCATCTGCTTCCTGCCGGCGTAGCGACCCCCTCCGGCCGACTGCCGACAACGCGTGGAAAGCCGTTCTCGTGCCGCACCTGAGAGGGTAACGAGCACGAGAACGGCGTCCACGCGGATCGACGCCACGAGGGGAGGTTCCTCGAGTCGGCCCAGTTTGCGCCTTTCGTGGGGTGGCGATGACCCGTGCCGGTTCCGGGACCGTGACGGACCCGGCGTTCAGAGCCGGATCCAGCGGTAGCCCCAACCGTTCAGTGTCAATTCTGTGATCCTCGGGGTCAGGGGTTCGTAGGCTGAATCGCCGAACACCTCGTAGGCGTGGGGGCCGGTGTGGAGCGCAGTCGTGTCGATGGTCAGCGAGGCGTCAGCCAGGTTGTGCAGCAGCAGTATCGACCCTTCGGGGGCGTCGAAGCGGTGCGCCAGGACGGAACGCGGTAGTGGGATGTCGATGACCGTTGGCGCGCCGACCCCGATTTCGGGGCATTCCCGCAGGACCCGAATCAGCTGTTCGAACCAGCGTTGCAGGGAATCCTTGTCTCGGCTCTGGTCGCGGACATTTGCCCGCCTGGGACCGTAGGCGGTGCGGGTCGGGACCGGCCGGGTCAACGCTGCCGGCGAGGCGTCGGAGAATCCTGCCGAGCGGGTCGGGTCCCATTGCATCGGCGTTCGGATCGCGTCGCGCCCAGGAAGTTTGAGATCTTCGCCCATGCCGATTTCTTCGCCGTAACGCAACACGGGGGTGCCCGGCATGGTGAACTGCAGCGAGTAGGCGAGCTCGATACGTCTGCGGTCGCCCTTGAGCATCGGCGCTAGGCGGCGACGGATACCGCGCCCGTAGATACGCATGTCCGGCTTCGGTGCAAACGCGCTCATCACGTCATTGCGCTGTTCGTCGGTCAGCCGACTCAGGTCCAGCTCATCGTGATTGCGGAGGAAAGTCGCCCACTGCGCCATCGCGGGAAGGCGCGGCAGTGCGGTCAGCGCCTCTACAAGCGGCTCAGCGTCGCAGCGGGCCAGCGCGAGCCAGAGCTGGGTATTGAGCCCGAAGGCAAACATCATATGAGCGCGGTCATTGGGGCCGCCACGGGTGGCGGCGCAGTAGTCGGCCACGTCGTCGGGGGCCACGTTCGCTTCGCATAGCAACACCGCGTCGCCGGTGTGCCATTGCACGTCCTGGCGCCAATCGTCGAGGATGGAGAAGTCGAGCGGCCCAGGATCCACGCCGGCCGTGACCTGTTCCAAGACGAACGGAGCGGCGTCGATCCGGAAGCCCGATGCGCCCAGCTGCAACCAGAACGCCATGACCTTCTTGATTTCAGCTCGGACGGCCGGGTTGGACCAGTTGAGGTCGGGTTGGAAATCATAGAAGCGATGGAAATACCAGCGTCGAGCCTGCTCGTCCCAGGTCCAGGTCTCGGTCTGTTCGCCGGGGAACACGATGCCCTGACGGCGGTCGGGCGGTTCGGCGTCACTCCATACGTACCAGTCGCGGTAGGGCGAGTCCGGGTCGTTGCGGGCCGACACGAACCACGGATGTTCGTTCGACGTGTGATTGACCACGAGGTCGAGCAGTAGCCTGATACCTCGTTGGCGGGCCTGAACCGCGAGCTCGGTGAAGTCCCCCAAACTGCCCAACCGGGGATCGATGCCGTAGTAGTCGCTGATGTCGTAGCCGTTGTCGCGTTGTGGCGATGGATGGATCGGGTTGAGCCACAGGCAGGTGACCCCGAGGCGAGCGAGATAGTCCAGCCGGCTTGTCAAACCGGGCAGGTCGCCGCAACCATCGGCATCGGAATCCTGGAAGCAGTCGACCTCGATGCAATAGATGACCGATTCCTTGTACCACCGTTCAGACACGAGCGGACCTCCGATCACCTGTGCAGCACCGGCCGTGACGCGTCGGCCGCCGTGTACCAGGATCAGAACACATCCAGGATTGACAGACCACACGCAGGACAACCAGGCGCCGAAGTATGACGCCCACGGGAGATGATCAAATGACCAGAATCGTTGTCGTGACCGGCGCCAGCGCAGGCATCGGACGGGCGGTCGCTACCGCCTTTGCCGCGCGCGGGGACACCGTCGCGCTGCTTGCCCGTGGGGAGAAGGGCCTTGCTGGCGCGGCCCGCGACGTCGAGGCAGCGGGCGGGCGAGCTGTTGTGCTGCCGGTGGACGTCGCCGACGCCGACGCCGTGTTTGCCGCCGCCGAGCGGATCGAGTCCGAATGCGGACCTATCGACGTATGGGTGAATGTCGCCTTCACCTCGGTGTTCGCTCCCCTGGTTCAGATCCGCCCTGACGAGTACCGACGCGTCACCGAGGTCAGTTACCTCGGCTACGTGTACGCCACGATGGCCGCGCTGAAGTACATGACGCCGCGCGACCGAGGCACGATCGTGCAGGTCGGGTCGGCGCTGGCCTACCGGGGGATTCCCTTGCAGACGGCCTATTGCGGTGCCAAGCATGCGATACAGGGCTTCCACGAAGCACTGCGCTGCGAACTGCGCAACGACAAGAGTCAGGTGCGCGTGACCATGGTGCAGATGCCGGCAGTCAACACCCCGCAGTTCTCCTGGGTGCTCTCACGCTTGCCCAATCATGCGCAACCCGTCGCACCGATCTATCAACCGGAATTGGCGGCCCGCGCGGTCCTGTATGCCGCCGACCATCCGCGACGCCGCGAATACTGGGTCGGCGCCAGCACCATGGCCACCATCGCCGCCAATGCAGTCGCCCCAGGGCTCCTCGACCGCTACCTCGGTCACACCGGTGTCAAGGCCCAGCAGACGAAGCAACCCCATGACCCCCATGCCCCCGCCAACCTGTGGCACCCCGCCGACGGACCTGACGGTACGGACTTCGGCGCACACGGCATCTTCGACAGCGAGTCCCATGAGCGCGACCCGCAACTGTGGGCCTCACAACACCACGGGACACTCGGCATCGCATCCGCAATCTCGGTCGCCGCGCTCGGAATGCTCGTTCGCCGGCGACGTTGAGAGACACCGACGGCGTCGGTCAGCTCATGCCACGTCATCTGCCCAGCAGCTCCGACGCCCGGGAACCGTGGACGTCAAATGAGGTGAGCAGCTGCGACCGGTCTGGCGATGAGAAATCCTTGCGCCATGTCGCAGTCGAGTCGACGCAGCATGAGGAGTTGTTCGGGGCGTTCGACTCCTTCGGCGGTGACGGTGAGTCCAAGGGCATGTGCTGCCTCGAAGACACCCTTGACTAGGGCCGCCGAGCGGGTGTCGGTATCGATACTGTCGATGAAGGACCGGTCGATCTTCACCGCGGACAGGGGAAGGTCGCGGAGCATGGAGATCGAGGAGTACCCGGCTCCAAAATCGTCGAGCTCGATTGCGATACCGGCTGCCCTGAGGCGTCGAAGTTGGTCGAGCGTGGCGCTCAGGTCGGTGATTGCCGAAGTTTCGGTGATCTCGATTCGCAGCAGATGCGCTGGTACCCGGTGGGCGGCCAGGGCGCGCTCGACGTCTGATGCCAGGGTCGGCTTGCTCAGCTCAGCGGGCGCGACGTTGATGGAGATGGTGCGGGGTTGGTCGCGTTCGAGCCATTCCCGGGCTTGCGCGCACGCGTGGTCCAGGACCCAGGCCCCGATTCGGTGGATCTGGTCACTTTCCTCGGCGATCGGAATGAACTCTTCCGGCGACACAGCACCCAGTCCCGGGTCGGTCCAACGCAGCAGAGCTTCGACTGATCGCATGTCGCCCGTGCTGAGATCGAGCTGGGGTTGGTACTGCAGCGTAAATCCCTCGTTGCGGTTCAGAGCGGACTCCAACTGGCGTCGAATGACTGCGCGTCGCTCGAGTTTCCTGCCAGCTCCGCCCGCCGGGATTCGCTCGGCTCGGCGTTTGCCGGACTGCTTGGCGTGCAACATGGCGCCGTCGGCAAGGCGGAGCAGGGCGTCGAGTTGACCCAGGTCGGTGTGTTCGTTACCGATGTCGTCGGCCATCGCGACTCCGACGGACGCCGAGAGGTGCAACACCTGGCCATCGAGTACGAACGGCGTGCTGGCATTCAGCAGAACCCGTTCGGCGACAGCCATGGCCTGATCTTCGCTGACGTCCACGACCAACGCTGCGAACTCATCCCCGCCGAGGCGTGCGACAACGTCCCCTGTGCGCACGCTCGCGCGTAATCGTGCTGCGAAGCTCACCAGGATCTCGTCGCCGGCGCGATGCCCGAAGGCGTCGTTGACCATCTTGAAACCATCAAGATCGATGTAAAGTATCGCGATCCGGGTCAGGTCTCGGCCGGCAGCGGTGAAATCCACAGCCTGCTGATCCAGCAGCCTACGGTTGGGCAGAGTGGTCAACGGATCGTGAAAGGCGGCGTGGCGAAACATCTCGGCCAGTCGTTGAAAGATGTCTGACACGCCGACCACAGCCGGAGTCGGCCCGCCCACGACGAGCACGTCGTGGTAGCGGGTCTCTGGGTCGCGTGCCAGGATTCGGGCCGCTGCGTCAGCCAAAGACACGTCGACCGGCAACGTGAACGGTGCCCCGGTCAGGAAGTCACCCACGAGCGAACGAGCATGGAGCGAGCGGCCGTACCCGAACGGCCCGCTCAGCTCGAAGTCCAGGTGCTCCCGCGACAACAACATCGTTCGCTCCCCGTCCCTGACAATCACGGCTCGCAGATGGCGATTGTCGCGGAACAAGCGGTCGACGTCCGCGACGGGGCAATCCACGGACACCACAGGAACCTGAATCGTCAACTCGGCTAGCCCCGCGCCCTGGGCAGCCGGCACCGACGCTGCTGTCCGCACCGGCGGTGCCAGGATCGTCACACCCGTCAGATCGACCCCCCGTCGATCAACCGGACGCAAGTGCGAATGAGTTCATTTAGAATTCACCCGACGCCTCGCACGTGGCCGCAAGTCGGCGGCAGGGGCGTCGGATTCTGGCCACTGTTCGTCAATCGTCGTGGGCTGCCCAGGCCGCGGGTGCCCGCTCGGTCAGAACTCATGCCTACGCCGGAGGCGGGCCGGTCGTCCATCCGGGTCGAGGAGGGCCCGGTACAACGGAGTCGCCCACGCACGTGTTGCCCGGGAGAGCCGCGAGGTGGCGTACGGGCGCAGCCGCCCCGCCGGACGGGGTCCGGTTCTTCCACGGTCGCGCCAGTCCTGCAGCTCAGCAGCGCTGTCAGCGAGAGCGTGGAACGCACTGATCGGATCGAGCAGGTCTGCGTCGTCGCCGTCGGCACGGTCGAGATGCTCGCGGGCCAATCTGAGGCGCAGTTCGCGGGCGAACCTGCGTGCGCCGTCGTCGAACCGGTCGACCGCGCGGGGTTCTCGCTCGTCCGCTTCGGCGTCCAAGACGGCGCAGGACAGCTCGGAATCATGCGTCCAGGATCGCCGGTTCACGTTGTCCGAACCGACCGATGCCCAGACGTCGTCGACGACGCACAGTTTCGCGTGGACGTAGACCGGGGTCCCGGCGTGGTTCTCGACTCCGTATATCGCGACTCGTTCGCCACCGGCCGCGTAGAGGTGGGCAAGGGCCTGCTGGCGCCCGACGAGGTTGAGTGGAAGCGACAGGCGGCCGTCCTGGTCGGGGTGGTGCGGGATGACCGCGATCAGGTGCAAGCACGGATCGGCGGTCAGCGCTTGAGCGAAGCAATCAACGATCTCGGCCGACCACAGGTACTGGTCCTCGAGGTAGATCAGGCTGTGTGCCCGGGCAATGACCTTGTTGTAGGCGCGCGCCACGCTGCGTTCACCGTCCGGGGCGAACGGGTAGCCGCGGCGGCGGTGGGGATAGGTCCGCAGGAGCTGCACGAAGTTGGTTCCGCGCGGCCCTGGGTCGGGCAGCTGAGCAGGCAGCGGACCGGCGGTGCGATCATCGCGCCTGAGGAGTTCGCTCAGTCGGTTGATCGGGTTGCGGGTCAGCGGTTGCGGATCGTCCCATCGTTCCCGAAAGACGGCTTCGACGTCAGCGACGGCGGGGCCCCGTACGGCGAGCTGGATGTCGTGCCATGGCGGGCGCGCCCCGAAGACTTTGGCGATCGGTTGTGGCTGCGGATCGCCGTCGTGCTCGCGACCATCGTGTCTGCTGTGGCACAGATCGATGCCGCCGACAAAGGCCACGTCGAGCTCCGCTCGCGCCGCGTGCCGCAGGACGACGAACTTCTGGTGATGCGACCCCCACGGGCGTACCCGCATGTCGAGCAGGCATTCGCCGCCCGCGGCCTCGATTTCCTCGCCGAGGTGCCGGTTCTCCTGCTCGCTGAATGCGAAGCGGTCCAAGTGCGAACGCCAGATCAAACCCTTGACCACGACCCCTCTGTTCGCCGCGTCGCAGAGCACGCGTGCGACCTCGCTGCCCGGACCATCAAGCAGCTCGTCGGGATCACCGCGCCAATCGGTGAACAACAGCAGGTCACCCGAATGCATCAACCGGATACAGCGCAGCAACTCGGGGAAATACTCCGCGCCGTGGATCAGTGGCTGCACCTCGTTGCCGGCAGACCAGGCCAATCCGTCACCGTGCCGGCGATCCAACTGCGTAGCGCGGTTGCCGCGTCCGGACGCGCTCAGAAACCACTCCGCGACACCCACGTACCCATCTAACCGCGCCTGACACGGCGCAGTCGGGCACCCGCCGGCTCGGGTGCGCGGACGGCGGCGACGCCGACGTTTCCCTACCGCGCGGGGCGTCGGTTCGCGGCGCTAACCGCGAGTGATCTTGATGATGTGCGGGTAGGCGGCCGCGTCGATTCGGGCGTCGACCAGCAGCGGCCCGCGGGGCGGCGTCTCGAGCGCAGCACGCAGTTCGGCGACGTCTGCCGCCCTCCGTCCGGGGACACCCAGAGCAGTGGCGACCGCGGCGAAGTCCATCGGCCGGTAGGCCACGGCGCGTCCCCCGGCCTGACCCTCGATTTGTTTCAGCTTGATCAGCGTCAGCGTGGCGTCGTTGAAGACCACGACGGTGACGGCGAGGTCCAGTCGCGCTAACGTCTCGAGCTCACCGAGCACCATCGACAGGCCACCGTCGCCGACGAAGCAGACAACCCGTCGGCCGGGACGGGTGAGTGCCATCGCGATCGCGCCCGGCAGGGACAGGCCCATCGTGGCCAGGCCGTTGGAGATCAGCACCGAGTCGGGCTCGTCGGTCTGCCACAGCGGCATCGCGGCGAGCATGTGCGCGCCCGCATCCACCGTGACGAGCGCGTCGCCGACGACGTCCTGGACGGTGCGGACGACGTCGAGCGGATTGAGCCCGATGGTCTCCACCTCGAGCCGCGCGAGGTTGGCCTTGCGCACCTCTGCGCCGGCCCCGGTCGGCCACATTGGGCGACACGGTCCGATGAGGTCCCGCAGCTGCTCGGAGTAGGAACCCACGAGCAGCTGGGGCCGCCCGAAGTAGGCGGTCTCGACGTCATGGCTGTGCAGCATCACGACCTGTGCCTGGTAGGGCCACGGGCCGGGCATCGGCTCGACGGGATCCAGCCCGAGGCCCAGGACGACGTCGGCCTGCTCCAGCAGCGGACGCTCGATGCTGGCGCCCGTGAACAAGCCTGCGTACGTCGGCCACGACTCGGGCAAGACCCCCTTGGCCTGGTAGGTCACCAGAACCGGGCAGTCCAGAGCTTCCAGCGCCCGCCTCACGTCGGCCACGTGTCGTGCGGCGTCGAGGCCGACGATCACCACCGGCCTGCGGGCGGTCGCCAGCACCGCCTGGGCGCGCGCGAACGACTCACGATCGCTCACGACGACCTCCGGCACCTGCGCCGGCCGGTCCCCCACCGTCGTCGGGTCGAAGGCCAGGTGCACCGCGCCCGCGGGAGCTGCGAGCGCGAGGCGGGCAGCGTCCTCCACCACGCGCACCGGATCGGCGGTCCCCAGCGTGCCGCTCCACTTCGTCAGCGGTGCCGCCACGGCCACCTGGTCGAGGCGCTGATGAGCGGTTCGGACGGTACCGGCCCGGGTCACCACATCACTGACGAGCAGCAGCGGGAACCGGTCGAGGGTGGCCTGGGCGAGACCGTTGGTCGCGCTGGTCATGCCCGGCCCGCGGGTGACGACGGCGACGCCGGGGGTGCCGGTCAGCCTGCCGTAACTCGCGGCCATGATGCACGCCGCCGTCTCGCCGTGCGTCAGCACGAAGTCGATGCCGAGCTCCTGCGCGCACCCGATCATGTCGAGGTTCGGACCACCGCCGGGCATGCCGAAGATCGTGCGGACGCCGGCGGCTCGTAAACCCTGCGCGAGGGAACGGGCGAGATCGCGGGGCAAGCTCGCTCAGTCCAGGAGCTCGACGGTGCAGAAACTGCCGGAATTCCCGAGATTTTCGAAGTCGAGCCAGACGTAGCAGCGGGTATGGGCATGGAACCCCCAGCTGCCGCCGGCGCTGCCGTCCACGCAGAACGGCCCGGACCGGACCTGGGGCGAGGTCAACGACGCGGACAACTCGGCACGTCCCCACCTCGAACTACTCGACACTCCGGCTGGCCCCGCAGCCTACGTTCCGGGCGCGGATGTGTTCAAGCCTGGCGGGGTCGCTGTCGAGCGGGCTAAGGTCCGGGAACTGCCAGCAGTTGCAGGGGATGCGCGAATTTGCCTCCCCCAGATTCGTCGAAGGAGCGCCCATGGCGATCACGGTGGCCAAGTTTCGCGACGTTGCGAACGGGACCCAGCCCGGCCAGTTCGAGGTCGGTGACCACGACGCCATAACCAGTCTCGACGACCTCGACCCCATCTACAAGATGCTCATCGACGAGCCGGTGACCGCGATCGTCGCCGTCATCGGCAGCACCGGGCGCGCGAATCTGACCCCGGTGTGGTTCGACTACGAAGGCAATGTCGTGCTGCTGAACCTCGCGACGCACCGCAAGAAGGTGGAGTGGCTGCACGGCAATCCGCAGGCGACATTCCTGCTCGTCAACCCGAAGAACGCGTATCACTGGCTCAGCATCAAGGCGACGGTGACCCGTGAGATTGCCGAGAGCGATTCGGCAGAGGGTCGACGGGTGACGTCCCAGCTGAACAAGATCTGGACGAGGTACACCGGCGACCCGGGCGAGTACGCCCTGCGCGACCCGAGCCGTGACGAGCGTCGCGTGCTGTTCGAGCTCACGGTCGACTCGGTCGCGACGTTCGGCCAGCCCTGAGCAGCCTGACCGTCCGGCTGGAAGGCCGCGGCCCGTGACTGTCATGCCGAAGGTGGCGGTAGTCGGCGGTTCACTGGGCGGGCTCACTGCCGCACTCGTGTTGCGGGACGTCGGCTGCGACGTGACCGTCTACGAGCGGTCGGCGTCGGCTCTGCAGGCACGGGGCGCCGGTATCGCCGTCCTGCCCGAGACGCTGCGCTACCCCGTCGAGAGAATGGGGATTCCGGCGGGCCGCATTTGTTCCAGCACCGACTGGATCCGATTCCTCGGGTGTGATGGGCGGATCGAGCACGAGCAGCGGCACCACTACCTGTTCTCGTCGTGGAACACGATCTATCGCACCCTGGAGGGCGGGCTCGACCCGCAGCGGTACGTGCTCGGTCGCGGGATGACCCGGTTCGAGTCCGGCGACGACGGCGTTGCCGTCGAATTCGACGACGGCGGCCAGGTGCAGGTCGACCTGCTGGTGTGCGCGGACGGGATCAATTCCCTGGCACGGAGCACGTTGCTCCCGGAGGTCCGCCCCCGCTACGCGGGTTATGTGGCGTGGCGCGGGGTAATTCCCGAGAGCGAACTGGGGCCGGCGACCACGCAGGCGCTGGGAGATGCGCTGACGTATCAGTTGCTCACCGACAGCCACGTCCTCGCTTATCCGATCCCGGGATTGGACGGTGGTCTCGAACCGGGTCGGCGGTTGCTGAACATCGTCTGGTACCGCAACGTCGCCGATGACGAGTTGCCGCACCTGCTCACCGACCGGACCGGCAGGCAACGGACGGTGTCCTTGCCGCCGGGGGGCGCACGCGACGAGGCCGTGACCGAGATGCGCCGCTTCGCCGCCGAGCACCTCGCACCGCCGATAGCCGAGGTGCTGATCGGCGTCGCCGAACCTTTCGTGCAGGCGGTCTTCGACATCGACGTCCCGCAGATGGTGTTCGGCCGCGCCTGCCTGATCGGCGACGCTGCGTTCGCGGTGCGTCCGCACGCCGCTGCCGGCACGGCCAAGGCGGCCGAGGACGGCTGGGTGCTGGCGCGCGAGATCGAACGATCCGGCGGTGACGTGCCGGCCGCGCTGGCGAGCTGGCAGACCGAGCAGCTCATGATGGGACGGGCGCTGCTCGAACGGACTCGAGACATCGGCGACAGCTCGCAGTTCACCTCCGGCTTCCGCGCCGGCGACCCTCGGCTCATCTTCGGACTGCACGGGCCGGGACGTTGACACGCAGCCTCACGGGGAACTCGTGTCGACCCGTAGTGATTGCCTGGGTCTGTTTTCCCCGCTGGTGGTCAGTCGTCAGCTCGTCAAACGAACACCAGCGGGGAAAACAGGTCCGGCGCCGCCTCGCACACGCCCGCGAGGTTGCTCGTGTCGCCACGAGCAACCCCGCAGGGTGCGACGCCGGATCCGATCCCCGGCCTGAGGTCAGGAGCGCGACGGGACGATCTCGAATGTCACGTTGTCACCGTGCTGGCGGGTGTAGAACGCGCGCCAGCCGTCCTCGAACAGCTTCGGCGTTTCAGCGCCGAGCACCCCGTCCGGACCCGGGTCGCCGTTGGATACGTGAATTCCGGTGATCTCGTTGTCACCGTCGTTGCCGCACGCCGAACCGCACGCAGAATCGATCGTCGCGGACGCGTCACGACCCTGGGCGAGGAACCGCAGCGGCTGCGCGCCGGCGGCGTAATCGCGACCCATGTCGACGAGGTATCCGGAGTCGAGCGCGTTGCGCTGGGTGTGCAGCAGGTCGCCGGCGTCTTCGACGACTGCGAACTTCTTGCGGCTGACGAACGTGATGTTGTCGAAACCCGTGTGCGCGATGTCGCCCCGGTACAGCAGGCTCAGCGAGCCGCGGTTCGACGTCGGGCTCTGGCGCAGCTTCATCAGCCCGCCGAAGCCGCCGTGTGCGGCATCGGCCTCGGTGAGCGCGTTCGTGTCACCCGTCTCGGTGAACACGAACGTGCCGAACGAGCTGCCCGGCTTGAACACTCCGTTCTCCGGACGCTTGAACGGTGTCGCCGACGCAGCCTTGGCCAGCGCGTTCGCGTCGAACGGGGTCATGCCGTCGGCCGCGGTGTCGTGCACCGTGACCCAGCGCGTCGTGAACTTCTTGCCATAGGTGTGCAACGCCGCGATGTCGGCACCCAGGATGTCGGCGTCGTTCCGGTCGGCGTGGAAGGTGATCGGGTGGTCGCCGTTGACGACCTGCAGCGCCTGCAGCTTTCCGCCTGCGGTGAGATGATGCGGGTTGGTCGGGATGACCCGGTAAATAAAGGAGTTCGGTTGCTTCGCGTTCGGGGTGGTCGCCCCGCCGTGCCCGCCGGAATCCTCGACGAGGTAGATGTTGCCGTGGTCGTCGGTCTGCACGCCTTCATACCCGCCGCGCCCGGTCAGGCCGGAGATGTCGCGCACGCGCGCCGGCACGCCGAGATCTGCCTGCCACACGCCGCCGGACGTCCCGGCCTCGGAGGTGAGCAGCAGGCGGTGCGCGAACGGGTCCCAGGTCGACCCGTCGTAGTTGGGCAAGTCGTTGCCGGCGACATCCTGGGTCGCCAGCAGAGTGACCTTGTGGTCTGGGTCGGCATCGAGGTTGATCCGGGTGAGGTATCCGGGCGTGCCCGACTCGTGGCCCTGGAACAGGAAGTGCGTGCCGTAGTCGTATGACGGGTCGGCGCCCGGCAGGCCGTGCTCGAACACGAGGTAGGTGTTCTTGTCCGGCTCCGTCTTGTGCGCCTCGACGGTCGGCGCGGTCGGCAGCGGGACCAGCACGGGCTGGTCGCCGTCATAGCCGTAGTACGGGACGGCAGTGGTGGGGTTCTCCAGCTTCGTCGCCCCCTGCGCCAGCGCCACCTGCGACAGTTCGGGCGAGAGCTGGTCGGCAACGACGACGCCCGGTGTCTTCGGGTTGGGGTGGGCCAGACCCGTCAAGGACCTCTCGTGCGGTGAGGACACTGCGGCAGATGCGGTGAGCAACGATCCGGCGAGGACGGCTGCAGCGAGCCCTCCGACCGACGCGACCCGACGGGCATGCGGTAATGACATGGTTCCTCCGAAACAGACAGGTTGGAGGGCCGAGCCTGGCGAGTCCTGGTGAATGCGGCGTGACCGTTGCGCGGCGCCCAGATGCGAGCTTCGCCAACAACTCGGGCGGCGAGATCGGCAACAGTGCGGGCAGGGCGGGCAGGTGGCGGTGCGCCCGCTTACCGCCCATACCGCCCTGCCGAGGTGCTCACGTGGGCGGGCCCAGACGCCGCGTTCGGCCGCGTCCAGGATTACCCTTGATGGATCGCGCAAGGCTCCCACCGCCGAACAGCGACGCTCTCAGCGCCGAAGGGGTGACCCGCATGAGCGAGGTATGGACCGTCCAGTTCACCATGAACGGCCTGCCGGACGAGGGCACGCGGACAGGGCTGCAGATCCGCCTGGACGACGCGAACGTCGGCGCTTCGGTCTCTGCGATCCGGCCGTACAACCAATGGGTCCTCAGCTTCGCTGTCGAGGCTCCGTCGCGGGGGGCGGCGTTGTACGAGGCCGAGTCGCTCGCAGCCAGGATGCGGATTGCCATGGACCCTGTCGCTGTCGAGATCCTGAGCACCGACGAACTGGACCGGCGCGCCGACGAACCGAACATGCCGCAGCTCGTCGGCACGAGCGAGGTCGCCGCGATGCTGCGGGTGACGCGGCGTCGGGTGAACCAGTTGCGTAGGCACGCCGCCTTTCCCGCCCCGCTCGTAGAGGTCGCGACGGGACCCTTGTGGGATGCGCGCGCGATCGACAAGTTCGCCCTCGAGTGGACACCCACCCGCGGCCGCCCCGGCATCACCGCAACGCTTACGGGTCTCGCGCCTGGACGCAGGACGCAGATCGCGCGGCGACGGCCGACCAGCGGCGGTCTCGCGTCGGCCGGGCTGACGACCGTGCGCAAAGCGGGCACTCAAAGCCGTAGCTGAGTCAAGCGATCTCGAGCCGCCGCCGGGGTGCAATCCGCTGAAGTTGCCGAGATCGACCTCCGTTCGATCCTTTCCGCGATTTGGTGTACTGCAGGTGGGACTCCCTGTCGGGGTCAGTCCACGCCGAACGACTGCAGCGCCGCGGAATCCGCGTTGTCGGGGAGGATCTGGGTCTGTTCGAGCATGTAGTAGATCGCGAGAACCCCGACGGCAACGAGCACCAGCGGCGGCCACGCGAGGCCGGCCAACGTCGCGACGGGGTAGGCGATGGTGCCGAGACCGAATCGTCTGACCGCCTGCCGTGCCGCCTTCGGTGTGGTCGGATCGGTGAGCAGCCCGTGATGCACCATGCGGCTGAGCATCGCGGTGAACGTGATCGCCATGCCGATGTTGGAGATGCCGTAGAGAACTACGGCCCACCGCGCGTCCGCACCGCCGGAGCCGATGAACTCGGCGAGCGTCGAGGTCGTGAACGGAAACGTCGTGACGAACATGAGGAGTAAGAGGTTCTCGAAGAGCAGGACGCGGTCGACGCGAGCCAGCAGGGCAAAGAGGGCGTGATGGTTCACCCAGATCACGCCGATGACGAAGAAGCTGACGACATACGCCGCGAACCTCGGCCAGGTGTCGCCGAGCTGATGCGCGAGGCTGCCGTGGCCGGTGGCTTCGACGTGCAGATCGAGCACGAGCAAGGTGATCGCCACGGCGAGAACCCCATCGCTGAATGCCTCGGCCCGGCCCTTCTGCATACCGGCCATAATCATCGCCCCGTCCTGAGTCCGTGCTACGCCCCTCGCCGGAGACGCGCACGCCCGACGCGCACACCTCACAGCGGGCACCTCACACCGCGCAGGACCCATCTTCGCAGTCCGGCCCGGCGCCGCCCGGGGTGACCATGGTGAGCGGCGCGTGCTCGGACCACGCGCGCTCCAATGCCTGCAGGACGACGTCGGCGGGTTGCGCTCCGGAGATGCCGAACCGTCCGTCGATCACGAAGAAGGGGACACCGCTGATGCCGTATTCGCGAGCCTGCTCCTCGTCGGCGCGCACCCCGTCGGCGTAGCGGTCTGAGGCCAGGACGGCGTCGACATCCGCTGCCGGAAGCCCTACCTCTGCGGCATGGGCCCGCAACGCGGCATGCTCGGAAGGCGGCGAGCCCTCCGTGAACGTGGCCCGATCCAGGCGCTCCTTCAGCGCATCCTGGATGCCGTGCTCCGCCGCCAGGTGCAGCAGTCGGTGCGCGTCGAAGGTGTTGCCGGGACGCGCGAGATCGAAGCGGAAGTCTAGACCCTCCTGCGCTGCCGTCGCGGTCATGCGGTCGATCATGGCCTCGGCCTGCTCGAGCGAGCTGCCGTACTTGACCGCCAGCCGCTGCGCGTAACGACCCTGCTCGATACCACTCTCGGGGGCGGACGGGTCGAGCTCGAAGCTGCGCCACACGAGGTCGACCTCGTCGCGGTGCTCGAAGCGGGCCAGGGCGGTCTCGAAGCGGCGCTTGCCGATGTAACACCACGGGCAGACCACGTCGGACCAGATCTCCACTGTCATCGTCACGCCCTTAGCAACCCGGTCGACGCCCGGACGATTCCCACAGGAAGTCGGGGCGGGCCGCTTGCAGCGCCGGAGATGGTCAGGTGATTGACGCATGCCGTGGTCTCAACACCTCGTTGACCCGCGTCGGGTCCCCGGAGCACACTCAGCCCCAATCGACAGGAGGCTGGGTCATGGCAAAGTTCGCGGTGTTCTTCAGGTTCAAGGGCGAGACGATCAAGGGGCTCATGGAGCGCCCGAGTGACCGTGCAGCAGTCGTCGCTGCAATGTGCGAGGCCGCCGGTGGGCACATGGATGCGTACTACCTCATGTTCGGCGAATGGGACGGATTCGTCATCGCCGATGTCCCCGACAGCCGGGCGGCTGCCGCGATCAGCCTCGCAGTGAGTTCCACCGGCGCGTTCGATCATCTGCAGACTCACGAACTGCTGGAGGCGGGTGAACTCCAAGGCGTCCTCGCGACGGCGGCGACCCTGACGTACACCCCGCCGGGCAGCTGACGAACCGATAGTTACCACTGTCGCGGGCGATGCGATCCGGCGACGCCTGATCGACGCTGCCCGGCTACTGCCGAGCCGTTGACACAGCCCATCCGCGGCGTCTTAGTTCCTAACTATGAGCGAGATGCCTAATCGCGATAGGCACGCCGAACGCCGTGAGGCTACGCGACGTGAGATCGTGGATGCTGCCTGGGCCATCGCGCGACGCGAGGGGCTGGCTGGCGTCACGCTGCGTCAGGTCGCGGTCCGGGTGGGGATGCGGTCGCCCTCGCTGTACAGCCATTTCGAGTCCAAGAACGCGATCTACGACGCGATGTTCGGCCAGGCCTGGTCGGAGTACCTGCGGATCTGCGTGGAGGCAGAGGCCTCGATACCGAAGCCGCCGCGTAAGGCCCTGTTGTTCATGGCCCAGACGTTCGTCGACTTCGCGCTGGCCGATGTTGCTCGCTTTCAGCTGATGAACCAACGAATGCTGCTCGACTTCGAGCCGTCCGCGGCGTCCTACGCACCGTCGCTGCGGGTCATGGCGTTGTTCCGCGAACGACTCGCCAGCATCGGCGTGCACAGCGATGCGGACGTCGACCTGTGCGTCGCCCTGATCGGGGGCCTGATCGATGCCCAGTTCGCCAACGACCCCGGCGGCGAACGGTGGGTCGGTCAACTGCGCCGGGCGATGGACATGTTCGCCGACGAGGTCGCCCTTCCCGGCCCACGATTGAGGAGGAAATGATGACGACCACGACACCGAAACACTGCGCTGCGCGCAGACCGGCACTGCCTCGTGCCACCGCGATGCGTCTCGCTGCAACCGAGTATCAGCGAGTGATCGCGCTACTCGAATCGCTCCAGCCTGAGGACTGGACAAAAATGCAGGTCGAGGAGCGCGCAAGCATGCGCCCTGCGGACATTGTTTCCGCGTTTACCCGGGTCGCGCCGAAGGCCGCGCGCGGACGGCGGTGGGCCCCCGGGTTCATCCGCCGCCGACCGATGCCGCAACTCCAGGTCGTCAACGGTCAGGAGGAACGCTGGAGCATCGGCTACCTGCTCGACGTCATCCTCACCCGCGATCCGTGGATGCATCGCATCGACATCGCCCGAGCGACCGGCGGGGCTCACCTCCTCACCGCAGAACACGACGGCGTGCTGGTCGACGACATCGTCTACGAATGGGCCGAGCGCCACGGCCAACCATTCGCCCTGCATCTGAGCGGCCCGGCCGGCGGAACGTGGATCGTCGGCACCGGCGGCCTGCAGCTCGAAATGGACGTCATGGACTTCTGCAGGGCCATCTCCGGACGCCGGCACGCGGACGGCCCCCTCGCCACAGAGGTGCCGGTCTGAAGAGATCCGGGTGAACGAAGGTTCTGCGGTAGTGCCGATCCGTGACCGTCAGGATTCGCACTCGCTGATCGTGTCGTGTCGTGTCGCCGTCCGCCACGTCCTGCGCGTCGCGGTATCGCTGTTCGTCCGCGAAAGGTCGCACCCCGACGCAGGGTGAGAGGTGTTGATGCCGAGCCTCTTCACAAGTGGTACCGTTTCTTGTACCGATCGCAAGGAGCATCATAATGGCGATCACCGCCTCCGAAGCACGCAGGAACCTCTTCCCGCTCATCGAGCAGGTCAACGACGACCGCACGCCCATCGAGATCACCTCCAAGCGGGGTGACGCCGTGCTGATGTCGCGCGCCGACTACGACGCTCTCGAAGAGACGGCGCACCTACTGCGGTCCCCTGCCAACGCCCGGCGCCTACTGGAAAGCCTCGCCCAGGCCCAACGCGGCGAACGCGAGGAATACGAGCTCGAGCGCTGACCTCGACGAGGGCCGTCTTGACCCGGCACGGCTGGGCCGACTACACCCACTGGCTCACCGCCGACCGCAACAACGTCAGGCGCATCAACCGGCTCATCGACGACGCGCTACGCGACCCGTTCGCCGGCATCGGCAAGCCGGAGCAGCTGCGCCACGCCCTCACCGGCGCCTGGTCGCGGCGGATCACCGAGGATCACCGAGGATCACCGAGGATCACCGACTGGTCTACCTCGTCGACGGCGGCGACCTCGTCATCCTCCAGGCCCGCTACCACTACGGCTGACCGAGACGATGGGGCAGACCCCGGCGAGCCTCCGCCCTCGGCGCCACGTCCTCTATTGCGCAAGGAAGTGCTGGCCTGGCTCGCCGACCAACGGACAGACGAGTCGAGACCGCCGATGGACGCACATGTGGTCGCCTCCTGCCGCCGTGCTTGGACTTTCACTGGCTCAGCCGAACGAGCAGCCAAGCGCGCGCAGACGGAACCGCGAAACCGATCACGGTCACGGTCACGGCGACGCCGACCAAGCCGAACGCCGATACGTACGCCGTCACGTGGTCGCGCAGCTTCACGCATCCCCTCGCCTCGACCGGGTGCCACCAGACCAGCTACGAAACGTCCTCGTCGCGGATGTCGTCGTAGGCGTCAGACCCGGTGGGTGCGGACCGAGGGCGCGAGACGTGCGATGTCGTCGGGGTCACTGGTGACCACTGTCTGCCGCAGCCGGGACGCGACGACTGCCACGTGGGCGTCCACAACATCGCGCCCGCGCCGCGCCGCCAGGAGCAGCCCGACCCGGCGGGCCTCGGCGTCATCGAGCGCGACGATGTCGACGTTCGGCAGGCGCAACAGCGACGCAAGCCGCGCCTGCCGAGCAGGATCACGCCACGCTTGTCCCACGCACCCTGCCGGGATCGAGATCCTGGCGTTGCCCTGCCGCGCCTCGTCCACGATCGCGGCGACCTCCCGGGAGCGGCGGTCCAACGCGATCAGGGCTCCGGTGTCGAACACGGCACCAGCACCGGTCCAAGCCGTCACGCGGCGCCGCCGTGCAGCACCCGCCGCGCAGACGCACGCTCCTGGTCGGTCAGCGGGCCGCCGGTCTCGGCCAGCACCTCAGCCAGCAGGGAGTCGAAGTCGGCCTCCGCAGCCAACTGGCCCACGATCGCGTGCTCGACGTAGGCCGAGACGCTGCGGGCAGTACCGGCGGCAACCCGGTCGCGGATGTCAGCCAGCACCTCCGGCCGCAGCGTGATCGTGATCTTCGCCTTCGGTGCATCCATACCGTTCACCATACTTCTCGTGGCCGGCTCAGCCACCGATCGGCTGATCTCAATGTGGGATCGCCACAACACGGAACCCGTCGATCCGGTCGAACTCGCGGGCATTGCAGGTGTACACGGGCAGGTCGCTTGCCATCGCGGTATCGGCGATGAGCACATCGAACGCCCGGGCCTGGACACGCCAGCCACCCTGGCGTAGCCCAGCAGCGATCCGCCCGAACGCGCGGCCCGCGGCCGCGTCGAAGGGCGGTGGGTCGAAGGCGTCCTCGACCTCCTGCAGCCGCGCCTGGCGGGCAGCCTGTTCAGCGGGGTCACTGACAACAAGAAGCCCACCGACAGTTCGGCCAGGGTGATCGCGGTGATCACCGGCTCGGCCGGCAGGTCGGCCGGGTCCAGACGCTCGAGCAGGACCACCGCATTCGAGTCCAACACACCGACGCGGCCCACGGCGCGCGCGCTAATAGCGACTGGTCGATGATCGCGTCGAATGTCGACGCGCAGGCGCGCCGCGTCGACCGCCGGGAACGCACGGAATCGCTCGACGAGCGAGGTGGCCGAGAGTCGATCCCGGCCGAGCGGCACGAGTCGTGCCACCGGCTTTCCGTCGCGAGTGATGGTCACTCGCTCGCCGGCGAGCACCCGGTCAAGCACGTGCCCGCCCTGATGGCGCAGCTCGCGCACCGTTGCTTCGCTCATTCCCGCAACGGATATTACCGGTGAGACCGTCCGGTGGGCTCAAACCGGGATGCGGGAGCCATCTGCCGAGGACACATCAAACTCCCCCGTCACCGCCGCTGTGATCAACGACCGTTTCAACTCGTCAAGAAGGTCGATCGACTGCTGCAGGGCCGCCGCGTTTCTCCTTACACGGGCGAGTGCGTCCGTCCCGCCCGGCCGAGCGTGACCTGTTGTGCGACGTCTGCGGAAGGAACGCGCAAGCAGGCAATGCCGCTCATGTTCAGGTGCGGGTGGAGAGAACCCTAAGTCGTGTCCGCTACGAGTCGATCGAAGACCGGTGACATTAGAACCAGGCGCAGGTACTCGCTGGCGAGCCACACCGGCCGCACCAGAACGACACGTTGCCCGATCGCAACCGGTTGGTCATCAGCGCTGAGCAATGCCACCTCACCGACCGGAGCTTCTCGGGTAAGCAGCACGTCACCGGCCATAGGCACCGCCCGACGCGTCCATTCGAAATAGGTCGAGTCATTTATCTCGCGGAGCAGGGGCCGAACAAGCTCGCCTTTGCGGATGGCGCCTGTCCATGCGCACCAGTGTTGGCCACCCGGTGTCTCCGGCGCCGTCTTATGCTCCGTATCGATGATCAGCGCGACAGCCGACAATGGGGGGCCGGACCTTGCATCGAGCTGCCGGATCAAGTCTCCGGCAATGTTTAGCCGCATCCCATCCGTAAGCGCCAGTTGATGCTCGCGGGCGGCGATGATGTTGTCGATGCGGGCGACCTGGTCGTCGAGTAAGTCAGCAATCCGCCGCTGCGCCTCCAACGGAGGCAATGACAGATCTCGTCGGTCAGGTGCTTCTCCGCGGCCTCGCGAACGGCGTTAGCCTGCTGGGCAGGCGACAGCGACAGATACCCATCGGCCAGCGGGATGTTCTCCTGGTCGCGCAGGTCAGCATCGGCCTCGTAGCCACCGCCCTTCTTGGCCCTGATCGGGTCGGCTTCCGCGTCGTACACGGCGATCGACTTCAGCACCGTGTTGATCTGGCGCGTCTGCAGGCCGCATGCCGACACCGCGACCCGCGCCTGCTTCTCGTCCGGCCACGTCTTGCCGAGCAGCGACGCCACCGCCGAAGCCAGTTCCGGCGCGAGCGCGGCCGTCGTCGTCTCCTCCACCCGCCACGTCCGTCGCATCGGTCGTTCGACGGTGAGCCGCGCGAAGCCGAAGTCCTGGTTGCGCATCACCTTCACCCGAGCGTCCGACCCATCGAGCTCGACGGCGTCGCGGAACAGGCGGGCGATCTCGTCGATCGCGTCGCGGGTCAGCTCCTTACGCTTGTCGCCGAGTGACTTGCGCATCTTGGTGCCCAGCCCGCGGGCGTCGACCAGCGTCACGATGCCCACTCGCTCAGCGGGCTTGCGGTTGGTCACGATCCACACGTAGGTCGAGATGCCGGTGTTGTAGAACATCTGGTCCGGCAGGCCGACGATCCCTTCGAGCAGGTCGTTCTCGATGATCCACCGTCGGACCTCCGACTCCCCCGACCCGGCCCCGCCGGAGAACAGCGGCGAACCCGACAGCACGATCGCCAGCCGCGACCCAGCGCTCGCCGCAGAGGCAGGCTTCATCTTGCTGATCATGTGCTGCAGGAACAGCAACGACCCGTCGCTGATCCTCGGCAGCCCGGCGTGGAAGCGGTTCGACCCGCCCGCGGTCAGTGCCTCGGCCTTGATCGGCTCGGCGTAGGCCTTCGAGTCCACGCCGTAGGGCGGGTTGGCCAGGACGTAGTCGAAGCGCGTCCCGCGGAACGCGTCGTCGACCAGCGAGTTGCCCGGCGCCATCAGCTCCGGCGCGACGCCGCGCATCATCAGCTCCGAGCAGGCGATCGCCCACGTCTCGGAATTCAGCTCCTGCCCCGACATCTCGACGGTCGCGGCCGGGTTGAGCTCGCGCGGCGTGTAGTGCTCACCCGCGGTTTCGTTGCTCATCTCGGAGAAACACGGCCGGCTTGGTCGGCTCAAGGACGGCGTCGAGCCGGAAGAGCACCAGGGTCGGCAGCATGACCGACCCGTACTCGTGCGGCTTCAGGTGACCGCGCAGCTTGTCGGCGATCTTCCAGATGAACGCGACCTTGTTCTCGAACCCTGCCGGTGCGGCCATATCTTCCTTCCCGGGTACGTGCCGATCTTTCCGCGATGCTCCAGGCCTGTCGACGCGAGACGTCAGATCAGCGCGCCGCCTCGTCAACGTGGGCGCGCAGCTCGCCCGCGATCTTGCGTCCCAGGATGCCAGCCGCCTCGGCCCGCCCTATCGCAAGGCGGAGCCAAAAACGGATCCGTGCCTGTGGCCGTGCAGTCTCCGAGAGTCCGGGCCACCGTCGTGACGTTCAGGCCGTCGACGCGCATGACGTCCGTAGCAGCGAGCCCGCGTCGATGAATGCGTGTTGCTCGACCGCGCGTTCGACCTGTTCATCGTTGCATGGTCACTGGGCGTCAGTGGGCGATCAATCGATGCGAGACCCGGCGCGGCGCGCAGTAGTCCAACTGTGAAGTGGACATCCAAACGGCATCGCTGATCCGGCACAAACATGTGGGCCCATTTGTGAATCGCTTGGAATACGCCGCGTAATTCGTCATCGGATGCCGCGAAAGCATCGTCGTCGCGCTCGCGTACCCAACGCGCAGCGGGCACACCCAGGTGAGCCGAGACTGCCGGCCGCGATCGCGGTCATCGCGCTTTACGCGGCGTCGCCCGATCGGCTGTTGATCGGTCCACGTTACGTAATGCCCGGCCTGGAGCTGATCCTGTACGTACCGCTGGTGCTGGCCAACCCGCAGTGAATGAGTAAGCAGAACCGGCTTCTGCGTCGGCTCTCGATCCTCGCGTACTCGGGTGACACGGCCACCGCGGTCAGGTTCCGGCTGATGTCTGGCGTAGCACGCAGATGGCGCAGGCTGCTGCGCCCCACGCCCGCCTCGCATGACACACAGGGGAACGATGTGCTGAACCGTGCGGCGCCCCTCGTCGTGCGCAGCGTCGCATCCGATGGTCCGGGTTCAGCATTCTGTAATCCTCGTAGGTCTGGTCAGGGCTCGAGCCTTGCGAGGATTGTGATGCCTGAGCCGTAGTAGCCGCTCGCACGGCGGACGCCTTGCGTCGTTCGGTTCACCGGCATGACGCGCGCCATCTGACGTGTGTATCCATCTGTGGACATGCCGATCACGACTGGAAAGGGACTCTCACGATGGGCATGTCACGATCACGGCGCCGGTTCCGGCTGACCGCGCTGGCGGCCACCGCCGCGGCCACGGCGGTAGGCGGGTTGGTCGTTGCGGCCAACCAGGCGTCAGCAGGGCCGCACCATTCCTATTCGCGTCCCGGCTCAGCGCATGGGCTGGGCCAACTCACCGGCCTGCTGCCGCGCGACCACCTCACCTTGGAGAGCGCGCTGCGGGTCGACCTGTCCCGCGAAACGGTTCGGCTGCCGCTCTACAAGGGCAAGGCCCACGGTAAGACGGTCTGGTTCGTGTTGCTGGACGCCTCCGACAGCGGTCTGGCCAGCGACCTCGGGGTGAACTACGCGCCGAAACTGGCCAACCTCGGCATCGGGTGCCCGACCTGCGTGGAGGACGTGACCCTGCAGGCACCGACACCGCAACAGAACCGGTTCGGCCCGGCCGTCGTCAACTTCAAGGACGCGCCCGACTTCAGCCCGACCCGGGTGGCGGTTCCCGGCCCGACCGGCTTCCCGCTGAAGACGTTCCAGCCGGGTGCCGTCGGCGGTCCCGAGTACAGCCCATTCATCCGGATCGCCGGGTCGCCCGTCGTGTACAGCGCCCCGATCGTGGCGACTGGTAACGGTCCCTTCGACGTCGTGCACCACACCAACACCGGGGACCGGGTCCTCGGCGTCCATATCGCTCCGAAGGCGCCGGCCGGGAGGTACCACGACTCGTGGGCCGACCTGCTGTTGATCAAGGGGTTCGACGCAGGCCAGCCGATCTTGTACCTGAGCACGGACGCCGGCCAACCGCTGACGGCGGTGCTGGAACGCGCCACCTACGCGGCGACACTGGACAAGGCGGCGTACAACGGTGGCGACGACTTCCTGGGATCGGCTCGCGAACGCCTGTTCGGCTTCATCAACGGCCAGACCGGCAAGCACAACCGACAAGCCCAGGGATTCCAACACCTGGCCATCGATGGGCTCATCGGCCGTGACGCCTCTGCCACCGATCACAAGTTGATCAAAGCGCTGCGCAACGGCGGCGATCTGCTCAACGTCTTCGGCGACTTCCCCACCCTGGCCGACCCACGACACTCCCGCGCCTACAGTCCGCTGTGGGACGCGCAACTGGGATTGTGGACACCCAAGGCCGTCGCGGAAGGCCGCAATACCCGCCAGATCGATGAAAACCAGGTGTTCAACCTCGCCGCCACCCGACCCGATCTGCTCACCGGCGTCGACCCGGCCACCGGCAAACCAGCCCCGTACGGTTCGGTCGGGGTCGACATCAACTGTGCCGTGATCGGATTCACCGCGAAGGCGCCCAGGGCCAACCTCGCCGCCCCGGTACCAGGTTCGCAGTTCCCGCCACGCTGACCAGGCAGGAAGACGCGGCGTGGGGGGGGGGGGGGGCGGGCCCCCCCCCCGCCCCCCCAGGTGGGGGGGGGTCGGCACCCCACACCCCCCCCCCCCAACAAAAACGAAAACCCGGCCCCGAAG
>JBBQZQ010000008.1:0-103957 GCA_038207565.1 Mycobacteriales bacterium
CAAGGACACGAGATGTAAAACGAGGGCTGTTGCTGTCGTGGATGGCGGGGTCCAGTTCTCCCCCGCTACCAGTTCTCCCCCGCTACCAGTTCTCCCCCGCTACCAGTTCTCCCCCGCTACCAGTTCTCCCCCGCTACCAGCAATGCAGTGGCATCGGCCAGCTCGGCTGCGAGCCGGTCGTCGGCGCCTGCCGGCCGCACCCCAGCGAGAGGCAGCTGCGGGCAGCGCTCGACGGCGCGCCGGTCGACCCTGACGCCGCGGGCGCGCAGCGCATCCACGCGGCGGCTGGCGAGGAAGCAACAAGGACGACTGAAGTCGCCGTAGATGCTGATGCTCATTGGCGCGTCATGGTGTGTGCCTGCGACAGATCTGGACCCGCCAGTGCCCGGCACCTTGCTCCAGGATCGTGCCTGCCGCGCAGCGGGCGCGCCCTCCTAGAACACCGCTCACCCGACCGATCGGCCCCGGCGGCTGCGATTGCTCAGGGCAACTTGGCCACCGTCAGCAGGACCGCGGAGTCCTTGAGCGCGTGCAGGCTGTGCCGGGCGTTGGGGATCTTCAACAAGTCTCCCGCCCGGCCCTCCCAGGACGCTTCGCCGGACGACAACCGGACACGTCCGCGCAACACATACAGCGTGGCCTCTCCCGGGTTCTCGTGTTCGCCCAGCTCGGAGCCGGCGGGCATGCCGACCACCGTCTGCCGGAGTACCCGTTCATGGCCGCCGACGACGGTATCGGCGGCCGGGCGGCCGCCGTGGGCTGCGGCGAGTTCGAGTTGCTGGGTGGCCAAGGCGTCGAGCGAGATTCGTTGCATGACTCCAGAGTGTGCCCCCGGATCATCGGGTCGGCGGAGATCGAGGTTCGGCGGCGACTCACGCTGGCCGGGGTCGATCGCGGCGCCTGGCCGGTCGATGGTCGGCTGCCGGCCGGTGCAGGCCATGTGCTCTGAACTCGCCGTTCTCACTGTCGATCAGATACAGGTTGCCCAACACCTCGCCGCGGATGCGGATGGGTACGCCCAGCAACGACTTCATCAGGGGTGGTGCGGCGGGAAACCCGCCGCACGCGGATCCTCGGTCGGGGCCGTCAGCCGAATGGGCAACGAATCGGTGATGACCGCGCCGGCAGGCCGTTGCCGTCGGGCAGCGGGCCGTTGCCCTCGGGCAGCGGGCCGATGCGCAGCGCGAGCTCGTCGTCGATACCGACATGCAACCTTCCCCGCACCGCTTGACGCCCTGCGCCCGCTCGACCAGTTCGTCGATGAGTTGGTCCAGTTCGAGCTTGGGTCCGTCCGGAAAGCTCAACGTCGCGCCGGAGGCGGGCTCCATAAGCTGACTGCAGACCGGTCGCGCAGCGCTCAAGGCCGTTCGGACGAGCACATCGACCAAGCGACGCCGCCGGGTCGCGGGCGTCAGTGCGGCTCGGCCAGCTCGCAGCAACACATGAGGGAAGCCGGTGATGCCGAGCTCGCGCCGCAAGGCGGAGCGGGCCGAGGCGACTTCGACGACCTGCGTCAGCGGGCTCGCGACGTAGCCGCGTCGGGTGAGCTCGAGGAGCACGCGTTCGAGTGCCTCGCCGGCCCGCAGCCGGTTCGACTACTTGCGCAGCACGAGCTTGAGAGCGCCGGTGTCTGCCGCGCGGCTGAACACGTTGTAGTCGTCGACGATCTCGTCGGCCCGTCGGCAGGATATCGGCGAAGCATGAGCACCGCTTCGTTGTCCATGCCCGGCGGGATCGGAAAAGTGGACGTATCGGCGAACGGCACCCGGACAAACTCGGCCTGCGTTCCGTCGATCCGGTAGCCGAGTATCCAGCTGCCGCCCCCGAGACATCGCCCATAGTGCCCTTCGCGGCAGCGACCGCAGCACGCGCTCACGCACGCCATCAGCACCCGATCGCCCGGGGGTGAGCGTGGTGAGGGCCAGCCCTTTCGGTCTGCGTCCACCGGCGGAGCCCGAGCTGGCCCGGTGCGGCCTCGACTCCACAGGGGTCGCTTGCCGTCCACGCCCGTAGACATTCCTCGCCTCGCTCGCTGACCACCGACTGCACGCCCTAATGCTGCTATCGCTCATCGGGATGCGGGTATACGCGCACGCCTCGGCGAAGGACCTGGAGCAGAGGCGCCACGCACTTAACCTCCTTCTCGGGCAGGCGACCGCAGGGAAAGCGTGCGATTTCGTGATATCTGCGGCCGATTCCCGGACTGCGGGCCGGGGCCGTGAGGCCCGGACCTCCCTGTATTTCCGAGTCGGGGTGGCGGGATTCGAACCCACGGCCCCTCGCTCCCAAAGCGAGTGCGCTACCAAGCTGCGCCACACCCCGGGCGCTGACGCTGACGTGGCTTCACTGTACGGGGCGCGGGGGGCGAAGCCGGCCCTCGCCCGGCACGACGGCGCCCGGACCTGGCAATGACAGGTCCGGGCGGTCGGTGAGCGAGGCGGCGGGTGAGCTACCTATCGGCAGCGTCGCGCCGGCCGTTCGAACACGACGGACCAGGTCCGTCGAGTTGCCGAAGGGTCAGGGATGCACCCCTGGGGTATTAGGGAGCATTGACCACATTGCGCCAGGCGGTGGCTGCGTTGCTGCCACCGTTGCGCAGTCGCCAGTCGGCTCGCCGGCCCACACCGTCCCAGTATTCGACGGCGACCGCTCCGTAGAGCCTGGCGTAGTTGACGAAGGCGGCGATCGCGTTTGCCCGACGCATCGGAGCGTTCACATCTTCGAGGTAGGCGAATTCGGATACCAGCCACCGCGACCCGATCTGCCGGGCAAAGGCAATCGAGGGGTCCAGGAGTTCTGCCGCGGTCTTCCACTTGACGCCGTCGGTGAAACCGGCCGGAACGCCTGCCGTGTTCGTGGCGTGCGGCAACGCATAGGTGTCGAATGAAATGAGATCGGCATAGTTTTCGCCGTCCGGGCCGCGCCCCGGCCAATAGTTCAAGGGGTGGCGTCCATAGAGACTGAGAATCGTGTCCGACATCAGGATCACCGAAACTCGACGTGCACCGCCGTCGCGTGCGTTCTGCGCGTGCACCAGCGTAGCCAGGTGGACGATCGAGGCACGGAATGCCGCGGCCGTAAACTCCCCGGTTTCGATACTGTGCTCGGGCTCGTGCTGATTGGTGATGATGAGGTTCTTGGGCGTCGTGGCGAGAAATGTATTTAACTTGGCGTCGTCGGCGCCTGAGGCGAGCTGTGCCGGCGGCAAATTGAAGGAGTAGTCCTCGGGTGCGCTCCCGTGCTGGCGGTAGGCAGACGTCTGTTGCCACGTCGCCTTGCTGAACCCGGGGTCGTAGCTTCGATAGATATGCACCGGGCCGATGTGGGAGGAATACCACGCGGGATCGGAGGTAGAACCGCCCAGCAATGGTTTCGGCAGCAATGCAGCAGAGGCCTGCACTATTGCGTTCGACACCGCTGTGGTCGTCGAGGTAGCGGCCTGCGCGCTAGCCGGGGGACTGATCATCCCTACCAACGTGCCTACGCACAGAGACATCCCTAATACGCGACGTCTACGGCCCTTTCTCTTGATAGAACTCGGCTTTATGGCATCGGACGTACGCAATTGCGCTCCTAGCAGTCGTGTGGCGCGCAGCACTCATTGATCGCGGCTTCACTTCTTTGCGCACGGCGGCGTGAGTTCAAGGTGAAGCCAAGGCCAGGCTTGCAAGAATGCGGTGCTGCGCACTGTCGGGGGGCGAACGAAAGGCAGAGCATAGCGTACTTAATCGTCTAAGAAATGGCTGCGACGGAAGTAACGCAGGCGTGTGGTAATCGTGCGCCAATCTCATACGCGTTATTTACATAGCCTACTGACGAGTACGCCAAATGATTTTCTCGAGCTAACCTCGATTGAACCTGGGTTTTACGGAAAAATAACACTGGCGAGCGCCGGAACGGTCGCGAATTCTCATCAAGGCGCCGGACCAAACCATTACCTCACGCCAGGTCGCTTGCGCGGGGCACCGTCATGCCGATGACTGTGCGGCCTCGACGCATCGGGATCCGCAAACGGGCTAGCGGCCGCGAAGGCGTGGACAATCGCCGCCCGGAGGCTCGGGCAACACCAGGATCTCAGCGCGGGGCGGCGACACGCCGGTCTCTCGCGAGAGTCCCGGGTTCGCCTGCTGACAGGTCGAGCACCGCGGCAACATAGCTCTGCACCATCGGCTGGTGCGCTGCGCTGAACTCGCCGATGGCTCGCCGCAGGTTCGTGCCGGGCCAGCCCGCGGGCAACAGCTCGGCGGGCAGGGTGGGCTGGCGGTTCGTATCGATCAGGGCAGGCAACAAGACGTCGGCGAAAGACCGGAAGGCATGCCGGCCGCCCTCCTGACCCCGGTATGCGGTGAGGACCTCCACGTGACTGCGGTAGACCGCGGCGAGATCGGGCAGGTCCCACGCGATGGAGGCAGCCTCGGCAGCGTCCGGCCCGATCATGCCCAGCGTCGTCGACCAGACCCGAGCTGTCGGCGGTTTCCCTCCCACCAGCTCGGCGAACTCGCGGCGACGGTCAACGGTGCAGATGAGCACGCCGGGCTGCAGTAGGCCGTAACCGGCGAGAACGGCGGAGCGCCGTAACGCGTCGCGAAAGGCGCGGTGCTCTTCCGACACGAGGTATAGGACGGCATGGAAGTGTCCGGGCCAGTGCTGCGCAGACGCCATCGCCTGGTCGCGGATCCGTGTGAACGCCTCGGCGAACGAGCCGGCCAGTCGGTAGTCGACCTCGCGGCCGCGCGGCGTACGGGCGAGTTGACCCTGCCGGCACATGCGCGACAGCAACGCCCGGGCAGCATCGGCAGATAGCCCGAGGTCCTCGAGTATCCGGCGCAGTCCGACCCCGGGCAGCGATTGCCGGCCGGTGACTCCGAAGGCAAACGGGACGAGCCCGACTGCGCGGCCTCGGGATGGCCGCCGCGCCGCTCGAGTGATACTTTCGCTCACGTCCGGAGACTACTTCGTCACGCTTTCGGGAGGCTGATGTGCATACTGAACCTCAAGACGACGCGGGAAAGCCGGCCGGCACGAACACGGTCACGACAGCGTGGCTCCTGCCGGTCCTGGTCAACATCGTCCTGCCGATCGTCACCTATTTCGCCTTGACGGCATCCGGCGTCGCCGACGTCCCGGCCCTGCTGATCTCGGGCGGGTGGCCGGCGCTCGAGATCGCCTACACGATGCGCAAGCAACACCAGGTCGACGAATTCAGCATCTTCGTCATGATCGGCATCATCGCAGGGGTGGCCACGACGGCGGTGTCCGACGACGCCCGCGCAGCGTTCCTGAAGGACTCGATCACTTCGGGCATCGTCGGCGCCGCCTTCCTCGTCAGCTTGATCGCCGGGCGGCCGCTGACGTTCTACTTCGGCCGCCGGTTCGCCACCGACGGCTCGAAGGCCCAGCGCGACTGGTGGAACGGCCTCTGGCGGCATCCGCGGTTCAGGCTCGTCCAACGTCGCCTCGGCGCGGCCTGGGGCCTCGCCCTGCTTATCGAGGCCGTCGGACGCGGCGTGCTCACCTGGGAGCTGGGCACCTCGAGCATGGTGCTGGTGAACAACGTCGTCCCATTCCTCGTCATCGCTATCATGATCGGCGTCAGCGTCAGCGTCGGGCAGCGCGAACAGGCGCGCGCGCAACACGTCGGCGCGAGCGGTGCTGCGCCTCCGCAACCGGCCTGAAACCGCTGCTCACCGCGTCGAAGAGCGTGGCCGGAGCGACCGGGGGCTGTTGTGCCGCCGTGGACGCACTTGCGCGGGTCTGGCCGTAGGGCGTTGAGCGCCGATGCGAGAAGCTTCGTGTCCGAAGACCGGGGCCGGTAACTGCCGATCAGGCGTCCCGGGCATGATCAGTTCAGCTTCCGCGCGAACGGGGCGCTCGACGACGCGGACCGCGGCCAGCCCCGAGGCCGCGGTGCGCGACTGCTCCCACGCTCGCTGGCGGCATGCCGACGAGCACCAACGGCGAGATGGCGGCGCTATGCGTCGATCGCGTAGACATGCTGAGGCGGCGACTAGTCACCCAATCACCAGTCACGCAGCGTGCCCGTCTCTCTGTTCCTCGTCGACGAGGAACGCGCACCTCGTCGAGCGCAAGTCCCACACGAGCACGAGTTCACCCGCCCAGGCGGCCAGCCTCGACTCAGCTGGTTCTACGGCAGACCAACGCGATGGACGCTGCTCGCAGCGCCAGTGCAGCGGACTCTCCTGAAATAAGCGGACTTCTTGCGGGCTAAACCGGTTGTTGTGCTATTCCGTCAGGGCGGGTCGAATGCCTGAAGCCCAGGAGCACGGGACGCGTAGGTGGAGCGGGCGACGGGAATCGAACCCGCGTAGTCAGTTTGGAAGACTGAGACTCTGCCATTGAGCTACGCCCGCGTGCTGTGTCACGGCAACGATCAGGATAGCGGTTGCGCGCCGCCGGGCTGGCAGGATGCCGGTTGTGAACCCGTCCCGCCTCACCGGTCCCCCGATGGCTCTGCGCCTGGCCGGCACCCCGCTGCCCATGGTCGGCCACGTGCGCATGTACGTCTGCGGCATCACGCCCTACGACGTCACCCACCTCGGTCACGCCGCGACCTACGTCTGGGCCGACGCGGCTGAGCGGGTGCTGCGCTGGCACGGCCACACGGTCACCTTGGCCCGCAACGTCACCGACGTCGACGAGGTGCTCTTCGCCGAGGCCAAGCGTCGTGGCGAGGCGGTCACCATGCTCGCGACGCTGCAGCGAGCGTCGTTCGAGTCGACGATGGACGCACTGCGCGTCCGGGTGCCCGACCACTCCCCAACCGCCGCGCAGGCTGTAGGACATGTCGTGCAAGTCGGGATGGCGCTGCTGGCCCGAGGTGGAGGCTATCTGCGCGGCGGGACGGTGTACGCCCGCACCTCGGGCGCCGCGACCGTCGCCGGAATCGACCACGAGACCGCGTTGCGGCTGTCGGCGGAATATCACGATCATCCGGACGCGCCGGACAAGGACGACCCACTCGACGTGGCCATCTGGCAGGAGACGGACGAGGGCGACATCAGCTGGCCCAGCCCGTGGGGCGACGGCCGTCCGGGCTGGCACGCCGAGTGCGCGGCGATGGTGCTCGCGCTGTTCGGGCCCAGCGTCGATCTGCACTGTGGCGGCGCCGACCTCGCCTACCCGCACCACGCCTGCGAGAGCACCATCGCGCAGCTCGCGACCGGCGTCGCTCCGTTCGCGCGCGCCTGGCTGCGCGCCGGCACCGTGCACATCGGCCCGGACAAGATGGCCAAGTCGACGGGAAATCTCGTGCTGGTCACCGACCTGCTCGAGAGCGTCCCGCCTGCGGCCATCCGGCTGCTCTGCCTGAATCGGCCGTGGGCGCAGCCTTGGGGCTACACACCCGAGGCGCTGCAGGCCGCCGCCGCCACGGTCGAGGACCTGTACGCAGCGGCAGCGCGGCCGGAGTCGGCATCCAGCGGTCTGGCAGCCGTACCGTCTGCCCTGCTACACGACCTCGACGTGCCCACTGCGGTGGCCATTGCGCTCGAGGACGGGGGCCAGGCGGCACGCACGCTGATCGAAATCCTTGCGCTCAGCTGATCTTCGCGCCGGTCCTGGCGTCGACGACGTCGGCGCGGACGGGCACCATGGCACTCGTGACCGAAGCGAGGGGCACCGCCCGCACGAGGCGGCGCCGCGCGACCTCCGCCCAGGGCTCGCCCCCTGTCCACGTCGCGCCGCCTGCCCCGCCGCCGGAGTACGCGGACGCGCCGCCTGCCCCGCCGCCGGAGTACGCGCACGCGCCGCCTGCCCCGCCGCCGGAGTACGCGCACGCGCCGCCGAAGATGCCCGAAACGCCGAAGACGCCCGAAACGCCGAAGACGTCGAATACGTCGAAGACGTCGGACACGGTCGGGAAGCCGCGACGGATCAAGGCCGAGGCGGGCGAGCGGGGTATGCACGACGTCGTCGGCGCAGGTCGCTCCCAACTCGGCGTCAGCGGCGCGCTGCGCGGACGTGACGTCAACCGGCCGAGCGACGAGGACGTCGCCGAGGCCGAACGCGAACTCTTGATAGTGCGCCGGCGCTGGACCCCGGCCGACCCGCCTCGGCCCGATCGCCGCTGAGTCAGCTGGTCTCGTACCCGGCTATCGCGCCGGTGCGCTCGTATTCGGCGAGCATCCCGATGCGGCGCTTGTGCCGTTCCCCCTCGGAAAACCGGGTGGTCAGGAAGATTTCGACAAAGCGCAGGGCGTCGGCCTCATCATGATTTCGGGCACCGATGCTGATGACGTTCGCATCGTTGTGCTCACGAGCAAGGCGGGCCGTCTCGTCGCTCCAGACCAGAGCGGAACGAACGCCGGCCACCTTGTTCGCCGCGATCTGTTCGCCGTTTCCGGAGCCGCCGATGACCACGCCCAGGCTGCCGGGGGTCGCCACCGTCCGTGCTGCCGCGGTGATACAGGGCGGGGGGTAGTCGTCCTGCGGGTCGAAGGCGAGGGCGCCGCAGTCGACGGGATCATGACCGAGTGAGCGCACATGATCGAGAAGGCGGGCCTTGAGTTCGAAACCGGCGTGATCGCTACCCAGGAAGACGCGCATGGCCGTCATCATGGCAGCCGCGACGGGTAGCCACCGGGCTGGGACGATAGCGACGTGATGCTCGCGCTGCCGTCGCCGTCGTTCGGCGGTTTGCTGACCCAGTGGTCGGCCCAGCCGCTGGCCATCCTGGCGGCGCTGCTACTGGGCGCCTGGTACGCCCGCTCGGTGGTTCTCGTGCAGCGCGCCGGGCAGGTGTGGCCGGTCGAGCGCTCGCTGCTGTTCGCGGCCGGACTGGCGGTGGGGTTGTGGACGACGTGCGGTTTCCCGCAGGCCTACCTCGGCGCGTTGTTCTGGATATGGGTTGCCCAACAGCTGACCCTGCTGCTGCTCGTCCCGTTCATCGTGCTGGCCGGCTGGCCGTTGCAGCTCGCCCGGATGCGTTCGGGCGACACCGGCCTCGTGCATCGGTTGCTGCGCACCCGACCGGCCACGCTGCTCGGCAACCCGCTGGTGGGGCCTGCTCTTGTGCCCGTCTTGTCCGCCGTGCTGTTCTTCGGGCCGCTGCCCGGTTGGTCGATCGACGTACCCCCGGTCGGCTGGATCGAGCAACTGGTCGTTCTTGTCGCAGGCGCCATGGTGGTGCTGCCGCTTGTCGGGTTGGACGAGACGCCGAGCTCGCTACGCGTCGGGCTGGCCCTCGCGATCGGATCGTTCGAGCTGGTGCTGGACGCAGTGCCAGGAATCGCGCTCCGCCTGCATCGCTCGCTGAGTACGACGTACTTCGATCACCGCTCGCTGCAGGAATGGACGCCGGCCGCTGTGCACGATCAGCAGATCGGTGGAGCGGTGCTCTGGTGCGTCGCCGAGCTGATCGACCTGCCGTTCCTCGTGCTGGTGTTCCGGCAATGGGTGCGTGCCGACGCCCGCGACGCGGCGCAGGTCGACGCCGTGCTGGAAGCCGAGCGGATTGCGCGCGTCGGTGTCGAGAGATTCGACGACACGTCGTCAGACGAACGTGACGTGCCGTGGTGGCTCAGTGACCCTGCGATGCGGAACCGGATCGACCGCCAGGATTGAAGGTCCAATTACCGGCGGTGTCGCGCTCGAGGCGGTGCGTCGCGACGGCGGCATCGGTGCTCACCGGGCCGTAGACGTGCGGGAACTCGATGCCCGAGGCGTAGCTGTCCTCGACGCGGATCTCGGGCGTGATCGCGGCTGGGTCGATCTCGATCACGCACAGTTCGGCAGCGTTGCGAAACCGCGCATTCGCGGTGTCTGCAACCTGGCCCGCGAAGGAGAAGTGCACGAAACCCTCGGTGTCGAGCGACGCCGGCCGGTATTCGCCCTGTTGCATCGCAGCCTGCCACGCAGGCGGTTCGATTATGTGGAAGAGCGTCATCCGGCGAGCTCCAGGTAGCGGCTCATCGACTTGAGCTGGTGTTCGAAGTAGGCGTCGTAGTCACTCACCGCGCCGGTAAGCCGGCCGAACAACTCGAAGCTGAGCGTGCCGAAAAGTTGCGCCCACGCGGTCATGCCGCGGGCGAGCACGGCAGGTGTCACGTCGGCAAAGTCGGGATTGGCGATAAGACCCACGAGATCGGCGCGGACCGCGCGGGACAGCCGCTCCTTCGGTGCGAGGACGCCGCCCGCGACGCCGTCGCGCAGGATCGACACGAGTACAAGAACGGGCCGCGTCGCCGGCGCAATCGTGTCCTGCGGTGCGGCGTAACCGGGGACGGGACTGCCGTAGAGCAGCGCGTACTCGTACGGGTTCGCGCGCGCCCAGGCGCGAACGGCCCGGCCGAGCGCGAACCATCGGGCCGGCAGGTCGCGCCGCGGCGCCTTGGCTTCGGCCTGCTCGGCGGCCTCGCCCAGCGAGTCGTACCCTTCGATGATGAGCGCGGTCAGCAGCTCGTCACGACTGTCGAAGTAGCGATAGACCGCGGATGACACCACACCAAGATCTCGGGCCACTGCGCGCAGGCTCAGATTCGGGCCGCCCTCGGCGAGATGACGCCGCGCTATCTGCTTGATCGCCTCGGTCGTCTCGGCTCTGGCCTGTGCCCGTACCCCCATGACCGAAGTCTAATCGAGAGCAGTGCTCTCTCAGGTCACGGCATGCCCATTCCCGGTTCCGGCCTCGGTTCGGGTGCCTGCTCGGCGGCCGTACGGGCGGCGGACGGCCATCACGGTCACATCGTCGTCCACGTCGGCCCGCCTGACGGACTCCCAGATCGCAGCAGCGCTGAAGTCGCCGCGGTAGGTGCGGCCGCCGAGCAGGCGCAGGGCGTCACGCAACCGGTCGACGCCGGCGTCGATCTCCTCGTCACGGCGTTCCACCACGCCGTCGGAGAAGAACACCAGCCCTGCTCCCGGGCGCAGGGTGAGCTGACTGGAGCGATAAGCAGCTCCCCGGACGCCGAGCGGTGGGGAGGTCACGATGGGCGCAGGCACGGGATCGCGATGTCCGTCGATCAGGAACGGTGTCGGATGTCCGGCGCTCGCCGCCTGCACGTGACCGGTTGTCAGGTCGATCCGGCCGACCACCAGCGTCGCGAACGCACGCGGAAGCAGATGGGTCGTGAAGTCGTTCATGCGCTCGAGTGCGACGACGGGCGACACATCGTCGAAGAGGTATGCGCGCAGAGCGTTGCGCAACTGCGCCATAATGCCGGCCGCGCCGATGCCGTGTCCCGCGACGTCGCCGAGCGCGACCGCCAATTCGCCGTTCCGCAGCGCGAACGCGTCATACCAGTCGCCACCGATGCGTCCGCCCGCCGCCGGCTCGTAATGCGCGCTCAGGCTCCACTCCAGCAGCTCGGGAATCACCGGTAACAGGCTGCGCTGCAATGTCTCGGCCAGACGCACTTCGCCGCGCGAACGCTGATAAAGGGCTTCCACGACGTGTCCGCGCAGTTCCGCCGCCAGCTCGGAGTCGCTCGGCTGCCACGCGAGCGAGCGCTGCCGCACGATCTCCCGCCAGCGTTCGAAGGACTTGCGGGGACTCATCCGCACGCCGTCGCCATTCGCCTCGCGTACGGCCATCGCCTTGTTGTGCGGGTCGCCGCCCCAGTCGACCGAGAGCTCCACCTCGGCACGGAACCAGATCACGAACTGGCCTTCGGGCAGAACTAGCGCGAGCGCGCCACTGGACAGCTCTGGCGCGACGTCGAGGTCCGGAAGGGCGCGGGAGAGGCAATCGGTCTGGACGACATCGTCGCCGGTGGTCAGCGCCCATCGGGCGACCTCGCGGACGGCGGCTTCACCGGGCAGCGTACCGCGGCTGCCGTATCGGCCCTGGGCAGCGATAGCCACCCCGTCGGCGGCGATCAGGTCGAGCAGGTCAGGCTCCCCGAGCAGCGCGTCCACGATCGACTCGCCCTCGTCCAGCGTGGCAGCCGTGAGTTTGGCGAGCACGGCCTGGGACGCGAGCCTGGTGCGCAATTCGTCGTCGCCGAACCGGTCGACGAGACGAAGTGAGAGCGTCGAGCCCAGGAATTCTGCAGCCGACCGCGTGCCGAACGGAGGCAGGTGGGGTCCGGCGTAGTGATGGCAAGCGATCAAGCCCCACAGGCTGCCGTCCCGGAGCAACGAGACTGACATGGACGCGTGGACGCCCATGTTCTTCAGGTATTCGATATGGATCGGTGACACGCTGCGCAGCGTCGAGTGCGTCAGGTCGAGAGGCGCACCGGTCATCGGATTGATGGCCGGAACGAGCGGGGAGGGAAGGTAGGACACGTCTGAAATCAGCCGTATCCAGTTCTTCTCGTAGAGGGCGCGGGCCTGCGCCGGGATGTCTGAGGCCGGGTAGTGCAGGCCGAGAAACGAGTTCAGGTCCGCACGCTTGGCCTCCGCGACGACCTCACCGTTGTACTCGTGGTCGTAGCGATAGACCATCACGCGGTCGAAACCGGTCAGCTCGCGAATGGCGCGCGCGGTCGTGTCGAACAGATCCCCCAGGCCGGCGGATCGGTTCAGCCGTCCGACCGCCCCGCGCACCGAGAGGTAGGTGTTCGGGAACGAGAAGGGGCGTGGCCCGAGCGCGGCCTCCAGCTCGATGAGCAGGATGCCACCGGACTCGCGGTACAGGATCGCGTCGCAGCCCGTCGCCCCGCCTGCGCCGTCGACCGTCACCTCGAGCGGATTGCGCTCGCGCAGGTCGCCGAAGGATGCCGTGGCCTTCGCGATGACGGCGGCCGAGCGTTCGCCGATGACGGTGTGGAGCGGAGCGTTAAGGGCGTCCTCGACTGCAATGCCGAGCACCTCGGTGACATTGGCCGACACCTGGGTTACCACCAGTTCCGGCTCGCGCACGACCAGCAAGACGCCGCGCGGCTGGATGCTGCCCGGGATGTGGATCGGCTCGCGCTCGCAATTGTCGAGATCGACCTCAGCCCCGGCCGGTAGCAGCCCGTCGCCGGCGAAGTTACTCATGCCCGCACCTCGCGTCGCCCGTCACGCGACCGCCTCCACTCGCAACGGCGCAATCCAGATCTCGAGCGCACTGAATGCGGCGCTCGCGCTCGCTGCCACGGCGGCGGCTCTTGCCGGCTTACGGTCCACCCACTCCTCCAGCCGGGCCAGGTAAGACAGCCACATCGGGCCGGGCCCCTCGGGATACGGCGTGAACGACGTCAGGCTGATTCCGAGGGCGGCGGTCAGCGGGCGCAAGCGGCGGGCGATGAGCGCCCCGCCCAGCGTGGATCCCTCGGCGACGTACAGCCAGCCCAGGACGTCTGCGGCACTCGCCGGATCGAAGACGGGTGGGGCTATGGGCAGCGCGTCCGGCGAGGACCCCAACACGCTCAGGTCGCGGTGCAGATGGGCAATGCGGCGACGGCGCGGCCAGCCCAGCTGTCGCGCGAACGCAGCGTCGGCTCCTGCCCACTGGTCGATCGCCGGTTCGGCGCCTCGCCAGAACCCGTAGAAGCGCTCGAGGACGGCCTGCAAGCGCTGGGGGGTCAGGGCGGGGTCGAGCAGGTCGAGGCAGGCTTCGACTCGCTCATGCATTGCCGATGTTCGCTGCCGGAGCAGCTGCGTCACCGCGGCCAGGACGTTCCCCTCTGCTCAGGCCGGGTTCCAGCAGCTCAGCTCGCCCAGCGCCCGGGCGCCCGCGCACGGGTAGCACACCGCCCGGTTGACGCCAGAATAGACACCGGCGCCTCGACTACGGCGCTGCGCGAAGAGAAAGCGAGAAGCCGGCGCCCGAGCGAAGGCTCAATCGAAACGCGGCGACTCGGTACGGGTGCGCTTGAGCTCGAAGAAGTACGGGTAGCTCGCGAGCAGGCGCGTGCCGTCCCACATGCGCACCGCCTCGTCGCCACGCGGGATGCGGGTCAGCACCGGACCGAAGAAGGCGACCCCGTCGATGTGCAGGGTCGGCGTCCCGACTTCGTCGCCGACGGGGTCCATCCCCTGATGATGCGACTTGCGCAGCGCGTCGTCATATTCCTCGCTGTCGGCGGCGTCGGCGAGCTCCGCCGGCAGTCCGACCTCCGTCAATGCCTCGACGATCACGTCACGGTCGAATTCCCGGCCGGCATCGTGCCTGCGCGTACCGAGCGCCGTGTAGAGGTCGCGCAGCACCTCGGTGCCGTGCAGCTGCTCAGCTGCAATACACACCCGGACCGGACCCCAGCCGCGGTCGAGCAACTCGCGGTAGTCGTCCGGCAGGCCTTCCTTGCTCTCGTTCAGTACCGACAGCGACATCATGTGGAAACTGAGATCCATCGGCCGCTGGTGCTCGACCTCGAGGATCCAGCGCGAGGTCACCCACGCGAACGGGCAGAGCGGGTCGAAGTAGAAGTCGACGACGGGCCGCTCGGCCGTGTCGTGCGAAGAAGTAGTCATGTCAACAACTTTAGCGCTCACCATGGTCAGGCGGTGGCAAGCGCACGTAGCGCCTGGTCGGCATGGGTCTGCATGTCGGTTTCGCTGCGGATCGCTGCAACGAGCTTCCGATCTGTGTCGATGGCGAAGGTCCACCGTTTGACCGGGGCGCCCAGCTTCGCTCCGAGCCTGCCGCGCTTCACGCCGAACATCTCGGCGACCACCCCGTCAACGTCGGACAGCAGCGGGTAGTCGAAGGAGTGCGCGTCGGAGAACTGCTTCTGCTTCTCGACGGTGTCCATGCTGATGCCGACCCGCTGCACCCCGGCGGCGTCGAACTCTGCGCCGACGTCACGGAAGTGGCAGGCCTGCTTGGTGCATCCGGTTGTCATCGCCGCGGGATAGAAGAACAACGCGACGGGGCCCTCGGCGAGGATTGTGGAGAGCCGGCGAGGGGCGCCGGTCTGGTCGAGGAGCTCGAAATCGGGTACTTCGTCGCCGGTCTGCATCTGTTCACCGTAACCGCCTCAGCTACGTCGGCCCGTCGTGACAGACTTCTTGCAGATAGCTGCCGTGATGGACCCGCCGACCATGCAGGCAACGAAGAGAGTGTGTCGTCCGAGGAGAGTTCGCACGTGTCTGCAGTCCACGCCGTACCCAACCTGACCCGTGAGGACGCGCACATCCGGGCCGGTCTGCTGCACATCGACTCCTACGAGATCGCGCTGGATCTCACCGATGGGGGCGGCAAGCCGTCCGAGCGGACTTTTCGGTCCACCACGACAATCAGGTTTCGGGCCACCCGACCGGGCGAATCCACCTTCGTGGACGTGATCGCCGATCGCCTGCACAGCGTCACCCTGAACGGCGACGACGTCGATGTCTCGGGTTACCGCCCGGAGGATGGCCTCGTCCTGACCGATCTGTTGCTCGAGAATGTGCTGGTGGTGGATGGCGATCTGCTCTACACCAACACCGGCGAGGGCCTGCACCGCTTCGTCGACCCCCTCGACGGCGAGATCTATCTCTACTCCCAATTCGAGACCGCCGACGCCAAGCGCATGTACGCCTGCTTCGACCAGCCGGACCTCAAGGCGACGTTCGCGATCACCGTCGTCGTCCCCGACCACTGGGCGGTCTCGTCCAACGGTCGTGAGCAGGAGGTCACGGACCTGCGGGCGGGCAAACGGATCCGCTTCGCCACCACACCGCGGATCAGTCCGTACATCACTGCGCTCGTCGCCGGTCCGTACCACGTCGTGCGCAGCAGCCACGACGGTATCGATCTGGGCCTGTGGTGCCGTAAGACGCTCGCGAGCCACCTCGACGCCGACGCGCTGTTCGAGGTCACCACCCAGGGTTTCGACTACTACCACGCCAATTTCGGCATCCGGTATCCATTCGACAAGTACGACCAGCTCTTCGTCCCCGAGTTCAACGCGGGCGCGATGGAGAACGCGGGTTGCGTGACGTTTCACGAGAGCTACGTCTTCCGCAGCAAGGTCACCGATGCCCGTTACGAGCGCCGTGCCGAGACGATCCTGCACGAGATGGCGCACATGTGGTTCGGCGATCTCGTGACGATGCGGTGGTGGGACGACCTCTGGCTCAACGAGTCGTTCGCCACCTACGCCTCCGTCCTGTGCCAGACGAGCGCGACCCGCTGGACCAAGGCATGGACGACCTTCGCCAACATCGAGAAGACCTGGGCCTACCGTCAGGACCAGCTGCCCTCGACCCACCCCATCGCGACCGATGCGCCCGACGTGCAGACCGCAGAGGTCAACTTCGACGGCATCACCTACGCGAAGGGCGCGAGTGTGCTCAAGCAGCTCGGCGCCTACGTCGGTCTCGAGGCGTTCCTGGCGGGTCTGCGCGAGTACTTCCGCGACCATGCGTACGGCAACACAACACTCGCCGATCTCCTGTCGGCGCTGGAGCGCTCCTCGGGACGCGACCTGGGCGAGTGGTCGAAGTTGTGGCTCGAGACGGCTGGCATCAACACCATCCGACCGGAGTTCACCCTGGACGCCGACGGCAACTACTCATCATTCGAGATCGTGCAGTCGGCCCCGGACGAAGTGGCACACACCAACACCTTGCGACCACACCGGCTGGCCGTCGGGGTGTACGCGGAGCGTGCCGGTGCGCTCGTGCGCACCCAGCGCATCGAACTCGACATAGCCGGGGCACGGACTACGGTGCCCGAGCTGGTCGGCACGGCGCAGCCGCACCTGCTATTGGTGAACGACGACGACCTCACGTACTGCAAGGCGCGCCTGGACGACCACAGCGTCGCGGTGCTGCGCTCGGGCGGGTTCGCCAAGCTGTCGGAATCACTGCCGCGTGCGCTGCTGTGGAGCGCCGCCTGGGACATGACCCGCGACGGCGAGATGGCCGCCCGCGACTACCTCGGCCTCGTCCTGGCAGGGATCGCCCAGGAGGACGACATCGGGGTCATGCAGTCCTTGACGCGCCAGCTGTTGCGCGCGTTGGAGGTCTACGCCGACCCGGGATGGGCCCCGCAGGGCTTCGCCGCGTTTGCCTCAGCCGCGTACGACGGGCTCCGTGGCGCAGCGGCCGGCTCGGATCTGCAACTGGCCTGGGCACACGCATTCCTTTCTGCCCTGAGCAGTCCCGAACATGTCGAGTTCTCGCGCGGGTTGCTCGACGGCAGCGAGACCGTCGCCGGGCTCGCAGTCGATGACGAGCTGCGGTGGGCAATCGTGCAGGCGCTTGCCGCGCGCGGAGCAGTCGAGGAAGCCGCGATCACTGCCGAGCTGGACCGTGATCCCTCCGCTGCCGGCCAGCGCTCGGCCGCGACCGCCCGCGCGCTGCGCCCGACCCCCGAGGCGAAGGCCGAGGCGTGGCACCTGGCGGTCGAGGACGACTCGCTGCCCAACGCCGTGCAGTCCGCGGTCATCAGCGGGTTCTCGCACTGGACTCAGGGTGAGCTGGTGGCGCCGTACATGCAGCGCTACTTCGACGAGGTGCGCGATGTCTGGGCACGTCGCACCAGTGAGCTGGCGCAGAACGTCGTGGTCGGGCTCTCGCCCACCTGGACGTCGACCTGCACCGAGCACACCGTCGCCGCGGCCGACACGTTCCTCGCCCGGGACGACCTGCCATCGGCATTACGCCGACTGGTAGGTGAGGCCAGAGCAGACGTGATCCGGGCGATTCACGCCCGGGCGGCCGATGTGGCCGGAGGCGTCGCCTGATCCGTTCGTCGTCGGCACGGCCGGCGAGTTATTCAGGGACGACCGGCCGTCCCGGCAGCGTCAGCCAGCATGCGCAACCCAACCACGATGCCCCCGGTCAGGTCGCCGTTGGCGAAGGCGGCGCGTATCGCGAGTGCAGCGAGCGCGCACGCCCGGTTGGGCAGCCGCTTGGCGGATTCGGACCCAGTGACGATATGCAGCACCCGCTGGCCCGGTGACACGGCGAGCAACACGGCCGAATCGGTCAGCCGCTCGAACAGCTCCTCGGCGTGTCCACGCGTGGGCGGCGTCAACTCGCCGACGTAGACCGAGAAGGTCAACCCTGACTCCCGGCTGGACAGTGTCAACGCCTCGTCCAGGCGCGTCAGCTGACGTGAATTGAACGCGCTGCCCGGCCGTTGCGAGCCGATCGGGCCGTACTGCAGCTGCGAACCCGTCGTCGTCTGTACCTCACCACTCACCGCTGGCACCTCCGACCGCCTTCGTGGCGGATCGTGCACCCTCGATGGCGGTGCGGGGTGCGCCCCCCTCGGGCAACGCGTCGGGATGCGGCACGTACCACGCCGGGGCGAAGGTCCAGGGACGTCCGGGGCGATACCGGTTGGGCTGATGCATGGCCGAGCGGCCGAAGACGCCGGCGGCCAGCACGGCTACGATGGCCGCCGGGACGCCGGCGAAAATCAGCACGGTCTCGACGATCGTCATGCGCGAAACCGTATCGTGCCGTCCCTGAGCCGACGCGCCGGGCAGCAACTACGCGAGGAAGATCTCCGGTCGGCGCCCAGCCCATGGCAGCGCTGCCTCGAGCTGGGCGGCAAGGGCGAGCAGGGGCGCGTCTCCGGCGGGTCGGCCCGCGAGCATGATCCCGATCGGCAGGCCTTCACGGGACTCGAAGAGCGGTAGCGAGATCGCGGGCTGACCGGTCGTGTTGTAGATCGCGGTGTAGGGCGTGAAGCGTTTCTGCCGCTCGAAATCCTCGGCCGGATCGGCGCAATCCGCCTGGAACCAACCGACCGGGCGGGGCAGCATCGCGACCGTCGGCGTCAGCACGGCGTCCAGATGCGCGGTGGCGGCGATACCGCGCCGGGCATGGACGTTGAGCATCCCCAGTGCCGAGGCGAAGGCCGGCGCGCCGATCGCGCGGCCGCGCTCACGAAGGTGCCGGGTGAGGGGCCGCAGCTCGCTCTCGCGCGACGGATCCACCGGTGCGGTTGCCGCCGACACCGCCCAGACCGTCTCGAACGCGGGGATGGCGTCGACCGGGATGGGGGCAGGGACGTCGATGACCTCGTGCCCGAGCCGTTCGAGCAACCGGCTCGCGCCCTCCCATGCCGCGCGTACCTGCGGGTCGAGTTCGGACGGGATCGGCGAAGCGAGGTAGCGACCGATGCGCAACCGGCCGGGATCTCGCTCGCACCAGGCCAGGAACGACTCCCCCTCTGGCAGCGGCGGCAGCGGATCGGGATCGCCGGGCTGCGCTATGGCCACGGCGTCGAGGAAGGCCGCCGCATCACGCACGGTGCGGGCGAGCGGGCCTAGGACGCCGAGCCGGGTCGCGTCCATGTCGAGCGGTCCACGCGACACGCGTCCGCGCGAGGTCTTGAGCCCGACAAGCCCGCACACGCTCGCCGGGATTCGGATCGATCCGCCGCCGTCGCTGCCCTGGGCGATAGGCAGGAACCCAGACGCGACGGCCGCTGCGGCTCCGCCGCTGGACCCCCCGGCCAGCCGGGTGACGTCCCACGGCGTGCGGGCGGGCGGCCCGATGTCGGTCTCGGTGTAGCAGGGCAGCCCGAATTCGGGCGTCGAGGTCTTGCCGAGACTGATCGTGCCGGCGGCGCGCAACAGCGTCACGATGTTGTCATCGATATCCGGGACGAAGTCGGTCATCGTTGCCGAGCCCAGTTTCGTCGGGACGCCCTTGGTGAGATTGAGGTCCTTGATCGCTGTCGGGACACCGTGCAGGGGCGGCAGCGCAGCACCGTCGGACACCAGCTGTTCGGCGTTCCTGGCCTGCTCGCGCGCGCTCTCGGGCGTGAGCGTGACGAAGGCGCCGATCTGTTCGTCGAGCCGCGCGATGCGCTCGAGGCAGTGCTCGACGAGTTCGACCGGGCTGACCTGCTTGCGCCGCACTGCGTCCGCCATCTCGAGAGCGGTCAGCTCATGCAGCTGTGTCATTCGGCAGACGGTAGCGAATCAGACCGCCGGCGCGATGCCCGTGATCCGCAGCTCAGGCTGCAGGTACGGCTGCCACGACGGCTCACGCTTGGCCCATCCCATGACGACAGCCACCGTTGCCGGTGGCTGCACAGGTGGTGTCGCGAGGCGCCAGCCGAGCTCGTTGAGCAGCCGGTCGCCCTTACGATGATTGCAACGCGCGCAGGCGGCCACCACATTCGTCCAGACGTGCAGGCCTCCGCGCGATCGCGGCCGAACGTGGTCAATCGTGTCGGCGCGCGCATCGCAGTACACGCAGTCGTGGCCGTCCCTGTCGAGCACGGCGCGCCGGGTGAGCGGCACCTCGCGGCGGTAGGGCACCCGCACGTAGCGGGCCAGGCGAACCACGGTCGGCACCTGGATGCTGGTGGACGCCGAATGCATCACCGTGTCGCCGGCCTCGATCACGACCGCCTTCTCGGCAAGGACGAGGACGACCGCACGGCGTAGCGGCACGACGCACAGCGGTTCGTACGTCGCGTTGAGGACCAGTGCGCCTCCGCCCACGTCACGTCCCTTCGCGTGGTCTCCAGTCAACCTGACAACACCGCCGAACGCACCCTCATTCGCCGACGAACTCGGCGTGGCACTGGGGGGGCCGTGAGCGAACGCAGTGAGCGAACCAGTGTGATCGGGCTGTGCCGGGCGACCCGAGCGAAGCGAGGGCGGCCGTGAGCGAACGAAGTGCCTTGAAGTTGCCGCAGTACGTCAGCGACCACAGCCACTGGGTGATCGAGGTGCCGATCCGGATCGCCGTGGTCATCCTGGCGGCACTGATCATTCGTGCGGTCCTGTTCCGGATGATCGGTCGCCTCGTGCACCCGGTGGGTGGTACCGGCGTCCCGCGAATCCTGCGCCCGTTCAAAGAACGCGTCCAGAACAGCGCTTTCCTGGAGTCGACGGGCCTGCTGTCCGAACGACGTGCCCAGCGGGCCGCAACCGTCGGCTCCGTACTGCGCTCGGCCGTGTCGTTCACGGTTTTCGTGATCGCGTTCCTCGTCGTACTGAGCGAGCTGGACATCGACCTGGCGCCCTTCATTGCGGGCACGTCGATCGTCGGCGTCGCGCTGGGCTTCGGCGCGCAGAACATCGTCAAGGACTTTCTGTCCGGAATGTTCATGATGCTGGAGGATCAGTACGGCGTCGGCGACGTGATCGACTTCGAAATGGCGTCCGGCACGGTGGAGGCGGTCGGACTGCGGACTACCCGGCTGCGCGACGTCAATGGCACCGTCTGGTACGTGCGCAACGGCGAGGTCGTACGGGTCGGCAACAAGAGCCAAGGTTTCGCGCAGGTGGTGCTCGACGTGCCTCTCGAGGTCGCTGCCGATGTCGCCACCGCCTCCGCGGCAATCCTCGACGAGGCCGCGAAAATGCGCCATGAGGACGAGTGGACGGATCAGTTCCTGGGCGATCCCGAGATGCAGGGCGTCGAATCGATGACGCGCGAGGAGACCGTTGTCCGGATGGTCGCGCGCACCCGTCCCGGCGAGCAATTCCGCATCGCCAGTGAGCTGCGCCGGCGCATCCGCGAGCGACTCGACACGCTCGCCATCCCGAGGGCCGACCCAGCCGCCGCCAGCGGCGCGCCCGCGGCGGCGGGAACGGGCGAACCCCCGCGGTAGTTCACTGCAGCGCTTGCAGGGCCTCCAGCAGGGAGCGGTGCAGCGTCGGGAACGCGTAGTGCATGGTCAGCAGCGTCTTGGTCGGCACCTCGCCGTGGACGGCGACACTCAGCATGCCGAGCAGCTCACCGCCGTGCGGGCTGACCACGGTCGCGCCGACGAGCACACCGCGGTCGGTGTCCTCGATGACCTTCAGGAATCCGTCGTTGCCGGGGCCGTAGATCCAGCCCCGGCTGTCGGACGCGATCTGCTGCGTACCGGTGCGGATGTTGAGGCCCGCATCGCGCGCCTGCGCTTCGCTCATACCCACGCGTCCGACCTCGGGATCGGTGAACGTCGCCCAGGCCAGGGCGTGGTAGCCGCCGAACGGCTCCTCGCGACCGAGCAGGTGCGCGGTGAGCACCCCGGCCTGCCATACCGCGACGTGCGTGAACTGGCCGTGGCCGGCGATGTCACCGATCGCGAAGACGCCGTCCACCGGCACCTGCCCGGCGTCGCGTACAGCCATGTGATCGTCCACATCGAGCGAGTGGGCGGTCGAATCGAGCCCTATCGTCTCGAGCCCGATGTCGGCGAGGTTGGGCTTGCGTCCGGCGCTCACCAGTACCTTCTCGGCGGTCAGCGTCGTACCGTCGGCGAGGGTGACCTGCACGCCCGGCCCGCTCGCCCCGATCCGCTGCACGCCGACGCCCTGGCGCACCTGGATGCCCTCGCGGGCGAACACCGCGGCGAGGACCTCGGACGCCTCCGGCTCCTCCGGGCCCAGGATGCGCGGGGACGCCTCGACCATCGTCACCTTGGTCCCGAACCGGGCGAAGGCCTGCGCCTGCTCGCAGCCGATCGCACCGCCGCCGATCACGACGAGGGATGCCGGTGCCCGATCCGCGCGCACCGACTGCCGGTTCGTCCAGAGCGGGCCGTCCTGGCTGTTGTCGAGATCGGCGAGCCCGTCGATCGGTGGCATCGCCGGTGCCGTGCCGGTGGCGATGATCACGCGCCGGCCGCGGTAGGTCTCGGCGTCGACCTGGACGCGGAAATACCCGTCGTCGTCGCGACCGGCGATGCGCGCGGAACCGCGAACGAATGTCCCGCCCACTTTCTCGAATCGCTCGACGGCGGCGGCGTCGTCCCAGTCATCAGTAGCCTCGTCGCGGATCCGGGCGTGGACGGGCGCGTAGTCCGCGGTCACCGTCGCCGTCCCGGCCATCCCGTCAACCCGCCGCGCGTCGGCGAGCAGTTCGGCGCCGCGCAGCATCATCTTGGACGGGATGCAGCCGAAGTACGGGCACTCGCCGCCCACCAGTCGCTCGTCGATGCCAAGCACCGACCACCCTTCCCGGGCGAGCGATTCGGCGACGTCCTCCCCGCCGGGTCCGAGCCCGAGAACAATGACGTCGAAGTCCTTCGTGGTCATGATTTCGACGGTACGGGAGAATGGGCGCGTGCCTGCCGAATCGCTGCCTGAACGCCCCGTGACGTTCTTCGAGGCCGTCGGGGGCGAGGAGACCTTCCGCCGCCTCGTCGAGCGCTTCTACGCGGGCGTCGCCGCAGACCCGGTGTTGCGCGCGCTCTACCCCGAGGACGATCTCGGCCCGGCAGCGGAGCGGTTGCGGATGTTCCTCATCCAGTACTGGGGCGGTCCCACCACCTACAGCAACCAACGGGGACACCCGCGGCTGCGAATGCGCCATGCACCATTCGCGATAGGCAGCGTGGCCCGCGACGCGTGGCTGCGCCACATGCGCGCTGCGCTCGACTCGATCGGGCTGTCCCCCGAGGACGACCGGACGCTCTGGAACTACCTCAGCAGCGCCGCGGAGTCGATGCGCAACGTCCCCGGCTGACAGCGCTACCTCCCCGCCTGGAACCAGAGGCGGGCGTTTCCCTAGACTTCCGGATGTGGCTACAAGCGCTTTCGGCACGCCGTGGTGGGCTTCGGCGGTCTTCTACCAGGTCTATCCGCGCAGCTTCGCCGACGGCAACGGCGACGGCACCGGTGACCTGATCGGGCTGCGTGAGCGCCTCGACCACCTCGTCGAGCTAGGCATCGACGCCATCTGGATCTCCCCGTTCTACCGCTCCCCAATGGCCGACGGCGGGTACGACGTCTCCGACCCGTGCGACGTGGACCCGCTGTTCGGAACGCTCGAGGACTTCGATCTCCTGCTCGCCGCCGTACACGAGCGCGGGATGCGGGTCACCGTTGATGTCGTCCCGAATCACTTCTCCGATCAGCATCCGTGGTTCCGGGCCGCGCTCGCCGCCGAGCCGGGTTCGATCGAGCGCGCGCGCTTCATCTTCCGTCCCGGTCGCGGCGAGAGTGGCGAGCTGCCCCCGAACAACTGGCCCTCGCAGTTCGGCGGCCCGGCGTGGACCCGCGTTCCGGACGGCGAGTGGTACCTGCACATCTTCGCCGCGGAGCAACCGGATCTGGAGTGGACCAATCCGGAGGTTCCGGCCGAGTTCGAGCGGGTGTTCCGCTTCTGGCTCGACCGTGGCGTCGACGGTTTCCGTATCGACGTGGGACAGGGGCTGGCCAAACCGCCCGGCCTGCCGGACATGAACCTGGCGCGGATCGACGCCATCAACGAGGGCAGCCTGCCTTCGGCCGACGACCTACGCTGGGACCGCGACGGGGTGCACGAATACCACCGTGGCTTCCGGCGGGTGCTGGATTCCTACCCCGGGGACCGCATGGCGGTCGGCGAGGTGTGGGCCAGCGACGACGTGCGGTTGGCGCGCTACGTGCGGCCGGATGAGCTCAACCTCGCGTTCAACTTCGAACTGAGCGTGGCGCCATGGGGTGCGGACCCGCTGCACAAGGCGATCGAATCGTCGCTGTCGGCGATGGCCGGCGTCGGTGCGCCGTGCACCTGGGTCATCGGCAATCACGACATCGACCGTCCGGTGACCCGGTACGGCGGTGGCACCGAGGGGCTGGCCCGTGCGCGGGCCGCGGTGTTGGTCGAGCTCTCCCTCCCGGGCGCGGTCTTCATCTACAACGGCGATGAGCTGGGCCTGGCGAACGTCGACCTTCCCGATGACGCTCTGCAGGACCCGACGTGGGAGCGGACCGGGCACACGGTCCGGGGTCGCGACGGAGAGCGCGTCCCGATGCCGTGGTCGGGCACGGCGCCGCCCTACGGATTCACGACCGGGACGTCCTCGTGGCTGCCGATGCCCGCCGGCTGGGGCGCGCTCAGTGTCGCGGCCCAGGAGGCGGACCAGTCATCGACGCTGAACCTCTACCGGTCGGCGACCCGGCTACGCCGGATGCTGCCCGAGTTCACCGGCGGGCCCTTCGAATGGCTCGACGCCTACCCAGATGTGCTGGCCTACCGCCGCGGTGCGGTCATGGTGGTTCTCAATGCCGGTTCCGCGCCGGTCCCGTTGCCGCCCGGCGAGGTACTGCTGGCGTCCGGACCGCACGACGGCACGTCGATACCGGCTGATACCGCGGTGTGGGTGCGCACGAGCTGAGCTGCTGGCGACGCTGGCCGGATAGGCCCCAACGGGCGCTCGTGTGACGACCCGCTCGGCCGCCGTTGCTCGCGCCAGTCAGAGCACGCTGAGACCGGAGCCAGGACGCTCGGCGTAAACCGATCCGTACTCAGCGGCCACGCGGGTCCATCGGCGGGTGACGTCGACGCTGACGTGGGAGTTGCGGCGCAGGAAGCCGAGCCGGGTCAGCGCGCTCAGCATCCGCAGCGTGACCGGCGCGGCACGGCCGAAGTCGTCGGACACGGTCAGGACGACAGCGTCGAGCAGCGCGTCGGCGACATCCGCTCGGGGCTGCGCACCGGACACACCCTCCCGCTCGGCGAGTTCGCCGAGCGTGCGTGCGCCGGCACGTACGAGATCGCGCACCACCGAGTCCGGCACGATATCGATCTGTTGCCAGCCGCCGAACGGCGCGATGGCACCGCGCCATTCGGCGTCGCGGGCGGTCGGCGGGTCGACCCGGTCGCCGTCGAGCCAGGCCAACAGTTCAGCTGAGGCGAGCGTGACATCGACCGGCGCCGGCCGACCGCGTGAGTCGCTCGGCACGGAATCGTCGCCCGGCGTGGACGGGTCGCCCGGCGCGGACAGGTCGCCCGGCGCGGACAGGTCGCCCGGCGTGATCGCGATCGTCCGCGCGGCCAAGACGGCGAACGGCAGGCGGACGAACAGCGCCAGCCGAGCGTCGGCACAGCGCACCCGCGCCAGCCCTGCCGGGTCGAGGGACACCGCACGGCGCGCCAGGGGGGCAAGTTCGGCGAGGTCGGCCCGCAGCGCGGTGAGGCTCACGCCCGACCCGCGCTCTGCCTGCTCACGCGTGCCCCGACGAGGGGTTGCGCCCGAGGTGGGTACGGTCAATTCTGGTCGGCGAAGCCGACCAGAATTGCGCGTTCCTCATCGATGAGACGCCGCGGCCGGTCGGTGTCGAAGTCGAAGGTGACACACAACGTCGCCGCCCGCGCCGCGAGTCGTTCGCCGTCATAGACCTCGTATCGGACTGTGAACCGAGCGCCGCCCACCTTCTCGATCCACAGCTCAAGCCGCAGCGGTTCGGGGTGGTAGACGATCGGATGCAGGTAGTCGATCTCGTGACGCGAGACCACCGTGCCGTCGGAGAAGCCCTTCTGCCGGAAGAAGAACATAGCCACACGCGCCTGTTCGAGGTAGGCGAGGTACGCCGAGTTGTTGATATGCCGAAAGGCGTCCATATCCGACCACCGCATGTGCACCTCGTGCACGAATCTTGCCATCGTTCGTCGGCCTCAGTCGCGGGTGAGTTTGCGGTGGGTGACCGCGTGCGGGCGGGTGGCGTCAGCGCCGAGCCGCTCCACCTTGTTCTTCTCGTAAGCGTCGAAGTTGCCCTCGAACCAGAACCATCTCGCGTTATTGGTGTCGTCGCCCTCCCACGCCAGGATGTGCGTAGCAGTGCGATCCAGGAACCACCGGTCGTGGCTGGTGATGACCGCGCAACCCGGAAAGTTGAGCAGGGCGTTCTCCAGCGACCCCAGCGTCTCGACGTCAAGGTCGTTGGTGGGCTCGTCGAGCATCAGCACGTTGCCACCCTCCTTCAGCGTCAGGGCCAGGTTCAGCCGGTTTCGCTCGCCACCGGACAGCACGCCCGCCGGCTTCTGCTGATCCGGACCCTTGAATCCGAACGCCGACACGTAGGCGCGCGAGGGCATCTCGACATTCCCGACGTTGATGTAGTCGAGCCCGTCCGACACCACCTCGAACAGCGTCTTCTTCGGGTCGATGCCGCTGCGGTTCTGGTCGACATAGCTGAGCTTGACCGTCTCGCCGATACGCAGCTCACCGGCATCGGGCTGCTCCTGGCCGATCATCATCTTGAAGAGTGTCGTCTTACCGACGCCGTTCGGGCCGATGACGCCAACGATGCCCCCACGAGGCAACGTGAAGGACAGATCCTTCATCAGCAACTCGCCGTCGAAACCCTTGTCGAGGTGGCTGGCCTCGACCACCACGCTGCCCAACCGGGGGCCCGGTGGTATCTGAATTTCCTCGAAGTCGAGCTTGCGGGTGCGCTCGGCCTCCGAGGCCATCTCTTCGTAGCGCGCCAAACGGGACTTGCTCTTCGCCTGACGGCCCTTCGCGTTCTGCCGCACCCACTCCAGCTCGTCGCGCAGCCGCTTCTGCAGTTTCACGTCCTTCTTGCCCTGCACCGACAGCCGCTCGCCCTTCTTCTCCAGATAGGTCGAATAGTTGCCCTCGTACGGGTAGGCACGGCCCCGGTCGAGTTCGAGAATCCAGTCCGACAGGTTGTCCAAGAAGTACCTGTCGTGCGTAACGGCCAGGATCGTTCCCGGATAGCAGGCGAGGTGCTGTTCGAGCCACTGCACCGACTCGGCATCGAGGTGGTTGGTCGGTTCGTCGAGCAGCAGCAGGTCGGGCTGCTCGAGCAGCAGCTTGCACAGCGCGACCCGGCGGCGCTCTCCGCCGGACAGGTGCGTGACGGGCTCGTCACCGGGCGGGCAACGCAGCGCGTCCATCGCCTGCTCGATGCGGCTGTCGAGCTCCCAACCCTCGGCGTGGTCGATCTTCTCCATCAACTCGCCTTGCTCGCCGAGCAGGCTGTCGAAATCGGCATCGGGCTCGCCCATCGCAGCCGACACTTCCTCGAACCGGGCGAGCGTGCCGCGCAGGTCGGCCACCGCGTCCTCGACGTTCTCGCGCACCGTCTTGGTCTCGTCGAGGGCCGGTTCCTGCTGCAGCAGGCCCACGCTCGCCCCGGCCGAGAGATTCGCGTCACCGTTGGACGCCTGGTCGAGACCGGCCATGATCCTGAGCACGCTGGACTTTCCGGCTCCGTTGGGGCCCACCACGCCGATCTTCGCCCCGGGCAGGAACGACAGGGTGACATCGTCGAGAATCACCTTGTCGCCGTGCGCCTTGCGTACCTTGTACATCGTGTAGATGAACTGGGCCACTATCCGTCCTCGCTGAAACCGGTACGTCGGGTCCGGCAGCTGCACGGCCCTTGACCAGTCTCCCAGCCCGCCGGCGTGCGCCGGTCCGCTACCCCGCCGCGGCGGTGCCGACCGACGTACCGTCCGCTCAGCCGGCCGGCGAAAGCTCGCGTACCTCGCCGGTGTCGAGGTCGACGTCGCTGAGCGGTTCGTTCTCGGCGAGGTCGAGATAATTGTCGCTCTCGTCGCGCGGGATACCCTCCTCGTCGAGGTCGACCTGAGCCGCCAGCGACGGCCGGACAACCTTCTCGAACTCGGCGACACCGCGGCTGAGGTCGTGCCCGACGGCGATCGCCTCGAGTTCGTAGGCCGTACGAAGCATCTCGTTCTGCTCGTACTCGCGCTGGTAGTACCGCCCGCTGACGATCACGGGCTGGCCCTTGCGAAGAGATTGCCCGACGTTCTCGGCGAGCGCGCGCCAACATGTGACGGTCACGAACAGCGTGTGGCCGTCCACCCAGATCGCCTGTTCGCGGTCGAAGCGGCGGGGGGTGGATGCCATGCGGAAGTTCGCGACGTAGTGCCCGCTCTTGGTCTTTCGCACTTTCGGGGTGTCGACGATGTTGCCGACGATCGTCATCGAAGTGTCGTTCATGGTGGTCCCTCTCTGCTGGTGCGGTCTCTCCGGCTCACCCGTGGCGGGTGGTGCAGACAGAACACAGCAACCGCGGGAGAGCGCGCTCGCGCCGGCGATGATCTGTGGACGAGGCTCGTGGCTGGGGACGGAGCGGCGCGGGATGTCGGACTGTCGTGCTAGCGGGCGGCGACCGACCGGTGGCGAAACGTGCGCCGGTAGCTTGCGGGCGAGACACCGACGATTCGCGCGAAGTGGTGACGCAGCATGGCGCCGGTACCGAAGCCGCACCGTTCGGCAACGGTGTCGATCGGGTCGTCGCCCTCCTCGAGCATCCGCCGCGCCATCAGCACCCGCTGGTGCGTGAGCCACAGGTGCGGTGAGGTCCCGGTCTCGGCATGGAACCGACGGGCGAAGGTGCGCGGACTCATCGAGACGCGCCCGGCGAGCGTGTCGGCCGTGTGTTCCAGGTGCAATTCGCTGCCGAGCTCGTCGAGAAGCGGGGCGAACGTATCTGCGGGACGCGTACGGATCGGCACGTCGACGTACTGCGCCTGGCCGCCGTCGCGGTGCGGCGGCATGACCATCCGGCGGGCCACCTTGCGGGCGATCTCCTCGCCGTGGTCGGCACGGATGAGGTGCAGGCAGAGATCGAGCCCGGACGCCGTGCCCGCCGACGTGTAGACCGGACCGTCGCAGACGAACAGCACATCCGGGTTGACCTGCGCGTGCGGGTAGAGCGCCGCTAGCTCGTGGGCGTAGCGCCAGTGCGTCGTGCATTCGCGCCCGTCGAGCAGGCCTGCCGCACCGAGGGTGAATGCGCCGGAGCAGACGCTCATGACCTTCGCACCACGCTCGATCGTGTCGCGGAGCAACTGCAGGACGGGTCCGGGATGGTTGTCCCGGTCGAGCTGCGCGGGGACCACAACGAGGTCGACCGAGGCGGCACGGTCGAGACGGTGCGGCGTGGAGATCGTGTACCCCGCTGCCGTCAGCACGCGGGGCGACTGCGACACGACGATGCAGTCGTAGGAGGGCACGCCGTCGTCCGAGCGGTCGATACCGAACCCCTCCCAGGCGACGCCGAGCTCGAACGGCTGGACACCCGGCAGGGCGAGGATGGCGACGGACCTGATCGGCATCCGCCCACCTTGCCAGAGCCTATGGCAGGAATTCAACGGACATCGACAATAAGTCGCTCGTGACTGGAAGTTTTCAGGTGCACACTTTGGGCCATGACCGCAGTGATCCTGTTCCTGGCCCTGACCGCCCTGCTGGGCCTCGCCTCGATCGCGGGGTTCACCTACGACAGCCGCGACCCCGAGTACTCGCTCGGGCGCGTGATCCACTCCCGCCACGCCGTACCTGAACCGCGGGTACTCTCTGGCCGACGAGGCCCCCGTAGCTCAGCGGACAGAGCAACCGCCTTCTAAGCGGTCGGTCGCAGGTTCGATCCCTGCCGGGGGCACGCAGCCGCCCGGCGGTGTCGCCGAAAGCCTCGCTAAGCATTCTCGACGCGGAAGACCGGGAAGCCGGGAGCGACGGAAGAGAGCTTCTCATCGGACGCTTCGGCGTCGAGGTCCTCGAAGAACTGGCCGACCTCCCATTTCCAGCGCCGCAGGTACTCGCGAAGGACGCCCGGCTTCGCCTCGTCGCTGAGCTCGTGAGCACGAAATAGCTCGGTACGCCGGCCTACCCGAAGCTCGCCCGACTCGGCGGCCCGGAGATTGCGGACCCACTGGGTCGCGCCACGCGGAGCGACGAGGTAGCGCTCACCGCCGATGGTGAGCAGATTCACCGGCGTCGAGCGCCACTCGCCGCTCTTGCGTCCGCGGACTCGTAGTTCCCGAGAGCCGTACACGCTGATCCCCACCCGGGTCAGCCGACGCACGGCGCGGTTGAAGACATTGCGGGTGAACCAACCGGGTTCGAGATAGCGGGTGTGCTCGGCCATTGCAACCTCCTGAGGAAACGAGAGCACCGCTCTCGTTAGATGCGACAATGTCACGCCCGTACCTGAAAATCAAGAGCACTGCTCTCTGTTTGTCGTAGATTGAATGCTCGCGCACCATGGGCGCATGGGGACCCTCCTGGGCAACCTGTTCCTCGAGCGCTTGTCGAACTGCGCTACGAGCCGACAACCAAGCGCGTCCGCGCGGTGCTGGACGGCAACACCGTCATCGACACCGATCGAGCAACGCTCGTCTGGGAACCCGTCGCGTCGTGCCTCGAGAACCCCCTGCCAGCGCGCGGCTCCGTTCCGCGCGATGACATCGTGGCCGATCTCGAGCCCAGCCCGACGCGCAGCTTGTCCGCATACAAGGGAGAGGTGTCGTAGGTCGACGCCGGACGCGGACGACATCGCCTGGGAGTGCGTCAACCCGCTGGACGGGACACTCGCACTGAAGGATCACCTGGTGATCTACGACGACAAGGTCGACATCGCGGTCGACGATCACGACCTGGCAGCGCTGCGGGCAGCGACGAATCGCACGTAGCGCTCGGTGAACAGAGCCGCGCGCGCGGCATCAGGCTCGTGCAGAGGCCCGGGACGCACAGCGGCGGACACCGCGTCCTGCAGTGCAGGGAACATGCCGGCGTCGGTCGCACCGACCAGTACCGCACCTCGCGCCCCCACTTCGAGCACGTCCGGGCGCACCACCGGGACGCCGACGGCGTCGCAGATCGCCTGGCACCACAGCGCACTGCGGGCACCACCGCCGGACAGCGCGAGCGATTGCGGCGTGCCCGCAGCGTGCAGGCAATCGACGACGGCCAAGGTCAGCCCATCGACGACGCCGCGTGCCATGTCAGCACGTGTGTGCGACAGATTGAGACCTAGGACCGCGCCACGGACGTCGGCGTCGAGGAACGGGCTGCGCTCGCCCGCCGGTGACAGGTAGGGCAGGACCAGCGGCAGGTCGTCGCGCACCGACGTCGCGGCCAGGGCGACGCACGACTCGGCGTCGGCGACTCCGAGCATGCGGGCGGCCCACTCGAGCACCTCGGTGCCGACGAGTGTGGCGTATGCGATCAGCCACCGTCCGGGCGATGCGCCCGGCAGGGTCATACCGTTGGGTGGGCGGGACAACTGCGGATTGTCGGCGACCACGCCCACGCACAAGGTCGTACCGAGCACAGCGAACGCGTTGCCGACCTCTGTCACGCCGGTCCCCACCGCGGTGGCCGGGACGTCATAAGGCGCCAACGCAACCGGCGTGCCCGCGCGCAGACCGAGCGAACCCGCGACATCTGCAATCAACGGCGCGACGCGGTCCGCACCGGACACCGTCGGCGGCAACAAACGGCGCAATCCTTCGATGCCGAACAAACCCAGCAATCCGTCGTCATAGGTCTCGACGGTTGCGGCGAAGAACGGATTCGCCGCCTCGGTCTGGTCCAGCACACGCCTACCGGTCAGGTTGGCATATATCCAACTCCCGCAGCTCAGCAGCGTTGACGCGCCGTCGAGAAGCGCGGGGTCGTTGGCCTGCAACCAGCGCAGTTGCGCGCTGGCAACCCCAGGCGCACCGTGATTGCCGCTGATGCGGAACGCCGTGTCGAGCGTGCCGTCGCATTGCCAGGTCTCGACGATCGAGGCAGCCCGGTTGTCGTTCCACAACAGCGCAGGCCCCACCGGGTCGCCGTGCGAGTCGATCAACCAACAGCCGTCGCCCTGCGCGGTCACAGCGAGCAGTTCGACCTCGTCGGGACTACGTCGGGCCACCGCCCCCAGCACCCGAGCGGCAGCGGCCCAGACACCCCCCATGTCCTGCTCACTGCGCCCTCCCTCACCACGAACGACCGAAGTGGTCTCGGACTCGGAATCGGCAGCGTGCCAGGACGAATCGAAGCGGACGGCCTTGACCCGGGAGGTGCCGACGTCCAGCCCGATGGTGCTCATGTCCGGGCGTGCCGCGTCCAGTCCGGGTTCGCGCAGTGCTCGAGCGTGCCGTCGTGCAGGAAACCGGCAACCTCGCGCGCGACCCGCTGCACGGATTCGAGCGCTACCTGCCGCGAGGCGCCGGCAAGGTGCGGGGTGGCGATCACGTCGGGACGTCGCAGCAATGGGTCGTCCTCAGCAGGGGGTTCCGGGTCGAAGACATCGAGCGCGGCGCCCGCCAACCGACCGTCCTCCAGCGCTGCGAGCAGTGCCTCCTGGTCCACCAGTTCGCCACGCGCGGTGTTCACGAAGTACGCGCCGCGCTTCATCCGCGCGAACGCCGGCGCATCGAACATCTTCCTGGTGTCGTCGGAAAGGCGGGCGTGCACGCTCACGATGTCGCTATCGGCGAGCAACTCGGTCAACGGCACTACCTGGATCCCCTTCGCCCGCAGGGCAGCCACATCGGCGTACGGGTCGGACCCGAGCACGCGTGCACCGAAACCCGCCAGCAGCTCCCCCACGCGCAGCCCCACCGCGCCCAGCCCGACGAGACCGACCGTCGCAGCGCGCAGCTCAGGGCCGGTGAGCTCGAAGCGGAAGTACCGCGCGTCCCACTCCCCGTCCGAGAGCGAGCGTGCTGAGCTTGCGATGCTGCGCGGCAGGGCAATCATCACGCCGACGGTGAACTCGGCCACCGCACCCAGATTGCGGCCGGGCAGGTACACGACCGGTACGCCCCGTTCGGTCGCTGCGCCGAGATCGGCGTTCGCCGGACCACCGCGCGTGACGCCCACCACCCGAAGGTCAGGTGCTGCCTCGAGGACGGTGCGGCTCACCGGCGCGAGATGCGTCAGCAGCACCTCGGCGCCGACCGCCATCTCGGCGAGTTCAGCCGATTCGCCGGATGCCTCGCGTACCCCGTCGACCGCGCCGAACGGAACATCCGGCCATCCCGTCTCGTACGGGACGACCTCGGTGTCCGGGCCGAAGGCCTCCCGCGCCGCCTCCCCGAGCGAGGCGGCGCGGATGAATTGATCGCCTGCGCAGAGAACCCTCATGCGGCGCCGTGCGCAGCGCGCGACTTGCGCGCCAGCGAGTCGACCATGACCGCGACGGCCAGCACCGCACCGGTGATCATGAAACGCAGCGACGAGGACAAGTTCAGCAGCGTCAAGCCGCTCGAGATCGACTGGATGACGATGATGCCCAACAGTGCCGAGTACGCGCTGCCTCGTCCACCGAACAGGCTGGTACCGCCAATGACGGCTGCCGCGATCGCGTTCAGGTTCACGTCACCGGTGCCCGCGGACTGGCTGGACGAGGCCAAGCGCGCCGCGCCGAGGATGCCACCGATGGCAGCGAGCACCGAACACAGCACGAAGGCACTGAGGTAGATGCGGTTCACCTTGATGCCGGCGCGCCGGGCAGCCTCACGGTTGCCACCGACCGCGGTCATCGACCGCCCCCACTTCGTCCTGGTGAAGGCGTAGTTCATTACCACCACCAGAGCGGCGAACAGGCCGAACATCCACGGCACGCCACGGTCACGGTTGAGGTACCAGACCACGAACTCCAGCGCTACGAGCATGATCACGGCTTGCACGACGATGAAGCCGACCGGACGTACGGACAGGCCTGCCTTGCGCCGCCGGCCCGTGATCAAGAAACCGGTGATGAACACACCAGCGGCGGCGAGCGCAGCGACCACGTACGCGATGACCGGTGGCATGAAATAGAGCTGGCCGAAGTTGACCATTGCCGAGCCGAAGGGCAGGTTGATCGAGCCGGCCTGACCGAGCAGGTAGAGCTGCAGGCCGAGGAAGGCGAGCAGGCCGGCCAGTGTCGCCACGAAGCTGGGCATCCCGAAGCGGGTGAACAGTTCGGCGTACACGACGCCGATGACGGCACCTGCGGCCACTGCCGCGAGCACGGCAACCAGCACCGGCCACCCGTGATTGACCCACAACACGCCGAGGATCGCGGAGGACAGACCGCTTACCGAGCCGACCGAAAGGTCGATCTCGCCGATCATCAGCACACACACGATGCCGAGCGAGATGACGCCGACCGAGCAACTGTCGAAGAGCAGGTTGACGAGGTTGTTGCTCGATAGGAATACGGAGTTGAGCAGCTGGAACACCGTCCAGATGATCACCAGGCCGACGATGACCGGCAGCGGGCCCAGGTCACCTGCCCGGATGCGGCGACCGAAGGCGCGCGCCATCCCGCCGAAGCCGACTTCGGCCTCGAGCCGTTCGTCGCGCCGGTCGAGCAACTGCGGCGACGGGGCCTTGTCCGTGCTCGGCTTCGCGGTGCTCGTCATGTCGTCGCCTCCGTGTCGGTGTCGTGGTGTGCCCTGCGCGCCGACCGTCGCGAGACCGAGTTGTCGCTCGCGCCGGTGATAGCGCTGACCAATTCCTGACTCGATGCGTCCGCGTCGAAGACACCGTTGTTGCGGCCGAGCCGCAGCACGACGATGCGGTCGGCCACCGCGCGGACGTCCTCCATGTTGTGGCTGACCATGATCACTCCCAGGCCGCGCTCGCGCACCCGTTCGATGAGGTCGAGCACCTCGGCGGTCTGCGCCACACCGAGTGCGGCCGTCGGCTCGTCCAGGATGATCACTTTGGGATCGAGCAACAGCGAGCGTGCGATCGCTACTGTCTGGCGTTGTCCGCCCGACAGCGATGCGATCGGAGTGCGCACGCTGGGGATGCGGGCCGAAAGCTCGTTGAGCAACTCCCACGCGCGCATCTCCATGTGCACCTCGTCGAGGCGCATCGGCGACAACTCCTGGCCCAGAAAGAGATTCGCGACCACGTCGAGGTTCTCGCACAGGGCGAGGTCCTGGAACACGGTGGCGATTCCGAGGTGCAGCGCTGCCGCGGGGTCGATGACCGTCACGGGTCGACCCTCCCAACGGATCTCACCGGCGGTCGGTGCGTGCACTCCTGCGAGCACCTTGACCAGCGTCGACTTGCCTGCGCCGTTGTCCCCCACGAGGGCGACCACCTCGCCGGCATGCACGTCGAGTTCGATGTCGGTCAGTGCCGACACCGCACCAAATCGTTTGGACACGCCGTTCAGGCTCAGGATCAGGTCGCCCTGCGATTCCTTGGGACCCTTCGGCGTCTTTTCCAGCGTGCTCGTCATCGCTGGTCTCTCCCTCTGTTGGACGGACGGTGGGGCCCCCTCGCCGGGGGTGGCGAGGAGGCCGGCTCGGTGTCAGGAGATGCCGAGCTTGCTGCAGCCGGACTGGTACCGGCCGGTGCACAGCTGTGCTGCCGTGTTGATCGGCTTGCCGTTGACCTTCTTGTCGATGATCTCGCCCTTCAAGTTGGTAGCCGTGACCACAGCCGGGGTGAACAGCTGCGTGGGCGTGCCAAACAGTGTGGTGTCCGCCTTGGGTGTGCTGCCGTTCAACAGGCCGAAGGCCACCTTCGCCGCGGCCGCCGCCACGACCTCGCTCGGCTTGGAGATGGTGTTGTACTGATCGCCGGCGATGATCAGCTGCAGGCCCGCGATCGTCGCATCGTTGCCGGTCACCGGCGGGACGGGGTTCACACCGGCAGCCTTCAGCGCCGCGATCGTGCCGCCGGCGGTGCCGTCATTGGCAGCGACCACGCCGACGATCTTCTTGCCGAACCGCGAGATCTGGCCGCTGACCCATTGCTGGGCCTTCGCCGGGTCCCAATCCGGCGTGTCGTACTCGGCGAGCGTCTTGTATCCGCTGCTTACCAAGCCTTCGTGAATGCCCTTCTTGATCAGGCCGGCCGCCGCGTCGGTCGGCGACCCATTCACCTCGAGTACGCCGCCCGAACTGGGCGAGACGCCCTTCTTCTTCAATTCGTCCACCAAGGACTTCGCGATCGCCTTGCCGATGGCCTCGTTGTCGAAGGACACGTAGTAGTCGGCCTTGGCCGACGGGATCGGCCGGTCATAGGCGATGACCTTCACACCCTGGGACTGCGCCTGCTTCACCAGCGACGCGGCCGCGGTCGAGTCGACCGGGTCCATGACGATGGCCTTGGCGCCCTGGGAGATCACGGAGTTGAACTGTTGCTGCTGCTTGGCGGCGTCGGCGTCGGCGTTCTGGTACAACACCGTGCAGCCGGAGCACAGGCTCTTCATCTCCTTGACGAAGCCGGGACGGTCGTGCTGCTCGTAACGCGTCGACGCCTCGTCCGGCATGAGGAAGGCGATCTTGGAACTCTTCGCGTCCCCGCTCTTGCCGGAATTGGTGCCACCCTTTGTCGAACAAGCGGTAGCGCCGCCGATGGCGAGCGCCAGCAGGGCGATCGGGATCAGTGCAGGTTTCATTGCGGTGGAACTCATGGTTGCTCCTTCGTGTCGTGGTCGGTGCCGGTCATGTGGGTTGTGGGTGGTCGGGCGTTCAGGGAGATCAAGGACGCGGGCTCGCCTCGGGCGGACGGCACGACGAGTTCGGTGACAGCGCCGTTATCGAGGCGCGGGAACAGCTGTCGGTACCGCGCGACCGGGACATCGAGCAGGTCACACATCGCCAGCCGCAGCAGGGTGTTGTGTGCGATGACGAGAACGTTTCCGCCGAGATGACGCTGCGCGGCATCGCGCAGCGCCGCGCCGGCGCGCTGCGACGCGACTTCGGGCGATTCGGCGCCGGGGAAAGGGTGCGCGACGGGGTCGCGGCGGAACCGGCGGACCATCTCGGCGTCGAGGCTTAGCAACTCGTCGACCGTGCGGCCCTCGGCGACACCGAAGTCGACCTCGCGCAGATCCTCGACGATCTCGAGTTCGAGGCCGAGCGCGTCCGCCGTCGGACGCGCCGTTTCGAGCACGCGTCGCACCGGCGACACGACCACGGCGTCGAAGTGCTGGGTACGCGCCCACTGCGCGAGAGAGAGCGCCTGCTGAACGCCGTTCTCAGTCAGGTCGATGTCGCTCGTACCGCCGGCGTAACGGTTGTCGGCGTGCCAGACGGTCTCGCCGTGCCGTACCAGCGACAGCCGGGTCATGGCGGCGGGCACGGTGTCGCCCGATTCGATCTGGCTACGCTCCGTGTTGTCGCCCGCAGCCTCGTTCATCGCGACACCGTCCCCGCCGACAGGACTGCGTCGGCGAGCACCCGATCAAGCCAGCCCCGATCGGCGAGCTCGGCGACGAGGCACTGGTAGCCGGGTCGCAATGCTGTCCCGACCTCGGCATCCGGTTCCAGACGGGCGCCCACGCGCACCATCCGCTTCGCGGTCGCGGTCAGCTGTCCGGGCTCAGCGGCGGCCAGGATGGCCATGCCGACAGCAGCCTGGGAGGACTCGGGCAACAAGGTCGTCCGACCCAACATGTCGGTGCGTAGCTGGTTCCACCAGGGATTTCGGGTCGCTCCACCGGTGAACGCGACGGTGCCGCTGGTGTCGGCGCCTAGAACCGCGAGGACGTCGTAGGCGAGGCGCTCGACGTACGCGACGCCCTGGCACAGTGCCGCGAACCTGGTCGCGTCGTCGTCGATACCGTCAGCGGTGAACCCGCGTGCGTCCGGTGCCACGAAGGGGAATCGCTCGCCGCTACCGGCCAGCGGGTAGGTCACTCCGGCGACGGGCACGAGCCTGCGCGCGGCTCTGGTCAGTGCCTCCAGGTCGGCCCCGGCGAAGGTCTTCTCGATGACGCCGGCGCCGGTGCTCGAGGCACCGCCTGGTAGCCAGCCGCCGTCAGGGTGCCGGTGGCAGTAGACAGCACCATTCGGGTCGCGCACCGGTTGTGCCGTCGAGCCCTTCACCACGAGCGTCGTACCGAGCGCGCTGCTCCAGCTACCCGCGGAAAGTGCCCCGGCGGCGATCTGCGCGGCGCACCCGTCGGTCATGCCGGCGCGCACCGGCGTCCCCTGGCGCAGCCCGAGTGCGCCAGCCGCAGCGCTGCCCACCCGACCCAGCACCTCCCCCGGCAGGACGAGCGCGGGCAGCAAACCTTTCCTGATCTTCAGCTCGGCGAACACCTCGCCCGGCCAAGTTGCGGTGCGCAGGTCTGCGCCGGTCTTGAGGGCATTCGAGGTGTCGGTGGCGACGGGGTGCCCCGTGAGCCGGCCGACCAGATGGTCGGATTGATGCACGACGCGGTCTTCGCGGCCGAGCGACCCGTGCTCGACGAGCCACAGCACCTTCGGCAGCGCCCAGCTCGGCTGCATCCGGTATCCGAGCGCGGACCAGACGGCGCCCCCCACCTCCTGCGCGCGGACGGCCTGCTCGTGGGCGCGAGCATCGTCATACATCAGCGCGGCGCCGCGCGGCGTCCCGTCGGCGGACTCGACGAGCACGGTGCCCGACGTCGCGTCGAGCGCGATCGCATCGACGTCGTCACCCTCCGCCCTCGCCACAGCGTCGCGGACAGCAGCTGTCAGAGCGGCCCACCAGCGCTCGGGAAGCTGCTCGTGAAGGGCCCCGTCGCGGCGTGAACCCGCCAAAGCGGCTGACCCCGCACCGAGAAGCCGGCCGGATTCGTCGACGACCGCTGCGCGCACACCCTGGGTGCCGACGTCGATCCCGCAGAAAGCCATCTCTCATCACCCCCGCCCGCTCGCATCACTCAGCTCTTCCGATATATCTAACATTCATTGTGTTAGAAAACAAGCCCTTGGATATCAAATCGTTACCTGAGAGGGCTTGCGGGCGTAGTGATCTCCCCACAGGGCAGGCGAAACCTCACTGCCGGCCCACCGACAGCGCGGTGTTACGTGCGTGCGAAGTGCGGTCGAGTCAGTGCTGGGCGACGGCTACCTGGACGTCGGCCGAGCGCGCGCGGAGATCGGCGAGGTCATCCGGATCGATGCCGTCGTCGGTGATGACGGTGTCGAAGTCGGACACGTCGCAGAGCACATGCGGCGCCGGACGGCCGAATTTCGCGTGATCGACCAACAGGACGGTGCGTGCGGAGTTCTGCAGGAACGCCTGGCGCACCATCACCGTGGGCTCCGAACGGTGCAGACACTTGCCCTCGTTCACCGCCGTGGTGGACATGAAGAAGATGTCCGCGTGCATGCTCTTGATCGCCTCGACGGTCTGCAGTCCTTGACACGCCTCCTGCCGCGGGTGGTAGTGCCCGCCGAGCAGGTGCAGTTCGAGATCGGGACTGTCGCCCAGAGCGGCAACGGCCGGAAGGAAGTTGGTCGCGACCGTCATCGGCGGGTGGGCGACCAGATAGGGGACGAGGCCGAGGGCCGTCGTGCTGTCGTCGAGGAAGATCGTCTGACCGTGCGTGAGCATTCCGGCGGCCAGCTCGGCGATCGCGTCCTTCTCGGACCTCATCGCGGCGATGCGCTCGCGCACCCCCGCCTCGACCAGCGCCGACGGGTTCGCTGTCGCGCCACCACGGATCTTGGTCAGCCAACCCTCGAGTTCGAGTGCGTCCAGGTCGCGGTGCATCGTCATCAGGCTGACGTCGAACTCGCGTGCGAGGTCTTCGACGCGAGCGAATCCTTCCGCGAGCACCCGCCGGCGCACGTGCTCGCGGCGTGCCACCGGCCCACGCTCGACCGAGCCGAGGGGTGCCGCGTCTGTCACGGCAGCCACCCTATGCCCCGCCGCGGCCGTCGGCCCGCCAAGCACGTGCGATCGGTACACCTGGCCGATAGGCGAGATGGAGATAGGACGGCGCGTCGAGCACCGCGAGATCCGCGCGTGCCCCCACCCGCACGACCCCGATGTCGTCGCGGCGCAGCGCTGCCGCACCGCCGGCGGTGGCCGCCCACAGCGCCTCGGCGGGCGTCATGCCCATCTCCCGCACCGCGAGCGCGATGACGAACGGTATCGACGAGCTTAAGCACGTGCCGGGGTTGCAGTCGGTGGCCAGCGCGACCGTCACGCCGTCATCGAGCAGGCGTCGCGCGTCGGGATACGGCGAGCGGGTGGAGAATTCAACGCCGGGCAAGAGTGTCGCCACCGTGGTTCCCCCGGCGAGGGCGTCCACATCGGCGTCGGTGAGATGCGTGCAGTGGTCGACGCTCGCTGCACCCAGTTCGACGGCGAGGCCGACACCCGGGCCTGGCGCGAGCTGGTTACCGTGCACCCGCAGTCCGAGACCTGCCTCGGCGCCCGCACGCAGGATCGTCTCCGCCTCGTCGCGGTCGAAGGCGTGCGGGCTGGCCGGCTCGCAGAACACGTCGATCCACCTCGCCAGCGGCGCACAGGCCCCGAGCATCTCACCGACGACCAGCCGAACGTAGTCGTCGCGGTCCGCACCGACCGGCACGACGTGCGCGCCGAGGAACGTCGTCTCTGTTGTCACCTCCTGCGCCAACCGCAGCGCACGCACCTCAGCGGCGACGCTCAGCCCGTAGCCACTTTTGATCTCGACGGTGGTCGTTCCCTGTGCCGCCATCTCGGCGACCCGAGCGCGCAGCAACTCCCGCAACTCCTCATCGGACGCAGCGCTCGTCGCGGCCACGGTCGAGGCGATCCCACCGCCGTCGTAGCGCTCTCCCGCCATGCGCGCGGCGAACTCGCCACTGCGGTCACCGGCGAACACGAGGTGTGCATGGGAGTCGACGAAGCCCGGCACGACGGCGCGTCCACGGACGTCATGCAGCACGTCAGCAGGCGGTGCGTCACGCGTCGCACCGACCCACACGATCACGCCGTCTTGCGCCACGAGCGAGGCGGTGTTGAGAACACCTATCTCGGGGTTGTTCGTCGTCAGTTCGGCGATGCCGGTGACGAGTGCCGCTGTCACGCAATCTCCCACAACGGCTCGATGGCATTGCGCAGCATGGCGCCGACGTCGCCGAGAACGTGCTGCCCTGCACTGACCACTGTCCGCCCGTCCACCACGACAGTGTCGACGTCGGCCGCGGATGCTGCCAGCAGCACCTGAGCGGGATCGATGCCCGCGGTGCGCACGGTGTCCAGGCGAACCGCGACGAGGTCCGCGCGGGCGCCGACACTGAGCCGTCCCGCCTCCGGCCAGCCGATCGTGTCATGTGCGGTCAGGGCAGCGACCAGATCGCGCGGTTGCAGGTTGCCGCGCCGTTTCGTGAGCAGCCGCTGATCCATCTCGAGTGCGCGAGCATCCTCCATCAGATCCACCACGGCATGCTGATCGCTGCCCAATGACAGCCGAACACCGGCGGCAATGAGTTGCGCTGCCGGACCGATGCCGTCGGCGAGATCCCGCTCGGTGGTCGGGCAGAAGCATGCGGTGCTCGAGGAATCGCCGAGCAGCACGATGTCCTGACCGGTCAGGTGCGTCGCGTGCACCGCCGTCGTCATGACGCCGAGCGCACCGTGGTCGGCCAGGAGGCGCGTCGGGCTGCAGCCGTAATAGCTCTGGCACGCGTCGTTCTCGGCGGGCTGCTCGGAGACATGCGCGTGCAGTGGACGCCCTGCTGCGGCTGCGCTGACCTCCGCGATCGCTGATGCCGGCACTGCGCGCACGGAATGCAGTGCTGCACCCACTCGGAGCCTTGCGGATTCCCGAAGCTGTGCGATGCGGTCAGCCCACGCATCGGCAGTCCCGTCCGAGAAGCGCAGCTGCGACTTGTCGAGCGGCAGGTGCCCGGTCGAGTCGAGACCGCCACTGAGGTAGCAGGCGTCGAGCAACGTCAGGCGGATTCCCGCGTCTGACGCTGCTTGCTGCAGTGCGTGCCCCATCTCGTTGGGATCGGCGTAACGACGCCCGCCGTTGCCGTGGTGCAGGTAGTGGAACTCGCCGACCGACGTCACACCGGCGAGGGCCATCTCCGCGTACGTCGCACGCGCGAGGGACAGATATGTGGACGGGTCGAGCTGTGCCGCGACGGTGTACATCCGTTCGCGCCAGGTCCAGAACGTCCCTCCCCCGTCGTGGGTGCGGCCACGCAACGCGCGATGAAAAGCGTGGCTGTGGCAGTTCGCGAATCCCGGCAGCGTGATGCCGGGCAACCGGGTTGCCCCCGTCGGATCGCCGCCCGCTGCAACGTGCGAGAACGTGTCGCCGTCCGCGACCAGCAGGACGTCACGACTGGGTCCGTCCGGCAACCAGGCGTACGGAGCGAACCACTTCATCCGGCCAGCTCCGCCAGCACCGCCGCAAGCGCGCTGACACCGGACAGACAGTCCGCCGGTTCGGCGAATTCGGCCGGGGAGTGCGAGATCCCGGTCGGATTGCGGACGAACAGCATTGCGGTCGGAATCCCCGCGAGGGCAAGGATTCCGGCATCGTGTCCGGCACCTGTGGCGAGGACGGGTGCGTCGTCGAGCAGGGCCGCGAGTCGAGCCGCCAGCGCTGAGTCGAACGCGGTCACGTCGGTCCACGACTCCTCGTGCATCGTGCCTGCATGCTCGGCCGCGGCTGCGCTCACCTCCGCCACGACAGCGCGCACGTGCTCGGATTCCGACCCGCGCGCGTCCAGCCATGCGGTCACCAGCGACGCGATCGCATTGACGCCGTTCGGCTCCACGCGCACCTTGCCGCACGTCGCCAGCGCATTGTGGCGAAGGGCCGCCGCACGTGCCGCCTGCACGACGCCGGCCAGAGCCAGCACGGGGTCGCGACGGTCCGCCAATCGGGTGGTGCCGGCATGATTGGCCTCCCCGGGAAGTTCGATGCGCCACCGGCCGTGCGGCCAGATTGCCGATGCGACGCCGACCGCACGACCCCTGTCGACCAACCCGCGCCCCTGTTCGACGTGCAGCTCGACGAACGTCGCGACCCGACGCAGCGTCTCGTCGTCCCGTCCGACGTTCTCGCTGTCGTGCCCGGCGCGGGTCATCGCCTCACCGAGCGTCACGCCTTCGGCGTCGCGCAGCGCCAGTGCTCGGGGCGCACCGACAGCACCAGTGAGCAGGCGCGAACCCAGGCAGGCGATGCCGAACCGAGCGCCCTCCTCATCCGCGAAAGCCGCTACCCCTACCGGACGGGTGGGCGCCACACCGCGGGCCCGCAGCTCGTCGACGGCTGCGAACGCCGAGACCACCCCGAGAGGTCCGTCGAACGCTCCTCCGTCGGGTACCGAGTCCAGATGGGAGCCGACTACCACGCCCGGCCCGACGGCGTCGGGCGATCCCCACCAGGCCCACTGGTTACCGGCTCTGTCTACGGTCAAATCCAGTCCGCGAGTGCCGGCCTCGGCGGCGAACCATTCACGCAACTCGGCGTCGGTCGAGGTCCACGCGAAGCGGCGGTATCCACCTGATTCGGCGGCACGGCCGACCGGCGCCAGGTCGTCCCACATCGAGGTGAAGGTCGCGGCCACCCGTCCACTTCACACCCCGGCGCAGCGCAGCGCCATAACGACGCGCTGAGAACGAATCAGTCCGCCTTCGGCAGACCCGCCGCAACCTCGTCGACGATCTCCGCGAGCTGTAGATCGAGCGCCGTCACGCCACCGGCGCTGTGCGTCGTGAGCGCAACATCCACCCACCGCCAGCGCAATGCCAATTCGGGATGATGGTCGAGTTCCTCACAGCGCGGGGCGAGCAAATTGATGAATTGGACGGCAGTGGTGAAGTCGGCGAATTCGATGGTGCGGTTGAGAGGTCCGGTGGTGGCGGACCAGTCGTCGTGCAGCGTGCGGATCCTGTCGCGCACTTGTTCCGGGGACAGCAACTCGGCAGCCATGCGCACCACGTTATCCCCGACGTATAGCGTGACGGCCGAGGAGGGGAAATCACATGAGCGAGCGTATTGATCGCCTGGTCTGGATCGACTGCGAGATGACCGGGCTCGAGTTGTCGCGCGACGCCCTCATCGAGGTTGCGGTCGTGGTCACCGAAGCAGACTTGACACCTGTGGACGGCGGCCTGGACGTGATCATCCATATCGCCGACGACGTGCTCGACACCATGGTGCCGTTCGTCCGGGACATGCACGCGTCCTCCGGGCTGACCGAGGCGGTCCGCGGCGCCACCACTACGCTGGGCCAGGCTGAGAAGCTGGCGCTCGACTACATCAAGAGCCACGTGCCCGAGCCGAAGTCGGCGCCGCTGTGCGGCAACTCGATCGGGACCGATCGGGGGTTCCTCGCCCGCGACATGCCCGCACTCGACGAACACCTGCATTACCGGATGATCGACGTGTCCTCGATCAAAGAGCTGGCCAAGCGCTGGTACCCGAGGATCTACCAGGCCCAGCCGGCCAAGGGGCTCTCGCACCGCGCCCTCGCCGACATTCAGGAGAGCATCCAGGAACTCGCCTACTACCGTCGGACACTGTTCGTCGAGCCACCGGGGCCGACGCTCCCTCAGGCCAAGGCAATCGCCGCGGACGTCGTAGGTGCGCCCGCCAGCGGCTAGCGCACGTGTATAAACTGAGTCGGCTCGGCGTACGCGTCGGCATGGTGGGTGTAGCTCAGCTGGTAGAGCGCCGCGTTGTGGTCGCGGATGTCGCGGGTTCAAGTCCCGTCACTCACCCCAGGTGAGGTGCCTTGCGTGCCCCGGACGCCGGTATTCGCAGTTCGTCTTCGATCCTGAGCGCATCGCTTGATCTTCGCGTCACCCAGCAGGACGGCAATGCAGCGCGGCAACCTCGCCGCTGACGTGACACGCTCCGGCGCCGAACGGGACGACGACGGTGTTGCCGCGCCGGACGGTGAGCGAACCCCAGCCGCCGGTCAGCTCACCCGAGCCTCCCGTCACCACCAGTACGCCGAATCCATGCAGGTTCGCGCCCTCGGCGACGCGGGCGGCACTGAAAAACATGTCCGCGCCGGCGGGCAGGACCGAGTCCGCGTACCGCTCCCGTGACTGTCGAAGTGCCACCAGCTGGCCCTCGGTAAAGGCCCGACGATCAACGCAGGTGAGGGCGAGGTCCAAGGGCAGGCCGAGCGTGGCGTCGGCGGGCCCCAGCCCGAATCCGTCCCATTCGAGCAACACCGAGAAGTCGGTCGGTTCCTGCACTTCCACCAGCAGGATGTTCTCGCCGATCGCATGCGGTACGCCGGCCGGACACAGGACGACATCTCCGGCCGAGACGGGCACGACATTCGTCGCGCCCAGCAGCGCGGGTACATCCTGTGTCGCCACCCACCCGGCGAGTTCCGCGCTCGAGACATCTCGAGCGAAACCGAGGTGGACGGACGCGTCCGGAGCCGCGTCGAGAACAACCCATGCTTCGGTCTTGCCGTACGGGCTGACGAGATGCGACCGGGCGAACTGTCGTGACGGGTGCACGTGGACGGGGAGTCGTTGGCCGGCGTCGAGCAGCTTGACGAGCAACGCCGGGCTGGCGCCGTGACGTGCGACGTGCTCCGCACCGAGCCAGCCGACGGGGTCGGCGGCTATCGCGTCGAGCAGCAGCGTCCCGTCCGGCAAGGCCGTCAGACCGCTTGGTGCAGCACCGAAACGGGAGGTCGTCGAGGCGACCCAGTCCTCCGGCCGCAGCGCCAGTTCCTCCCCGCGGAAGTCGGCGAGCCGACCGGACCCGCGGTAGAACGTGCCCGGCTGGTTCGGCCCGACCACGATCGGCTGCACCCGTCACTCCTGATTCGGCTGAGGCGGGCAGACCTGGGATTCGGCCTGCCCGACGATCGTAGGACTGCTCAGAGATCGGGTACGCGTGCAGCAGCTTCTTTGCCGCCCAGTACAGGAACTCGGGCTGGGCCTCTTTCATGGCGAGGGTTTGCCGGCGCGGGCCGGCACGTGACAGCCGGCAACAACCCGCGCATGCAAGTGATGGGTGTGGCGGGCACGTTCCCGCGCCGGGAGCAGGTACCAGATCGCGCCGATGATCACGCCGAGCATCCCCGTGATGATGATCGAGATGAGCAGCGTGGTGACGACGTCGAGAACGAAAAACACCGCAGCGAGCATGGCGACGGCAAGCAAGGCAAGACCGGCGCCCGCGAGGCGAGAGGTGAACTCGACGACCTCGTCCTTGAGGTGTTCGCGAAACAGCATCCGGTGCACGGCGACGGGCGCGATCAGCGTGATCGCCGTGCACGCCGCCGACACCAGGGTCACGACGTAGAGGACTCGCTGGTGCGCCTCCAACGCGCTGTAGCGCTGCGTGCAGGCGATGCCGAGGAAGAAAGCGAAAAGCACCTGCACGCCCGTCTGTGCCACGCGCAGATCTTGGAGAAGCTCGTTGTAGTTTCTGTCGAGACGCGCCGCCTCGGACTCATCGCGCTTGTAGTCGCCCTCGTCGTCGGATGCCACCACCACATCGTCCTCTACTCGTCGGCGAGCACGCGGCCGTACCGGGCGACGACCCTCTCCCGTACGTCCGGATTTGCGCTCGACACCGGTTGGATGAAGAACTCATCGATCTGCGGAAACTTCTCTCGCAGGTCCTCGTCGATGCGCGCGCAGGCGTCCTCCATCTGTCCCGCGCTGACCTCGTCGGCGAAATCGGCTCGGACGCAGACGAGAACCTTGCCGGCTCCGGTGAGCATCGTCAGCAGGTCCACGACGTCCTCGATCTCCCGCTCCTCCTCAAGCCGCGTCTCGATCGCCCGGAGCAGGCGCGGGTCGGCCTGTTTGCCGATCAACAATTCCTGGCAGGCGTGCGCGAGGACGTAGGCGACGAACAGGAGCAAGCCGCCAATCAGGATCGAAGCGAAGCCATCCCATAGAGCGTTGCCGGTCAGCTGGTGCAGACCGACACCCGCTCCGGCGAGGGCCAGACCGATGAGGGCGGCCGCGTCCTCCATGGCGACGCTGTTGGTGGTCGGGTCCTCCGGCGCGCGGAAAAGGCTGACGATGGACCGACTCTGGCTGCGGGACTGCTGGCGGACCTTTCGCAGCGCCTGCAGGAAGGACGTCCCCTCGAGGATGAACGCCAACGCGAGCACCGGGTAGTTGATCCAGAGCTCTTCGGTGGACTCGGGCGGGCCGAAGATCGTGTGCAGTCCTTGATAGATCGAGAATGCGGCACCGGACACGAAGATCGCGCCGGCGGCGAGCAGCGACCAGAAGTACCGTTCCTTGCCGTAACCGAACGGGTGCAATCTGTCGGCGGGGCGATCGGAACGGCGGAGCGCGACGAGCAGCAATACCTCGGTGGTGCAGTCACCGACCGAATGCGCGGCCTCCGACAGCAGGGCGCCGGAGCCGGAGATGAGCCCGGCGACCAGCTTCAACAGGCCGACGGCAAGATTGGCGGCGAGGGCGAGCAGTACCGTGAAGGTGCGACCAGCAGTGTCCTTCTTGTGGCCCGCGGGCTCCTCATCGCTCACGCAGACTGCTGTACCCGTCAGCCGCGAGCGCTATCAATGTGGTGTCTCGAAAGACACCGGAGCCGCTGAACCGGTCGGCTGCCGCCGGCGTCAGATCGAGTCATTGGTGCGTGCTAATGTCTGTGTTCGGCTCGCTTCGGTGCGTCGTACGTGCGCATTGCGCCGCTAGCTCAATCGGCAGAGCAGCTGACTCTTAATCAGCGGGTTGGGGGTTCGATTCCCTCGCGGCGCACTTTTCTACCCCCGTACTCGCAGGCCTCCAGCCACGCGTCAGCTCAGACGGCGCGCTCTCACCACGACGTCGTGGGTGTGGTGTGATCCGGCACCAGCACGCACGTCGCGGGGTCGTGTCTCGTTGATCTCGAGTTGCCAGCTGTCGTCGAGCAATGCCGCGACGTCGGAGGGGTTGACGTAGTCGGCCGGGTCGAAGCCGTGCGCGTTGGCCTCCGCTGCGTCGATGTCGGCGTGGTGTACCACGAGCAGGAGTCCTCCTGGCGCGACGGATGCGAGCAGCATTCGCTCGGCATCGTGCCCTGCCGTGCGCAGCAGCGCCGGGTATTGAGCCGATACCAGATCGAAGGCACCTGACGGCAGGGGTGCATCCACGAGCCCGGCGTGCATCCACTGCACCTGTGCATCCGCCTGCTCAGCGTGCAGCGCAGCGCGGCGGAGCGCCACCTGCGACACGTCCAGCGCTGTGACGTCCCAGCCCTGCCCGGCCAGCCACACGGCGTCTGCGCCCTCCCCGCACCCGACGTCGAGCGCTCGACCTGGTGGAAGTCGGTGTACCTCGGTGACGAGCGCGGCGTTGGGCCGGCCGCTCCACACCTGCTCCGCGCCGGCGTAGCGCTGATCCCACGCGTCTTCGCTGTTGGCGTGCTCGTGACGGTAGGCCCGCAGTGCGAGGGCGGCGTCGGCGCTGATCAGGTCGTTGTTGATCGCGGCGCCGGCGGCGAGCCCCGCCGCCGCGGAGCTGATGACCTGGGCCTGGACGTTGGCGACGTTGCCGGCAACCCACACCCCCGGCACCGCAGTGGCCCCCGTGGCGTCGGCGTCAATCTGGGTACCCACGAGATGCTCCCCGAGCCGAACCTCGCTCGCCTGCAGGCCGAGCGGGGCGAGCAGGTCGGCGCGGGCCTGGCAGACGGGCGCCACGACGAGCGCGTCCAGCTCGACGTGGCCGCCGTCCTCGAGCCGCGCTCCGGTCAACCCGGCGGCGCCGGAGGTGACCTCGACGACAGCGCCGCCGACGACGGGGATTCCTGACGCGGCGAGCTGCTCCTGCTGCTCCGGCGTCGGCACCGGACCGGTGTGCCGCAGCAGCACGACCTGCGCACTGAGCTGACCGAACATCAGTGCCTGGTGTGCAGCCATCGGTCCGGTGGCGAGCACGCCGATGCGCCGGTCGCGGACCTCCCAGCCGTGGCAGTACGGACAGTGCAGCACGTCGATGCCCCAGCGTTGCGCCAGGCCGGGGATGTCGGGAAGTTCGTCGCGCGCCCCGGTCGCAATCAGCAGTCGGCGAGCCGTGATGGCCCGGTGATCGATTACGACTCGGAACAGCGCGCCGTCTCGGCTGATTTCGTCGACCGTGGCCCGGGTGATTTCTCCGCCATAGGCGTGGAGCTCACCGCGGCCAGCGGAGTAAAGGTCCTCGGGTGCGATGGCGTCTCTGGTGAGGAAGTTGTGCACGTGCCCGGCAGTCGCGTTACGCGGGTCTCCGGCATCCACGACCAGCACCGAGCGCCGCGACCTGAGTAGCGTGATCGCAGCGCTCAAGCCCGCGGCGCCGCCGCCGATCACAATCACGTCATAGTTGTCGTCCATGCGCCCCAGCGTGCGTCAGCCTCGCTGCACTTGACAAACTGCGTTGCTGAAGCAGCAAATATGAGCCATGGCTGGCGAGATCGACGAGAAGTTGGCGACAGTGGGGCCGCGGCTGAGGGCCGTGCGCGACAGGCGGCAGGCCACGCTGGCGCAACTCTCACATGCAAGCGGGATCTCGGTCAGCACCCTGTCCAGGCTCGAGTCCGGCCGCCGCAAGCCCACCCTCGAGCTACTACTGCGGCTGGCCAGCGCCCATGAGGTGCCCGTCGACGAGCTCATCAGCGGCCCGGCCACCAGCGACCCGCGCGTCCGCCCCGAGCCGGTACAGCGACACGGCCGCACCATAATCCCGCTGACCCGCCGCCCGGGCGGTCTGCAGGCGTACAAGATGATCGTCGCTCCCGGCACGTCAGAGCGCGACCTGCAATCCCACGAAGGCTACGAGTGGATGTACGTGCTCAACGGAAAGCTGCGCCTGTTACTCGGCGAGCTCGACCTCGTCATGCGCTGCGGCGAGGTCGCAGAGTTCGACACCCACACCCCACACTGGTTCGGCAGCGCCGGGCCGCGTCCGGTCGAACTCCTCATCCTGTTCGGCCCCCAGGGCGAACGGCTACACGTCCGAGCCCGCCCACGCAGCGCATCGCAACGATGATTCTGGGCCCGCAGCCCATCGGTCGGTGTCCATCATCGGCGCTCGTGTGTCCTATGACCCAGGTGCGCAATCCCAGCGGACGCGAGCGTCTACAGCAGACGAGGCGCTCCTACCCCCCGCTCGGCGCACCGATCCGCAGGCGATTCCCGTCTGGGTCGGTGACTTCGAAGTCGGGACCCCACGGATTGTCGTCGGGTGTCACCCCGAACTGCGCCGCGAGATCGCGGGCGCCGTCGAGCCGCAGGTAGACGAGTGAACCGGGTCGCGCGTCGCCGGTGTGCTCGCTGAGGAACAGGGTGACCGCACCGCGCTCGATGGTCGCGAACGCGGGCAGGCCGGGCTCGAAGCGGTGCACGTTGGTGAGCTCGAAGCCGAGCCGCTCGAACCAGTGGGCGGAAGCGGTTGCGTCCTGCACACGCATTATGGGAATGGCTTCTTCGTGGGGTGGGGACGCACGACTCATGTCGACAGTGTGACCGTCCTGGGATCGGGTCCCGGTTAGGCGACTGGCTGCGCCTTCACGATCCGGCGTGACAGGTCAGCTGACGGTCTCGCCGGTAGGTGACACCGCCACGCGACGGGCTGCGGTGGAATCGCCCGCGACCGCGATGGGCTTGGAGCGCCGCCCGGACGAAGCACGCCACTCAGAATCGGTACAGCATGTGCCGGGCAACAGTCATTGGGTGCAGACCGCAGCAAACCTGAGAGCCCGGAATATGACGCGGCCGGCATTGTGACTTCGCTGGCGGGTGTTCTGCCCAGGCGGGAAATCTGTTTGGACCTGCAGTCGCGCTCGCGCTGAGCACTTGGGTGGTGGTCGGGGCGCGGTGGGGCCCCGACTGGCCGGCGCAGGAGTTCCGCGCTTGGGCGGGGGGCGGCTGGGTGCGTCGACTCGACCGCGTAGGGGTGGCTCGATGTCCACGCCTCGCACGCGGGCACCCTGACGATCACTGCGTCGGTGAGCGACGAGCTGTTCACCCGGCACGACCCGTGCGTGCGCTGAACGGCTGAAAGCCCGGATGAGTGCATCCCGCCGATCGCCACGAATAGAAACCGACCCGTCACGATGCCCGGTCGGTTGACCCGGACGGGTCGACGGGGATGATCAGGGAGAAGGTCGGAGGATCCGGTCGGGAGACAACGAGCCTGGCCCCTTCGTGCTCGGCGAGGCGTCGGGCGAACGGCAACCCGATGCCGTGACCGTCGGAGCCAGGATGGCGGCGGAAGAGTTCGTGCGGTTCGGCAACAAGTTTCGCCCCCTCGTCACACACATCGACGGCCACCGCACCGTCTAGACGGCGGGTCGCGATCGTCACTGTGCCTCGTCCGTGCGCGCGGGCATTGTCGACGAGCACATCGATGATCTGGCCGGCGGCAGCAGGCGACATCGACGCGGTGCCGGCGTCCCCACGGGCCACGCGCAAGGGTCGGTTGACTGCGGCGAGTACTCCGTGCCAGCGTCGCTGCACATCCGACAGCACATCATCGAGGACGACCGTCTGCCCACCCGGGAGGTCGCGGGTGAGCGTAATGACCTCGGTGATGGTGTCATCGAGGCGGTCGAGTGTGGCCAGGGCGCGGTCGAGGTTCGTCGCGAAGCCAGCGTCTGATGCGCGCGCCGTCTCGAGTTCGAGGCGCAGGCCGGTGAGTGGTGTGCGCAGTTGATGTGAGACTTCTGCTGACAGGCGACGTTCGCGATCGATCATGGATGCGATCTGACGGGCACTGGCGTTCAAGGTCGTGGCCAGCACGTCGATCTCCGGCACTCCTGACGGCGCCGCGAACGAACCCAGGTCCCCTTCACCGATCCGACGAGCAGTGTCGGTGAGCCTGTCGATCGGCGCAGTGAGACGGCGGGCGATGACCGAAGCGACCGCGCCTGCGAGAACGACTGCGATCAGCCCGATGCCGACGAGGGCGAACCAAGCCTTGACGGTCCGCGCACGCACCGGCGCGAGACTCGTCGAAAGAAGGACCGCGCCGGTTGTTCGATCACCGTCAGACATAGGTGCGGCGACGAAGATTCGGTCACCCCGCGTTGTCGTGGCCTCGCGACCGTGCAACGCGCTTCGCACCGTTGCCTGCGCCGTCGACTGTCCAAGCCCGGACGTGCGCCGCCCAGAGGCGTCGTACAGGGCGACGTCCACCTCTGGCGAGGTAACCGACCGTGCAACCGACGCGTTCAATTCGCCGTGCAACGACGCCGCCGCCGAGGCGGCAGCACGTTGCAGCTCGAGACGCTCGTCGTTGAGGTAACCCCGCGGCGAACAGACCCAGCGGTACGGAGTAGAGCGCGACCGCCAGCAGCGCTGCCCCAGCAGCAAGCGATGTGATCCGGCGAAGCATGGCTCCTCGAACGTGTGGGTCGTTCTCGGCAGTGTGACAGTGCCACCCCGGGATGTTCACCCCGATGGGACCTTTGGCCGTCGGTTAACCCGGCGAGGGTGAGCCGTTGGCAAAGCGGTTCGTAGCGTCGACCTCACCGCGCCGGACCGACCAAGGTCCGACAGCGCCTGCCAATTTCGACAGCACAGTCAGGAGCGCCCGATGCGCCGCAACGGCTTCGTCATCCTCGCCACGGCAGCCGCGACATCGATCGCGCTCGCATCGTGCAGTTCGACGGGAAGTCACGCAGCCACCTCATCGGCGGCCAAACCTTCCGTGCGCAGCGTTTCCCCTCAGCTCGAGGTGAACCCGCCCGGCGACATCCCGGACAACCAGGCCTTCGTTGCGTTCCACACGTCGGCGTTCACCGTGACCGTCCCCGAGGGATGGACACGCACCGCTCGCAACGGGGACACGGTATTCACGGACAAGTACAACAGCATCACCGCGGCTTCGGTCAGCGCGGCGACCGCCCCGACGGTGTCCTCCGCCCGCAGCACCGAGCTCCCCGCAATCCGTTCCAGCGCGAAGGGGGACGTGCCCGGGTCGGTGACCACCGTGCAGCGCACGGCGGGCCCGGCGGTGCTCATCACATACCAGGCGCAATCGCCGGTCAACGCGGTCACCGGAAAGTTCGCGATGCAGGCGGTGGAACGCTACGAGTTCTGGCGTGCCGGCCGCGAAGTCGTGCTGACCCTCGCTGCGCCGGTCGGTTCCGACAACGTCGACCCGTGGCGCATAGTCACCCAGAGCTTCGCCTGGAGCGGACGGTGACCGCCGCGATCGAGGCCGAGTCGCTTCATCGCTTCTTCCATGCAGGCGAGGAGGAGACGCAAGCACTTCGTGATGTCTCCCTCACGATCGGGGCCGGCGAGTTCGTCGCGGTGGTGGGCCCATCAGGCTCGGGCAAGTCGACGCTGCTGTCCTGCCTCGCCGGGCTGGACGAACCGGACGGAGGAACTGTGCGGATAGCGGGCGTGCGCATCACGCGCCGTCCCGAGCCCGAGCGGGCACGGTTGCGATCTCGACTCGTGGGGGTGCTGACCCAAAACGGCAACTTGCTGGCCCAGCTGACCGTGACGCAGAACGTCGAACTGGCTCGCCGTCTTGCCCGGCACGGACGTGGCAGCACCGTGACTGAACTGCTCGAGTCGCTCGGTATCGCGCACCGTCGCTCAGCCCGACCGGAGACACTCTCGGGCGGTGAGACCGTTCGCGCCGGACTCGCAGTGGCGCTCGCGAACGAGCCGGCAATCCTCGTTGCCGACGAGCCCACCGGCGAGCTCGACGCCACCACCGAGCGGCAGGTGCTCGACCTGATGCGCAGCCACGCGCACGCGGGTGTGGCAGTGCTGGTGGCGAGCCACAGCGAAGAGGTGGCAGGGGTGGCCGACCGGGTCATCACGCTCAGCAGCGGACGGATCGTCTAATGCCAGCGCCCTCGATCGGGTCCGCCAGGGCACCTGGGCGGGCGAGTGGCGAACCACCGGTTGACCAGATCGCGGTCCGCTGCATCGACCTGGGATGCACCTACGGATCGGGTGAGCAAGCTGTGGTTGCCGTGCACGGCGCGAACTGCACGATCGGGGCGAACGATCGCGTTGCCATCACCGGCCCCTCCGGGTCGGGCAAGTCCACCCTCCTGCATCTCCTGAGCGGCCTGGAAACCCCGACGGCAGGCACGATCGAGTGGCCGATGCTGGGGGCCACCCGCGTGATGGCGCACATCGCGCCGGCCTCGTCTTCCAGGCGCCGAGCCTGATACCGAGCTTGTCCGTTCTCGAGAACGTCGAGCTGGCGATGCTGCTCGGCGAGGAGAGCCTCGATGAGGCGCAGGCTCGGGCTATCGACGCGTTGACACTGCTGGGTTGGACGGCCTTCGGCACGACTTGCCCCAGGAATTATCCGGCGGACAAGCGCAGCGCGTCGTCATCGCGCGCGTCCTCGCCTCGCGACCGAAGCTCATCCTTGCCGACGAGCCGACGAGCAAGCTCGACCGGAGCAACGCCCAGCATGTCGCCCAGGTGCTCATCGAGGTCAGCGACGAGATCGGCGCAGCCTTGGTCGTCGCGACCCACGACCCGGCCATTGCCCGCCTGCTGGACGCCAACTGGCCCATCCGCGACGGACGGCTCGTCGACACCGCCGGGGGCCAGCAGTGATCCGCATCTGGTTGGCCGGGCTGCTGCGCCGTCAGCCGGCACGCCTGATCGGGGCTGCGACCGGCGTCGCGATCGCGGTCGCTCTGCTGGCAAGTTTGGGTGCGTTCCTCGCCCATGCCAAGGCAACCATGACCAGCCGCGCAGTCCGCTCGGTCAGCGTGGACTGGCAGGTCCAGGTAGTCCAGGGAGCTGACGCGGCGCGGGTCGGAGCGCTGGTTGCGAAAGCCGCCGACGTCCAGACGGTACGCAGTGTCGGTTTCACCCAGGTGCCCGGACTCACGGCGACCTCGGCCGGGAACACCCAGTCGACCGGGAGCGGCGTCGTGCTCGGCATCCCGAGCGGGTATCGGAATGCGTTTCCCGGCGAAATCCGCACGCTTACTGGTGCAGCGGCCGGCGTGCTCGTCGCCCAGCAAACCGCCTCCAATCTGCACGCCGCGCCGGGCAGCCGGATCAGCATCCGGCGTCCCGGACTGGCACCGGTCACCGTCACCGTCGCGGGCGTCGTCGATCTGCCCCAGGCAGACTCCCTATTCCAGAAGGTCGGCGCGCCGTCCGGTTCACAGCTGGCTGCCCCGCCCGACAATGTCGTCCTGCTTCCCGCTGCGCAGTGGCGCGCGTTCAGCGCTCCACTGCGCACAACGCGCCCGGATCTCCTCGCCACCCAGATACACGCGGGACTGCGGCATTCCCTGCCGAGCGATCCAGCGGCTGCGTACACGACGGCCACCGGTGCCGCCCATAACCTGGAGGCGCACAGTGCCGGCACCGCGCTGGTGGGCAACAATCTCGCCGCCGCCCTCGATGCCGCGCGAGGCGACGCCGCGTACGCCCAGGTGCTGTTCCTGTTTCTCGGGCTGCCGGGCGCTGTGCTGGCGGGCATGCTCACCGCGACGGTGGCGTCCTCGGGAGCCGGCCGGCGGCGTGGAGAGCAGGCATTGCTGCGAATCCGAGGCGCTTCGGTCCGGCAACTGCTGCGTCTGGTCACGACCGAGACAGCCCTCATCGGCGTCGTAGGGTGCTTCGTCGGCCTGATCGTCGCGGCGATCGCGGGCAGGGCGGCCTTCGGATCGGCCAGTTTCGGCGCCTCGACCACGTCTGCACTGATCTGGAGCGGCCTTGCGGTCGGTGTCGGCTTGGCCGTTACCGCCGGTGCCATCCTCGTCCCGGCCCGCCGCGACGTCCTCCGGGAGAGCGTGGCTACCGGACGACAGACCATCGTCGGGCATCCCTACCCGTGGTGGTCCCGCTACGGCCTGGACGTGGGCGCACTGCTCGGCGCCGGCCTGGTGTTCAACACCACCAGCCGTAACGGCTACCAGCTCGTGCTGGCCCCCGAAGGTGTGCCGACCATCGCGGTCTCGTACTGGGCCCTCGCCGGACCTGCTCTGCTGTGGTTGGGCGCCGGTCTGCTCATGTGGCGTAGCTTTGATTTCCTGCTCGGGCGCGGCTGCCGACTGACCTCGCTATTGCTGCGGCCACTGGCAGGGCGGATCGCCCCGTTGCTCGGATCGAGCATCGCCCGCCAGCGGCGTCCTCTGGTCAAGGCCGCGACACTGTTGGCGTTGACGATCGCGTTCGCCATTTCAACCGCAACCTTCGGCGCCACCTACCGGGCGCAAGCCGAAGCCGACGCTCAACTCACCAACGGCGCCGACGTCACCGTGACCGAGTCCCCCGGTGCCAGCGTGAGTGCGTCGTATGCGAACAGACTGGCGGCAATCCCTGGAGTGCGGGCGGTCGAGCCGATCCAGCATCGTTACGCCTACGTCGGAGCAGATCTGCAAGACCTCTATGGAGTCCGTCCGCACTCGGTCCGTTCGGTGACCGCGCTTCAGGATGCCTACTTCACCGGCGGAAGCGCTGCATCGCTGATGCAGCAGCTCGCGAGCACGCCGGACTCGATCCTGGTCAGCTCCGAAACTGTGAAGGATTACCAGCTGCACATCGGCGACCTGCTCAACCTGCGACTCGTCGACGGCCGCACCCACCGCCAGATCACGGTGCCCTTCCACTACGTCGGCATCGTCTCGGAGTTTCCGACCGCGCCGAACGACAGCTTCTTCGTGACGAACGCGAGCTACGTGGCGCAGCGGACGGGCAGTGGCGCAATCGGCACGTTCCTTCTCAGCACCGGTGGTTCGAACAGCTCGGCGGTGGCCGGGCGGGTGCGCACCGCCGTAGGTCCGACCGCAGCGGTCACCGACATCAGCACGGTCCGCGGGACAGTAGGGTCCAGCCTCACCTCAGTCGACCTGTCGGGGCTCACCCGGGTGGAACTCGGGTTCGCTGTCGTGCTGGCCGCCGCAGCCGGCGGACTCGTCGTCGCGCTCGGCCTCGCCGAGCGACGCCGCACTCTGGCGATCATGAGCGCGCTGGGCGCGCGACGGCGCGATCTGCGTGCAGCGGTCGCCGGTGAGACGACGCTGCTCGGCCTCGCCGGCGTGGCGGGTGGCGTGCTCCTCGGTGCCGAGCTCTCGCAGATGCTGGTCAAGGTGCTGACCGGCGTGTTCGACCCGCCCCCGTCCGTCATTTCGGTGCCGTGGACATACCTGCTCGCCGTTGCCGCCCTCATCCTGCTGTGCCTCGTGGCAGTCACAACCGGGACGTTGCGCGTTGCCGGGCAGTCACTATTGCCGGTGATCCGCCGGCTCTAGCCGATAACCGAAGCCGCGCAAGGTCACGATCTCGGGCACGCCCACGCCGCTGGGCACCTGGCCCAACTTGCGGCGCAACGCAGCGACATGGACGTCGAGCGTCTTCGTCGAGCTGTACCAGTTCTCGTCCCAGACGTCAGACATCAGCGTGGTCCGGCTCAAGGCCGTGGCGGGGTCGGCGGCGAGCCGGGCCAACAGGTCGAACTCTTTCGCCCGTAGACCGAGCTCGTGATCTCCGGCCCACGCCCGCCGCGCGGACTCGTCCACGCGAAGCGAACCAACCGTGCGAACCTCGCCTGAACCGATGGTTGCGGCGCGGCGTAGGTGAGCACGCAGCCTGGCCATCAGTTCGGTGAGTCGTACCGGTTTGCTCAGATAGTCGTCGGCGCCCGCCTCGAGGCCGACGACGACATCGATCTCGGCGTCGCGAGCGGTGAGAATCACGACCACGGTGGAAGGCTGCCGCTGGCGCACGGACCGGCAGACATCGACACCGTCGACATCCGGAAGTCCCAGATCGAGCAGAACGAGATCGAAAGGTTCGCGCGAGAGGGCATCGAGGGCCGCCCGACCAGTACGGCACCAGGTCGAGCGATACCGGTTCTGCCGCAAGGCGCCGTCGAGTGCGCGACCGATGGTGTCGTCGTCCTCGACGAGAAGGATGGACGACATCAGCTCAGCTCCTCAGCGGGGACTCTTTGCTCCCAAGACGGTGCTCAGCCTCCCAAGACGGCGCTCAGCGGATGCTGCACCACGCCAGAATTGCGAGGCCCCGACCCGAGAGTAGGGGCCGACGGTAGGAAACGGCTGGACGCTCAGCGTGCTGCACGCTCGGGACGCGTATGGTCCGCGCAAATGCGAGGCACGCGGAGGGGTCTGATCATGAGTGGGTTTATCGGGCGACGCTGGACATTGTGCGCGATGTTCAGCGTGCTCGCTCTGATTGCGACCGGGTGCACGAGCAGGTCTGGCCGATCCGGGCCGGTCTCGCCGGCTGCGACGGGATCATCGACGTCCTCGGCAGCGCCGTCGAAGTCCGGCGCGGCAATCGCCAAGTACGGTCAGCCGGCCGTCGACGCCGCAGTTAAGGAAATGCTCAGGTTTAGCTTCGGCAGCGGGTGGAGCTCGCATTTGATCAGCATTCACGTCGATCAGGTGACGCGTAACGACTTTGCGCCAGTCCTGTCGTACCTGACCGCCGAAGCAGCGTCGAGATTCAACACCGTGCTCGCCAAAGTGCTCAAGCACGACAAGATTGCGATCCGGACGCTCGAAGGGGCCATATTCTTCGGCATCAAGGGAGCGAATGGCAGTCGACCCATCCGCTCCGGAAAAGTCGTGACCGACCGTCGATATACCCAGGTAGCGGTAGGACTCGACCGCGCGCACGGCGCGGACCGAATGTCGGTGACTTTCACAGCTAAAGCGAATATCAATCTACAAGACCAAGCCGGCAAGAATTATGTGCTGCCGACCGAACGAAAGGTACGTTACCTGCTCGTTCCCAATACCGGCGCAGACCAAAAGAGCAAGCCTTTCCTCATCGCCGGCTGGTTGAACAAGATGACTGCCGGCAAAATACAACCGGCCAAGTAGATGAAACCTAGCGAGCAGGCGGTCAAAGTATTCGGAAGTCACCCGCTGAAGTGGGTCGTCGCAACTACCGCGTCGGCAGTCCTGGTAACCGCAGCCTGCACCAGCGGAGGCGACAACACCGGTGCCACGCCGACGAAGACGTCCACGAGGGCAACCCTTCCGACGTCGGCGACGACAGCACAATCATCAGGCAGGTCTGCCCGATCGAAGGTGAACGCGAGCGACATCGCCCTCATCGTGGCGATGTACAACCGCATCAGCGAGGCGTTTCGGCGCAACCCCGACGACGGCGTGCGAGCGATCATCGCCACCCAGTACCCGGGAGACCGCGCCGACGTCGGCTTCGCCCGTTGTATCAATGCGGTCAGTCCCGGAGCGAAGTCGCTCCCGCGTTCAGCGAGCCTGCGGTTCGTGCCGAATATCGCGAGCGTCATGCCTGACCCCGGTTACACGGTCACTTCGGATCACGTGCACGATCTCCGCCCAAGCGGACGGATATACACCACCGAGGTCACCATTACTCAGGGTGAACGATCCACCGTCCACGAGCGCCATCAGGTCGTACGCGACGGTAGAGCCTACCAATTCTCCACATGTTAGGCGACCTCATCGGGCTCGTCCGCACGCGGGCGCCGTCCATTCAGACCGAGACTTCCGCTCGAAGTTGGGCAATGTGCGTGGTGGCTGCCCGCTCGGCGGTCCGCAGGAGTGCTGCGACCTCGTCGGCGGTGCGCTCACTGTGATCGTTCCAGCGGGTGAGATCGCGAATCTGGGCGGCGCGGACGGACGGTGCCGGGCACCAGCGCACCGGTTCTTCCGGGCCGCGGTAGAGGGTGTGCCACGTCAAGTCGAGTGCCCGCTGGACAGGCTGCGTGCCGGCTGTGGCGGGGCCCCCGCCGGCGAGCACGATGGCGCCGACCAGGCAGGCGCCGGCCACAGGCGTCCCGTTGTTGCGGTTCGTGTCGTCAGCGGTGCTCGTGCGCTGATCACTGTGACCGGGGCGGTAGGCGAACCAGTTGTTCTGGGTCCAACCGGCATGAATCACGCTGCGGGCTTCGGCAATGAGCGTCTGGAGGTGGTGCAGTTCGGCCAGTTGACCGGCGCGCCGATCATGCTCTGCCAAGCGTTGCCGTTCCCGGGTCCGCTCGCGCAGACCGCGCAGACCGCGTCTGGCTGATAGGACATGGCGCGCGGCGGGTGTTGCCAGCTCGATCCTCACAACGATCTCCGTCCAGGGCGGTTGGTCGTGGCCCCAGGTGCGGGCACTGATCGTGGTCGTCATCATATTTGCCGCAGCGCGAGATTGGCCTGGGTGAGCAGTGCGAAGTTTGCGACTCGCTCACCCCGGCGGCCAGGGCGCACGAACCAAAACCGCCCCGGCGCCGCCCGGCTCCTAATTGTCCCGGGAGCCGGCGAACCCGCCGTTGGCGCAGTTCGTGGATCTCGGCGAGTGGAACTGGTGCTTGAAGTAGGCGACGTATCTCCGGAAGACCCCGCGGTTGGTGGTCTTCACCATCTGGTTGTCGTCGATCAGCACTTCGCTGGGTGTTTGGTCCTGCGATCCGGCGATCACTTCGCGCAGACCCCCGACACTGATGATCACCACCTTGTCGTGGCTTAGCTCGCAGCTTGGGTTGAGTGAGGTCGACAGCACCTCGCTCCCGCCGCGGTTGCGCGCTCGAAGCCGCGAGACGGTGATCCACTTGCTGTGATCGATGCTGCCGACGACGCCGGACACGCATGCCCGGGCACACGAGGCGATTCGCGCGAAGGAAAAGGCGCGGTGGAACACACGCCACATCCTGGACGGGTACCAGGAACGTCCGACGAACACGTTGACCCGCACCGGTGGTATGTGTGCATCAGCTTCAGGACAGTGATCATCCGCGCAACGGCTGCGCCACCGACGGTGACGAACCACGACTCGATGTCGATGGTGGCCCCGTCCGCCGCGGCGCAGATCAACGCTTCGATGCGGTGCGCCAACTGCGAGTTGGCGCCTCCGTGGATGTCCTGCCACATGTGCGGGCCGGACCTGCTCAGCCCGATGCCAGGACAGATATGGGCTGCGCTGGCGGCGGAACCAGTTGGGCGTGGGCATTCGTAGCCCCGGCCGGGGATGCGAGGACCGTGAGTACGCCAGCCAGGAGCGCGGCGATGACCGCGCGGATCAGGGGTGCGCGCCGTCCCGGTTCGCGCGATTGCCTGCTCAGCATGGGTGCCCGTCGATGGTCACATGGACCGGTCTGGCGTGGTCTCTCAAACACCACAATCGGACGCCGCGTCCGGTACTTGAGCGAAGCGTCCTGCCAGGTGGCAGCGGGTGTCTGCGGACTTGCCAGAGACCCGGGGCGGCCCTACAGCGTGAACCAGACCGTCTTGCCGGGGCAGCGATGATGCGGGTGATAGCCCCACCCGCTGGCGAGACTCGCGACCAGGAACAGGCCGCGACCTGATTGCCGGGTGGGTCCCTGGCGCTCGCGCGCGAAGACGGGTACTGAGTCCCCGTGGTCGGCGACGGCGACACGCACCGAGCGCGGCGTGACGTGCACGACGAGCCGGACCTCGGGGCGCCCGTGTTGCAGCGCGTTGCTCACCAGTTCGGAGGTCAACAGTATGGCGTCCTCCCGAAGCTCGGCCGGCAATCCGTGGACGTCGTGCTGCAGCCATCGGCGGGCCAGCGCGGCCCCGCCGAGGGTCTCAGGCAGGACGAGCACCTGCCCGACAGTGTGTCCCGCTTCGCCGAGTTGGTGGCGAAGGTCCGGCCGCAGCGCTGCGGACACGACTGCTCCGTCTCCGGGGGAATCTTGAGGTTGATCGACTGCGCTTGCCATAGGTGCTCCACGGCGACGTCTCGGCTCGACACACGCGCGGGTGGTGCGCCACACCGGACGGCGTCCGTTGCAACGGCGATCTGAGAACGGGATGAACGTTCAGCGCCCGCTCACGCGAACGGGACCGGCGGCTTGAATCCCAACCACGTCCGTCCTACCCAGTTATGACAATTTGTTCACATTAGGGTGCAACGTCGCACCCTAAAAAATGTCGGACGTCAGCCCGCCAGCCGCCGGGCGACAACGGCGTAGAGCGGGTCGCCCCGGTACGGGGCGCCGTCCGCCCCCGTAGCCGGGGTGCGCAGGGAGGCCGTGGGTTCGCCGAACCCGCCGGCCAGCCGCAAGTAGTCGACGACGATCGCGCAGCGCTGGGCCTCGCTCGCGGCGAGCCAGCCATGCACTGCCTTGTTCGGGAAGCACCGGTTGGAGAAGGTGACGGCTACGGGGGCATCAGGACGCAGCACACGGGCAGCGTCGGCCAGCACCTGCACCGGCCGGACCAGGTAATCGATCGACACGCAGCAGAGCACGGCGTCGAACGAGGCGTCCGCGAAGGGAAGTCCGGGCTTGCGATTCAGATCCTGGACGATCCGCTCGGTCGCCATCGGGTTGGCGTGCAGCTCAACCGCATTCATCCCGAGCGCGACGAGCTCGTGCGGTGCCCGGCGCAGATGCGAGACCCATGACGACATCAGGTCGAGCACTCGACGTGGTCGGCCGTCGGCGCCGTCCACGCCGAGCTCGGCGTAGAGCTTTCCGACTGCGGCAACCGCGCCGTCGTCGATGTGGGTGACGAAACGGGTCGGCCGGTAGAAGTGGCTGTCGGGCGAGGCGTCGTCGCGGTGGAAGAACCATTCCGCGAAGGAGTCCGGCAGCCGTTTCACCAATCAGATGTTACGAGGTGCCCGAAATGCGGTTCAGAACGCGAGCGTGAGGGCGGTCATGATCAGCAACAAGCCGGCCACCATCATCCGTTACCGCGAGACTGTGGTCCGATGTGCGCCGCCACTCTCGGATCAGCTCGATCGTCATGAGCGCGATACTACTCTATGACTATTGAATAAGTAAGCAATGTGGCCATGCGAACAGACGTTGTCGACAAGGTGGTTGAGCACCGAGGTGGCGGCCATGGCCCTGTTCGTAGCGCTTTGCAACCCCAGCCGGGTCGGCGATAATCGACAAGCAGGGTAGTGCCGCGTGCGCTCTCGCGGGGGAGACGCCGCGGCGCTACCTTGCGTGCGTCCAGCACAGGTTCCGGCGTGGGTACGGCAGGTGACAGCGATCGGAGACCTGCGCGGTCCCGCGCGACGGCGTCCGGGCACAATCGAGGGAATGGACGTCGCACTGCGCAACTGGGCCGGCAATGTCGAATTTGCCGCCTCGGCCCTGCACACCCCGGCCACCGTCGAGCAACTGCAGGAGCTGGTGTCCCGCGCGCCCCGCATCCGCGCTCTGGGTTCCGGGCACTCCTTCAACGCGATCGCCGACACCACCGGCGAGCTGGTCTCGGTCGGCAAGCTCGAACTGCCGATCACGATCAACCTCGATGCGTCGACCGTGACCGTCCCGGGCGGGGCACGCTACGCCGAGGTGACCAACGTCCTGCACGCACAGGGCTGGGCGCTGCACAATCTGGGTTCCCTGCCGCATATCTCGGTTGCCGGCGCCTGCGCGACGGGAACCCACGGATCCGGCAACTCCAACCGCAACCTGGCCGGAGCCGTCGAAGCGGTGGAGTTCGTGCGCGCCGACGGCGAGCTGAGGCATCTGGCTCGCGGGGACGCCCACTTCCCGGGAGCAGTGCTCGCCCTCGGCGCACTCGGTGTCGTCACCCGGCTGACCCTGCGCATCGAACCGGCCTATTCGATGCGCCAGGATGTCTACCTGGACATGGGACTCGACGCGGCCGCGGACAATGTCCAGGACATCCTCGCCGCCGCGTACAGCGTCAGCATCTTCACCGACTTCGCGACGCCGGAAGTCGTGGACATGGTGTGGCTCAAGAGCCGCGCGAGCGCGAGCGACCCGCCGGCGGACACGGTGTGGCTGGGCGCCCGACTCGCCACGATGGCGCAGCACCCGCTGCCGCGCTTCGACCCGGCAGCGACGTCACCGCAGCTCGGGGCGGTCGGGCCGTGGCACGAGCGGCTGCCGCACTTCCACCAGGACTTCACTCCCAGCAACGGTGCGGAGTTGCAGTCCGAGTACTTCCTGCCGCGCGGGGCCGCACCCGACGTGTTGCGTGCGCTGCGTGCCGTTGCCGAGAGGCTCACCGGTCCGCTGCAGGTTTTCGAGATGCGCACGGTCGCAGCCGACGACCTGTGGTTGAGCCCGTGCTCCGGCCGCGACACCGTCGCCGCTCACTTCACCTGGACGGCCGACCTCGAGGACGCCCGTCCCGCCGTGCAGGCGGTTGAGGCGGCGCTGGCGCCGCTGGACGCGCGTCCCCACTGGGCCAAGGTGTTCCTCGGCGCCGACGGCAGCACGTTCGAGCAGATCTACCCCGGGCTGCGGGACTTCCGCCACCTGGCCACGGAGCAAGATCCGAACCGCTGTTTCGGCAACGATTTCCTCGCCAGCTTCGTGTACGGGTGACGTGCACGACAACTAATGAGTGCGGCGCCCGCGCGGGCGGTCGGAGTCGTCGTTGCGCGCGCGCCGCGACGTGGGCCCGAAGGAGTTTCGGCCCCAGATCCGATCACGCGACTGCTTCTTCGCCGCGCGGATGCGCGCACGGAACTCCGGTCCCGAACCGATCGGGTGGCCGTTCTTGCGATCATGCCGGTCGACGAGGTAGGCGACGGCGATGGCGCCGAACAGGATCAGCGCGATGACCAGCAGGAACATGGCTCCAGTGTCACCAATTGCCGTCCGACTGCCAAACGTCCCGGTCGACTTCTGCAGATCAGCGCCCGCGCCAGCCGGGTCGGCCACGGCCCTAAGGTGGCTGCATGACCGACGATCGGCTCGACATCACAGCTTTGATCATGGACGACCACGAATGGTTTCGGCGCCAGTTCGCCCGGCTGGACGACGCCCGCGACGACACCGCCGAACTGGGCGCGATCTGGGAACCACTCGCGACGCGCCTGGACACCCACGCGCAGGCCGAGGAGACCATCTTCTATCCGGCGCTACTCAAACGGGGCGAGGAGGCCGAGGACGAGACCGACGACGCGATCCGCGATCACAACAAGATCCGGGACGCCGTCGCTGCGGCTCGCCAGCACCAGGTCGGTTCCGACGAATGGTTCGAAGCGGTCGGGCACGCGCGAAAGGAGAACACGGAGCATCTCGGCGAGGAGGAGGACGAGGGACTGCCTGACTTTCGGCGCAACGCGAGCTGGGAGATGCGCGCGCGCTTGGCCGAGCTATGGATGCAGTTCTACGCCGCCCACCCGGACGGCAAGGGCATCGACCCGAGCGACCGCGATCCCGAGCAGTTCCTCGCCGAGCACGGCTGACCGCGCTGCGCTGGGCAGCGCGGCCGATCTCGTTGTTGTCGATCGAGGGCGACCGCGGCCAGTCAGCTGCTGGCGAGTCGGGCGGCCAACGCGCGCAGCGCCTGACCTCGGTGGCTGATCGCGTCCTTCTCTCCCGTCGGCAGTTCCGCGCTCGTGCGTTCCTGGCCGTTCGGCACGAAGATCGGGTCGTAACCGAAACCGTTCTGGCCACGCTTGCGGCGCACGAGCCGCCCCGGCATGCGGCCGTGCTCCACGATCTCTGCGTCCGGTGCGACGTAGGCGACTGCACAGACGAACGCCGCACCCAACCGATCCTCCGGGGTGTCCACGAGCTGCTCGAGGACGAGACGCAGATTGGCCTCGTCGTCACCGTGTCGACCCGACCAGCGCGCCGACAGCACGCCCGGCATCGCGTTCAGCGCGTCCACGCACAGACCCGAGTCGTCAGCGACTGTGGGCAGGCCGGTGTGCGCGAACCCTTCCCGCGCCTTGAGCAAAGCGTTGTCCTCGAACGTGGCACCGCTCTCGGGCACTTCGTCATAGGGCGCGACGTCATCGAGCCCGACCACCTCGAGTCCGGGCACCGCCGGAGCGAGGATCCGGCGCAGCTCGGCCAGCTTCTTCGGATTGCGCGAGGCCAGCAGAACCCGAGTCATGCACCCAGGGCTTCCTGCTGCATCGTCGCGAGGGACCCGCACCCGGCGACCGCCAGGTCGAGCAGCGCGTCAAGCTCGGCACGGCTGAACGGCGCGCCCTCGGCAGTTCCCTGGACCTCGACGAACTCACCGGTTCCGGTCAGGACCACGTTCATATCGGTCTCCGCGCGGACGTCCTCCTCATACATCAGATCCAGGCGCGGTTCGCCGTCGATGACGCCGACCGACACAGCCGAGACGGAATGCACGAGCGGGTGCGGACCAGCGAGCGCGCCCTTGGAGCGCAGGAACGACACCGCATCCGCAAGCGCGATATAGGCTCCGGTGATCGCCGCCGTGCGGGTGCCGCCATCGGCCTGCAGCACGTCGCAGTCGATCGAGACCGAGTTCTCGCCCAGCGCCGACAGGTCGATCGCCGCGCGTAGCGAACGACCGATGAGGCGCGAGATCTCGTGCGTCCGCCCGCCGATACGTCCCTTGACCGACTCGCGGTCGTTGCGCGTCAAGGTGGCGCGCGGCAGCATCGAGTACTCCGCGGTCACCCAGCCGAGCCCGCTGCCCTTGCGCCAGCGTGGTACGCCCTGCACCACCGACGCGGCGCACAGCACCTTGGTGTCCCCGAACTCGACGAGCGCGGAGCCTTCGGCGTACTTCTGCCAGTCGCGCGTGATCGTGACCTGACGCAACTGATCGGCCGAGCGGCCGTCCGGACGTGGCATGCGATCGAGCTTAGGTGGTGGGTCGGACGTCCCCCGGCTCCGGGATCAGGCCGGCGACGTGTACCACGGCGAGCTGGAACTGCGGCACCTTCCAGAAGTCCGAATGCCGTAACGGCGGCGGATACACAGTGTCGCCCGGCGCGATGCCGAACGGCGGGTCGACCAGGTGCAGGTCAAGCATCAGCCCATTCGGCCCGGGCGGGTACGCGACGACCTGGCCACGCGGATTCCAGGGCGGCTCAGCCACGGGCGGCGGCCCCTCGGTGACCGGACCGCCCAGGTAGTCGGTGTAGCGCCAGAGGTTTCGCCAGCGCTGATCGGTGCCGTCCTGCGCACGCAGCGCGCACCGGACGTCGTCCATCGCCGCAGGCCCGAAATAGGCCGGGAAGTATCGCCCGTACAACCGGCGCAACACGCAACCGAACGTCAGCAGCCCGACCCGTGGCAACGTCGGGCGGTCGGGAGTGTGCTCGTCAAGCATGCGCAGTTGCAACACTGTCGCGGCGCCGATGACGGTGCCCTGGCTGTGCGCGGCGAGCACGACACCGCACCCGTCGTCGGCGTGGAAGCTGATGCGCGTCACCAGATCGGGGACGGTCCGCTCGGCATAGCAGGGCGCTGCGAGGGGGTGCGAGACCCGCGGCCAGAAAGACGCCAGGTCCCACAGAATGCCGACCGAGCGACGTGTCGGTGCCACCCGGAACGCGGCCCCCCCGAGCACCACGAGCAGGACGATTGACCAGACCGCGAGATAGGCGCCCTTGCCCTGCAACGCCTGTGGCGAGAAGAAGGCGGGTTCGGCGAACGGGTTGCTGCCGACCTGCGCCGGATCGAGCAACCAGCGGGCCAACCGATTCGCTCCGAAGACGTGCTCGGCGACCAGCACACCACCGATGAAGTAGCTCAGCAACGCACCGATGAGCACCAGGCGCGCCAGCATCGCGCCGACGACGTCCACCAGCCGGCCGAGCCACATTGCGCGCAGGATGCTGCGACCGCGCGGGGAGTCAGGGTCCTCGGCGGGGTAGTCGGTGCCGAACGAGCCCGGCACGAGCAGGCTGTTGTTCGCACGGATGTGCAGCATCGACCAACCGAACCAGATGATGCGTGCTCCCAGCATGATCGCGCCGAGCCCGACCGCGAGCGAGTAGGCGAAGCCGGCGTCGAGGATCGACTCAGGCACCCGGAATATGCGGGACACCGTGGAGATCGTTCGCAGGCTCGGATGCAGCGATCCCGAGGTCAGCCAGGCGGCGGTGAACATGTAGGCCCCCGCGGTGAAGACGCTGGCGAGGAACACTGCGAGCAACGCCATGATGGCGGTGCCCATCCCGCCCAGACCTGCGGGCGGCCCCGGCGCGCCGAGTGCACGCGCAGTGCCCGCCCTTCGGCGCGACACGAGGACGACCGCGAGCAGGACGAGCACCAGAAGCAGCTCGACGATGAGCAACCACAGGATCGTCGCGGCGTAGTGCGGCAAACCCTGCGGCTTGGAGCAGTCGAAGCGGGGACGGCTGCGTCCCACGGCGACATCCGTCACGACGCACTGCCGCCCGTTCTCCGGGAAGTCATGCGGGCGCCACAACAACCAGGCGATGGTCCCCGCCGCGGCCAGCACGACCGCGGCCCAGATGCCGTAGCTCACCTTGCGCCAATGCATCGCCGCGGTATGGCCGGTGTACGACGGCACCGTCAGCACGATGGACGAGTACCCGATCACCACCACCGCGAGCACACCGTCCAGCCACCGCCAACCGCCCATCGGCGCCGCGGCGAAGGCGAGCGCCGCGGCGACCCCGCACTGCAGGTGAATGGCGCGCAAACGTCGCACCGGCAGCTCGTTCTGCCACATCCACCGCGAGGCCAACGGCACCTCGACCGCGTCGGCCGGGTCCGCCTCGTTCCATTCGGCAGCACGCATGGCGTCGGGTTGGCGACCGGTCGCACGGACCCGTTCGTAGCGGTTGATCGTCCGCTTGCTCACCAGCCAGAGCAGGAACAGCATTCCGACCGGCACGACGAGGCCGAGCGCCATGCGGTGTGCAGTGGACAGGTGCCGGATCGGGTCGAAGAGCCATCCGGGTGCTGCCTTGCCGCACCTGCCGCTCGCCGCGCCGCACTGCCAGCCGATGAGGTCGACGCCGATCCCGACAAACGCGGCCACCAGAACCAGCGTCAGCGTGAGCGCGAGCAGCCGGCAGACCAGCCAGAGCAACCGCAACCGCAGCAACGCCGACTGATCGCTCTTCCCGGAATCGGAACCGGGGTCGGGGTCGGCGGGGCGCAACCGAGGCGCCACGTTGATCAACGTGAACGGCAGGAGCAACAACCAGAACGCACGCGACGGTGCTCCGGAGGTCAGCCCACCCCAGGCGTAACCCTCCAGCCGCGGCCCGTGCACAACGAGGTCGGGATCGCCGGGCGGGAAGTCGTCGTCGCGCTCGGTCGCATAGTGCGGCCGGAAGAACCCCGCGGTCCGATCACCGGCGATGAGGTCGACCTCGCGACGGTCGAGCAGATCTTGCGGAGGCGTGCCGGACACGCCGTGCACCCTCAGTTCGACGACATCTTCGACGTTCATGACCCCCCGTGCGCGCAATCTAGCGCCCGCAGACATCGCCTGACCAGGTTTGCCGCCCGCGTGCCAGTGCGTGACAGCCGGGCGTGCGCGCGATGCCAGCCACGCCGTCCACCATCGTCGACATGACCTACGCAATCGAAGCCCCGGGCTGACCAAGCGATTCGGCGCGACCCAGGCGCTCGACGGTGTCGACCTCGCGGCACGTCACGGCAGCGTGCTCGGAGTCCTCGGACCCAACGGCGCCGGCAAGACGACGGCGCTTCGTATCCTCGCCACACTGCTCGAGGCCGATTCGGGCGCCGCGCGCGTCGCGGTGTACCCCGTGGCGCGCCAGCCTGATCAGGTGCGCCGTGCGATCGGCCTGACCGGTCAATACGCCTCGGTCGACGAAGACCTCACCGGCGTGCAGAACTCGTGTGATCGGGCAGCTGCTCGATCTGCCGCGCACCGAGGCCGCTCGTCCTGGCCAAGCGCAATCTGGTCGAGACCGCCCGCGCGCCCGAACAGCTCATCGACATCACCGTCCGGCCCATCAGGGGTGGTGCGCGGGTTTATGCCGGCCGGGCCGATCGCGTGACATTTGGTGTGGACCCTCGCGTGGATGGTCGGCCTGTCGTCGGTGTTCGCCCCGCTCGCACTGCGCGCCTACCGAAAGGGGGCGTGACTTCACCGATCGTGGTTCTCTTCCCCTGCCTGATGGGGGGAAAGAACCACGATCGCGTCGGCGCGGTGCGCCGTTCCAGCATCTGCGACTCGCGCAGCCCGAGCGAATCCGAGCACGGTCTGCGCCACGGCTGCGGCGTCGGTCACCGGTGCAGGTTCGATTAGCCAGACACCGTCGACCGCGTCGAGGCGCGACGCGGCCTCGGCGGCGAGGCGGGTCTTGCCTGCGCCGCCCGAGCCGACGAGCGTGACCAGGCGTACCTCCTGCAGCGCCTTGCCCACGCGCAGCACGTCGTCATCACGTCCGACGAAGCTGGTCAGCTGGGCCTTGAGGTTGGTGCGTGCCGGCGCGCGATCCGCAGGCTTCGGTGCTATCTCACACCGCAGCACACGAACATGGATCGACTGCAAGTCGGCCGACGGGTCGACCCCGAGTTCGTCGGCCAACCGTGCGCGTATCCGTTCGTAGCAGCGCAGCGCGTCCGCCTGCCTCCCCAGTGTCGCCAGCGCGGTCATCAGGAATCGGGCCAGTCGTTCGTGTACGGGGTGTTCGATCGCCAGCATTTCCAGCTCGGCGAGCACCTTGCCGGCGCGACCGAGTTCCAGCTCGGCCGCGGCGCGATCGACGAGAGCATTGAGCCGTAGCTCCTCCAGTCGGGTCGCCACGGCTGTGCGGCCTCGCCCGCGTCGACCAGTGCCGGACCCCGCCACAAGCTCACCGCATCCGTCAGCACCGACCGCTCGATCCGCATCGCCGGTTCGAAGTGCCGCAGCCCCGTCCGCGGCGAGCCGTTCGAAGCGTCGTGCGTCGACGTCGTCCGATGCGACAGCAAGGCGATAGCCGGCCGGCGACTGCACGTCCTGGGTCCAGCGAAAGCCGCGAAAGCAGGGTGCGCAGCCGGGTGCCCGCGATCTGGATGGCGCGGCCATCGTCGTCACGCACCTCGAGCTCGCCGAGGATCGCCACACCTGCACAGATCAACTTTCCCAAGGCAGCATGGGAGGGATCGGCGGCGCAGATACGGTGCCAGGCAGAATCCACGCATGCGCAGCGACACGATCCAGGTCCGTACTGGCGGACACGCCACCGTCCATGACCTGACCGGCGACTGCCAGTCCTTCCTGCGTGACGAGGGCGACGGACTGCTCAATGTCTTCCTACCGCACGCAACGGCGGGTCTGGCCGTACTCGAGACGGGCGCGGGAAGCGAAGGCGACCTGCTCGTCGCGCTCGACGACATGCTGCCACGCGACAACCGGTGGCGGCATCGACACGGTTCGGCCGGCCACGGACGCGATCACGTCCTACCTGCCTTCATCGCGCCGTCGGTGATGGTGCCCGTGCTGGGCGGACGGATGCAGCTGGGCACCTGGCAGTCGGTCTGCCTCGTCGACACCAATGCCGACAATGCTCTGCGCGAGGTGCGGCTGAGCTTCCTTCCCGGCTGAGTCGGCGAGACGATCGGCCGATGAGTCCGCGCACGCCGATGACGCCGGTCTATCGTGCCGTTGTCACGCTCACCGCGCCGCTGATGTGCCGCTGGTCGCGCTTGCACGTGAGCGGACTCGATCATCTGCCGGAATCCGGGCCGACCCTGATCGTCGCCAATCACGACAGCTATTGGGATCCGGTTGCGATCGGGGTGGCCGCGCGGCACACGCGCCAGATTCGTGCGCTGTCCAAGTCCAGCCTGTGGAACAACAGGATCGTCGGCTCGGTGATGGACGGCATGGGTCACATCCCCATCGACCGCGGCAAAGGCGACACTGCGGCAATGGACAACGCGATCGCTCAACTCGCGGCCGGAGTGTGCATCGGCGTCTTCCCCGAGGGCACGCGCTCGCTCGGCCGCTCCCTGCGCGCCCGCAGCGGCATCGGGCGGCTGGCGTCGGCTGTCCCGGACACCGTCGTCGTGTGCGCGCGGGTGACCGGCACCGTGGACGTGGTGCGTGCACCGACGCGTCCGCGGGTCAGCGTCGAGTTCTTCCCACCGGCCGGTGGACAACTGCGCGCGGAGGAGACCGCAGCGCAGCTCAGCGAGCGGCTGCTGACCGAGATCCGCGCGTGTGCGCCGCGAGCCGTTCCGGGACGCAGGCGCACCGCTACGAAGTATCGGCGCCGGCTGGCGACGGGTGAGCGGAGTCCGGAGTAGACGCCGGTCTGGCCCCGGCGATGTGTGCGGGATGAACTCGCTCGCCGCCCTGTGGGACGAGCGCCTCGCAACACTGCAGGAGCTGGCCGGAGCGGCGGACAAATGACGGTCAGGGCCTCGGTCCGGTCGTCACCGGGAATCCGGCCCCCTGCCACGCCTTCGTCCCGCCCTGGATCGAGAACGCTGTGCGGCCCATGCTGTCGAGCATGGCCGCAGCGCGTCCGGCCCGCCCGCCCATTGAGCAGGCGGTAATCAGCGGGCCGTCCGGCAATTTCGCACTTGTCAGCGTGTCGATCGGAATGTTGACGGCGCCGGCGACGTGGCCGCGTGCGTATTCGTCCGGCGAGCGCACGTCGACGATGGTGTCGCCGGCGCGCATCATCTCGTGGGCGACCCGAGGATCGATCCGCTCAGCGGCCATGGCGAAACTGTAATTCGCTCGGGTCCGTCCCGCCGACCGGGCTGGTCAGTAGGGCAACACGATGTCGGCGTACACCGGGTTGTGGTCAGACGGTATGACGCCGACGAACGCGCCGCCGTAGACGTGCAGCAGCTGGCCCCAGTCGCGGACCGCCACACCACCGGTGACGAACAACCGGTCAGCGCTACCGCCCATCGGCGGGTAACGCAGGTAGCTGTTGATGCTGCTGTACCCGGCGTTGGAGTGCGCCTGCGCAGCTTGGAAGGCGTCCGAGGTCTTGTTGAGCTTCATCTGGTTGCCGGGCATATCGGTGGTGAGGTAACGGCCGGGCCAGGAGTTGATGTCGCCGCCGTAGACGATGGAGGTGACCTGGTTCGCGGCTGCGTAGGCCCGCGCCAAGGTAATGAGATTGATGGTCTCTGCCCGGCGTTGCAGGTCGTAGGACGGGCCCCGCGGCGAGGTTAGGTGGGTGCCGAGGAACAAGAATTTTGCGCCGGTCTTGTCGTCGCGGAACAGGTGGTAGGCGGCCTTGTGCAGATAGCCGATCATCCAGTGCCCACCAGTGCCGTAGGGGGTGACCGTCGCTCGGTTGTAGAGGATGTAGTTGCCCGTATAGCGGCTGTTGGGGACCTGGCCGGGATTGCTGCCGTGGTCGGTGTTGGCAATCGCGTACCCGGTGCCGAGGCCCGTAGCGATGGAGTCGACCTGGCGGTCGCCGGCCGCATTGACCACGGCGGCTCCTTCTTGGACGGCGAACACGTCAGCGCCGGATTGCTTCAGGAGCGCCACCGCCTCGGCGCGCCGCTGAGACCACGGCGCTTGGGTGCTACCGCCTATGGCGGACCCGTCGAAGGTCGCACTGAGGACGTTGTAGGTCAATACCCGCAACGGCCGCTCGGACGACGCGACGGTGACGGCAACGGACCCTGAGTACGGCGACACGGTGGCGCCATTGATCGACCGCACCCGGAACCAGTAGGTGCTACCTCGGGACAGGCCGTAGGGCGTGAAGCGTTGGGTTGAATTGGCCGTCGTGTAGACCCGGTCGCCGGTGGTGAAGGAGGAGTTGGTGGCCTGCTCGATGCCGAAGCCGGTGGTCGTCGGCGAATCCCAGCTCAGGTACGTGCCCGCCGCGCCGGACACGCCCGTCAGTGCGGTCGGCGTCGCGGGAGCCAGATGGGTCTGGTGGTATGCACTGGACCAACGGACGTGGGAGCCGTTGATGGTGGCGACGCGGTAGTAGTAAGTGGCCGCGGTGTAACCCGGCGTCCGCACCACTATCGACGGTTTTGCGGCACCGGTGACGATGCGATGCGTGCTCGGCCGGTCGAGGTTGGCGATCCAGATATCGGACTCGTCGGTCGAAGCCTCTACCCGGTACCAGCTCGCGTAGGCGGCGATATCCAGTCCTACGGTGAACGACGTCGCCGTGCGCGCACTGACGTGGACACCCGACACCGGCCCGGGCCAGCGGTCTGCTGTGCTCGCCTGCGCGGCAACGGCGGGCAGCGCAGTCGCCGCCAGGAGGGCGCCGGTCGCGATCCCGAGCGTGCGGGCGCGGCGGGTTCGGGTTGGCGTCATCGTTTGTCAGGTCTCCGGGGGAAGTCGATTGCGGACGGTGGGCCATCGAGGTTCTGGTCAACCCCTACGACGCGACCATCGGCAGCAATCGTTGTTTCTTAAGTCCGCGCGAGGAATCCAGTTCAGCCGTGGCCCTTGACGCTTGAGTAGGCACCGGGCTTGCGTCAGAATCCGAAGCCGATGCCAACCAGGCTGTTCGTGGTGGAATCGGCCGCATGCGCAAGATGAGGGAGGGCGAACAGGTCCTCGACGGTGCGGGTCAGCGAGTAATGCGTGAAGAACGCGGCATTGGCGCCGGCTTTCGCGTAAGGCCACACCACGAATAACGGCACATGGCAGCTGGGCTGCTGCCCAGCGAGGTCCCGGGTCTTGTCAGCACAGTTTTCCGCGACCGTATAGTCGGATCCCGTGCCCTCGTCGTAGGTGATCAGCACGAGGCTGGAGCCGTTCTGGTACGAAGTAGATGCGGCGACCAGCGCCATGAACTTCTGCAGCCACGTGTCCGCGGCCGTCAGTGCGCACGACCCGCCACAGGGATTTTCGCCGTCGTTATTTGTGTTCGGAGTCACCCACGCCAATGAGGGCAGCGCGCCAGTGCTGAGGTCGTTGTAGAACGCCCCGGAGGCAACAGTGAGATTGGCTACGGCTACGTCACGTGCCTGACACTCAGCGGCGGCTATTCCGGTGTAAAAGATCGGCGGGTTGTGGCCGATCTTGTAAGGCGCAGCCGAGGACTTGGCGCAGGCCGATGGCATGGATTCTTCGTACGCCTTCCACCTCAGCCCGGCTGAGTCGAGTTGCTGGTACAGGTTGTTCGCGGGGCTGGCACACGCAGCGTAGTTGCACCCACGCACGGACGTGGACGGGTATTGCCCGGCAGACGTAGCCAGGTAATTGGCTGCGCTGGTATGGGTAGCACCGAACGCCTGGGTGGCGTTGCCGCACATGGCGGCGAGGCCGGTCTGGTAAGGAGCGGCTGGGCTTCCGACCACCTGTTGGTAGCTGAAGTTCTCCAGCATCACGATCACCACGTGTTGGATTTTTGGTCGGACTGTTGCTGCCTGACCGCACGGTGAACCAGTGGCGCCGGCTGCGGACGAGGGTAGCCCCACGGCCGCCGCCGACACCAGCACCGCGACCATCGTTATCGCCCGCATCCGACCCATATCGTTCTCTTTCTCATTATTCAAACCCCGACGCGGCCAATTTGACGCCACAGCAACTCGACGCACGCTACGGGTGAGAGGCGCTAATCCCAAACGTCGGCGCACTAGTTGTCACGCGAACCTCACACTGGAAGATCCACCGCCGCCCCTACGCGCCGCGTCGCTATTCGCAGGCGAAACGCCTCGACTTTCGTCCCCCAGATCCATCTAATTCGGTAGGCATAGGTGAGTTATGCAGCAGCTGGATCTGCGGATCTCGCCACGCCGCGGCGGTGCACACACTCCGGCACGCGGTTGCGATTTCGTATCACCCGGATAGCGGAGACGGCACATTGAGGTAAGGTCCGAGTCAGTTACGTGGCTCTGTCCTCAGACAGACGTGACGAGCGCTGAAGCACTGCACCGGTGATCAAGGAGTCAGTATGCGAATTGGTGGCGCTTTGGTCCTGATTGCCATCGGGGCTATTCTCAAGTTCGCCGTCCACGTGACGGACACTCACGGGTTCGATATCAACACAATCGGGGTCATCCTGATGATTGTCGGTGCCCTTTGGTTGATCGCCGAACTCGTCTATGCCACGACCCGTCGACGCACCGACGTCGTTCACCGCACGCCGACGGGAACGACTCAGACGACCTACGCCGAGCCCCCTCCGGATACTCGGTACTGAGCAGCCGGTGGCCGTCCAGACTAGCAACGCTCGCGCCGATCGACATCTTTCGAGAGAACATGGCGCTCGAAGCTGACGGGTCGCGGTTGTCATCGCCAGGAAGCGCCGGCGCTGACAGCAAGACGGTTCGGGACGACTTTTGTGTCATCATGCGAGTGGGCACGGCCCTTTCACGCGGTCCAACGGGCGCCGCAAAGATGAGGAGAAGTTCATGATTATCCTGGGTGTCGTTCTGCTCATCATTGGCTTTATCGCCAAAGTAGCCATCATCTGGACGCTGGGTATCATCGCCATCGTCGTTGGTGCTGTGCTCGCTCTGCTGGGCATGGCCGGTCGTCAGGTCGGCGGACGTCGCCACTATTTCTGACATTTCGGGGCTTTGATTTACCGGACGCGAGCGAATGCGGGATAACGCGAGCTGCCGCGCAGTGGGCCGAGTGCGGGTGGCCGGGCAAGCAGCGATGTCACTGCGATTAGCGAAGCTGCCTGGGCTGTGCGCCAGCGCCCTGCTGAACCCGCAAGGTACTGCTTCATCTTGTTCGACCGGGGTGCTGGTAATTGTTCGTCCAGCACATTGACCAGCGAGTCAGGCCGGTCTGCGGATATGGCGTCACAGGTACGACCGAGATTTCGGCAGTGACGGCATGACAATCGGTGTCCAGCAGCTCATGCTTGCAGTCGAGCGAACCAAGGATGCATTTCACGAAGCGGTGTACACCGCCCGCGATGTCGACGCTGCGCTTGCGGTCATCGCAGATGACTGCTCGCTGACCAACCTGCCACTCGGAATCGGTGCCAGCACTGCCGACGGCATAGGACGCTACCTCGCCGATGACGTCCTGCCGCACCTGCCCGCCGACCTGACCTTCCGCAAGGTCTCCCGCACGGGGGACAGGTGGAGAGTCGTCGATGAAGTGATCATCGGATTCACCCATGACCGCGAACTGCCGTGGCTACTTCCCGCAATTGCAGCAACCCAGCATCGTGTCAGCGTGCTCGCAATCAGTGTCGTCACCGTACGGCGCGCACGAATCACCAACCACCGCACGCTGTGGGACCACTGCGGTTTGCTGGCTCAGCTACGCCTCAACAAGCCGGACCGGTCAGCTGCGCGGTGACAAGAACTCTTCCGGGCACGATTTCGCCCACCCGCGCCGCAGGACGCGCCGGCGTGGCAGGGATCCAACTGCCGGACCTGCTCCACTCCTACGCCTGAGGGCCGATCGCGGCCGGCTGCAACGTCGGCGCGGTGCAGTGCGCGCTCGGTCACGCGGCTGCCGCGACCCGTTCGCGGAACGAGCCCGACTCTGGCCGGCGGCCGAGGGACGCCCCCGCGACGCCGCGAACTCGCGCGACCGTTGTGCGGACAGACTTCGGCGGACCAGTCATGATCAATCGCCTCCAGGGACATACTCTGCCGGCCTTCGGACCGACTCACACGTTGAACCGAAACTCCACGACGTCGCCGTCGGACATGAGGTAGTCCTTGCCCTCGATGCGCACCTTGCCGCGCGACTTCGCGTCGTTCATGGAGCCGGCTGCCACAAGGTCGTCGTAGGACACCACCTCGGCCTTGATGAACCCGCGCTCGAAGTCGGTGTGAATGACTCCCGCCGCCTGTGGTGCGGTCGCGCCGACCGGGATGGTCCAGGCCCGGGACTCCTTGGGGCCGGCTGTCAGGTACGTCTGGAGGCCGAGGGTGGCAAAGCCGACGCGCGCGAGTTGATCGATGCCGGACTCCTCCTGCCCCATCGACTGGAGCAGTTCGAGCGCCTCGTCGTCGTCGAGCTCGATCAGCTCGGACTCGGTCTTCGCGTCCAAGAAAATCGCCTCCGCCGGGGCGACGAGCGCGCGCAGCTCATCGGTGAACTCGGCATCCGCGATCTCCTCCGGGTCGACGTTGAACACGTAGAGGAACGCCTTGGCCGTCATCAGATGCAGCTCGCGCAGCGAGTCCCGGTCGAGCTTCGAGCCGTAGATCGTCCGGCCGGTCTGCAACAACTCGCGGGCTTGCTCCGCAGCGCTGACAAGGTTGGCGCGGTCCTTCTGCAGGCGGGCCTCCTTCTGCAGGCGGGGCAACGCGTTCTCGATCGTCTGCAGGTCGGCGAGGATCAGCTCGGTGTTGATCGTCTCGATGTCGGAGGACGGCGAGACCTTACCGTCGACGTGGACGACGTTGGGATCACTGAAGGCCCTGATGACCTGGCAGATCGCGTCGGCCTCGCGGATGTTGGCCAGGAACTTGTTGCCCAACCCCTCCCCCGTGCTTGCGCCGCGGACGATGCCGGCGATGTCGACGAAGGACACCGTGGCCGGCACGATCTTGGCCGAGTCGAACAGCTTCGCGAGAACGGCTAGGCGGGGTTCGGGGACGCCGACCACCCCGACATTGGGGTTGATCGTCGCGAAGGGGTAGTTCGCGGCGAGGACGTCGTTCTTGGTCAGGGCGTTGAACAGCGTGGACTTGCCGACGTTGGGCAGGCCGACGATGCCGATGGTCAGACTCACGGGCCACCAGCCTACGGGTGCGCCGGGGCCCCTCTTGCCATCCGGTGGTGCCGCTCGGTCGCGCGTGCTGCCGAAACTGTCGGACGTGGATGCCACCATCGCCGGCATGGGGTTGGTCATTGAACTCGTTGCTCTCGCGGTGGGCATCGCGCTCGGTTGGTTGCTTGCCGCACGCCGCAACGCCGACCTCGCACGCACGGGAACCGGCCTGCGCGACGCGATCGGCGCCGAGGCCGCCGAGGCCCTGGAACGGGTGCAGCAGCAGCTGGTCACTCTCGAACGCGGGCGGGTTGGTGCCGCCGCGGCACTGGGCGAACAGGTCCGTGCGATGGCGGCTGCATCCGAGCACGTGCGCTCCGAGACGGCCCAGCTGGTGACGGCGCTGCGTGCCCCGCAGGTTCGCGGCCGGTGGGGCGAGATGCAACTGGAGCGCATCGTCGAGGCCGCCGGCCTGACCGAGCACGTCGACTTCGTCACCCAGGCAACCGCACCGGGAGGCGGGGCGGTGCAGCGGCCCGATCTCATCGTGCGCCTCACCGGGGGCAAGCAGGTGGTTGTCGATTCCAAGGTCGCATTCAGCGCGTACCTCGAGGCGATGGAGGCGCGCGACGAGGCCACCCGTGACGCCCGGCTGCGCGCGCACGCCCGGCAGCTGCGCGCCCACGTCGACGCCCTGTCGGCCAAGTCCTACTGGCAGCGCTTCGCGCCGTCGCCTGAATTCGTGGTGTGCTTCGTTGCGGCCGACTCGTTCCTCGACGCCGCGCTGCGTGTGGACGCCACCCTGCTCGAACATGCCTTCGAGCGCGACATCGTGCTCGCCACCCCCTCGACCCTCATCGCCCTGCTGCGCACCATCGCCTACACCTGGCGGCAGCAGGCACTCACCGACAACGCCGATGCCGTGCTGCGGCTCGGCCGCGACCTCTACCGGCGATTGGCGACGATGGGCGCTCACGTCGACAAGCTGGGCCGCAGCCTGAACGCGGCCGTCGGTGCGTACAACGACACTGTCGGCTCGCTGGAGAAACGCGTGCTGAGCACGGCCCGACAGATGAACGACCTCGGCGTGGTCCCGCCGTCGAGCCGCCTGGAAGCGGCGCCGCGCCTCGATGAGACGAATGCCCGGGAGCTGTCCGCCCCCGAGTTCGTCGAGCCCCGGATCGCCAGCTGGCGGGGGTCCGTGGGGCCACACGACCGGGAGGAGGGCGCCTGACAGCTGAGAGAACGGTATCGGCCACGCTGGTCGTCGAGCGGCCCTGACCACGTTTCCGGGCGCGTCCCTCGGTTCGCGCCTCAGAAATTCGCAGTACCGTGACCGTAACGAGACCTGTGCCCGTCGGCGGCAGGACTGAGTGGGTCGCGGTCGAAAGGAAGCACGTGGCGAATGCACCGAGCAGGTACGGATCGCGCCCCGAGGACGGGTGGGGTCCGGCGACGCCGGTGCAGTCCTCCGGAGGCGGCACGCCGGGCGCCTCTGCCGGGGGTTCAGGCGCGCTCGAACGAGGATCAGCAGACGGCGGCGGCCCTGCGGCTCGCGGCGGCGCGAGCGGCTCCCCGCAGTACGGCAGCCCCAAGACCGGCCGTTTGGGCGCAACCTCGGCCTGGGATCGGCTGGCGGCGGTCGGCAAGCCGGTTGACGCCGGTCACGAACGGGGCCTGCCGGGCTGGGCCGCCCTGCTCGTGCTCATCGGCATCGCGGCTGTCGGCGGCCTGATCGACATGATCAGCGGGACCCACGTACGCGGCGGGGTCAACATCGGGATCGTGGTGGCCTCGATAGTGGCGATCCTGGTGGTCCGCCGCTCAGGCATGTTCCCGGTCGTCGTCGCTCCGCCCATCGTCTATTCCGTCGCGTCCGGGCTCATGCTCTACATCAGCTCGAACGGCCTCGACGATCGCAAGGTGCTGATCGACTCCGCCGCGAACTGGCTCGTCTACGGCTTCCCGGCCGTCGCTGCCGCGACTGCGGCGGTGCTGATCATCGCCGGCATCCGGCTGATCACCCGCCGGTAGGCCGCGCACCGACGCGTACCCGCGACTCAAACCTCGACGGAGCCGCCGCCGGGAGGCTGGCAGTTGGGGCACCAGAACAGATTGCGCCCCACCAGCACCTGGGTGCGGATCGGCGTCCCACAGACCCGGCACGGTTGACCCGCACGCCGATAGACATAGACCGACTCGGTGCGGGTCAGCCGCCCGCGCTTGCGGGGAGGGTCCTCGCTACGGATCGTCACGATGCGCCCCCCGCGCACGCCCACCGCCATCAGCGCGACCAGGTCCGCCCACATCGCAGGCCACCGGCCCGGCGCAAGCGAGCGTCCCGGCAGGAACGGGTCGATCCCGTGGCGGAAGAGCAGCTCGGCGCGGTAGACGTTGCCGATCCCCGCCACGACCTTCTGGTCCATCAGCAACACGCCGATCGCCGTCTTCGAGCGAGCCACCCGCGCGCCCGCGAGTTCGCCATCGGCATCGCGCCGCAACGGGTCGGGACCGAGCCGCGCGAGCAGGGCCTTCAGCTCGGCCGGCTCGTAGAGTTCGCACGCCGTCGCGCCACGCAGGTCGGTCCACTGGTCGTTACCGACCAGCCGCAGGCGCAATGCGCCGCGAGGTTCGGGTGGCGCGCCCGAACCGGTGGTGAACTTGCCGTACAGGCCGAGATGCACGTGCAGCAGCGGTCCGCCGTCGTAGTGGTGCAGTAGGTGCTTGCCGTAGGCCTCGGTGCGCTTGAGCACCCGCCCGTCGATCAGTGCGGCACCCTCGACGAAACGGCCCTGCGGGCTGCTCGCGTGCACAGCGTGCCCACCGAAGAGCTTCTGCTGCTGGCGGGCCAGCCGGTGGATCGTGTGGCCCTCGGGCACTCAGTTGTCCTGCGCCGCCGGCTGCGGCGCACCCGAGGACCGCATCTCGCGCCGTAGCTCCTGTGGCAGGGCGAAGGTCAGGCGTTCCTCGGTGTGGCTGACCTCCTCGAGATCGGCGTAACCGCGGGCGGCCAGCCAGCCGACGACGTCCTGCACGAGCACCTCGGGCACCGAGGCGCCGGAGGACAGACCGATGGACGTCACTCCCGACAGCCACGCCTCGTCGATCGCCGCGGCGTTTTCGACCAGGCGGGCGTCGCGCGCGCCGGCGGCCGCCGCGACCTCGACCATGCGTACCGAGTTGGACGAATTGGCCGAGCCGACGACCAGGAAAAGCTCGACCTCGGGCGCGATCGTCTTTACTGCAGCCTGCCGGTTCTGCGTGGCGTAGCAGATGTCGTCCGACGGCGGCGCCTGCAGCAGCGGGAACCGGTCACGCAGTGCGTCCACCGTCTGCATCGTCTCGTCCACCGAGAGCGTCGTCTGCGAGAGCCAGACGACCTTCTCCGGATCGCGGACCGAGACTCCGGACACATCGGCCGGGCCGTCGACGATGGTGATGTGGTCAGGCGCCTCCCCGCTGGTTCCGACGACCTCCTCATGCCCTTCGTGACCGATCAGCAGGATGTCGTAGTCGTCCTTGGCGAAGCGCCGCACCTCGTGGTGCACCTTGGTTACCAACGGGCAGGTCGCGTCGATCGCGCGGAGCCCGCGCTCGCGCGCCTGCTCGTGCACCTCAGGGGCCACGCCGTGTGCGGAGAACACCACGATCGACCCCTGCGGCACCTCGCTGTTCTCCTCCACGAAGATCGCGCCACGCGCCTCGAGGGCCTGCACCACGTGCAGGTTGTGCACAATCTGCTTGCGGACGTACACCGGTTCGCCGTAGTGCTCGAGGGCGTGTTCGACGGTTTGCACAGCCCGATCGACGCCAGCGCAATAACCACGCGGCTTGGCGAGCAGCACTCGCCCACGCATGGGATTTGTTGTGGACGTCATGTCTAGCCATGGTACGGATCGGACCGATGGGGCACGCTGGGGTCATGCCGTCGCTGCCCACCCCGTTCCGTGCCGTGCTGGGCGTCGTCGCCGTGGCGCGCGACACCATCAAGGAGCTGCCGGACAAGGCCATCGAGTTCCCGATGCTGGCCGTCAGCACCGCACTGCAGATGTCCCTGCGAGCCCAGCAGCGCTACGCCGCGCTCGCCGCGCGCGGCGACGATCTGCTCTCCGGCCAGCGCACCACCGAGGAACCGCCGCCGTGGGCACGCTTCGACGACCCTGTGGACGTGTCGTCGCCCGAGGCCGAGGCGCTGCGCCCGAAGACCGTCCATCCCCCGCGCAACGGCACCCCGTCCGCATTCGACGTGGCCGAGGAGTAGTGCCGAAGCTGGAGACCTCCCCCGAGTCACCGGTCCCGCTGCGTGTCGTCGCGCTCAAGATCGGCGAGTGGATCGCCAAGCTCGGTGAGGTCTGGGTCGAGGGCCAGATCGCGCAACTCAACCGCCGCCCCGGTGTCTCGACGCAATTCCTGACCCTCCGAGACACCGACGCCAACATCTCGCTCACCGTCACCTGCCCCCGCGCCATCCTCGGCGAGTCGATCGGTGAGGGGTCGCGGGTCGTGCTGCGCGCCCGCCCGGACTTCTATCTCGAACGAGGGACGCTGAGCCTGCGCGCCACCGACATCCGGCAGGTCGGTCTCGGCGAGTTGCTCGCCCGCCTCGAACAGCTCAAGCGCCTGCTCGCCGCAGAGGGCCTGTTCGCCGCGGAGCGAAAGAAGGCTCTGCCGTTCCTCCCGCACACCATCGGCCTGGTCACCGGACGTGCCAGTGCTGCCGAACGCGACGTCGTGGAGAATGTTCGGCGCAGGCTGCCCGGCGCCGTGTTCCGCATCGAGAACGTGCCGATGCAGGGCACCGCTGCGGTGACCGAGGTGGTCTCCGCGCTGCAACGACTCGACGCCGACCCGGACGTCGACGTGATCGTCGTCGCGCGCGGCGGCGGCAGTGTCGAGGACCTGCTGCCCTTCAGCAACGAGGCGCTCGTACGCGCCGTCTTCGACACACGGACGGCGGTCGTGAGCGCCATCGGGCACGAAACCGATGTCCCCCTGCTCGATCACGTTGCCGACCTCGCCGCGTCCACCCCGACGGATGCTGCGAAGCGGATCGTGCCCGATCTCGCCGACGAGCTGCGCAGCATCCACGACCTGCGTTCTCGTGCGCGCGATTCGGTGCGCCGGCGCATCGCCCGCGACGCCGAGCTGATGGCGGGCTTGCCCGAACGGATGCTGGCGGCCGTGCGGGGGCGCGTCGATCGTGAGCGGGCCGACACCGTGGCACTGCGGATGCGCAGCCGCCGCCGCCTCGCCGGTTTGTTGGACGGAGCGCACGCAGACCTCGAGCACGTCCGAGCGCGCGTCCGCACGCTCTCCCCGCAGGCGACGCTGGAACGCGGTTACGCCGTCGTCCGCCGCCCGGACGGGACAGTGGTCCGTTCCCCGGCCGACGCCCGCGGTACCGTGCGGATCCGGGTCGCGCGCGGCGAGTTCGATGCTGTCGTCCCGTAAGGTCGGGCGGCGTGAGCGAACCGAGCTACGAGGCGGCCCGCGCGGAGCTGCGCGACGTGGTCACCAAGCTCGAGTCGGGCGGGCAGTCGCTCGAGGAGTCCCTGGCGCTGTGGGAGCGCGGTGAGCAGCTGGCCGACATCTGCCAGAAGTGGCTGGACGGGGCGAGCGCCCGCCTCGACCAGGTCGAGTGAGCCCGATCGTGGTTCGTTACCCAGTAAGTGCCGGGGTAAAGAACCACGATCGGGTCAGAGCGGGACCGGGCGCCGTAGATAGAGTCCGGCGATCGCCGCGAGCAGCAGGGCGGCACCGACCAGCCCGAGCCGGCCGAGTGCCTCGTGCAGCACGAACGCGGCCAGAACCGCGGCGGTGAGCGGTTCGAGCAGCGTCAGGACGCCCGCCGCCTCGGACGAGGTCGAGCGCAGGCCGAGGTAGAACAACCCGTACGCCACGGCCGTGGGCACGATCCCGATATAGACCAGCCACCCGCCGGCTACCGCGTCGTCCGGCCAGAACAGGCCGAGCGGGATCGCCAGGGGAAGCAGCACAAGTGCACCCACCCCGCTGGTCACCCAGGTCAGCAGCAGCGGATCGCCGTCCTCGGCCAGTCGACGGTTCAGCACGGTCGTGGCGGCATAGCCGAGACCGCTGCCGAACGATGCGAGCAGCCCGAGCGCGGGATGCGCGGCGTGCTCGGCGGAGCCGGGATGCACGGTGATGAGCGTTAGGCCGCCGATCGCGGCCAGCAGGGTGGCGAGCGACGCCGGGCGGGGCATGCGACGCCCGGCCACCGCGGCCGCGACCGTGATCGCCACCGGCGCCACGGCAAGGCTCACAAGCGTGGACACACTGACGCCGACGTCCTGCACCCCGACGAAGTAGAGCGCCTGATACCCGCCCAGCCCCGCGCCTGCCAGGACGAGGAACCAGCGGTGCCGGGCGAAGGCTTCCCGGGCCCGACGCAGCCCTGACCCGCGAAAGACCAGCGCCAGGGCGATCGCGGCGATCGCCAGCCGCAGGCAGCCGATCGGAACAGCGGACAATCCGGACCGGTCGTGGACGATCTGCACGGCGACGCCCGTCGTCCCCCACAGCAGCGCAGCACCGCTGACGGCGAGCAGGCCGGCGCGCGATCGCAGGCGGCCGGACGAGAACCGGTCTGACACGGCCGTTGCACTCCTCGATCGATCCGGGAACCACTGGGCGTCGAGGAGCGCTGCGCCTCGCTAAGCGCGCGCCCGCCTCAGCGCGGTGGTGGCGGGAGGATCGCGAAGCAGCCGGTCACGAGCGCGAGACTAGACGATCCGGTGAGGATGGGGCGACCCACTTCCCTTCTGTCTGAAAGGATGGATTTCCGCCCGTGCCGAGAGGAACTCCATGTCCGACGGACCCCCCGACACTCTCAACACCCCCGACAGGCCCACGGCGGTCCCGCCCGAACTCGCGGTTCATCGCAAGGCCCCTGACCGCAACCTCGCGCTCGAGCTCGTCCGGGTCACCGAGGCGGCAGCGATGGCAGCCGGACGATGGGTCGGTCGCGGCGACAAGAACGGCGGGGACGGCGCGGCCGTGGACGCCATGCGCGCGCTGATCGGAACCGTCTCCATGCACGGCGTCGTGGTCATCGGTGAGGGCGAGAAGGACCAGGCGCCGATGCTGTACAACGGCGAGGACGTCGGGGACGGCACCGGCCCGCTGTGCGACGTCGCGGTCGATCCGGTCGACGGCACGACCCTCATGGCCAAGGGCATGTCGAACGCGGTGTCGGTGATCGCGGTGTCCGAGCGCGGCAGCATGTTCGACCCGTCCGCCGTCTTCTACATGGACAAGATCGCGGCCGGGCCCGAGGCCGCCGGCGTCATCGACATCACCGCGCCGGTTGCGGTGAACATCAGCCGGGTGGCGAAGGCGAAGCACGGCAACCCCGAGGACGTCACGGTGTGCATCCTCGACCGGCCGCGTCACGAGAAACTGGTCCGCGAGGTCCGCGAGGCGGGCGCGCGCATCCGGTTCATCAGCGACGGCGACGTCGCGGGCGCGATCTCCGCCGCCCGACCGGGCACGGGTGTCGACCTGCTGCTGGGCATCGGCGGCACGCCCGAGGGCATCATCGCCGCCGCCGCGTTGCGGTGCCTGGGCGGGGCGATGCAGGCGAAGCTCTGGCCGCGCGACGACGAGGAACGCGAGAAGGCCACTGCCGCCGGGCACGACCTCGACCGGGTGCTGCTCACCGAGGACCTCGTGCAGGGCGAGGACATCTTCTTCTGCGCAACGGGGATCACGGACGGCGACCTACTGCGCGGCGTGCGCTACTACGCCGATTCGGTGTCCACCCAGTCGATCGTGATGCGCTCGAAGTCGGGGACGATCCGCGAGGTTGCCTCGCTGCACCAACTCGGCAAGCTGCGCGCCTACTCTGCCGTGGACTTCGACCGGCACTGATCCTCGGGTCACGCCACGCACGCAACAGATGCGGCCGCCGTCCCCCCACGCGCCGGATCGGCCTCGAACTGGTCAGAGGCGTACCGGTTGCCTTAGGCGACGACAATCTCATCACCCGGGAACATCGTGGCTCGCCGGCTGTGCCCGAGCTCGATCTTGGCGGGTTGTCCGATGACCTGAACGCGGGCCAGGACGAGGTCGCCGACGTGCGGCCGGACCCCGGTGAGCAGCCATTGTGCGGAGTCGAGGTCGATGTGGCGCGTCGTGTACGCGGGCCTTCGCCGAACGCAGCCGCTGCTGCGGCAAGGGGAGGTACTGAGAACTCGAGCGCTGCGCTGCGCTCGGAGTTACGCGAACGGTGGTCATGAGGTCTCCGGTGGCCGCGCTGTGCGGGGTTGTTGGGACTGCCCCTCACCTGGGCGACGGGCAGTTGACCATCAGGCGATGGTCGTACTACTCCGAGACGCGACGTGGTCCACGCGTCGATGTGGCCTTGTCCACGCGCGAGGTTCAGCCCCACGCCGGCGCCCATAAGGTGGCATCGACAATGCGGTCGACGTTGGAGCAGACATGAACGACGAGCAGGACTACCGGATCGAACACGATTCGATGGGCGAGATCCGGGTTCCCGCGGCAGCCAAGTGGCGGGCGCAGACGCAGCGCGCCGTCGAGAACTTTCCCATCTCCGGACGACCGATCGAGCGCGACCTCATCGGCGCACTCGCCTCGATCAAGGGCGCCTCGGCCGCCACGCGGGCGGCGAACGGCACGCTCGACGCGGATCTGGCGAGCGCGATCCACGACGCGGCCGAGGAAATCGCCACCGGCAGGTGGGACGCAGAGTTCCCGATCGATGTGTTCCAGACCGGCTCAGGCACGTCGTCGAACATGAACGCCAACGAGGTCATCGCCACTCTCGCCGCCGAGCGGTTGGGGCGACCGGTCCATCCCAACGACGACGTCAACGACCCGTTCTCGTCCAACGACCAGTTCCCGGCGGCGATCCACATCGCGGCAGCACGCGCGATCACGGTCGACCTCATCCCGGCTCTGACCCACCTCGCCGAGGCGCTGGGGCAGAAGTCGCGCGAGTTCGCGGCCGTGGTGAAGTCGGGGCGCACGCACCTCATGGATGCCACGCCGGTGACGCTGGGCCAGGAATTCGGCGGGTACGCCGCCCAGGTCCGATACGGCATCGACCGGCTGCGCGATGCACTGCCTCGCATCGGCGAGCTCCCGCTCGGTGGCACCGCGGTGGGCACCGGGATCAACGCTCCTGCCGGGCTCGCCCAGCAGGTCATCGCGAAGCTGGCCGGCGACCTGGGCCTGCCGCTCACCGAGGCGCGTGACCACTTCGAGGCGCAAGGCTCACGCGACGCGCTCGTCGAGGCCAGCGGCACGCTGCGCACCATCGCGGTGGGACTCAACAAGATTAGCAACGACATCCGGTGGATGGGCTCGGGCCCGCGCACCGGTCTCACCGAGGTGTTCCTGCCCGACCTGCAGCCCGGCTCGTCGATCATGCCGGGAAAGGTCAACCCGGTGCTCTGCGAGGCGGTGTGCCAGGTCGTCGCCCAGGTCATCGGCAACGACGCCGCCGTCGCCTGGGGTGGAGCCAACGGGAACTTCGAGCTCAATGTCATGCTGCCGGTGATCGCCCGAAATCTCCTCGAGTCGATCCAGCTGCTCGCGAACGTCACCCGCGTGTTCGCCGACCGGTGTATCTCCGGCATCGAGGCCAACGTCGAGCGGTGCCTGGAGTACGCGCAGTCCTCGCCGTCCATCGTCACGCCGCTGAACCACTATGTCGGCTACGACGAGGCGGCAAAGATCGCCAAGCAGGCGCTCAAGGAACGCAAGACCATCCGCGAGGTCGTGATCGAGCGGGGCCACGTGCCCGGCGCCCTGAGCGAGCAGCAGCTGGACGAGGTCCTCGACGTGCTGTCGATGACCCGCCCGTCCTGACCGCTCTGGCGCTTACCCCCATGGGCGACCACATGGCGCGCCGGGATCAGGTGAGCCCGGGGAGGAAGTCGCGGGTGCGCCCGCCGATCAGCGGCGGGTGAGCTTCCATGCCGCCGGGAGCACCAGCGCAGCCACGGCCAGCTTGATGGCGTCGCCGATCAGGAACGGCGTCACCCCGAGCTCGATCGCCTTGCTGGCCGGCACCTGCAGGTCGTGCGCGAGCCAGACCGTCCCGATGCTTAACAAGATCGCCTCACCGACCGCCATCAGCCCGACCGCGGACACCACGCTGCGGTCGTTGCCGCGCCGGGCCAGTTCGCCGACCACACCCGCAGCGACGACGAAGCCGATCACATAGCCGAACGACGCGCCGCCGAAGCCGTGCGCGTGATCAGCGAACCACGGCATACCGACGCCGCCTGCGAGCAGGTACACCATCATCGAGAGCACGCCGCGTACCGAACCGAGCGCCGCGCCGGTCAGCAGCACGGCCAGCGTCTGCAGGGTGAACGGCACGGGCGTGATCGACGGGACGTGGATCGAGACCTGCGCGGCAACCCCGGTCAGGCCGGCCCCGGCAACAATGAGGACAGCGTCGCGGACGAGTGAACCCGGCACCAGGTCGGCGAGGACTATGCGCGGGCGTACGGCTGCGGTCGACATGCAGGCTCCTTCGACGATGATCGGACGGGCGTTGTGAGGCTATCGGCCCGGCGTCCCCAGGCGGAGGTGCACCTGCTCACAACTGCTGCGGCCCAGGTGAGGAGGAAGGGTCGTCGGAGATCTTCGTCGATCGCCGCAACAGCGCGATTTCCGCGCGGGGCAGCGCGATCAGCTCATCGTCCACCAGCACCGCGTGCCCACGCAGCTCGAGCCGGTGTCCGGCCGCGTGCAGCACGGACGCCCGGGGCGGCAGCTGGTCGACGACCGCACGCACCAGTGCGCCGAGCCGGGCGCGCGCCGGTTGCGTGACCGGGATGCCTGCCCGCTCCAACGGCCGGGCCGTCACCGGTCCCACCCCGACGCACAGGACCGGCCCGGCCAGCGCCGCGCGCAGGGCGGCCCCGTGCCCGCGCTCGTCGGCGGTTCGCAGCACGTTCACGGCCGCCGGGGCGCTGGTGAAGGTCAGCGCGTCGATCTCGCCGGCCACCGTTGCCTCGATCAGCCGGCGCAACGGCTGCTCGTCCGTGGGCGGTTCCCAGCGATACACCGGCACCTCGATCACCTCGGCGCCGGCGGCTCGCAGGGCATCGACGAGTTCGCGAAGTGGATCCCCGTGCAGCTGCACCGCGACGCGCCTGCCCGCCAGTTCATGGAGCGCGAGCAGATGGGCGAGCATCTCGGTCGAGGACTCCGACTCCGGCGACCACGCCTCACGCAGGCCTGCGGCTCGCACCGCGCCGCGCACCTTGGGCCCGCGCGTCAGGATTGTCGTCTCGCCCAGCGTCGCGAGGAGCGGTTCAGCCAGTCCCCAGGTGCGCGCGGCGTCCATCCAGCCACGAAAGCCCACGCCGGTGGTGGCGACCACGACATCGAGCGGGGCGTCGAGGCAGCGTTCGGTTGCCGCGCGCAGGTGCGTGTCGTCGGCGAGCGGGACGACGCGGATCGCGGGTCCGTAGACGATGCGGGCGCCGCGGCGCTCCAGCGCCGAACCAAGCTCCTCGCGCCGGCGCTCAGCCGTCACGCCGACCGTGTATCCGGCCAGCGCCTCTATCACTGCGTCCTCGTCAGGCACCCCCCGAGTGTGCACACCACCCGCCCCGATCGTGGTTCTTTACCCCTGCCAGCGCCAGGTAAAGAACCACGATCGGGTGGCTACAGCGGGAGATCCTCCAGCATCTCGGTGACCAGTGCGGCGATGGGCGAGCGCTCCGAGCGGGTCAGCGTGACGTGGGCGAACAGGGGGTGCCCGTGCAGCGCCTCGATCACCGCGGCGTTGCCGTCGTGACGGCCGACGCGCAGGTTGTCGCGCTGCGCGACATCGTGCGTCAGCACCACCCGCGAGCCCGCCCCGATACGCGAGAGCACCGTCAGCAGCACGTTGCGCTCCAGCGACTGCGCCTCGTCGACGATGACGAACGAGTCGTGCAGTGACCGCCCCCGGATGTGGGTCAGTGGCAGCACCTCGAGCATGCCGCGGTCCATCACCTCGTCCATCACGTCGGCGGTCACGAGTGCGCCGAGCGTGTCGAACACAGCCTGTGCCCAGGGCGCCATCTTCTCGTTCTCGCTGCCCGGCAGGTAGCCGAGCTCCTGACCGCCGACGGCGTAGAGCGGGCGGAACACCACGACCCGCTTGTGTGCGCGCCGCTCGAGCACCGCCTCGAGCCCAGCGCACAGCGCGAGCGCCGACTTGCCCGTGCCCGCGCGTCCACCGAGGGAAACGATGCCGATGTCGGGATCGGCGAGCAGGTCCAGCGCAATGCGCTGCTCTGCCGAACGACCGCGCAGGCCGAAGGTCTCGCGGTCGCCTCGCACCAGGCGCACCCGCTTGTCCGGGGTGATCCGCGCCAGGGCCGAGCCGCGTGCCGAGTGCAGGACGAGTCCGGTGTGGCACGGCTGGTCGGCCACCGCGATGAAGTCCGGCTCCTCGACCAGCGGTAGCAGCTCTCCGCCATAGAGCAGGTCGATCGTCTCGGCCGCGACCTCGAGCTCGACCATCCCGGTGTATCCGGCCGACTCGGCGACGGGATGGGTGCGGTACTCATCGGAGTTCAGGCCGACCGAGGCCGCCTTCACGCGCAGCGGCATGTCCTTGGTGACGAGCGTGACGTCGCGGCCGTCGTTGCCGAGGTTCAGCGCGACAGCCAGGATGCGGGAGTCGTTGCTGTCGACCCGGAATCCGGCCGGCAGAGCCGACATGTCCGCGTGGTTCAACTCCACGTGCAGCGTGCCGCCGTGCTCACCGATCGGGACGGGCGAATCCAGCCGGCCGTGCTTGATGCGCAGTTCGTCGAGCGCCCGCAGTGTCTGGCGGGCGAACCAGCCGAGTTCCGGGTGGTGTCGCTTGCCTTCGAGTTCGGTGATGACGACCAGGGGCAGGACGACCTCGTGCTCGTCGAAGCGTCCGAGCGCCCCGGGATCGGAGAGCAGGACGGAGGTGTCGAGGACGAACGTGCGCAGCTCGGGAGGTGGGGTCGCAGCGGTCACAGGACGCTCCAGTAACGGGATCGGGCGCAACCGGGCTGAGCCGGCGCACTGACGGGCTTTCCGGACGTCCCACCGCGCACAGCGAGGGGAACCGTCCGGCCCCTGTCGCTGGAACGAACCACCGTGTCGGGACCTCCCGGCGGTCCGGTGGACCGGTCCGCCAGGCCTGACGCTACGGCCGCCCCGGCGCGAAGCGGGGGCAACACGCCAGGCATCTCGCGCCGCGGGGATCGAATCAGGTGGTGCTGCCGACGGGATCGGCGGCGGGCCGCTGCTTCGCTACTTGCCATCGGTGATCCTCCGGTCGATCCGCCGACGGTTGCGGCGGGTAGAGACGAGGTTCTACCTGTGGGTGGATGTGCCTGGGCGCTGTCGGTCGAATGATCGCGGCATGACGAAGCCACCTGAGATCGAAGACGTAGTCACCGTCCGCGGCCTGCGCAAGGCCTATGGTCATCGGGTCGTGGTGGACGATCTCGACCTCGACGTGCGGGCGGGGGAGATCGTCGGCCTCATCGGCGCGAACGGTGCCGGCAAGACGACCACGGTCGAATGCATCCAGGGGCTGCGCCGGCCTGATGCAGGCATGGTGCGGGTGCTGGGTTTCGACCCGGCTCGCGATACCGAACGGCTGCGGGTGATTCTCGGTAGCCAGCTGCAGGACTCCGCCCTTCCCGATCGGTTGCGTGTCGGCGAGGCGTTGGAGCTCTTCGCGACCACCCGTGCACGCAACGGCGAGGACCTGCTCGCGCAGTTCGGTTTGATCGAGCGCCGCAAGTCGGCCTTTGCCGCGCTGAGCGGCGGTGAGCGGCAGCGGCTGTTCCTTGTGCTCGCGCTGCTCAACCGGCCCCGCATGGTGATCCTCGACGAACTCACCCAGGGTCTCGACCCGGCCGCGCGCCGGGACGTGTGGGCGGCCGTGGCACAGCTTCGCGATGCAGGGACGACCGTCCTGCTGGTCACACATGAACTCGACGAGGCCGAGGTGCTCTGCGGGCGGGTGGTCGCGATGCGTAGCGGCCGGGTGCTCGACCAGGGCGCACCCGCGGAACTGATCGCGCGCCACGCGCCGTCGGCGACGATCCGCTTCGGCTCGGACGTTGCCGATGTGGACGGTCTAGTCGCCGAGTTGCGTCGGCTCCCCGGCGTGCTCAGCGCCGACGCAACGGCCGGGCGGGTCGACGTGCGTGGCGATCGGCAGTCGATCGCCTACGTGGGCGCGGAGTTGGTCCGCCGCGGCACCGTGCCCCCCGACTTGCACGTGGAGTTGCCCGACCTGGAGGCAGCACTGCTGCATCTGCTCGACACATCCGATGAGACCGCCGAGAGCGCGGACGGCGACCCGACCCATCTCGCACTGGCAGGAGCCACCCGATGACTACCCAGACCTCACCCACCACGCATGGCGCCGCGTCCGACACGTCCAAGCCGTCGCGTTCGGCTGCCGTGCGGCTGCTGCGTGCCGAGTTTCGCCTCACCGCGCGCGACCCGCTCGTGCTCACCTTCGTTCTGGTGTTCCCGATCGTCACCATGCTGATCATCGGCGGTGCCTTCGGGACGAAGCCGGACCCTGCTTTCGCCGGCACGAACCCCTCACAGTGGTACGTCGCGTCGTACTTCACCGTGGTGATCGCGGCGACGGGGCTGGTCATGCTGCCCGTCCACCTCGCGGCCTATCGAGAGCGTGGGGTGCTGCGCCGGTTCGCTGCGGCAGGTTTTCCGCGCTGGTCGTTCGCGCTGGCCGAACTGACCCTCGGCCTAGCAACGATCGCCGTTGCCGGTGTGCTGCTGCTCGCGGTGGCCGCTCCGGTGTACGGCATCCCGTCGGTGCAGGACGTCTGGCGGGCGGGCGCGGGAATGGCGCTCGGCGCAGTTGCCTTCGTCAGCATCGGCATCGTCCTCGGCACGCTGCTGCCGTCAGCACGCGCGGCGCAGGCGGTCGGGTTGATGCTGTTCTTCCCATCTTTCCTGCTCGGCGCCGGCGGACCACCACCGCACGTCATGGGCTCGGTACTCAGACACGTTGCCGAGTACCTCCCGCTCACCTGGGTGACGACCTCGATCCGCGAGCCATGGCTGGGCATCGGCACGCCGACCGGACCGCTTGTCCAGGTCGCGTGTCTCGCCGTCGTCGCCACGGTGGTCGCCGTGCGCCGAAGCACGCTGTGAAATGGCGCAGCGTCCGTAACATCCGGATCGTGCCTGAGATGGTCCTCTCGCCGGAGCCGCTCTCCCGCCGCGCGGGGTGGGTGGTTTTCGGTGTGCTGGTCGTCTTCATCGCCGCGGGGATCGCGCGTCACCTGCCGGATCAGCCGGTGCTCGCGACGATTGCCGCGGCAGTCGCGATCGGGTCCGGGGCGCTGGCAGTACTCGGCCCGCGGCGCCTGCTGCTGCCTGCCGCTGTGGTCTCGACCGCCGGGATCGCCTTCCTCGGCAACGGCGTGCCGTCGAACCTGGCGTGGTTCGGCCTGTGCACGCTGGTCGGGTGGTGTGCGCTGTCGGCACCGATGGCGGTCACCGCGAGCTACTGGGCCGGCGCTATGGTCCTGCTCGTCGGTGAACTCGTCTGGACCACCTCCGACCCCGGCTGGGCGGCGTGGATCGGCGGGACGACCTTCAGCGCCATCGGGTGTCTGTTCGCACGCCGCCAGCACGACCTGCTCCTCGAACTGCGCGAGGCTCAGGCCGGGTTGGCGCACCGGGCCCAGGCAGAGGAACGCAATCGCATCGCCCGCGAGCTGCACGACGTGATCGCGCACAGCCTCACCGTCTCGCTGCTGCACGTGTCGTCCGCGCGCCTGGCGGTGCAGGACGACCCGGCCGACGCCGAGCGCGCGCTGGCCGAGGCCGAACGGCTCGGCCGCGCCAGCCTCGACGAGGTCCGTCACGCGGTCGGCTTGCTGCATCGGGACGGCTCGGTGGACCCGACCACCCCGCTGCCGGGAAGCACCGACGTGCCAGCGCTCATCGAGGGGTTCCGCGCGGCGGGAGCAGGTATCCACGCGACTGTGGATAGCGGCCTCGACGCGCTTCCCGCGACGGTCGGCCTCGCCGCTTACCGGATCCTGCAGGAGGCACTGACCAATGCCGCCAAGCATGCGCCACAGGCTCGCGTCACCGTGCAGGTGGCGATCGAGCGCGACCTGGTGCGCCTCGACGTCGACAGCTCCGGCGCACCGGGCCAGGGCGCCGGACTCGGACTGCCCGGCATGCGCGAGCGCGCCGCGATCCTCGGTGGCAGCTGCGAGGCCGGTCCGACGGGCGGGGGGTGGAGGGTGCACGCCGAGCTGCCCCTCGAACCCGGGGCCGTGCGATGATCCGCGTCCTGATCGTCGACGACCAAGAGCTCGTGCGGGCCGGACTGCGCGGCATCCTGCGCGACCGCTACGGCTTCGACGTCGTCGGCGAGTGCGGTGACGGTTCGACCGTGCCCGACGCCGTGGCAGCACTGAGTCCCGACATCGTACTGATGGACATCCGGATGCCCGGCGTCGACGGCGTAGCAGCCACCGAGACCCTGCGGCGAATCCCGACCAGCCCGCCCGTGCTGGTGTTGACCACGTTCGACGACGACGAGATCCTCGCCGCCGCGCTGCGCGCCGGCGCGTCGGGGTTCCTGCTCAAAGGCGTGCCCGCCGACGACTTGCAGCGAGCTGTGCGGACCGTGGCCGAGGGCGGCGCATGGCTCGACCCGGGCGTCACCGGCCGGGTCCTCACGACCTACCGGGCAGCACCTGCACCCACCGTCGACGATCGACGACTGGACGCACTCACCGCACGCGAGCGAGACGTGCTCGCCCTCATCGGTCAGGGCCTGTCGAACGCCGAGATCGCAGCCCAATTCGTCCTCGGCGAGGGCACGGTGAAGACCCATGTGAACCACGTCTTCGCCAAGCTGCACCTGCGCGACCGGGCCGCCGCGGTTGTCGTCGCCTTCGACAGCGGCCTGGTCACGCCCCGCGGCCCGCTCCGCTGATCCCGGCTGCGCGGGATCGTCAACCGGCCCGCGGCAACGCACCGAACCGTGCGATCGCGGACCTCTTCGGGCGACAAGGGCGCGCCGTTCCGGGTTGCCGAGCTGCCAGGGCTCACCCTGTCTCGATCGGACGGGTTTTCTCGGCTCCCCATTGCGACCACGACCCCGGGTAGAGCGCGGTGTCCGTGCGTCCCGCTACGGCCAAGGCGAGCAGGTCATGGCACGCGGTCACCCCACTACCGCAGTAGGCCACGGGCGGCCCGGCGCCGGTCGCGGCAAAACGCTGGGCGAGCGCGTCCGGGGGCAGCATCCGGCCGTCCGCACCGAGGTTGGCGGCCCACGGAAAGTTCAGCGCGCCGGGTACATGGCCGGGACGCGGGTCGATCGCCGGGTCCCCGTGCGCGAACCTGGCCGCCGTGCGGGCGTCGAGCACCGCACCCGGCCACGAGGCCACCGCGTCGGCATCGACGAAGCGCTCGGGTGGCCAGGAGCGCGGCGGGCGCTCGAGGCGTTCCGGTGCCGGGACCTCTCTCGTGAGCTCACCGGTCCAGGCCGCGATACCTCCGTCCAGCACGGCGACCGGCTCGCCGAGCACGTGCAGCAGCCACCAGAGCCGCGCCGCGACTGACCCGCCTGCGTCGTCGTAGGCGACCACCGGCTGCCCCTCGCCGATACCGACCCGTTCCAGCGCCGCGGCGAAGCGTTGCGGCGACGGCAGTGGGTGCCGGCCTGCCGCGGGCGTTGCCGGGTCGGACAGCTCGGTGTCGACGTCGAGCCACACAGCTCCGGGCAGATGCCCGGCGTCGTAGGCGGCTCGCCCGGAGCGTCCGTCCAGGTACCAGCGCACGTCGACCAAACGCAGCTCGTCCGAATGCGCAGCGACCCAGGACGCGCAGACGAGCGGATTCATCCGCCGAAGCGGCGCTGCCGCATGCCGTAGTCGCGCAGCGCGCGCAAGAAGTCGATCTTGCGAAAGTCCGGCCACAGCACGTCGGCGAAGTAGAACTCCGAATGGACGGACTGCCACAGCAGGAACCCGGACAGGCGCTGCTCGCCGGACGTGCGGATCACCAGGTCGGGATCGGGCTGGCCCTTGGTGTAGAGGTGGTCGGCGATGTGGTCGACGTCGATGACGTCGGCCAGCTCCTCGATGGACGTGCCGGCAGCGGCGTGCTCGTGCAGCAGCGAGCGCACCGCATCGGCGATCTCACGCCGCCCCCCGTAGCCCACCGCGACGTTCACCGTCAGCCCGTCCCGATCAGCGGTGCGTTCCTGCGCGGACTTCAACGCGGCGACGGTCTCGCCGGGCAGCAGGTCGAGCGCTCCCATCGCCACGACCCGCCAGGGCTTGCCGTCGGCCGAGAGCGCATCGGCGACGCCGGCAATGATGCGCAGCAGCGGTTCGAGCTCGTTCGGTGGGCGGCGGAGGTTGTCGGTCGAGAGCAGCCAGATCGTCACATGGCCGACGCCGGCCTCGCGGCACCAGCTGAGCAGGTTGTTGATGTGCAGGGCACCGGCGATGTGCCCCTGGCTGACGTCTTCGAAGCCCGCTGCCCGGGCCCAGCGCCGGTTGCCGTCGATCATGATCGCAACGTGGTTGGGCACGGGCAGCCCGGCCAGGTGCGCACGCAGGCGGCGTTCGTAGACCGAGTAGATCGCCGATCGCACACCCACGAACTTCACCCTAGTCCCGCTTGGGCTCACCTCCGAGGTGTGTGCGTCAGGACGCGACAGCGCGAATCCATGGCCCCGTAACCTGCCTGCATGGCGTCAGACGACCGCGCTCACGAGTCGCTGCCCCATCGCCTGCATTCGCTGCCCACGACGCTGCCGGAGTCGCCGGCCACCGCCTTCGCCGAGGCCATCGCGGATCTCAAACCTCGGCTGCGGGGCTGGCTGCACGCCTACGCCGCGGCGATCTCGATCGCCAGCGGTGCAACGCTGGTCGCCGTTGCCGCAGCCCTGCGGGGCACGGCGCCCGCGGTGGCCACCTCGATCTACGCGGCGACAGTGACGGCGCTGTTCGGCACCTCCGCGCTCTATCACCGCATCGACTGGAGCCCGCGGGCCCACGCGATCATGAAGCGTCTCGACCATTCGATGATCTTCGTGTTCATCGCGGGCTCGTACACGCCCATCGCCGTCCTGACGCTCGCCGAGGGTCCGGCGGTCGCCGTACTCGCCACAGTGTGGACGGGCGCGCTATTCGGCGTCGCGCTGCAGACGAGCTGGCCCAATGCCCCCCGCTGGTTGACCGTGCCCTGCTACATCGCGCTGGGCTGGGTCGCGGTGTTCGTCCTGCCCGACGTGCTCGACCGCGCAGGAGTCGCCGCCCTGGTGCTGATCATGGCGGGCGGGATCATCTACACGATCGGCGGTGTGGTCTACGCGCTGAAGAAGCCCGAACCGTTCCCTGGCGTGTTCGGCTTCCACGAGGTGTTCCACGCGTGCACGCTCGTGGCCGCCACCTGTCACTACATCGCGATCTGGCTCGCTGTCTTCAGCTAGATTCCGCTCCTTGTTCGCTGTCGGAGTATTTCGCTGCGCCTATCTGAATGTAATGATGTAATGATTGCAACGGCCGTAGTGGTCGTAGCAACGTGTACAGCACAGGAGGAAGCATGAGAGGGCAAGGACATGGCGGACCGCGCGGACGCGGCCGCGGACACGGATTCGGGCGACCAGGGGGCTGGCAGCAGGCCGACCTGCCATCAGCGGACGATGCCGCGGCCTGGTTCGCCGGGCGACTGCCGGAGGACTGGTTCACCGCGGCGCCCAGCGTGAGCGTCGACCGGGAGGAGATCGTCGTGACCGGCGAACTCGCGGCGCCGGAGAAGGCCGGCGACGACGACGAGGGGGCGGGCGCACACGCGGCTGCGCAGGGGCGGATCAGCCGTTTCCGCGAGCAGACGCGTGAGGCCCGGATGCAGATCGCCGACGAGGCCGAGGCCCGCTACGGGCGCAAGGTCGCGTGGGGCGCAGGGATCGGCGACACCCAGGTGCTGTTCAGCCACCTGGCCGTTCCGGTGATGACCAGGTTGCGGCAGGACGAGCGACGCGTGCTCGATACTCTGGTGGACGCCGGGGTAGCGCGCTCGCGCTCCGACGCGCTGTCGTGGTGCGTGACGCTGGTCGGCGAACACACCGAGGACTGGCTGACCGGCCTGCGCGAAGCGATGGGTGCGGTTGACAAGCTGCGCACCGAGGGCCCTGGAATCTGAGCCGGAGCGGGAAGCGCGGACGGGGGCGCGGTGGCGCTCAGCCGGCGCGCAGCTCGCGCTCGAGCTCTCGCGGCGAACCGACCGGCAGATCGCACACCATCCCGTGGCAGACGTAGGCGGCGGGGCCACCCGCGAGCAGCGGGCGGCCGGCCAGCAGGGGTACCCCCTCGGCGTCCGGGTCGCCGGCGAGCACGACGGCGCCGGGCGGCCGGTGGCGCCAGGCAACCTCGGCCAGCGCTCCGTCGTCGCCGACCAGGGCCACCTGTACCGGGCCGCTCACCAGACCTTCCGCGGCAGCCAGCGCCCAGCCGAGGAAGCGAGGCTGCGTGATGCCCAGCTCGGCCACGGCGCCCAGCGCCGACTCGGCCGCGGCGCGGTGCTCGAGCGAGCCGGTGAGTGCGGAGTAGGTGAGCAGCGCGGTCACCAGGGCGCTCGAGCCTGAGGGCGTCGCGTTGTCGCTCGGATCCTGCGGGCGGCGCACAAGCGCTTCGGCGTCGTCGCCGGTGTCGAAGAAACCACCGTCCCCGTCGCCGAAGTGGGTGAGCGCGAAGCCGAGCAGCTCTCCGGCCACCTCGAGCCAGCGGCCCTCGGCCGTGGCCTGGTGCAGGACGAGGAGCCCGTCGGCGAGGTCCCCGTAGTCCTCGGCGACTCCGAGCGCGTCCCCGACCATGCCGTCGCGCGACGTACGGCGCAGCCGACCGGCCACGACGTGAGTGTCCAGCACCAGCTCGGCGCACCGCCGGGCCGCGCCGAGGTAACGGGGATCGAGCAGGATTCCCGCCTCGGCGAGCGCGGCGATCGCGAGCCCGTTCCAGGCAGTCACGATCTTGTCGTCGCGCCCCGGCTGAGCCCGGATCGAGCGCGCCGCGAGCAGGCGGATGCGTACGTCGTCGAACCACGCGCGGTCCTCGGGCTCGGCGCGCAGCTGCAAGGTCGATGCGCCGTGCTCGAAGGTGCCGGCCGCCGTCACCTCGAACAGCGACGCGGCCGCGGCGTCGTCGGACCCCAGCACCTCGCGCAGCTCGTGCGGCGTCCACACATAGGTCTTGCCCTCGACACCCTCGGTGTCGGCGTCCAGCGCTGAGGCGAACCCACCTTCGGGCGTCATCAGGTCACGCACCAGGAAGTCTGCCGTTTCCCGGACAATCCGTTCCGCGAGGTCCGAGCCGGTGCGCCGCCACCAGTGCAGGTACGCGCGCAGCAACAGCACGTTGTCGTAGAGCATCTTCTCGAAGTGCGGCACGACCCAGCGGGCGTCGACCGAATACCTGGCGAAGCCGCCGGCGAGCTGGTCGTACATGCCACCGCGCGCCATCGCCTCGAAGCTCACCTCGCACATTTGCAGCGATTGCGCGTCGCCGGTGCGATGGTGCTGGCGCAGCAGGAACTCCAGCACCATCGACGGCGGGAACTTGGGCGCGCGACCGAAGCCCCCCTCGACTGCGTCGAACTGCTCGACGAGCCGGGCGGCGGCCTCGTCGAGCTGCGCCGGAGTCGGCGGCCGCCCGCCGGCCGACGCCACCGGCGCGACCTGCGCGAGCGCGCTGACGACGTGCTGGCCCGCCGCCACGACCTCCTCGCGCCGATCGCGCCACGCGGCTGCCACATTCCGCAGCAGCTCGACGAACTGAGCACGCGGGAAGAACGTCCCGGCGAAGAACGGCGCGCCGTCCGGAGTCAGGAGGCAGGTCATCGGCCAGCCGCCCTGACCGGTCAGCGCGGCCGTCGCCTGCATGTACACCGCGTCCACGTCCGGGCGTTCCTCGCGGTCGACCTTGATGTTGACGTAGTGCGCGTTCATCAGCTCGGCGACGTCGGCACGCTCGAACGAATCGTGCGCCATGACGTGGCACCAGTGGCAGGCGCTGTAGCCGACGCTCAGCAGGATTGGTGTATCACGACGGCGTGCTTCCTCGAAGGCCTCAGGTCCCCAAGGCCACCAATCCACTGGGTTCTGGGCGTGCTGCAGGAGGTAGGGACTCGTCGCGGACGCCAGGCGGTTGGTCACGCTCTAACCTCAATCCAGTGACACGTTTATCATTCTGCTCGGAGTGATACACGAAAGTGATACTCGAAGCCGGTTGGCTTCTCTGGCGGCCCCGCGGAACGACCAGACGAATCAAGCGTATGCGGGGGACGGATGCCGGCCCGAAGGAAGCCCACGCTGCTGGCACAAGGCAAGCCGCGGAGGCTCGGCGACGCGAAGCGGCCATGGCGGGTGCGGCTGTACGCGCCAGAGCCGGGTGGTTCCCGCTACCAAGTGATGTTCCGCGCTCCGGCCGGCGAGGGTGAGCCGTGGAAGAGAGTTCTCCGGCGCGCCAACTCCGAGCGAGGAGCACGACTGATCTTCGCTCAGGCCGAGTCCGCGCTGGACGCCGAACGCGAGACCCCGGCAGGAGCCGACGTCCGAGCCGCTCGGACAGTCAAGGCCCTCGGCGAGGCGTATCTGCAGGACAGTCGAGACCGCGGCAAATAGCCCCGGACGATGGAACAGCGAGACTCTCGCCTGAACGCTCATATCATTTCCGACAATTAGCGAGGTCCCGGTTGCCAAGTGGCGCGTTGAGCACAGCCGCAAGGTGATGGAAGAGGGTGGGAAGACGATCTTCTCGCCGCGCGGACGAGAGGACCTGGGTGGGCAGCTCGCGGCGATGCGAAAGCTCGCCTGGCGACTGGGTTTGCTGGACCGCAGCATCGACCCCTTGGACGGCTTGGAAATCGCCCGGCACACCGTCTTGCACGGAGCGAGTACGCAGTACGTCGATCCCAGGCTGCGGCCGGAAACACAGCAGGTCCGCGCAATAGCAGACGCCGCCGACAGGCTGTGCGGACCAGCGGGCAGCGACGCGTCCCTTAGACGGCTGCCGCGGTTCGGCGCGAAGATCCGAATTGCAGGTTTCGGTGGCCTGCGTCTTGGTGAACAGAACGGGCTCCGCGCGATCGACCTGCTTTTCGACCGCGGGTATGCCCACGTGAACGGCTCATGGGTGACGCCGCGAAACCAGGCTGGCTACCGCGGGCCGGTCAAGAACAGCGTTCTGCATGAGGTACCACTGCCACGCTCGCTGATGCACGACGAACTCCTGCCCCGCGTCAAATAGCTGCTCCAGCTGCCCGAAACCGCCTCCCTGCATCAGGTGATCAACGCGCAGGACGCGGAACGACGACGTCGCGAAGAACTCGCCGCCCGGCAAACCGGACAGGAACTTGGCGTGGTGGAACTTTCCAGCGCCGCCCACTGACAAGCTCTGGCTGTTCATGGACACCAACACAGGCCTGCCCGTGAAGCCCGAACTACACAATGAAAGATGGCATCGCATCCGGTGGATGCGAACAACCGCGGCGGACAACAGTTGGCCGCGGACGATCGTACTCACGACCGTCCTGAACCACTACGTCCGCGCGGGAGAAGACGCGCTGCGCATTACCGTCGGAAAGCTGGAGATCTTGTAGGCCCCGCTTCGTGCGCGCAAACAACATCCGGGCCGTCGCGGCGGGCGTCGGGCCTGTTGCACGACCGGTGAAAGTGCGTCCAGCAGCCCCAGGGGACGATCCTGCCGGGTAGGTGCGAATCGGGTTCCTGATCGTGGCGGCCGGTGGGTTGCCGAACGTGAAGAAGCCGTTGCATGAAGCTCTGTGAGGTATCCGCTAAGAAACTCACAGAACGAAGTCGCTCAATCGTGGCGATCTTCGAAGGTTGTCGTTCAGCCGTTGGCGTTAGCGATGATCTTGACGTCCGGTCAGCTCTGAGTGCTGGCTGGCAGCATTTCGGGTCAGCCGCGGCGACGCGGTGGCTGCAGCAATTCGGTGACGGCCGGTTCGCGTAGTCGTTCGGTGCTCAGCGACAGAGCCGGACCGGCGTGGTCAGCGCGCTGGCACCAGCTCAGCCATGCGGCCTCCGCGGCCCGGTTGCGGTTCCGGGTCGCTGGCGAGCGTTCCCACAGAGCAGCTCGAGGACCTCCGCGAGTTGCTCGCCGCTGACCTGGCCGAGGTCGACGTCAGCACCGATCTCGTCGAGCACCCGGTCAGGTACACAGGCGTGGGCCTGGCGGGTGTTCTGGTTCGCGCACTCTGGCGAGGACTGGAACGTGTCGACGGTGTCTCGCACCGTGGTTGCCGCGACTTTGCGGGATGTCCGGGGCGGTTTGACCGTGAAGCCTCGCCTCGATGTAGCGGATAACGTGCCGGACCCCGCGTGCGCCCGGCTGGCTGCAGCGGTGGTGATCAGTCGCCTCGAAGCTCGCTCGCCGTTTTGGCGCCGACGCCGAGCAGCCAGGTGATGAGATCGGTTGCGCCGCTGCGGGCGGCGGCGTCACGCAGGGTCAGCTTCTCCACGCCGGTAGCCAGTTCAGCGCGGCACCGTGATCGAGCAGGTACGCGGCGGCAGGTTGCTGGCCGCCATGACAGGCAGCCCAAAAGGCGTCGCTGACCTGATCCGGGCCGGCTGGGTTTGCGCCGCTGATGAAACCCTCGAGCTGGACCATCAGCCCCAGAGACGCCGCAGCGAATAGGTTGACCTGGGCCACCGCCCGACCAGCCCTCGAGCAGCCTCCCACTGCGCGAACGCTGTCGCGTCAGCGAGCGGGGTGCCGCCGGCAATCACCGCGCCCGGTGCTTCGATATCGGCGCCAGCATCCAGTAGCGCGTCGAGCACCTCGATGTCGTCACTACTGGCCGCCCAGTGCAGCGACGTCTCCCCGTGCGGGCCTCGGAATCGGGCGTTCACATCGGCGCTGGCCGCTACCAACGCTGCCACCGACTCGGCACCATGAGGAAAGTGACCGGGCCAATCTGTGACGCCGTGCAGCAGGGTGCGCGACATCCCGTCCGGGTCATCGTCTCTGAACCTTGACGCGGCCAGACCGGGATGGTTGGCCAGCAGGCGATGCAGCGCCGCGACATCACCGTGATATATCGCGGTCACCAGCGCGACAGCGACGGGGTCCTCGGTACCGAGGGTTGCACCGATTTTGTCTCGCCGGTGCCCGTGCGAGCGAGAAAGCTACGGGGTCCGATGCAAGCCCCGTTCGTTTCGGACGAGGGTCTGGAATCCAGCTCGCCGAAGCTCGGTGAGGTAACCGGGTGGGTCGACGTCGGCGGCCCAGTAGGCATCCATACGTGAGCCAACAGGACCGGCCGTCAGCTGGCGCCGGCGGACCCGAGCTCGGCGTCCTCCTCGGCGGCTTCGGCGATCGTCTCCTCGATGTTTTCCTCGACCCGCTGCCGGGGCAGCCGCACCCTCATCGCCACCCAGTAGACAAGGGCGCTCAGCGCCAGCAGGACGAGGAAGCCCCAGCCGAAGCCGATCGTCCCAGTGTTGCCGGCATGCTCGCCGTGCTCGGGGAAGTCGCCCAGGTAGCTGATGAGGCACAGTCCGACGAACCAGGGCAACGCCCACGTCGCACCGGCGCGCAGGTCGAGGTTGCCGGTGTCGGCGGTCCCGGTGAAGTGGAAGATCGCCAGGACCACGAACCCCAGCGCGACGGCGACGAAAAGCTTCCAGTCGGTCGTCCAGCCCGCCCAGTACACGATCAGGTTCGAGCAGTAGAAGGCGATGAACGGGATGACGTCGCCGAACGGCACGCGGAAGGGCCGGTCGCGGTCGGGAATCTCGCGGCGC
>JBBQZQ010000009.1:0-103072 GCA_038207565.1 Mycobacteriales bacterium
GCTCAGGGGCCAAGGCTGAGGCGGCCAGGGGGTCGGGCGGCCAGGGGGTCGGGCGGCCAGGGGGTCGGGCGGTCAGGGGGTCGGGCGCCGGCCGATCGCGAGCAGCGGCCGCGGCGCGGGGTGCGCGGCCGTGTCGGCACCGTGCCACCGGCGGTGCGCGCGGATACCGCCGTCGGCGACGAGGTGGTGCGGCGCGGCATAAGTGACCGCGGTGCGGACGACGTCGCCCGGGTCAGCGACTGCGCGCACGTGCACCAGCCGGCCGTCGCGCGCCCGCCCGGACACTCGGCCGGTGGCACCGTCCTTGCGTCCCTCGCCGGTGCTGACCAGCACCTCGACCTCGCGGCCGACGAGCGCCTTCGCGGCGTCCCAGGACACCTCGTCCTGCAGCGCGATCAGCCGTTCGTAGCGTTCCTGCACCACGGCCTTGGGCACCTGGCCGTCCATCGAAGCGGCTGGGGTGCCGGGCCGCTTCGAGTACTGGAACGTGAACGCGCTCGCGAACCGGGCCGCGTGCACGACGTGCAACGTCTGCTCGAAGTCCTCGTCCGTCTCGCCGGGAAAGCCGACGATGATGTCGGTGGTGATCGCGGCGTCCGGCATCGCCGCGCGTACCGACTCGATGATGGCGAGATAGCGCGATTGCCGGTACGAGCGCCGCATCGACTTGAGCACCGCGTCGGACCCGGACTGCAACGGCATGTGCAGCTGCGGGCAGACGTTGGGCGTCTCGGCCATCGCCGCGATCACGTCGTCGGTGAAGTCGCGCGGATGCGGGCTGGTGAAGCGCACCCGGTCCAGTCCGGCGATCTCCCCGCAGGCCCGCAGCAGCTTGCCGAAGGCGTACCGGTCGCCGAAGGAACGGCCGTAGGAGTTCACGTTCTGCCCGAGCAGCGTCACCTCGATGACCCCGGCGTCGACCAGTGCGCGCACCTCGGCCAGGACGTCGCCCGAGCGGCGGTCGGTCTCGGTGCCACGCAGCGACGGAACGATGCAGAACGTGCACGTGTTGTCGCACCCGACCGACACCGACACCCAGGCGCTGTACGGGGACTCGCGCCGGGTCGGCAGATCAGACGGAAAGTTCTGCAGCGCTTCGACGATCTCGACCTGCGCCTGGTCGTTGTGCCGCGCGCGTTCCAGCAGGACCGGCAGCGCGGCCAGGTTGTGTGTGCCGAAGACGACGTCGACCCACGGCGCCTTCTCGACGATCGTGCCGCGATCCTTCTGCGCGAGGCAGCCGCCCACCGCGATCTGCATCCCGGGACGGCGCTTCTTGGCCGGATACAGCCGACCGAGGTTGCCGTAGAGCCGGTTGTCGGCGTTCTCACGCACCGCACAGGTGTTGAAAACGACCAGGTCGACGTCGTCGCCGGCACCGCGTGCGTAGCCGGCGTCCTCGAGCAATCCGGCCAGGCGCTCGGAATCGTGGACATTCATCTGGCACCCGTAGGTACGGATGTCGTAGGTGCGCGGCGTATCCATGTTGCGGTCGAGGATACGGTCCGGACCATGGGAAACCTTGGCGAGGAGGTCGACTCGCTCGCGTCGTCGGGCGCCATGTCCGGCGTGGTGTCAGTCAGCCGCGGCGACGTCGTCGAGTTCGAACGTGCCTACGGCCTGGCCGACCGCGCACACGGGATCGCTTGCACGGCAGACACGCTGTGGGCCACCGCCAGCGCCACCAAGGGGTTCGCTGCGCTCACCGTCGCAGCCCTGATCGCAGACGGCGCGCTGTCGCTGGACACGACCGCACGCTCGCTCTTGGGCCCAGACCTGCCGCTCATCGCGGACGACGTCACCGTCGGGCACCTGCTCGCGCACACCTCCGGCATCGGCGACTACGTGGACGAGGACGCCGAAGTGGAGGCACCACCGCGGGTGCCGGTCCAGCAGCTCGACAGCGCCGAGGCCTACCTTCCCGCATTGGCCGGCTTCCCCACCAAGTTCCCGGCAGGTTCGCGCTTCTCGTACTGCAACAGCGGCTATGCCGTGCTCGCCGTGCTCGTCGAACGGGCAGCCGCCGTGTCGTTTCACGACCTCGTCGAGGAGCGGGTGTGGACGCCGGCCGGGATGCGCGACACCGCCTTCCTGCGCTCCGACGAGCTGCCCGGGCGGGCCGCGCTCGGCTACCTGCCGGACGGGCGGACGAACGTCTTCCACCTACCGGTGCGCGGCAGCGGTGACGGCGGCGCGTACTCCACTGTCGCTGACTTCCGTAGGTTCTGGACCGCGCTCTTCGCGGGACGGATCGTGGCGGCGGAGGTGGTCCGCGACCTGACCACCCCGCGTAGCGACGTCGCTCAAGAGCGGATGCGCTACGGCTTGGGTTTCTGGCTGCATCCCACCGGAGCGGCGGTCATCCTGGAGGGGTGCGACCACGGGGTGTCATTGCGGTCCGTGCACGACCCCGTGTCCGCGCTGACCCATACGGTCGTCGCGAACACCACCGACGGAGCATGGCCGCTCGCCCGCCTGCTGCGGGATCGGCTGACCGGGTAGCGGCGCCGGGTCAGTGCGCGATCTCGATGGAGCGCGACTCACGCACGACCGTGACCCGAATCTGGCCGGGGTAGGTGAGTTCGTCCTCGATCTGCTTGGCAATCTCACGGGCGATCACCGATGCGGCGAGGTCGTCGACCTCCGAGGGCTGCACCATGACCCGCACCTCGCGACCGGACTGCATCGCGAACACCTTCTCGACACCCGGCCGGGTGCTGGCGATCTCCTCGATTCGGGCAAGCCGCTTGACGTAGGACTCCAGCGACTCGCGGCGGGCGCCCGGACGTGCGGCCGAACAGGTGTCGGAGGCCTGGGTGAGCACCGCCTCGACGGTGCGCGGCTGCACCTCGTTGTGATGGGCCTCGACGGCGTGCGCGACCGCTTCGTCCTCGCCATATCTGCGCAGCAGCTCGGCGCCGATGATGGCATGACTGCCCTCGACCTCGTGGGTCAGGGCCTTGCCGATGTCGTGCAGGAATGCGCATCGCTTGATCAACGTGGGTTCGATACCGAGTTCGGCGGCCATGGTTGCGGCAATGTGCGCGGTCTCGATGAGGTGGCCGAGCACGTTCTGGCCGTAGCTGGTGCGGTACTTCAGCCGGCCGAGGGTCGGCAGCAACCGCTCGTCGAGGTCGGTGATGCCGACGTCGGCCAGGGCATCGCGCGCCGCGCGCAGGCACAGCTTGTCGACCTCGGCCTTGCTCTGCTCGAAGGCCTCCTCGATGCGGTGCGGGTGGATGCGTCCGTCGACGACCAGCCGCTCCAAGGTGAGCCGGCCGATCTCGCGGCGCACCGGGTCGAAACACGAGAGCAGGACCGCCTCGGGGGTGTCGTCGATGATCAGGTTCACGCCCGTCGTCGACTCGAACGCCCGGATGTTGCGCCCCTCGCGCCCGATGATGCGGCCCTTCATGTCGTCGCTGGGCAGATGCATGACGCTGACCACCGTCTCGCTGGTCTGCTCGCTGGCGACCCGCTGAACCGCCTCCGAGACGATCTCGCGGGCGCGGTCGGTGCCCTCGGCGCGCGCCTCGTTCTCGATGGTCCGGACCAACATCGCGGCGTCGCGCCGTGCGGTCACCTCGACGCCGGCCATCAGCTCGGCCTTGGCCTGCTCGGCCGACAGCCCGGCGATGCGCTCCAGTTCGCGGTCGACGCTGCTCGCGCGCCGCTCCAGCTCGTCGACGCGATCGCCGAGGTCGGCCGCGTGCCGGCTCAGGTCCACCTCGTCGTCGGCGATGCGCTGCTGCTGCACGGCAAGCTGCTGCAGCGAGCGGTCCAGTTCGCCGGTCTCGACGACAACGCGGCGTTCGTCCTCCCGCAGACGCGCCTGGCTCTGCTCCAGCTCGCGGGTCCGGCTCGCCAGCTCCGCACGAGCGCGTTCTGCGTCGGCCGACTCCTGCTCAGCGCGCCGTCGCGCCTGAGCCACGATGTCGGCGGCCTCGCTCTGCGCCCGCTTCACTAATGCTCGTGAGTCCGCGCCTGCAGACTCGGACTCGGCGCGGGCGATCCGGCGGATCGACGCCGCCTCGGCGGAGGCAGCCTGCAGCGCGGCGTCGATCTCCGCAGTCGGGGCAGGCGACAGCTGCGCATCCGGGCCGGATTGACCGGCTGCGACCGACACCGAATGGGTGGGCGCGGTCGCAACCCGTGGCGACCGTGCGCGCGGATGACGTGCGGCGGACTCTCCCTTGCTGCGTCGGGCGTATGCGGCGACATACACCAATCCCAGTAGCAATACGGCACCGACGGCTGCGTACCAGACGCCTACCATTGCGCTTCCCTGGCCACCGTTACCGCCTCCTCGTGAGCGCACAGCCTGGACGAGCAAGCCGGGTCGAACGCCACGACGGCACTACGGGACGAGCGGACGGCACGAACACCATCCGTCTCGGCCTTGAGCGCCGAACTGCAGGCAACCAATCTGTGAGTGCGGTCGGGAAACTATGTCCGCCCGAGGTCGACGACCCACCGGATCACGGGGATCGGCGAGGTCGACGCCGCACGGGCGCGGTCGAAGGCGTTATACCTGGTAAGTGTGAGGTTAGGAAGGCGTACCCCACAAAGCAAGTGACACCGTGTCCCGACGCCGAGCCGACGCGGTGCTTCGCGCGCTCAGTCGAGGCTCACGTCGTCATCGGGCAGCCCCGCGAGACACTCGCGCGCAACCTGGTAGGCCATGCCGGGGGGGGTAGCCCTTGCGGGCCAGCAACCCGACCAACCGACGTGCCTGGGCCTGCGGGTCGAGAGCCAGCAAGGACCGCAACCGTTTCCGGGCAAGGGCCCGCGCGGTTTCCAGCTCGACCACCGGGTCGATCTGTTCGACCGCGGATCGGACCGTGTCCTCGGCGATGCCACGGCGGCGCAGCTTGAGCGCCACCGCCCTACCGGCGAGCCCGCGCTCGTGGTGGTGCGCCAGCGCATATCCGTCGGCCAAGGCGCTGTCGTCGATGAGGCCCACCTCGGTAAACCGGTCCAAGACTCGCACCGCCGCTTCGTCCGGGACGCCGCGCTTGCGTAGCAGCTCCGCCAGCTCGGCACGAGTACGCGCGCGGCGGTCCAGTTGGCGCAGGCAGATCGCGCGCGCCACAGTCTCCGGGTCACCTGGCGGCCCCAGGAACTCGGCATCCTCAGGTGGGACTGAGGGCCCGTCAGGCGGGCCGTTCCGAGCGTGGTCAGCCGCTGTCATGAACTGCCGCCGACCTAGAAGTCGACCGACGCCGGCACCACGTCGATGGGCGAGGTGTCGTCGACGCGCGCGCCTACGCCCAGCTTCTCCTTGATGCGCTTCTCGATTTCGTCGGCGAGATCGGGGTTGTCGCGCAGGAAGCTGCGGACGTTCTCCTTGCCCTGGCCGAGCTGGTCGGATTCGTAGGTGTACCAGGCGCCGGACTTCTTGACGATGCCCTGCTCGACGCCGACGTCGATCAACGAGCCTTCCCGGCTGATGCCCTGCCCGTACACGATGTCGAACTCCGCCTGCTTGAACGGCGGGGCCACCTTGTTCTTCACGACCTTGACGCGCGTGCGGTTGCCCACCGCATCGCCACCGTCCTTGAGTGTCTCGATGCGCCGGACGTCGAGGCGGACCGAGGAGTAGAACTTCAGCGCCTTGCCGCCCGTCGTGGTCTCGGGCGAGCCGAACATCACGCCGATCTTTTCGCGCAGTTGGTTGATGAAGATCGCAGTGGTGCCGGTGTTGCTCAGCGCGCCGGTGATCTTGCGCAGCGCCTGGCTCATCAACCGGGCCTGCAGGCCGACATGGCTGTCGCCCATCTCGCCCTCGATCTCCGCGCGCGGCACGAGTGCGGCCACCGAGTCGACGACGATGATGTCGAGCGCACCGGAGCGGATCAGCATGTCCATGATCTCGAGCGCCTGCTCGCCGGTGTCGGGCTGGCTGACCAGCAGCGCATCGGTGTCGACGCCGAGTGCCTTCGCGTAATCGGGGTCGAGCGCGTGCTCGGCGTCGATGAACGCCGCCACACCGCCGGCGGCCTGGGCGTTGGCCACCGCGTGCAGGGCGACCGTCGTCTTGCCGGAGCTTTCCGGACCGTAGATCTCCACGACGCGACCGCGCGGCAGTCCACCGATACCGAGCGCGACGTCGAGGGCGATCGAGCCGGTGGGGATCACCTCGATCGGCGCCGCGGCGCGATCGCCGAGGCGCATCACCGCGCCTTTGCCGTGCTGCTTGTCGATCTGCGCCATGGCGATTTCGAGCGCCTTTTCCCGATCGAACCCTGCTGCCATCAAAGACTCCCGAACTCGTGGTTGACGCCGCCGTGCGACGACCTGCTGTGCCCGACTGCCGTGCCGACCTGTCGGAGCTGACGCTAGAACCAACCACCGACAATGTGGCGACGGGCCGCGTGGCTGTGGACAACGCGTCCCGCTGTGGATAGACGATAGCCGAACACCTGTTCGATCGGGAGGAGTTCCAACGGCGTGTCGTTACGCTTGGATCCTCGTCAGATCAGGTGGGCGGGCATGTCGAACTCGGCGCACACCGCACGCCAGATGTCCTTGACCTCGATGCCCTTGGCCAGCGCGTCGTCCACGGTCACTCCCAGCTGCGGCAGCCGGTAGTCCTTGGCGACGCTGTGGGCGTAGGTGCCCCCGAAACGCTCCTCCATCCGCCGCCAGAAGTCGGTGAGTCGCACGACGACCACAATAGGCTGGCCGGGTGACCGAACCCGACCGCTGGTACTGCCTGCCCGTACTCGCCGGACGGCTGATCCGCCTAGAACCACTCACCTTCGAGCACGCTGGCGGTTATCTGTCCGCCGCGGGAACCGGGGCGGACGCGGCGGAGGTGTTTCGCTGGATGCCCGTCGCCGCGCCGGCCACCGTCGCCGACGCCGAGCGAGCCGTGCTGGCGGCACTGGCCGCCTGGGCGCGCGGCGAGCGCTTCACCTACGCCCAGGTGGACGCGGTGACCGGCGAGTTCGCCGGAGCGACGTCGTACTACGAGGTGGCGCCCGCGGCTCGCGCACTGGGCATCGGACACACCTGGCTGGGCAAGCGCTGGTGGCGCACCGGGCACAACACCGAGTCCAAGCTGCTGATGCTGACCCACGCCTTCGACACGCTCGGCGCCGTGCGCGTCGTCTGGCACACCGACGTCTTCAACGTCCGCTCACAGAACGCCATCGCGCGACTCGGCGCGACCAGGGAGGGCCTGCTGCGCAAGCACCGACTGCGCCTGGACGGGACCTGGCGCGACACCGTCCAGTACGCCATGACCGACGATGACTGGCCGGATGTCCGCGGGCGGCTGACGGCCCGGCTCGCGCGATCTTGATACGCCACACGCGTCATGGCGTGCGTGGCGTATCAAGATCGTGCGCCGGCACGCTGTCGGATCTGGCGGGCAGAATGGCCGCATGAGCCGCTTCTCCCCCGCCACCCAGGCCTGGCTGGACGGTGCGTTCGACGCCCCGACGCCTGCCCAGGACGGCGCGTGGGATGCGATCGCCCGCGGCGAGCACACCCTCGTCGTCGCCCCCACGGGCAGCGGCAAGACGCTCGCCGCGTTCCTCTCCGCCCTCGACCGGCTGGCCGCGTTGCCCAAGCCCGAACAACCGCTGCGTCGCTGCCGCGTGCTCTACGTGAGCCCGCTCAAGGCCTTGGCCGTCGATGTGGAACGCAACCTGCGCTCCCCCCTCGCGGGGATTCGGCAGGCGGCCGGGCGGCTGGGCCTGCCCGAGCCTGAGGTCAGTGTCGCGACGCGCTCCGGTGACACCCCCGCCGACGAGCGCCGCGCATTCGCCAGGGCTCCTGCAGACATCCTGATCACCACTCCGGAGTCGCTGTTCCTGCTGCTCACCTCGGCCGCGCGCGAGTCGCTGCGTGGCGTGGACACCGTCATCGTGGACGAGGTGCACGCGGTGTGCGCCACCAAACGGGGCGCCCACCTGGCCCTGTCACTCGAACGCCTCGACCGGCTCCTCGACCTCCCCGCTCAGCGCATCGGCCTGTCCGCCACCGTCCGCCCGGTCGGCGAGGTGGCGACGTTCCTGGCCGGCGGCCGCCCGGTGACCGTCGTCCAGCCACCGAGCACGAAGATGTTCGATCTCGAGGTCGTCGTGCCGATCGAGGACATGTCGAACCTGGGCGAGCTCACCGAGGATCTCAGCGGTCCGGCGGCCGGGGCGGGCAATCGCGCGAGCATCTGGCCGCACGTCGAGGAACGGGTGCTCGACCTCGTCGAGACGCACCGCTCGACCATTGTGTTCGCCAACTCCCGGCGCCTGGCCGAACGGCTCACCGCGCGGCTCAACGAACTGGCGACCGAGCGCGCCGGTATCGCGGCCGAACAGGCAACGGTCCCCGCCCAGCTGATGGGCCAGTCCGGTTCCGCCCGTTCCGAGTCCGAGGTCGTCGTCGCCCGCGCCCACCACGGCTCGGTGTCGCGCGAGCAGCGCTCGCTCGTCGAGGAGGACCTCAAGGCCGGGCGGTTACCGGCGGTCGTGGCGACATCGAGTCTGGAACTGGGCATCGACATGGGCGCGGTCGATCTGGTGGTGCAGGTCGAGTCGCCGCCCTCGGTCGCGTCCGGTCTGCAACGCGTCGGACGCGCCGGGCACCAGGTCGGCGCCGTGTCGCGCGGCGTGATCTTCCCCAAGTTCCGGGGCGATCTGGTCGAGTGCGCGGTCGTGGCCGAGCGGATGCGCGACGGCGCGATCGAGTCGATGCGCTACCCCCGCAATCCGCTCGACGTCCTGGCGCAGCAGATCGTCGCGATGGTCGCTCTGGAAACGGTCACCGTGGACGACGTCGAGGAGCTGGTGCGCCGGGCCGCACCGTTCGCCGGGCTGCCGCGCAGTGCCCTCGAGGCGACGCTGGACATGCTCGCCGGCCGGTACCCGTCCGACGCCTTCGCCGAGCTGCGTCCGCGGCTGGTCTGGGACCGCGTCACCGGCGAGCTCACCGCCCGCAAGGGCGCGCAGCGCCTCGCCGTCACCAGCGGCGGGACGATCCCCGACCGGGGGCTGTTCGGTGTGTTCATGGCGACCGGCGAGGGGCCGGGCAGGCGGGTCGGCGAACTCGACGAGGAGATGGTCTACGAATCGCGCGTCGGCGATGTGTTCCTGCTGGGCTCGACCTCCTGGCGCATCGAGGACATCACGCACGACCGCGTGCTGGTGACGCCGGCGCCGGGTCAGATGGGCCGAATGCCCTTCTGGAAGGGCGATTCGCCGGGGCGTCCGGTCGAGCTGGGCCGTGCCCTGGGAGCCTTCCTGCGGGAGGTGTCGCTGGCCACCCCGGAGGCCGCCGCCGCCCGCGCGCAGGCAGCCGGACTGGACGAGTGGGGCACGGCCAACCTGCTCGCCTACCTCGCGGAGCAGAAGCGGGCCACGCGTCACCTGCCCGACGACCGAACGGTGCTCATCGAGCGGTTCCGCGACGAGCTCGGCGACTGGCGCCTGGTCGTGCATTGCCCGTTCGGTGCGCCCGTGAACGCGCCCTGGGCACTGGCCATCGCCGGCCGGCTGCGCGAGCGTTACGGCCTGGACGTGTCCTCGATGCACTCCGACGACGGGATCGTGCTGCGCCTGCCCGACACTGACGGCGAGGTGCCCGGGTCGGAGCTCGCCGTCTTCGAACCGGACGAGATCGAGGCCAGGGTCACCGGCGAGGTCGGCGGGTCGGCGCTATTCGCCTCCCGCTTCCGCGAGTGCGCCGCACGGTCGCTGCTGTTGCCCCGTCGCGACCCGCGCCGCCGTACGCCTCTCTGGCAGCAGCGCCAGCGCGCCAATCAGCTGCTCCAGGTCGCCTCGGAGTACGGCGACTTCCCGGTCGTGCTGGAGGCGATGCGCGAGTGCCTGCAGGACGTGTACGACGTCCCCGGCCTCGTCGGGCTGATGCGGGATCTGGCGTCGCGGCAGGTGAAGCTGGTCGAGGTCGAGACACCGACAGCATCGCCGTTCGCCCGCTCGTTGCTGTTCGGCTACGTCGGCATGTTCCTCTACGAGGGCGACGCACCACTCGCCGAGCGCCGGGCGCAGGCGCTCTCGCTCGACACCGCCATGCTGGCCGAGCTGCTCGGGGCGAGCGAGCTGCGCGAACTGCTCGACGCGGACGCGCTCGCCGAGGTCGAGCGTGAGGTCACCCGGCTGGCGCCGGATCGGCACGCAAACGGGATTGATTCCGTGCACGACCTGCTGCGGGCAGTGGGCGATCTGGCGACGGCCGAGGCGATCGCACGCGGAGCGACGCCCCACGACCTGGCCGGGCTGGAGGAGCAACGACGCGCGATCCGGGTGCGGGTGGCCGGCGAGCAACGATGGGTCGCGATCGAGGACGCCGGACGCATCCGCGACGCGCTGGGTACCGCGCTGCCCACCGGCGTGCCAGAGGCATTCACCGAGCCGGTCCGCGACCCGCTCGGCGACCTGGTATCGCGCTTCGCGCGCACCCACGGTCCGTTCCTGACGTCCGACGTCGCCGACCGTCTCGGATTGGGTGTGGCGGTCGTGGGTGCCGCCCTCGCACGGCTGACGGCGGCAGGGCGGGTGCTGCAGGGCGAGTTCCGGCCCGGCGGGACCGCGCTGGAGTGGTGCGACGCCGAGGTGCTGCGCATGGTGCGCCGCCGGTCGTTGGCCGCGCTGCGCAAGGAGGTCGAGCCCGTGGCGCCAGCAGCGCTGGCCCGCTTCATCCCGTCGTGGCAGGGCGTCGGGGCACGTTCCTCGCGAGGTGTGGACGCGCTGTTGCGCACCGTGGAGCAGCTGGCCGGCGTCCCGCTGCCGGCCTCCGCGCTCGAGTCGCTCGTCCTGCCCTCGCGCGTCACCGGCTACTCCCCCGCCCTGCTCGACGAGCTGACCCTCGCCGGTGAGGTGGTCTGGGCGGGCGCCGGCTCCCTGGCCGGGCACGACGGCTGGCTGGCGCTGGCGCCGGCCGACCTCGCCCCGCTCCTCCTGCCACCCGTCGAGGCGATTGCCGGTGCGGTGCACGCCGCCGTCGCCACGCTCGACGCGGGCAGTGCGGTGTTTTTCCGGGCACTGGCCGAACGCGCCGTCGGCGCGTCCGACGAGGACGTTGCCGCCGCGGTCTGGGACCTGGTGTGGGCCGGTGCCTTGACCAACGACACGCTGGCCCCGGTGCGCGCCCGGCTCGCCGGCGGGTCCCGGACGGCGCACGCCCAGCAACGCCGTGCTCCGCGGACCAGGTACGGCCGCTACGCCGGGCTGGCCGGCGTGCCGACGTCGGCGCCGCGCGGCGCCCCCCCGACGATGACAGGACGTTGGTCCACGACTCCGGCGCGCGACCTCGACCCGACCCGACGGGCGCTCGCCGCCACCGATGTCCTGCTCGATCGCTACGGGCTCGTGACGCGCGGCTCGGTGGCCGGCGAACGGGTGTCGGGCGGGTTCGCCGGCGTGTACCCGGTGCTCAAGGCAGCCGAGGAGTCAGGACGCGCCCGACGCGGGTATTTCGTCGACGGCCTCGGTGCCGCCCAGTTCGCGCTGCCGGGCGCGGTCGACCGGCTGCGCGAGCAGGCACGTGCGGACGAAGTGCGCGAACCCGCACCTGCTCTTGTGCTGGCCGCGACCGATCCGGCCAACCCGTACGGCGCGGCGCTACCGTGGCCGCACGCCCCGGCGCCAGAGGGCGGCGGCCGTGGCCACCAGGCGGCCCGCAAGGCCGGGGCGCTGGTCGTCACGGTGGACGGTGCCTGCACGCTGTATGTCGAGCGCGGCGGCCGCACGCTCCTGTCCTTCGTCGACGACCCGGCCCTGCTGCAGCCGGCAGCCGACGCGCTCGCGCTCGCCGTGCGTGACGGGTTACTGGGCAAGCTGGCCGTCGAGCGCGCGGACGGCGTGCCGATCATCGCCTCACCACTGGGCGAGGCGCTCGAGGCGGCCGGGTTCCGGCCCACCCCCCGCGGCCTGCGGCTGCGAGGCTGAGTAGTGCCGGAGGGCGACACCGTCTGGCTCACCGCGCACCGCCTCGACCAGGCACTCGGGCGCCAGCAACTCATCCGGGCAGACCTGCGCGTGCCGCAACTCGCGACCACCGAGCTGACCGGCATGACGGTCACCGAGGTCCTCGCGCGCGGAAAGCACATCCTGACCCGCCTCGACAGCGGTTACACGCTGCACAGCCACCTACGGATGGACGGCTCGTGGTTCCTGACCCGCGCGAACCAGAGACCGCGGCGACATCCGGAGCACCTGATCCGCGCGCAGCTCGGCACGGCGTCCTGGCTGGCCACCGGGTACCGCGTCCACGATCTCGCGCTGGTCTCGACAGGCAGCGAGGACGAGCTGGTGGGCCACCTGGGCCCCGATCTGCTCGGCCCGGACTGGGACAGTGCGGACGCCGTCCGGCGCCTGGCAGGCGAGCCGGACCGGCCGATCGGCGAGAGCTTGCTCGACCAGCGACTCCTCGCCGGCATCGGCAACATGTACAAGTGCGAGGTGCTCTTCATCGAGCGCGCGAACCCCTGGCGGCGCACCGGCGAGGCCGACCTGCCGAAGATCGTGGCGACGGCGTACCGGCTGCTGCGGGCGAACCGTGACCACCCGGCGCAGTCGACGACCGGCCGGATCGGTCGTGGTCAGGAGCACTGGGTCTACGCACGAGCGGGCGAGCCATGCCGCCGCTGCCGCACTCCGATCTTGCGCGCCGACCAGGGCGCGCCGCCGCAGGCCCGCAGCACCTACTGGTGCCCGCGCTGTCAGCCTGCCTGAGCGGACGCGCGGCCCACCGCGTCCGACGCCGGGTCCGACGCCACGTCCGACGCCGGGTCCTCGGTCGCGGCGGGGAGCGCCGCCACCAGAATGGCGACCTCGGCCGCGATCGTGGCCGGGGCCGCGGGGCTGACCAGGTAGGACGCGAGCCAGCGCAGCACCAGCTCGGCGCCGCCACGCCGCTCGGCGACCAGCAGCGCATCGACACCCTCGCGCGCGATCTGCCACCCGGTGGCGGTCGCGTCCATGCAGCCCAGTACTGCGACGGTGGCCGGGTCCTGCCGGGCGAGGGCGCGCAGGGCGGGGTGGATGGCGAGCGTGTTCGCGATATCGGCGAGGGCGTCGGCCAGCGGCCGTGCGGCAGCCCGCTCGACGAGGCGTGCGACCTCGTCGGCGAGCAGCGCTGACAGCACGGCATCGCGGGTACGGAAGTGGTTGTAGAGCGTGGCCTTGGCGACTCCGGCAGCGGCCGCGACCTGAGCCATGGTGATCTTGGTGCCGCTGACCTCGACAGCCCGGCGCGCACCGTCGAGCAGGGCCGAACGGGTGCGGTTCATGGCGTTGCCCGCCCGGGTCCGCGTGCCGCGCACCCGCACCGGCGCCGCGGAAGCCATCGTCGGGGGGAACGTCGGCGGAAGCGTCGTGGGGCGAAAGAGGGTGTCGAACAGCGGGTCGGAGGCGGTCATGGCTCTGACGCTAGGGCGGTCGCTGCGCCGTCCGCGGCAGGCCGACCGGGACGCGCCGTTGGCCTGTGACTCAGGTGACCAATGGTGTCAGCGTTACCCACGTGACTGGCCGCTCGGGCGACGCGGGCTGAAAAGGGGTCAGGCCGCGGCAGTGCGGACCGACGTCAGCTGCGGCCCGGCATCGGTGCTCGGCGCGATCGCCATCCGCGCCGCGCCCGCCCCGGGAATGGTGGCCAGCCGGCCACCGGACTGCAGCTTCTCCTCGCGACGCAGCGTCGTGCTGACCTCGGCGAAGAGTTCGGAGAGCTCGACATCCAGCGCACCGGCGATCGCGGCGAGCAACTCCGACGAGGGCTCCTTCTGGCCACGCTCGACCTCGGAGAGGTAGCCCAGGCTCACCCGCGCACTTGAGGACACCTCGCGCAACGTTCGACGCTGGCGCAGTCGCAGGGTGCGCAGGGTGTCACCCACTACCTGGCGAAGTACGGCCATGATGCGGACCCCCTCGGTGTCGTGTCGGCGGCCAGAGCTGGCGTGGTGCTGTCGGCGGTGTCACCGCCGCAAACTCTCACGGTACCGGTCCCAGCCGATCGGCGAGCGGTGCGCACGTTGCGTCCGCTCACAGCGAACAACCCGTACTCGACAACATCGTGCCGCCGGCTCGGCATTCCGGGTCAGGCGCGGGCTAGGCGCGGGCTCGGCATTCCGGGTCAGGCGGCGACACGTGTGCCGTGCGCCTCGCGGCGCAGGCGCACGGCGCGCCCGACATAGTCGAACCCGGTGAGTAGCGCGACGACGATCGCTGCGATCATGGCGACCCAGGCGATATCGCGCAGCCAGCCCCACGGCGGCAGGACGAACAATCCGATCGCGACCGCCTGGAGCAGGGTCTTGACCTTGCCGCCACGGCTGGCGGCGATCACACCGTGGCGGATCACCCAGAACCGCAGGACGGTCACGCCGACCTCGCGGACCATGATCACGACGGTCACCCACCACGGCAGGTCGCCCACCAGCGACAGCCCGATGAGGGCGGCACCCACGAGCGTCTTGTCGGCAATGGGGTCGGCCAGCTTGCCGAACTCGGTGATCAGCCCCCGCTTACGGGCCAGCTCGCCGTCCAGGCGGTCGGTGATCGAGGCGACTGCGAAGATCGCCCATGCGGCCACCCGCCAGCCCGGCGCGTTACCGGAATGACGCAACAGCGCGGCGAGGAACACTGGCACGAGCAGCAGGCGGAACATGGTGAGTGCGTTCGCCAGATTCCACGCCGACGCGGGGCTCGGGGGATCCGAGATCGGGTCGTCGGGCAGCGGCGCGGGTTCGAACCTCGTCTGCCTCACCACGGCGCGCCCACTGCCTCGGCCACCAGGTCGACGCCCTCCGCCCCGGTCACACGAGCGGGGACAAACCGGCCCACGGGTGCAGTCCTCCCGCCGGTCAGGCGTGTCGTCCCGTCCACGTCCGGACCCTGGTGCGCCGCGCGTCCGCTCATCTCCTCGACGTCGTCGACGAGCACCTCGACGGTGCTGCCGATCCGGTCGTCCGCGCGTTGGCTCATCAGCTCTTCGGCGAATGCGCTGATGTGCTCGACGCGGTCGGCGATCTCAGCTGCGGACAACTTGCCCGCGAAGGACTCGGCGTCGGTCCCGTCCTCGTCGGAGTAGCCGAACACCCCCACGACATCCAGGCGCGCCTGGCTCAGAAAGCGCACGAGTTCGGCGACGTCGTCCTCGGTCTCGCCCGGGAATCCGACGATGACATTGCTGCGCGCGCCCGCCTCGGGCGCGAACGATCGGGCTCGCTGCAGGATGTCGAGGAACGACTCGGTCGAGCCGAAGCGCTTCATCCGGCGCAGCACCGTCGGCGACGCGTGCTGGAAGGACAGGTCGAAGTACGGCGCGACACCCGGCGTGGTCGCGATTGTCTCGAGCAGGGCGGGCCGCAGCTCGGCCGGTTGCAGGTAGGACACCCGGATTCGCTCGATGCCGTCGACCGCGGCCAACTCGGGAAGAAGCTTCTCCAGCGCACGAAGGTCGCCCAGGTCCTTGCCGTAGGACGTCGAGTTCTCGCTCACCAGCACGATCTCGCGGGCCCCGGTCGAGGCCAGCCACTGCGCCTCGGCGAGCACATCGTGGCGTGGGCGCGACACGAACGCCCCCCGGAACGACGGGATCGCGCAGAACGTGCAACGCCGGTCGCAGCCGGAAGCGATCTTGAGGTACGCGACGGGCGAGGTGTCCAGCCGGGTGCGGGCCACGCCGGACGGCAGCCACGCGTGTCCGGGCACGGCGACGTCGGCAATTGCGGCGCGACGGTGCACCGGCGACACGGGCAGCAGGGTGCGGCGATCGCGCGGGGTGTGCGGGGTGAGCGCCCGTCCCGCCGCGACGTCGTCCAGGCGAGCCGCGATGTCGGCATAGGAATCGAAGCCCAGCACCGCGTCGGCCTCGGGCAGCGATTGGGCGAGTTCCACGCCGTACCGCTCGGCGAGGCAGCCGACGGCGACCACCTTTTTGCCGGTGTCGGCTGCGGCGAGGACGGTGTCGATCGAGTCCTTCTTGGCCGAGTCGACGAATCCGCAGGTGTTCACCACGAGCACGTCGGCGTCGTCATCGGATTCGGTGAGCGTCCATCCTCCGGCGCCCAGGCGGGCGGCGAGCTCCTCGGAATCGACCTCGTTGCGGGCGCACCCGAGCGTCACGACCGATACGCGACGCGCGCCTTCATCCACGTATCGCAGGCTACCCGTGGGCGGGGTACGGCCCGCTGTCCCGCCGTCGGTAGCCGCTGACCGGTCCGGCCCGCCGCGCCCCCGCCGAGCGTCTCGATACGGTTTCGGTGTGCCCCCGCTCGTCCGTCGCGCCCGCACCGCCGATGTCGCGCGCATCAAAGCCCTCGTCGATATCTACGCGGGCTCCGGGCGCAAGCTGCTCGCGAAAGACCTGGTCACGTTGTACGAGGACGTCCAGGACTTTCGCGTCGCCGAGGACGGCGGTCACATCGTCGCGTGCGGCGCGTTGCATGTGCTGTGGGCCGATCTCGGCGAGATCCGCACGCTGGCGGTACACCCCGACCGGCGCGGCGAGCGGCTCGGCGCGGCGGTGCTCGACGAGCTGATCGCGACCGCGCGCGAACTGGGGTTGTCGCGGTTGTTCGCACTGACCTTCCATCACGACTTCTTCGCCCGGCACGGGTTCCGCGAGATCGACGGCACCCCGGTCGACCCGGACACCTACGACGCGCTCCGCCGCTCCTACGACCCGGGCATAGCGGAGTTCCTCGGCCTCGAGTACGTCAAGCCGAACACGCTGGGCAACGTACGCATGTTGCGCCGGCTCTGACCCACCGTCCCGCGCGCCTCACCGGTCACGGCAGTCCCGCGCGTTAACGTCGCGCGCATGGAGGTGAGGGCTGTGACCACAGCGGATCGCATCAAGCCCGGGCATCGGATCTGGGCGGCCCCGCCGAGTCCGCGCACGATCGACACTTCGCCCACGGTGGACACCCCGCGCACCATCGCCACGACGAGCCGGGGCTACGTCGGGCGCCACCGCCGTCCGGGCACGCGGGGTTTCGCGTTGCTACGGATGTTCTATCTAGGCAGGCACCGCCGCCGCTGATCACGGCAGCACCTACTGCTCACCCGGCCGCGGAGCCCCCGCCCGCGCGGGCGGCGTCTTGGTCGTGAACCCCGTCGGACTCCGCCTCGAGAAGATCGTCGGCCGTCCCGCCGTTGCGCAGTGCATAAAGCAGGCCCGCCATTTCGTCGGGAACCAGCAACACCTCGCGCGCCTTGGAGCCCTCCGAAGGCCCCACGATGCCGCGCGACTCCATTAGGTCCATCAGCCGCCCGGCCTTCGCGAAGCCGACCCGCAACTTGCGCTGCAGCATCGACGTCGAGCCGAACTGCGTGGAGACGACGAGCTCGACCGCGGACAGGAACAGATCCATGTCGTCGCCGATCTCCTCGTCGATCTCCTTGCGGGCCGCCTGCGGCGCGGTGACGTCCTCGCGGTAGGTCGGCTGCAGCTGCAGCTTGCAGTGGTCGACGATGCTGTTGATCTCCGCATCGGTGACGAACGCACCCTGCATGCGCGCGGCCTTGGAGGCCCCCATCGGCAGGAACAGCGCGTCACCCTTGCCGAGCAGCTTCTCCGCACCCGGCTGATCGAGGATGACTCGCGAGTCGGCCAGCGACGACGTCTTGAAACCCAGTCGCGAAGGCACATTCGCCTTGATCAGTCCGGTGACGACATCGACGGACGGCCGCTGCGTGGCGATGACGAGGTGGATTCCGGCGGCGCGGGCGAGCTGGGTGATGCGCACGATCGAGTCCTCCACGTCGCGTGGCGCAACCATCATCAGGTCAGCGAGCTCGTCGACGATCACCAGCAGGTAGGGGTAGGCGGTGTAGACCCGCTCCGAGCCGGGTGGGGCGACCAGTTCCCCGGTGCGCACCTTGCGGTTGAAGTCGTCGATGTGGCGCACGCCAGAGGTCTCCATGTCCTCGTAGCGCATGTCCATCTCGCGCACGACCCACTGCAACGCGTCGGCGGCCTTCTTCGCGTTCGTGATCACCGGCGTGACCAGATGCGGAATGCCCTGGTAGGCGGCGAACTCCACCCGTTTCGGATCGATCAGCACCATACGCACCTGGTCGGGAGTGGCCCGGGTGAGGATCGACAGGATGAGCGTGTTGATGCAGCTCGACTTGCCCGCACCGGTAGCGCCGGCCACCAGCAGATGGGGCATCTTGGCAAGGTTCGCGACGACGAAGCCGCCTTCGACGTCCTTGCCGAGAGCCACCAGCATGGGGTGCTGATCGCGCTGCGCGATCGGCGAGCGCAGCACGTCACCGATCATCACGACCTCCGGGTCGGCGTTCGGAATCTCGACGCCAACGGCACTTCGTCCGGGAATCGGCGACAGGATTCGGACCTCGGCGCTCTTGACCGCATAGGCGATGTTGCGGGTCAGGTTCGTGATCCGCTCGACCTTCACGCCGGGGCCTAGCTCGATCTGGTAGCGCGTCACGGTAGGGCCGCGGTCGAAACCGGTGACCGCGCAGTCCACGTCGAACTCGGCGAACACCTGGGTCAGCGCCGAGATGACCTCGTCGTTGGCCCGGGTGTGCTCCATGTGCGGCGTGCCCGGGGCCAAGCCCTTCAGCGACGGCAGCGTGTACAGGCCGGCGCCGTTGGAGAGCTCGAGCTGCATCGGCCGGTCGATCGGCGGCAGGTCGCTTTCGGCCTTCGGCACGCGCGGTGTGCGCGGCCTGGGCCTGGCGCCGTCTTCCCCGGCCCGGGACACCTCGGCGGAGGGCGGCTGGCCGGAGGTTTCGTCCTCGTCCGGGAGGGCTCGCTTGCGACCTCGCCTGGCCGGCGGTGGTGGTGGGTCGCCCGCGGCGTCCGCGCCGACATCCTCGACGGCGCCGCGCACACTGGCGGACGGGCGGCGCACGACGAGGCCGCGCACGTATCCGGCCAGCACGCTCATCGGCGTCGCCGTCGACACGAGAATTCCGAACAGCCCGACGATCAGCAGCAGCGGAACGGCGAGAGCGGGCGTGAGTCCCTTGCCGAGCGGGCCGCCGACGAGAGCGCCGACGACGCCCCCGGCGTGCTGCCGATCGTGGACGGTGCCGCTGCCGCCGGCCCAGAGATCGAGCATTCCCAGCACGCTGACGGCGAGGGCGAACGTGCCGACAACGACGCGGCCGCGTTCCTGCGGTGCGGGCGCGTGCCGCAGCATGTGCACGGCGGCGAACACCAGCAGCGCGGGCAGGAACAACGCCGCGTTGCCGACCAGAGTCCGGCACCCGGCGGTGATCGCGTGGCCCACCGGCCCACCGGCGCCGAACCAGATCGCGACGACGCACACCAGCCCGACGCCGAGCACGCCGAGTGCCGCGGCGTCGCGGCGATGGGCGCTATCCAGGTCGCGGGCGGTGGCGGCGTTGCGCCCGATGGCCCGGGCGAGGCTGCCGATGACCGTTGCGAGGGCGCGCCAGCAGGCGGCCAGGGCCTTGCCCGCTCCGGTCAGCGGGGCGGCGAGCGGTGCCCACTTGCTCCGCGCGGGCTTACGCGCCGGCCTCTTGCCGGGCGAGCGTCGCGCGGTCGGGCGGGTACGCGTTCCGGGTCCTGCAGCCACCGGCCAACCCTAACGCTGAACTCGACAGTGATCGCGCAGGCGCGGCGTCCGTCAGTGATCGGGCAACGCCGTCACTTGTCCGGACGGCCCCGCGGGCCGATCCGTCACAGGCCGGCGGCGGCGAGGTCGGCGCGCAGGTGGCTGATCTCGTGCTCGGTCGCGTCCACGAGCGGCAGCCGGACGGGCCCGACGTGCAGACCGCGCAGCGCCAGTCCCGCCTTGACCAAGATCGTCCCCTGGGTGCGGAAGATTCCGGTGTAGATCGGCAGCAGCTGCCGGTGCAGCCGTGCGGCCTCGGCGACATCGCCTCGCTCGTAGGCCTCGATCATTGCCCGGGTGGCGGCACCGCTGAAATGCGTGGACGTCCCGACGACGCCGACACCGCCGATCGCGAGCAGTGGCAAGGTGTTCGCGTCGTCGCCGCTGTAGAACGCGAGGTCGGTCTCGGCCATCACCCTTGTCGACGCAGCGAAATCGCCCTTGGCATCCTTCACCGCCACGATCTGCGGGTGCGCACCGAGCGCGATCATCGTGTCCGGGGTGATCGGGACGACGCTGCGACCGGGGATGTCGTAGAGCATCAACGGCAGTTCGGTGGCATCGGCCACCGCCCGGAAGTGCGCCAGGACTCCTGCCTGCGGCGGCTTCGAGTAGTAAGGCGTCACCACCAGCACGCCGTGTGCGCCGGCCTTGGCCGCCTGCTCAGCCAGATGGATCGTGTGCACCGTGTCGAACGTGCCCACGCCGGCAAGCACCTGCACGCGGTCTCCGACCGCGTCGACGACGGCGCGCACCAGGTCGGCCTTCTCGCCGTCGGAGGTGGTGGGCGACTCGCCGGTCGTGCCGTTGATGACCAGTCCGTCGTTGCCCTGCTCGTCCACGAGCCGGACGGCCAGGCTGCGGGCGGTCTCGAGGTCGAGGGCGCCGCTGACGTCGAACGGGGTGACCATCGCGGTGAGCAGCCTGCCGAAGGGACGGCGGGTATCGGCAGAAGCGGTCATCCGTCGAAAATACCGCGCTGGACGGGTGTTGAGCCGCAGCCGCCCTGCCGATCCCTGTCGATATCTGGTCGAATCTGGCCATGACAACCGGGACCGTCCTCGATCGCACCCACCTGCTGACCCTGCTCGCGCGCGAGCGGGCGATGTTCGCCGAGACGCACCCGCGGTCACTGGGGGCCTACCGCGACGCGCAGGCATCCTTGTTCGGCGGTGTTCCGATGACCTGGATGAACAAGGCGGCAGGCGGTTTCCCGCTCTACGTGGTATCAGCGCGGGGCGCGCACGTCAGCGACCTCGACGGCCAGGACTACATCGACTTCGCACTCGGCGACACCGGCGCGATGGCCGGTCACTCCCCCGGGCCGACCGTCGACGCAGTGCGGTACCGAATCGAGGACCTCGGCGGGATTACCACGATGATGCCGACGACCGACGCGGCTTGGGTCGGTACGGAACTCACCCGCCGGTTCGGTCTGGCACGCTGGAGCTTCACCTTGACGGCGACCGACGCGAACCGCTGGGCGATCCGCCTCGCCCGCGCCGTGACCGGGCGGCCCAAGATTCTGGTCGACTCGTACTGCTACCACGGCAGTGTGGACGAGGTGCTGGTGAAGGTGGCCACGGACGGGCGGCAGGTGATCCGCGAGGGCAATGTCGGCGCGCCGGTCGACCCGACGACGACCACGCGCGTGGTCGAGTTCAACGACCTCGACGCACTGGAGCGCGAGCTGTCCTACGGCGACGTCGCGTGCGTGCTCATGGAGCCGGCCCTCACCAACATCGGCATCGTCCTACCCGAACCGGGCTACCTTGCCGGCGTTCGCGAACTGACCGCCAGGACCGGCACGTTGCTGATCAACGACGAGACGCACACCCTGTCGGCCGGCCCGGGCGGCGCCACGCAGGCGTGGTCACTCGAGCCGGACGCGGTCACGCTCGGCAAGGCGATCGGCGGTGGCGTCCCGTGCGGCGCGTACGGGCTCTCGGCCGACCTGAGCGAGCGGATCGAGGCGATGACCGACCTGGATCTCGTCGACATGGGCGGCGTCGGCGGGACGCTCGCCGGCAACCCGATGTCGGTGGCCGCGATGCGCGCGACCCTGTCCGAGGTGCTGACCGACGACGTATGGGGGCCGATGACGGCGCTGGCCGACCGGTTCGGCGACGCCGTCGAGAAGGTCATCGCCCAGCACCAGCTGCCGTGGTCGGTCAGCCGGCTCGGTGCCCGCGTCGAGTACCGCTTCTGCGCTCCGGCACCGCGCACGGGCGGTGAGTCAGCAGCCGCTGCGGACGCCGACCTCGAGGACTACCTGCACGCCTACCTCGGCAACCGCGGGGTGCTGATGACGCCGTTTCACAACATGGCGCTGATGTGCCCTGCCACGACGGAGGCCGACGTCGACCGGCACACCGAACTGTTCAGCGCGGCGGTCGACGACCTCGTCGGCGCCCGCTGACGAGGTCGGCGCTCAGCCCTCCGACACGTACGGGCTGGACGCGACCTCGGTGCCGTCGGGCAGTGCGGTCACCTCGAAGTCGGCGAACACGTTGGGGGCGATGCGCAGCAGCTCGTGCAGACACGCCACTGCGAGCCCGCGGATCTCCACATCGGCGTGCTCGGACGCCCGCATCGCGACGAAGTGCCGCCAGGCGCGGTAGTTGCCGGTGATCACGACGCGCGTCTCGGTCGCATTTGGCAGCACCGCCCGCGCCGCCTGGCGCGCCTGCGTGCGCCGCAGCGTTGCCTGCGGCGATCCCGCGAAGCGCTGCTCGAGACCGTCGAGCAGCCCGGCGTACGCAGCGGATGCCGCCTCCGTCGCAGCAACGAAGCGGGCGTGCAGCTCGGGGTCGTCGGCAATCACGTCCGGCTCGATCTGCACCGCGTCGCGTTCGGGAACGTAGCGCTGCGACAGCTGGGAGAAGCTGAAGTGCCGATGCCGCACCAGCTCGTGGGTCAGCGAGCGCGAAACACCGCGGATGTAGAGGGTGACCGTCCCGTGCTCGAGCACGGAAAGGTGACCCACCTCGAGGATGTGGCGCAGATAGGTGGCATTCGTCGCGGTCGCCGGGTTCGGCTTCGCCCAGGACTCGTAGCACGCCCGGCCGGCGAACTCGGCAAGCGCCTGGCCGCCGTCGGCATCGGTCGTCCAGGCAATGTCGGCAGGCGCGGCGAACTGCGTCCACGCGACGGCCTCGACCCGCATCGCCTCGGCAACCCGCATCGCGCCAGGCTAACGGCCAACCTTGTGCTGTTGCGGGCGGCGTCGTGAACCTGCTCAATTCCTGGCGCCGCGAACGCGAGGGCGTCGATCAGCCTGGACGAGGTGCGTCAACAACGGTTCCGGACGGGTCTCCTCGGACCTGCCGATCGAACGGGATCGCACCGGTTCCGGACGCGCGATCAGCCTGCGGGCCCGCACCGGCAGCGGGGACATCCACCTGTTGCGCGCCGCGGCCTGACCGGGTTCAAGTCCCGAGCGCGGCGGCGAGGTCGCCGGCGAGGTCGCCGCGCGGGACCACGGCAACCCCGTTCAGTCCCAGCCAGCCTGCCGTGACGGCGAGTTCTGCGGCGAGCTCGGGGGCGACCTCGCTCGCCAGGTGCCCCGGTTCGAGGAAGGCGCTCTGCACGCGGAGCACCTTGGCCTGGCGATCAGCCTTGAGATCGACCCTCGCAACGAGCGAATCGCCGAGCAGGAACGGCAGGACGTAGTAGCCGTAGATGCGCTGGGCGGCCGGTGTGTAGATCTCGATGCGGTAGCGAAAGTTCCAGATGCGTTCGGTGCGCTCGCGAAACCACACCAGCGAGTCGAACGGCGAGAGCAGTGCCCGGGCGTTCACGCGACGTGGCTGCCGGGCCTCGTGCCAGAGGTATGCGGGCGCACCCCACCCGGCGACATCGACGGGGAGAAGTTCCCCGGAGTCCACCAGTTCGGCAACCCGCGACTTAGATACGGCGTGCGAGAGCCGGAAATAGTCACGCAGGTCGGGCTCGGTCGCCACCCCGAGGGCCCGCGCCGACACACGGATCAGGTCGCGGGTCGCGTCCTCGGGTGAGGGCGTCGGGACGGCGAGCACCTCGACCGGGAGCACCCGCTCGGGCACGTCGTACAGCCGCTCGAAATTTACCCGCCGTGCCGCGGTCACCTCCCCCGCGTAGAACAGGTACTCCAGCGCGATCTTGCCGTCATGCCAGTTCCACATGTGTCCTGGGCGCGGCGCCTGGCGAGGGATGCCGGTGTCGCTCGCGCGGATCGGCCCGTGCTCGGCTACGAGCTGCCGAACGACCGCGAGCAGCTCCGGCTGCTCTCGGGCGAAGCGTTTGATGACCGGCCACGGATCCGTCTGCGCACGCGCCATCCTCCAGCGCAACATCGGCTGCAGTTCGACGGGCACCAGAGATGCCTCATGCGCCCAGTACTCGAACAGCTCGCGCCGTATCGGCCCGGCCGTGTGTGCAGTCAGCGAATCAAGCAGTGCGTGCGAGTACGGGCCGAGCCGGGCGAAAATGGGCAGATAGTGGGTGCGGGAGAAGACATTCACCGAGTCGATCTGCAGCAGCCCGATACGCGACAGCACCCGGCGGATGTGCCGGGCGTCCACCCGGCCGCTCGGGCGCGGATCGAGAAAACCCTGCGCCGCCAACGCGATCCGCCGGGCCTGCATCGCGGTCAGCCGATCGACCGGTGCGGGTGGGGGTGCGGGCACGCCACGACCCTAGGCCTCAGCTCAGACATGCCCGATCCACGCCGCGGGCGCACCGGGCCGTGACACCATGAGCCGATGTTCGAGAACCTGGTCGAGTCGATCGGAAACGCGGTCGGCGCCTGGCTCTACCTCATCGCCGGCGGGTTGTGCTTCGCCGAGGCCGCGATCCTGGTCGGGATGGTGCTGCCCGGCGAGACCGCATTGCTGGTGGCCGGTGTCTTCGCCGCACACGGGAAGCTCAACCTGGTGGTCATGATCATTGTGGCCTTCGTGTCTGCGGTCGCCGGCGACTCCGTCGGGTTCGAGTTCGGCAAGAAGTTCGGGCCGTCGCTGCGCGGTTCCCGGCTGGGACGTTGGGTCGGCGAACACCGCTGGGCGACGGTCGACGGGTTCCTGCACCGCCACGGCGGCAAGGCCGTGCTGTTCGGCCGCCTCACCGCGCTGCTGCGTGCGTTGGTCCCGTCGATGGCGGGCATGAGCGGGATGAAGTACCGCACCTTCATCGTGTGGAATGTGATCGGCGCCCTCATCTGGGCACCCGGCTGTGTCCTTCTCGGCTACGGATTTTCCAAGTCGCTGGACGTCGTCGGCAGCGTGCTCACCTGGGCGCCGCTCGCGATCGTCGCGGTCGTGATCATCGTCGCGGTCGTTCTGCGAGTGCGCCGTAGCCGCCTCGAAGGCGCTGAGGCCGAGGCATACGCCGACTCCGACGCTGCGGCCTCGGACGTCTGACGCCCGAGCGTCCGGGCCAGCCACCTATTCGTCCCGGGTGCGCGCGGGCACACCTTCTACCTCGGTTTGGGTGCGTACTTCGCCACACCACGTTCGGCACGCTGGGCGACGGATCACTCGGTAAGCGCCTCGATACCGCCAGCCCGGCCGGGGTTTCGCTGGCGATCGGTGCGATTACTACGTCCTCGCCTGGACCCTCGGTCGCGGTGGACGCGCCGCCGGCCGGGCGTGGTGTTCGCGCCGTCGGATTCCTGGCTGTCGCGGTCGGCATCGCCGCGCTGCATCCGGACCTGCACAAGATCGGCACCGGCACCGCGCCGATGTTGGTCGGTGCGATTCTCTCCGCCTACGGCGCGCGCTACGACCGTCGGTTCACGACGTGGGTCTGGGCGCTCGGCGTAGGTCTGGGCGCGGTGCTGGTGCTCACCGATCTGATCACGGGCGGCGCGACGCTCGGCATCGCGCTGATCATTGCCGGCGTCGTGCTCATCGCCGCCGGACGGGCGCTCGCGCGCGCGCTGGATGAACCGGACGACATCGTGGCCACCACACCAGGTTCGACCGTTGCGACCGGAACTCGGTTCGGCCAGTAGGGTCCTCAGCGTGGCCGATGTGAGCGTGCGTCCCGCCCGGGCGGGAGACGTCAGCGAGATCGCACGCATCCAACTGGAGACCTGGCGCTTCGGTTACCGCGACGTCGTCCCGGCTGCGGTGCTCGACGCGTTGACGCCCGAGGTGGCGATCGCCGCATGGCGCGAGGCCGTCACCTCGCCGCCGTCGCCGAAGCATCGCGTGTTGGTCGCCGTGGAGCAGGATCGGGTCGTCGGGTTTGCTGCCATCGCCGCCGCCGACGACGGGCTTGCGGACAACGGGCTTGCCGAGGGCGCCGATGCCCAACACACCGCTCTCGTGGGGCCATTGCTCGTCGAACCGAGGTGGGGACGGCGCGGTCACGCCTCGCGACTGATGGCCGCAACGGTCGACAGCCTGCGCCAGGACGGCGTCGTCCACGCACTCGTCTGGATCCCGGAAGCCGACACCGCGTCGCGAGAATTCCTGGTCGGCGCGGGGTGGGCCCTGGACGGCATGGCCCGGGCGCTGGACACCGGTGCGGGCGAACTGCGCGAAGTACGACTGCACACGACTCTGCCGGGCTGACGGCGCAGCACGACGGTCAGGATCGTTCGGCCAGTTCCAGGTGGTCGGCGAGATCGCGCCACATGGCCGCGCGCATCGGTATCGGCATCGCGTTGTTCGCACCGGACGGTCCGGGCAGCACGAACGCCGGACGCCCGCCCACCTGCCACGGTGCCGGACCGTAGCCCTTCGGCAACCGCAGCCTCGCCGCGCGGGCGAAGTTCGTGGCGGCATCCTTGCTCACGAACGCAACGGCGCCGGGACGGTAGCGACGCAGCTTTGCCAGGAGCTCCTCCAGCTCGTAGTCGACCCGGACGACCCGGCCGTTGTGCCGGGTCAGGGTCGCGTACAGGTCGGTGAGCCCGATGCCGTACGCGGGCAGGGTGTGATCGTCTTCGGGTGTGAGTCGCGCCGGTGTCAGCCCGATCTCGTGCAGCAGCAGCCAGAAGATGTTGCCGGCTCCGCCGAAGTAGCGCTGGCGCGGTTGCCCCCCTTCGGTCGCGGCATTCCCGACGAACACGACATGTAACCCTTGCGCCAGGTGGTCGGGCAGCCTCATCGTCCCAGCATGGCAAAGGCGCGGGGCGGCGACTCGATACGGTGGCTCGGTGAGCTTCACCGGCATCCCCGTCGCCGCGCTCGACTTCTATGAAGACCTCGAGGACGACAACACGAAGGCGTTCTGGGTCGAGCACAAGGCGATCTACGACGAGATGGTCAAGGCGCCGACCGAGGCCCTCGCCCAGGAACTCGCGAAGGAGTTCGGTACGCCGAAGTTCTTCCGCCCCTACCGCGACGTGCGCTTCGCGAAGGACAAGACGCCGTACAAGACCCACCAGGGCGTCTGGTTCGGCGAGTCGTCGATGTACTTCCAGATCGGTGCTGCCGGGCTGTTCGTCGCAGGCGGCTACTGGGAGACGTCCTCGGCGCAGGTCGACCGACTGCGTCGCGCGATCGCCGACGACGTGGCAGGTCCGGCGTTGGAGCGCGCGCTGGCGTCCGTTCGGAAGAAGGGGATGGCGATCGGTGGGCAGGAGCTGACTCGCGTGCCGTCGGGCTACCCCACGTCTCATCCCCGCGCGCACCTGCTGCGATACAAGAGCCTGACCGCTCGTCGTGAGTTGGGCTGTCCGGCCTGGCTGTCGACCCGGCGCGCGCAGAACGAGATCGCCAAGGCGTGGCGCAGCATCATGCCGCTCGTGTCCTGGCTCGACACCCATGTCGGGCGTGGCTGAGTGCCGCGGCGCCGGCGCGGACAGCGTCGGCGGCCCGGCGCTCAGCTTCTCGTCGGCGACTTACCGGGTACGTGCGATGGCCTCCCGCATCGCAGCTCGCGCCCGCTTGCGATCACCGGCGAAGTCGTAGGCGACGGCGAGCCGGTACCACACGCGCCAGTCGGACGGATCGGTCTCGACAGCCAGCTTGCGCGCGGCGAACAGTTCGTCGGCAGCGTCGCGGTCGATGCGCCCGGCCGGAGTGCGGGGCAGCTCCGGTTCCTCGGGCACGCCCTCGTCGTCGAGCAGCGCACCCAGGCGCTGCGTCGCCATGCCGAAGCGCACCTCGGCCACGACGACCCAGACGCCGATGAGCGGCAGCACGAGGACTGCGCCGCCGAGCACTCTGAGCGACAGCGCGTCCTGCCGCACCAGGTACACACCGCGGTAACCGATCAGCACGAAGTAGGCGGTCGAAGCGAGGAGCAGGAGCGCTACCACGCGCCGGGCGCTCATCTCTGCGGGGGCGCGCTCACAGCCCGAGCAGCGAGTCGATACCCACCGTGAGACCGGGACGCGACGCGATCGAGCGTGCAGCGAGCAACACGCCGGGCATGAAGGAAGAACGGTGCAACGAGTCGTGCCGGATGGTGAGCGTCTCGCCCTCGGCGCCGAACACGATCTCCTGGTGGGCGACCATGCCGGCGACGCGCATGGCGTGTACGCGCACCCCGTCAACGTCGGCGCCGCGAGCTCCGTCGAGCGAGTGCGCGGTCGCGTCCGGGATCGGTGCACACCTCGCCTCGGCACGCGCGGCAGCGATCAGCTGTGCGGTCCGTACGGCCGTGCCGCTCGGCGCGTCGATCTTGCCGGGGTGATGCAGCTCGACGACCTCGGCGGAGTCGTAGAAGCGCGCGGCGAGTTCGGCGAACTTCATCGAGAGCACGGCGCCGACGCCGAAATTCGGCGCGATGAGCACACCAACCTCGCGATGGTCCTCGAGCCAGGAACGGATCGTGTCGAAACGTTCGGGGGTGAACCCGGTCGTGCCGACGACGGCGTGGATACCGTGCTCGATCGCGAACCGGACGTTGTCCATGACGACGTCGGGCTGGGTGAAATCGATGAGCACGTGTGTGCCGGCATCAACGACGCTGGACAGATCATCGCCGACGTCGACGGTCGCGACCAGCTCGAGGTCTGGCGCGGCATCGATTACCTGGCACACCTGTTGGCCCATCCGGCCCCGTGCCCCGAGCACGCCGATGCGTCCCGGCTGGGTCATCGTGGCCCCTTCTCGAACGAGCGACCGGTCACAGGGCCCCGTCGAAATCGTGTTCGTCGAACGGTCCGACGACGGTCAGGCAACGGGGTTGCGCGAGCAGTTCCGCGGCCACGTCGCTCACCTCAGTCGGCGTCACCGAGTCGACGACAGCGAGCAGCTCGTCGACACCCATGATGTCGTCGTAGACCAATTCGCTCTTGCCGACCCTCGTCATGCGCGAGCCGGAATCCTCCAGTCCGAGCACGATGCCGCCGCGCATCTGACCCTTGCCGCGTTCGATCTCTTCGCTGCTCAGTGCACCGCGTGCCACGTCGTCGAGCTCGGCGAGCATCAACCCGAGCACCTCGTCGGCCTTGCCCGGCTGGCAACCGGCGTAGACGCCGAACTGCCCGGCGTCGCTGTAACCGTTGGCGAATGAGTAGACGGAATAGGCCAGACCACGTTCCTCGCGGATGCGTTGGAACAGTCGCGAGCTCATTCCGCCGCCGAGCGCGGCGGAGAGGACGCCGACGGCGAACCGCCGCGGGTCATGCCGCGAGAGCCCCAGCGTGCCCACCACGATGTTGGCCTGTTCGGTGTCGTCGCCGACGATCCTGATCGGTCGAGCCGGGGCGACGCCCGTCTCCGGGCGCCGCGGGCGCGGCGCGGCTCCGGCAGCGCCGTCCAGACTTTCGGCGAAGGCGCCACTTACCAGGCGGACGATGTCGGCGTGCTCGACATTTCCGGCGACCGCCACGACCATGTCCGTCGGCCGGTAGCGGCGGCGGTAGTAGCCGTTCACCTGGGTGCGCGTCAGCGCGCTGATCGACGCGACGCTACCGAGGATCGGCCGCCCGAGCGGCGTGTCGCCGTGCAACGCGGCGGAGAACTCGTCGTGGACGAGATCGGACGGGTCGTCGTCGCGCATCGCAATCTCTTCGAGCACCACGCTTCGCTCGACGTCCACATCGCGTGCGGTGACCGTCGCGTTGAGGACGACGTCGGCGACGATGTCGACCGCAAGGGGCGCGTCGCGGTCGAGCACCGTCGCGTAGAAGCAGGTGTGCTCCTTCTCGGTGAAGGCGTTGAACTCGCCACCTACCGCGTCCATCGCCGCGGCGATGTCGAGAGCCGACCGGGTGGCGGTGCCCTTGAACAGCAGGTGTTCAAGGAAGTGGCTGGTGCCGGCGAGCGAGGCGCTCTCGTCGCGCGAGCCGACCGGCACCCAGACGCCCACGCTCACGCTGCGCACGCCCGGCATCGCCTCGCTGACGATGCGCAGGCCACCGGGAAGGACGGTACGGGTGATCGTCCCGCCGCCGCTCGCGTCGAGGCGACGCGTAACGGCCCGCGCCGATCTGGGTCTGGAAGTCATCCCCCGCAGTCTAGGGGGACCACCGACCACGCCGGTCCCAGGCGGGCTTGATCCGCCGGTCCCAGGCGGGCTCGGTGCGCCGGTCCCAGGCGGGCTCGGTTCGGCGGGCTCAGTTCGGTGGACTGGGGACCGGCTCGGGCCCGGGTATCGGTCCCGGGTCCGGCATCGGCTCCGGAGTGGGCTGCGGGTACGGCTCCGGCGTCGGTTCCGGGTGCGGAATCGTGTCGGCAAGCAGTTCAAACGCGTCGACGGGTCGCTGCAGCGTTGCGATGTCGCCCATGGTGGACTCCCTCCGGGTTGGCGCTCACGCTACCCGGGGGCGGCTCGTCGTGGCACTTTCACCCCGAGTTGATCTCGACTGCGCGCTGGTAGAAGTCGTCGGAATACAGGACGAGGCGGGCGACGCCCTCGTTCGGCGCGGCGCGCATCGTATCGATCGCCTGCGTGATCGCGTCGTCGCGGGGCCAGCCGTACGCGCCGCCGGAGATGAGCGGGAAGGCGACCGACTCGGCACCGAGCGACGCGGCGAGGTCCAGTGCCGATCGGTAACAGCTGCGCAGCGTCTCGACAGTTCCCCGACCGTGGATCGGACCGACCGTGTGGATCACCCAGCGGGCCTCGAGCTCGCCGGCGGTCGTGGCAACGGCCTGCCCGGCACGCAGCCCGGTCGGGTAGTCGGTGCGCCGCAGTTCGCGGCAGGCAGCGAGGATCGCGGGTCCGCCGCGGCGATGGATCGCGCCGTCCACGCCACCGCCACCGAGCAGGGACGAATTGGCGGCGTTGACGATCGCGTCGACCTGCTGGGCGGTGATGTCGCCCTGGACCACCTCGATACGCATCAGCGCGGCAACCAGGCGTCCGGCTCGGCGATCAGCTTCCGAACGTGCGCCGGGAGTTTGCCCGACAACACCTGAGCCAGGGTCAGCTCGTCCAGCACCCGCCGCAGGCTGGCGCGCACAGCGACCCACACCTCGGGCAGGTGCTCGGCCACGCCGTCGTAGATCGTCTCGTGCGGACGCAGGCCGCGGACCTCGGCCAGAGGTCCGTCGACCGCACGGATGACTGCGCCCAGGGTGATCTCGGTGGACGGACGCGCCAGGGCGTACCCGCCGTCGGCGCCGCGCTGGCTGCGTACCAGTTGCGCGCGGCGCAGCTCGCCCAGGATCGCCTCGACGAACTTGCGGGGCAACCCCTGCTCGCGCACGATCGTGTCGACCTTGACCAGCTCGGGCTCGTGAGCGGCGAGGTTGAGCAAGGCACGTATCGCGTAATCGGTCTTTGCCGAGATCTGCACGCTGACAGTTTGGCAGGCGCTCAGGCGAGCGCCCGCACCCACACACGGGAACCACTCGTCAATGCCATCGCTTCGGCCTGGCCGCGCGTCAGCTGCGCCCACGGCTCGCTGTCGGCGGTCTGCAATTCGGCGCGGACCTCGAAGCCGATGCGCTGCACCCGGGTGACCTGTGCTTCGACCGAGTGCTCGACGTGCTCGCTGAACAGTTCGACGTCGTGCGGGCGGACCAGGCGGTTACCGAGCGTCGTGACCGGGCCCAGAAACTCCATGACGAAGTCGTTCGCGGGCTTGTCGTAGAGATCGGCGGGCGTGCCGACCTGTTCGATCTTGCCCTGGTTGATCACGACGATCTCGTCGGAGACCTCGAGGGCCTCCTCCTGGTCGTGGGTCACGAACACGGTGGTCACGTGCACCTCGTCGTGCAGGCGGCGCAGCCAGTCCCGAAGTTCACGACGCACCTTCGTGTCGAGGGCTCCGAACGGCTCGTCGAGCAGCAACACCGACGGTTCCACCGCGAGTGCCCGGGCAAGAGCCATCCGCTGACGCTGGCCGCCCGACAACTGCGAGGGCAGCCGGTCGGCGAACTGCTCCAGGTGCACCAGTTCTAGCAGTTCGGTGACCCGCTTGCGGATTTCAGGCTTGGGCCGTTTGCGGATCTCCAGGCCGAACGCGACGTTGCGATACACCGAGAGGTGCTTGAACGCGGCGTAGTGCTGGAACACGAAACCGACGTTGCGCCGCTGGGCAGGCAGGCCGGTCGCCTCCTGACCGTCGATGCGCATGTGGCCGGAGTCAGCGTCCTCGAGTCCGCCGATGATCCGCAGCAGCGTGGACTTGCCGCCGCCGCTCGGTCCGAGCAGTGCCGTCAGGCGACCGCTCGGGACCGACAGGTCGACCTCGTCCAATGCGATGAAATTACCGAACCGCTTGACGATCCTGGTTGCTTCGATGCTCATGCCGCGGCCTCCGATGTGCGGGCGGTGCGTTCCGGTCGCCTCAGCGAGACGATGATCATTGCCAGCACGGTGACAACGATCAGGACGAACGCCAGCTGGTACGCGCCCGGTTCGAGTTGTTCGACCCGCTCGTCCACCAGCAAGGTGGCGCTCTGGGTCTGGCCGTTGCCGCTGACGTTGCCGGACACGACCTTCACGGCACCGAACTCGCCGATCGAGCGGGCCAGGCTGAGCACCAGGCCGTAGGCGAGAGCGGGGCGGATCGTGGGCAGGGTGATGCGCAGGAAGCGTTGCAGTGCACTGGCACCGAGCACCCTGGCCGCCTGCTCCTGATCGATGCCTTCTTCCTCCAGCACCGGCACGATCTCGCGCAGCACCAACGGCATGGAGACGAATGCGGTGGCCAGGATCATGCCGGGGAGGGCGAAGATGACCTGCACCCCCACCTTCTCGAGACTGCTTCCGAACAGGCCGTTGAAGGGCCCGTACACCAGGACGAGTGCGAGCCCCACGACGATCGGTGACACCGAGATCGGCAGGTCGGCGAGCGTCCCCAGCAGGCGCCGACCGCGGAAGCGGTAGCGCGTGATGAGCAGCGCGACGCCGACACCGAACACGGTGTTGATGAGGACGGCGGCCACCGCCACCTCCCCGGTCAGCCGGAACGCAGTCACGGCTTGTTCATTACTGATTGCCGCCCAGAAGACCGCCCATCCGTCCCCGATCGTCTGCCAGGTGATGACCGCGAGCGGGATGAGCACCAGGACGCCGACGTAGAGGATGGCGATGCTGCGCTGGACCAGCTTCGCGCGGCCGTGCGAGAGCTGTCCGAACTTGGTAGCGGGTAGTGCACCGACATTGCTGGCGACAGCCGTCGCCGTTCCCTCAGCCACGGTGAGCCGCCCGTCGTTGCAGGATGTCGAGGCCGATGATGACCACGAGGCTCACCAGCAACAGGATCGTCGCGGTCGCCGCGGCACCCTGATAGTTGAAGCTCTGGATCTGCTGGAAGGCGTACATCGACGACACCTGGGTGCGGGGCAACCCGCCGGAGATCAGCAGCACCGATCCGTACTCGCCCATCGCGCGGGCGAAGGCCAGCGCTGCGCCGGATGCGATCGCCGGCAGGAGCAGCGGCAGGACGATGCGCCGAAAGACCGTGCGCGGCGGCGCGCCGAGGCACGCAGCCGCCTGCTCGGCATCGCGATCGAGCGCCAGCAGGACCGGCTGAACGGTCCGCACGACGAAGGGCAGCGTGACGAACAGCAGCGCGAACACCACAGCTCGTTGCGTTCCGAGCAGGTTGATCCCAACCGGACTGTCGGTGCCGTAGACGCTCAACAGCACGAGTCCCGCGACGATGGTGGGCAGCGCGAACGGAACGTCGATGATCGTCTCGACGACTCGTCGGCCGACGAAATCGTCGCGCACGAGGACCCAGGCGATGAGCGTGCCCATCACGGCGTTGACAGCTGCGACGAATAGCGAGCTCAGCACTGTGAGGCGCAGGGCGTTGAGCGCCTGCTTGGCCGTGATCGCGTCCCAGAACGCGCCCCAACCACCGTCCATGCTGCGCACGACGACTGCGGCGAGCGGAATCAGAACGAGCAGGCTGAGCCAGAGCACCGCGGTGCCGAGGCCGAGGCCGGACGCGGCACCCAGCTTCTGCCCGGCCGGTGCGTCGTCGCGCACCGGCCGGTGACCAGCCTCGCCCTGCGCCGAACCGCCGACGTCGGGGGCGGCTACCAGCGTCATCCCGTCCCGTTCTCGATCTGCGTGACGAGCCCCTTCGTGTCGTCGAAGAACTCGGTGTTGACCTTGTCCCAACCGCCCAGTTTGTCGATCGTGTAGAGCTTCGTCACGGTCGGGAACGGGTTCGCGCTGTCGTTGGCGCCCGTGACGGTTCCCGGACTGACACTGGAGTCGACGGGGCGGAATCCCTTGCTGGCGAAGATCTTCTGGCCGTCCGCACTCTCGGCGAAGCTCAGGAAGTCCTTCGCCGCCGAGGACGCCTTCTTCGTGACCGCACCCGGGTTCTGGATGAGGATGGATTCGTCCGGGATGATGTAGTCGATCTTCGCGCCCTTGGCACGCGCGGTGATCGCCTCGTTCTCGTAGGAGATCAGTACGTCGCCGGTCCCCTTGAGGAACGTCGTGGTCGCGTCTGAGCCGCTCGCCGGCTTGCTGGCCACGTGTTGAAAGAACTTCGTGAGATACGCCTTGGCGTCCGCGGCGGAGCCGCCGTCGGCGAGGATATGCGAGTAGGCGGCGAGAATGTTCCACTTCGCCGAACCGGACGAGGCCGGGTCCGGGGTCACGATCTTGACGTCGGAGGAGACCAGATCGTCCCATCCGGTGATGTGCTTCGGATTGCCCTTACGCACTGCGATGACGACCACCGAGGACGACACGATGCCCTTGGTTTTCCCCGCGCTCCAGCCCGAGTCGATGAACTGCGGCACCAGCTTGGCCATGTCCGGCTCGAGCGACAGCCCGACGTAGTCGGCCTTCTGGCCTGCGGCCACCGCCTTGCTCTGGGTGCCGCTGGGGCCGTAGGACTGCGAGAAGGTGACGCCTTTGCCGGCCGAGGTCTTCTCGAATGCGCTCTCGAGCGCGTCGTAAGCGGGCTTCGGCACCGAGAAGGCGACGATCGCCACACTCTTGCCGCTGCCGCCGCTGCTGGATGAGCAAGCGCTCAACCCCACGGCGGCGGCGAGGGCCGCGGTCGTTACGGCCGCTGCGCGGCGACGACGGGACATGTTGCTCATCGGCGATGATCTCCTTGGGTGGTGGCAACGCAATAAAGTCGATTACTCCGATAGAGATTACTGGACCACGCGGACATACAGAGAATTAGTCCGGGATTTTGCGCGTGTCGAGGCTCTCACGCCGCATTGCCCGGTGGCTGTAACGTGCACGAACCCAGCCAAATCAGGGACGCGCGGGTGCTCTCAATTCGGTCGCCGGCATGAGAGTTTCCTGAGCTCGGGCCACGAACGGCAGCGGGACGAGCGCCACCAGCGCGCTGACCACGAACGCCGGGCCGTATCCGTGCGCGTCGGCGATCGCCCCTGCAACCACCGGCCCCAGGACGGCACCCAGGTCCCCGGCCATCTGGAACGCCGCGACAACAGTCCCGCCGCGAGCGCCGACGACGTCGCCGAGGACCGCTCCCGGTGCCACCGAGTCGGCCGCGCCGGCGAAGCCCAGCAGCACCATGGCAGCGATCAGGCCTGCCAGCGTCGGCAGGGAGGGCAGCAGCAGAAAGCCCACCGCGCCCAGGCCTAGACCACCGAAGATGACCGGCCGCCGGCCACGCGTGTCGGCGAGGCGTCCGAACGGCAGAAGCAGGGCGCCACTGACCAGGCTGACCACGAGGAACGCGGCGTAGACCCACCCGGAACCGAGATGCAGCCGGTCGGTCACGAACTGCGGCACGATCGAGCTGCGCGAGCCCACGACTGCGAAGTCGCCGGCGAACGACGCCACCAGAGCGGCGATGTAGGCCCGGTTGCGCAATGCGGTTCGTAACCCCAGTGTCTTGGTGGGCACACTCTGCGGCGCGGCCAGTTCGCTGTGGCGCAGGTTGCCGAGCCCGAGCGCACCGGCCACGACCAGCGTTGCCGCGTAAAGGAAGAACGGCAACCGCAACGAGAAGCTGGCCACGGTGCCGACGGCGGGGCCGGCAATCAACCCGATCAGGAACGCACCGGCCCACACGCCCTGTGCCCTGCCCCGCTGGTGGCTCGGCGTCACGCGGATCAACAGGCTGGCGGCGGACACACTGAACATGATCGAGCCGACGCCGCCCGCCCCGCGCAGGACCAGCAACTGCCAGTAGGCCTGCGCGAATCCCGACAGGGCGCTGGACACCGCGACGACGCCGATGCCGGTTGCGAGCACGACCCGCTCTCCGGCGGCGTTGACCAGGCGGCCCACAAAGGGCGCGGTGAGCAGGCGCATCAGCGCGAACGCGCTGATCACTGCGCCGGCCGCCGTCCGCGAGACGCCGAACTGGCGGGCGAACAACGGGATCGCCGGTGCCACCAGCCCGAAGCCGAGCGCCACCATGAAAGCGACGCCGACGAGGGAACGCACCTCCGAGGGCAGGTCGCGGAACCCGCGCAGTCCCACCGACACCATCAGCCCATCTTGACATGTGACCTTTTGGTCACCTAACGTCGGTTGATGAACGACGACCGGGTGTTCAGGGCGCTCGCCGACCCCACCCGTCGCCACCTGCTGGACGTGCTCCTCGAGCGGGACGGCCGCACGCTCGGTGAGCTCGAGCGGGAAGCAGAGATGACCCGCTTCGGCGTGATGAAGCATCTCACCGTGCTCGAGCACGCCGGGCTCGTCGCCACTCGCAGGCAGGGACGGGAGAAGTTCCACTACCTCGACCCGGGGCCGATCCGCGTCGTCCACGGCCGCTGGATCGACAAGTACACCAAGCGCGACGTCGCTGCGCTCACCGACCTCGACTGCGCACTGGAGCCGGACGAATGACGACGGCGCAGATCATCCTCGAGTCCGACCCGCGGCGATCAACTACCGCGAGCATTCTTGGTGACATGCTGACAGGTAGTTGACCTAGCCCCGGACAGCGTCGAGGGCGGGACACGCGCTGTGTCCCGCCCTCGGCGCGCCGTGCCGGTGGATCGCGTGTTCAGGCCTCGGCCGGAACCTCCGCCTTGGGGGTCGCGGCCTCGTCCTCGACCAGCACCAGGCTGATCTTGCCGCGCTGGTCGATGTCGGCGATCTCGACCTGGATCTTGTCGCCGACGTTCACCACGTCCTCGACCTTGCCGATGCGCTTGCCGCGCCCCAGCTTGCTGATATGCACCAGGCCGTCCTTGCCGGGCAGCAGCGAGACGAACGCGCCGAACGCAGCCGTCTTGACGACTGTGCCGAGGAAGCGCTCACCCACCTTGGGCATCTGCGGGTTGGCGATCGCGTTGATCTGGTCGACCGCGGCCTGCGCGGACAGCCCGTCAGAGGCGCCGACGTAGATCGTGCCGTCGTCCTCGATCGTGATCTGCGCGCCGGTCTCGTCCTGAATCGAGTTGATCATCGCGCCCTTGGGGCCGATGACCGCACCGATCTTGTCGACCGGAATCTTCACGACCGTCACGCGCGGGGCATACGGACTCATCTCGTCGGGACCGTCGATGGCCTCGGCCATGACGTCCAGAATGTGCAGGCGCGCGTCGCGGGCCTGCTTGAGCGCCGCAGCGAGCACCTCCGACGGGATGCCGTCGAGCTTGGTGTCGAGCTGCAACGCAGTGACGAACTCCTTGGTGCCGGCGACCTTGAAATCCATGTCGCCGAACGCGTCCTCGGCTCCGAGGATGTCAGTCAGCGCGACGTACTCGGTCTCACCCGTTTCCGCCACCGTGTCCGATATCAGGCCCATCGCGATGCCGGCCACCGGCGCCTTCAGCGGCACGCCGGCGTTCAGCAGGGCCAGCGTCGAGGCGCAGACCGATCCCATCGAGGTCGAGCCGTTGGAGCCCAGCGCCTCGGACACCTGCCGGATCGCGTACGGGAACTCCTTGCGATCGGGCAGCACCGGAAGCAGCGCCCGCTCGGCCAGCGCACCGTGGCCGATCTCGCGGCGCTTGGGCGAACCCACGCGGCCGGTCTCACCCGTCGAGTACGGCGGGAAGTTGTAGTTGTGCATGTAGCGCTTGGTGCGGTTCGGGCTGAGCGTGTCCAGCTTTTGCTCCAGGCCCAGCATGTTGAGCGTGGTGACGCCCAGGATCTGCGTCTCGCCGCGCTGGAAGAGCGCCGAGCCGTGCACCCGCGGGATGACCTCGACCTCGGCCGAGAGGGTGCGGATGTCGGCCAGACCGCGGCCGTCGATGCGGACCTTGTCGCGCAGGATGCGCTGGCGTACCAACTTCTTGGTGAGCGACCGGTAGGCCGGGCTGATCTCGTTCTCGCGGCCGCTGAATTCCGGCGCCTGGGATAGCTTCGCCTTGACCTGGTCCTTGAGGCGGTCGAGCTCGTCCTCGCGCTCCTGCTTGTCGGCGATGGTCAGCGCCCGAGCCAGCGGCTCGGACACCTCGTCGCCGACGGCGGCCAGCACGTCGTCCTGGTAGTCGAGGAACACCGGGAACTCGGCAGTCGGTTTGGCCGCGGACTTGGCGAGGTCGGCCTGCGCGCGGCACAGCTCGGCAATGAACGGCTTCGCAGCCTCGAGACCCTCGGCGACGATCTCCTCCGTCGGGCGGGTGGCGCCACCGGCGATCAGCTCGATCGTCTGTTCGGTAGCCTCGGCCTCGACCATCATGATCGCGACGTCGCCGCTGGCGAGCGTGCGGCCGGCCACGACCATGTCGAATGTTGCCCGCCCGAGCTCGGAATGGGTCGGGAAGCCGACCCACTGGCCCTCGATCAGGGCGACGCGCGTACCGCCGACCGGGCCGTTGAACGGCAGGCCCGAGATCTGGGTGGACGCGGACGCGGCGTTGATGGCGAGCACGTCGTAGGCGTGCTCGGGGTTCAGCGCCATGACCGTGATCACGACCTGGACCTCGTTGCGCAGACCCTTGATGAAGGTCGGACGCAGTGGGCGGTCGATCAGCCGACAGGTCAGGATGGCGTCCTCGCTGGGACGACCCTCGCGGCGGAAGAACGAGCCGGGGATGCGTCCCGCGGCGTACATGCGCTCCTCGACGTCGACCGTCAACGGGAAGAAGTCGAACCCCTCACGCGGCTTCTTGCCGGCCGTGGTGGCCGACAGCAGCATGGTGTCGTCGTCGAGATAGGCGACGACGGAGCCGGCGGCCTGCTTGGCCAGCCGGCCGGTCTCGAATCGGATGGTGCGGGTGCCGAAGCTGCCGTTGTCGATGACGGCCTCGGTCTCGTAGATGCCGCTCTCGGCATCGGTGGACTGCGTCAACGCAGATCCCCTCTCGTCGCGCCGGGTGCGCACATGCGACGTACGAGCGGGTACCACCCTCGAAACGGGTGCCGGTCTTCGATCGAAGCGGGCGGAGTTTCCGTCTCCGGCCGCCACTACCGAGGACCGGCGTCCTCGATAAGTCGCTGTATTGCTGTGACGCCGCAAGTGTGCGTCCGGCAGGTGTTGTGTTGGTGTGGAAATCAGGAAGGAGGAGAGTCACCTCGCATCCGAGGCGCCCCTCCGGTGAGCTATCGGCGCAGGCCGAGCCGCTCGATGATGGCGCGGTATCGATTGATGTCGGTCTTGGCCAGGTAGTTGAGCAGCCGACGGCGTTGGCCGACCAGCAGGAGCAGCCCACGCCTACTGTGGTGGTCGTGCTTGTGCATCTTCAGGTGCTCGGTGAGGTCGCTGATGCGCCGCGAGAGCATCGCTACCTGAACCTCCGGTGAGCCGGTGTCGCTTTCGACCGAGCCGTATTCGGCGATGATCTGCTTCTTGACGTCGCTGGCTAGGGGCACGGACGACTCCTTCGTGACTCGGGTGCAGGCGCGCTCCGCCGGTCTGGGTCACGGTGGAAGTCGAACGCACGCTGCGGCAGATGCCTACTGCGTCGGGGCGCACTGGTGCGCTCCTCGTCTCTGAGCCTATCAGCGTGCCGCGCCAGCAGCCCAATCCGGGGTCAGCCCAGCGCCGCAGCCTGCGCAGCAAGGCGCGCGATCGCCTCCGAGTCGCGCGAGTCCACCATATGCTGCGGCGTCAGCCAGGTCCCGCCGACGCACCCGACGTTGGGCAGGGCGAGGAAATCCAGTGCCGTCGCGACCGAGATGGCGCCGGTGGGGCCAAGAGCGCAACTGCGGAAGCGGGCCGAACATGGCACGAAGCAGGGCAACGCCCCCGACGACCGATGCCGGGAAAAGCTTCGCCTCCACCACGCGCCGCTCCAGGAGTCCGCATCATGTCCGACGGGTTGGCCGTACTGGCGAGGAAGGGCAGTTCGTTGGCCTGCATCGCATCCAGCAGGCGATCGGTGCTGCCCGGGCTGACGAGGAATCGCGATCCCGCGGCGGCGGCCAGCTTGACCTGATCCGCGGTGCAGACGGTGCCCGCGCCCACCGTCATGTCGCGCACCTCGTCGGCGATTGCGCGGACCGCGTCCGAACGCACGGTCACCTCGACGATGCCCACCCCGCCGCGTAGCAGGGCGTGGGCGAGCGGAACGGCCAGCGCGCGTCCTCGACGACGACCGCGACGACGGGCGATCGGGCAATGAGGTCATGGCGTCAGCTCCAGGTAGTCGGCGGTTCGGCGCCGGTGTTGCCGTTGGCCTAGCCGTTACCAGCTGGTAGTTGTAACCACTTCCGGTCCGTGTCTCAGAATCGGAGCGCAGTGCCCGGGTGGGCGCACGACCTAGACTCCGGTAGTGGCCCTCTTCGTCGTTACGCGCTCGACCGCGCTGCCCACCGGCGAGGCCTGGCGCAGATTGACCGACTGGCCCCGGCACGCCCGCTACGTGCCGCTCACGACGATCACGGTGCCCACCGAGGGACCGAACGGCCTTGGCACGGTCTTCCTCGCCCGCACGGGCGGTCGCCGGTTCGGCTTCGACGACCCCATGGAAGTCACAGCCTGGGAGCCGCCCACCGACGGCGGTCCGGGACGGTGCCGGCTGGACAAGCGCGGTCGGGTGGTGACCGGGTGGGCGGAACTGTCGGTCGAGCCCGTCTCGGTGGGTTCCGAGGTGGGTTCGCGAGCGACCTGGCGCGAGGATGTCGGGGTCGCCCGGCTGCCGCGCCTGGCCGACCGCTCGACCGCGCTGTCGTCCCGGTTGCTGTTCGGGCGGGTGCTGCGCCGACTGCTCGAGGGCTGAGTCCCACTCCGGTCACGGCGGTGCGGTCATCCCTCGGGCGGCAGCAGAATAGCCGCGACACGCGTGGCGACACCCAGCTTGGCCAACATGTTGGCGACATGTTTCTCGGCAGTTCGTTCGCTGACGAACAGGGTGCGGGCGATGACGCGGTTGCTCGCGCCCTGCCGCACCAGGACGAGGACCTCATGCTCGCGGGTCGTCAGCTTCGATGCCCCCGAGGGCAGAGCGACGTGCGGACGCGCCACTGCGCCGGCTCGCAGCTGGGCGTGGTCGAAAGCGAGGCTGATGTGCGGCTGCAGCGCAGAGATCACGGCGAGGTCGTGCTCGTCGAAGTCGCGCCGCCACCTGTTCAGTCCGATTCCCACGACGCCATTGGGTGCAGTACTGACGGAGAATGCGAGCTGATGGTTCGTCTCCAGCGGCCGGAACACCTCGTGATACAGATCGAGCGACTGCAGCGCGCGCAGCGAGATGAAATCCGACATGCGCCGCGGTGCGGGGTCCTCCGTCGCGATGAAGTCAGCGACCAGCGGGTGCTGGTGGAGCAGCCGCGCGAATGCCTCCTCCACCTCCGCACGGGGCACCAACTCCGGCTCGAAAAGGGTCCGGGTCGCCCCGCCCGTGAAGTCGATCTCGTTGTAGCTGATCAGATCGCAGGGCACCAGCGTGTTCAGGCTGCGTAAGAGCATCGCCGTCATCTGTGCCACGTCAGCGCAGCGATGCAACTCCGCGACCACCTCCAGCATGGTCCGCAGCTCACCTGCGCTCAGCTCGTCCACAGCGCGTCCTGGGCGCATATCAGCCCGTACCACCGCGACACAGACACAATTGCCCTCCATCCCCCGGGCGTAGATCGACTTTACGTAGTTCTGCGTATAGCGCGTCTGAGGTGGCCGAAATCACTATTGACCGCATCGGACGGGGAGGGGCCGGTGCGATCAGTCGTGGTGCGGAGTCGCGTCGCGACCGCACCGGGTCCGACGCCGCAGGCGGCCCGCGCTGCGGGCCCCTCCTCCACCACAGGTAAGCCGACCTGAGCGGACGTCGAAGGGACCAAGTCATGAAATCAGCTCCCACCACCCGTACCCGATTCAAGGCCGCGGCAGTGGGCGCCGGCCTTGCCGGCGCGATGCTCGTGCCCGCCGCGGCGTCCGCGCAACCTCAACCGCTGTATCCGAACCAGGCGCACCTCACCTTCACGGTGGTCATCGCCCAGAACGGTGTCATTCAGGCGCGAAGCACGCTGCAGCCCGGATTCCTCCGCTTCTTCGTCAAGGGTCACGGCCACCTGCAGATCGCGCAGTCGCGCAACGGTCTCGGCAAGTTCACGCTGGTCAAGGACATCGCGACGCTGAACAGGACCGGGAAGCCCGGTGACCTCCAGCGTGACTTCAAGGTCTTCGGTGGCGTCGGGCACGGTCACTTCCTGGTCAAGCGCTTCACGCCCGGCACGTACTACCTTGTTGATTCCGACATCCAGCACCTGACGAAGTCCCTGATCCACAAGTTGACGATCACCGGCGCGAACGACGGGTCGTCCGAGCCGCAGGCCGCACAGACGATCACCGCCTTCGGCGACATGAAGTGGGTCGGAGCCCCCCTGCACATCAATGCGAGCGGCACCCTGCACTTCCGCAACAACGCCAGCGGGCCACACTTCATCGACCTGATGCAGATGCAGCCGGGCAAGGATCGCTCCGACATCACCAAAGCGCTCAACGGCACGGAGAACTTCGGCGAGGTCTTCACTGGCGTCTCCTACGCGACGGGTGCCCTCGCCGGCGGCGGCCAGCAACAGTGGAGTACCTACACACTGCCCAGGGGCCGCTACGGGCTGCTGTGCTTCTGGCCGGATGAGGAAACCGGAATTCCGCACGCGTTCCTCGGCATGTACCGCACGATCCAGGTGGGCTGACCAGCCACGATGGGCGCGGCGGCGCCACGGCGCCGACGAGCGGGGCTGCGCTAAGGCGCCGCCCCGCTCGTCGCTCACGTCATGGCGCGATGATCTCGCGGGTGTGTTCGACATCCAGATTCATCTGCGTCACGAGATCCGCGACGCTGTCATAGTGCTCCTGCCCGCGCAGCCGCTCGACGAACTCGATACCGATCGCGTCGCCGTAGAGGTCGCCGCTGAAATCGAGCACGAACGCTTCGACCCTGCGCTGACGAACGTCGAACGTCGGGTTGGTGCCGACCGAGATCGCTGCCGTACCGAGCGGCGCATGCGGCAGGGTGCGGCCCCACTCGTCCAGGCGCACCACCCGCCCGGCATACACGCCGTCGGCAGGCACGGCTGCCCAGGCCTCGGTGCGCAGGTTGGCAGTCGGAAAGCCCAATTCGCGCCCGCGGCGGTCACCGCGCTCGACGACACCGTCGACGCGGTGCGGCCGTCCGAGCGCGGCCGCTGCGGCGCGCATGTCCCCGGCCTGCACGCAGGAGCGGACGTAGGTCGCGCTCAACGTCGTCTCGCCGTCGCGGAACAGCTCGACCCCGTGGGTGGAGAAACCGAAGGTGCCGCCGAACCGCGCCAGCTCGAGGATGTCGCCCGCCGCCTGGTAGCCGAAGCGGAAGTTGTCGCCCACGAGCACCGCGGACGCGTGCAGTCGCTCGACGAGCGCGTGGTGGACGAATTCGCCGGCCGCCATCCGTGAGAACTCGAGAGTGAACTGCAACGGGCAGAACACGTCGATGCCGAGCTCTTCGACGAGCTCGGCGCGGCGCACGATCGTCGTCAACGCCGGCGGGTGCGTGCCCGGCCGGACCACTTCGGACGGGTGCGGAACGAATGTCAGCAGCACGCTGGGCACGTCGAGCTCTCTCGCTTTCGCGACTGCCCGTCCGATGATGTCGGCGTGGCCGCGGTGGACGCCGTCGAAGACGCCGATGGTGACGACGCAGTGTCCCCATCCGGTGGGGACGGCCTCCAGGCCGTGCCAGCGCTGCACGTCCGGAGCCTACTGGCCGCTCCGCACGGACCGTCGAGTGACAGCCTGTGGCCCGCAGCGGTTACGTGAGCGGGGCGAAGGCCGGTGCGTAGGCGAGCGGCACCTCGCCCCAGCTTTGCACGAGAGTCGCACGCAGATCCGCGGCAAAGCGCGCTACGGCCGGCAATTCCCCGCACCGCGCAGCCCCGCCGAGGCGGTGCAGGATCATCGCGCGCCGGGTCGGTGTCGGTCGTTCGCCGGTCATCGGCGGCGGGTCGTCGGCCATGGCGTTGGTGAGGAACCAGGCGGTCGAGATGACTGCCCAGCCGGTCGCGGCGCGGGCGACGTCCTTCTCGAACTCCGGGCCGGCCACATAGGGACCGCCCGTTTCCTTCCGGTAGCGGGCGAGCGCGCGGTCGGCGATCTGATCCGGCATCCGCCACGAACACCAGCAGGTGGGCCAGGGCACCCGGAGGTAGGCGACGTCCCACGCCACGTGCCGCCACTGCGCACCCTCGAAATCGACCAGCACGAGCTGGCCTCCGACATCGACATTGTTGTCCGGGCACGCATCGCCCGGACTGATCGCGGCGGGTCCGTCGGCGTCGAGCCTGCGGGCGAGCCCCCGCAGCTCATCCAGCGCGGCGGACGGGGTGGCCACGCCCAGGTTCGCGGCCTGCTCGGCGATGCTGCGCGTGGCGTCCTCGAGCATGACGGACATGAGCTGATCGATGATCGGTAGGTCGCCGGAGCGCTCGTCGAGAGCGGCGACGAACGCCGGGTGCGAGTCCAGCGTCGCCCGATGCAACCGGGCGATGGCGCCCGCCCAGCGCGCCACGGCCTCAGCAGCGAGATCGGGGTCGGCGCCCAACAGCGCGTCGGCGACGCTCGCGCCCCAGCCCACGTCCGACATGACCACGACCGGCGGCTCGGGTGCTGCAGCGATCAGACGGGGGCCGGGCACGTCGTCTGACAGCACGCTCAGCGCGGCCGATTCCCGCGCCCAGCCCTCGCCCGCCGAGAAGAATCGCTTCACGATCACGCTCATCTCGCCCGCATCGTCGCGCCGCACGAGCGCCCGGCGTACCTCGGACCGGTCCCCGCCGCGCAACCGCCCCGCGTCCTCGAGGTGGGCACCGGGTAGCAGTCGCCGGGCATGTTCCAGCGCATCGTCCATCCGCGCTGTGTAACCCGTCTTGGCCCCAGAGCAGGGCGGCACCCCGAGACACCCCCAGCTCCGGGGCCAAGACGGGACGGCCGGCCGGGGCCAAGGGGTCAGCCGGCCGGGGTCAAGGGGCCAACGGGTCAGCCGGCCGGGGCGAACACGAGGACGGGCCGCGCTCGGCCGTCCTGCTCACTCAGCAGGGCCACGACCGTGCCGCCGGCCGTCACGGCGCCGTGCGTCCCGATGATGCCGCGCGCTTCCAGCGACTGCCCGTAGGACAGCGCGCTGGCCTCTGCTGCTTCGATCTCGCGGACCGGCATCGCCAGGCGCACCGCCTCGGTCAGCCCCAGCGTCACCGGGCTGTCGAGGGCGGCCAGTTCGTCGAGGGTGCGCGCGGAGTCCAACCCGAACGGCCCCACCCGCGTGCGGCGCAGTGCGGTGAGGTGCGCGCCCACGCCGAGCGCAGCACCCAGATCGCGGGCGAGCGCGCGCACGTACGTCCCCGACGAGCACTGCACCAGCACGTCCACGTCAACCAGGTCCGAGGCCGGATGCGCGAGACCCGACAGGTCGAAGCGCGACACGGTCACCGCTCGGGCGGCCAGCTCGACGGGTTCTCCCGCACGCACCCGCTGGTAGGAACGCCGACCGTCGACCTTGATCGCGGACACCGAACTCGGAACCTGGGCGATCGGACCGGTCAGCGCTGCCATGGCGTCCTGCACGTCCCCGGCGCAGACGCCCGCCGCCGACGCCCCGCCGATCACCTCACCCTCGGCATCGTCGGTGATCGTCGATTGCCCGAGCCGGACGGTCGCGGTGTAGGCCTTGTCGGCCAGCACGAGATGGTGCAGCAGCCGGGTCGCCTTGTTGACCCCGAGCACCAGGACGCCGGTCGCCATCGGATCCAGGGTGCCGGCGTGACCGACCTTGCGGGTGTGGGCGAGCCGGCGCACCCGGCCGACCACGTCGTGCGAGGTCCAGCCACCCGGCTTGTCGACGACCACCAGCCCGTCGGGCGGCAGCCCGTCGAACGTCATGAGTCGACGCCCAGCACGACCCAGCGCTGCCCCCGTGCCCGCCACACCATGCCGACCAGGCGCACGCCGACGAACCCCGTGAGGCCCGCCCATACCCCACCGATGCCCCAGCTCCAGTGCAACGCGGCGAGATTCAACGGCGTGAACGCGAGGACGCCAGCCCCCACGGTGAGCCCGGCCATGAACGCGACGTCGCCGGCGCCGATCAACACGCCGTCGAGGGCGAAGACGATCCCCGCGGCCGGCAGCATCCCGACGAACCACGGCCACAGCAGGTGCGACTGGTGCAGCACCGCCGCATCGGACGTGAACGCCCGCGGGATCAGCGCCCACCCCGCCGCGAAGATCGCGCCCAACGCCAGCCCCGCGTATAGACCCCAGCGCGACACCTGCCACGCCATCCGCCGGGCGCCGTCGGCGTCGTCCCCGCCGAGCGCCGCACCCACCAGTGACTGCGCCGCGATGGCGAAGGAATCGAGCAGCAGGGCCGTGAACTCCCACAACTGAAGTCCGATCGTGTGCGCGGCGATCTGGGCCGTACCCATCCGTGCGGCGACGCCGGCCGCGCTCAGGAACGCGATCTGGAAGGCGAGCGACCGGACGACCAGGTCACGTCCCACCTTGAGCTGCGCACGCAGCACCGCACGATCGGGCCGCATGCGCTCGGCAGCCCGTCGAAGCGAGCGAAGGAACAACCCCGCCCCGACTGCCTGCGCGACCAGATTGGCGATGGCCGAGCCCTCGAGTCCCAGCCCGAGTGGATAAACGAGAACGGGCGACAGCACCGCTGACAGCGCATTGGCGACGAGGACGATCACGACCGGCTCACGGGTGCGCTGCACACCGCGCATCCACCCGTTGCCGGCCAGGACCACCAGGATTCCCGGCAGCCCGATCACGGCGATGCGAAACCACGACTCGGCCGCGGCCTGCGTGGCGCCAGGTCCACCGGCTAGCGCACGGGTGAGCGGTCCGACGAACACCTCGCCGAGCACCACGACGACCGAGCCGACGCCCAGCGCCAACCACGAGGCCTGCACCCCCTCGTCCACGGCTCGACTGACCCGCCCGGCGCCGAACCAGCGCGCCGCGCGCGCGGTCGTGCCGTATTCGACGAAGGTGCCGACGACGGTCAGCAGCGCCATCAGCGCCGCGCCGACACCAAGACCGGACAGCTGTACGGGACCGAGGTGGCCGACCACTGCGGTGTCCACGAGCAGATAGAGCGGCTCGGCCGCGAGAACGACGAATGCTGACGCCGACAGGGCCAGCAGCCGCCGCGTCATCGCGTCATCGGTGGCCGCGCTCACTCAGTCCTCGGTCTCGGCCTCGCGCGGCTTGCGGTACGGATCGGGGTCACCGGCGGGCTGCGCGCCCTGGCGCACCGCCTCGACCTGGGCATCGACGCGTGCCGCGACGGCAAGCAGCTGATCGATGTACTTCGCGTCCTCGGGCAACGAGTCCAGTGCGAATGTCAGCGTCGGGGTGAACCGCACGCCGGTCTGGCGGCCGACCTCGCTGCGCAGCACGCCCTTGGCGGACTCCAGTGCGGCGGCCGATTCCACTCGCGCAGTCTCGTCCCCGTACACGGTGTAGAAGATCGTTGCGTCGTGCAGATCGCCCGTCAGCCGGACGTCGGTGATCGTGACCATGCCGAGTCGCGGGTCCTTGACCTGCATCTCCAGTGTGGTCGCCACGATCTGTTTGATCCGTCCGGCGAGGCGACGGGCACGTCCGGCATCCACCATGACTTTCTCCTTCTCCGTCCGGACTCAGTCCAGATCTTGGTCGTCGAGCACGCGCGTGCGCATCGACAGCACTTCGACCTCGGGACGGCCGGCGATCAACCGCTCGCACGCCGCGAGCACCTCGACCACATGCGCGTGATCTGTGGCCACCAGCGCGACCGACACCTCGGCGCGCCGGTGCAGTTCCTGATCCCCGGTCTCCGCGGCCGACACCTCGAATCTGCGCCGCAGCTCCGCCACCAGCGGCCGTACCACCCCCCGCTTCTCCTTCAGTGAATGCACATCCCCCAACAGCAGATCAACACTCAACGTCCCCACCACCATTGCTACTCACCAATCCCGAGTGCGGCGAGGTGACCCGACAGCGGAGGCGGAACGAGATTGACCGGTCCGGACATGTAGAAGGGTTGTTGGTTCTCACGTCCGGACCGGGCGACCTCGTGCAGCCGTCAGGCCCGCGGCTTCTCCCGCAGTTCGAACGTCTCGATCACGTCCTCGATCTTGATGTCGTTGAACGACCCGAGACCGATACCGCACTCGTAACCGTCCCGAACCTCGGTCGCGTCGTCCTTGAAGCGCCGCAGCGACTCGACGGTGAGGTTGTCGGCCACCACCGCGCCGTCGCGGACCAGGCGTGCCTTGCTGTTGCGCCGGATCAGGCCCGAGCGGACGAGCGAACCCGCGATGTTGCCGATGCGCGGCACCCGGAACACCTCGCGGACTTCGGCGGTACCGAGCTGCACCTCTTCGAATTCGGGCTTGAGCATGCCCTTGAGCGCTGCCTCGATCTCGTCGATGGCCTGGTAGATCACCGTGTAGTACCGGATGTCGACGCCTTCACGCTCGGCAGCCTCGCGGGCTTTGCCCTCGGGACGGACGTTGAAGCCGATCACCACGGCATCGGAGGCGATGGCGAGGTTGATGTCGTTCTCGGTTATCGCACCGACACCCCGGCTGATCACGCGAAGCGACACCTCCTCCTTCGCCTCGCCCAGGTCGAGGTTCACCAGGGCGTCCTCGAGTGCCTCGACCGAGCCGGACACGTCGCCCTTGATGATGAGGTTGAGCTGCTGTACCTCACCGGCGGCCAGCGCCTTGTCCAGGTCGTCCAGCGAGATGCGCGGACGCGACGAGGCGAGCTGAGCATTGCGCTCGCGAGCCTGGCGACGGTCGGCGATCTGCCGGCCGATGCGGTCCTCGTCGACAACGAGGAACGAATCGCCGGCACCGGGCACCGAGGTCAGACCCAGCACCTGTACCGGGCGAGCGGGATCGGCCTCTAGGAGGTTGTCGCCGTTCTCGTCGAGCATGGCGCGCACCCGACCGAAGGCGTCGCCCGCGACCAGCGATTCGCCAATGCGCAGCGTTCCGCGCTGCACCAGCAGCGAGGCCACCGGACCACGGCCACGGTCGAGGCGGGCCTCGATGACGATGCCCTGCGCGTCCTGGTCGGGGTTGGCCCGCAGGTCGAGCGCGGCGTCGGCCGTGAGCAGGATGCCCTCGAGCAACCCGTCGATATTCGTGTGCGACCGGGCCGACACATCGACGAAGAGGGTGTCGCCGCCGTACTCCTCGGCGACCAGGCCGTACTCGGTGAGCTGCTGGCGCACCTTGGCCGGGTTGGCACCTTCCTTGTCGATCTTGTTCACGGCCACCACGATCGGGACGTCAGCCGCCTGGGCGTGGTTGAGCGCCTCGATGGTCTGCGGCATAACGCCGTCGTCGGCGGCAACCACCAGCACCACGATGTCCGTGGTGGCGGCACCACGCGCACGCATGGCGGTGAACGCCTCGTGGCCCGGGGTGTCGATGAAGGTGATCGGACGGTCGTTGCCGTCGTGCTGGACATGCACCTGGTAGGCACCGATGTGCTGGGTGATGCCGCCGGCCTCGCCCTGCATGACCCTGGTCTGCCGGATCGCGTCCAGCAGTCGGGTCTTGCCGTGGTCGACGTGACCCATCACGGTGACGACCGGCGGACGGGCCACCAGGTTGTCGTCCTCGCCCTCGTCCTCGCCGAAGGTCAGGTCGTAGTCCTTGAGCAGCTCGCGGTCCTCGTCCTCGGGGCTGACGATCTGAACCTGGTAGTTGAGCTCGACACCGAGTAATTGCAGGACGTCCTCGTTCACCGATTGCGTGGCGGTGACCATCTCACCGAGATGGAACATCACCTGCACCAGCGATGCGGGGTTCGCGTCGATCTTGTCGGCGAAATCGGACAGCGATGCACCGCGGGGCAGGCGCACGATGTCGCCGTCGCCACGTGGGACCTGCACGCCGCCGATCGACGGCGCGGACATGTTGTCGAATTCCTGACGCCGCTGTTTCTTGCTCTTGCGGCCACGCGACGGGCGACCGCCGCGGTTACCGAACGCACCGGCCGTCGTGGCACCACGGCCACGTCCGCCGGGACCGCCCGGACGACCGCCGCGGTACGGCCCGGCAGGTCCGCCGGGACCGCCCGGAGCACCACCGCCACCACCGCCACCTCCGCTCGGGCCGCCAGGTCCGCTACGGAAACCGCCACTGCCGCCACCAGGGCGAGCGCCCGAGGGGGCACCCGGACGACCGGGGCCGCCGCTACGCGCACCCGGGCCGCCGGGTCCGCCTGGTCCGCCGGGTCCACCTGGTCCACCGGGTCCGCCGGGACGCCCGCCGCTGGTCCGACCAGGCACCATGCCCGGGCTCGGCCGCGGCGGCATCATGCCGGGGTTGGGACGTGGCCCGCCAGGGCCGCTGGCGCCACCGGGACGGGCGGGACGCGGCGGCATGCCGCTAGGCCCCGCTGGCCGGGGAGCGACCGGACGAGGCGCGGCGGCAGCGCCGCCGACGCCGAACGGATTGTTGGCAATGCGCGGGCCCGGGCGCGGGCCGGGAGCTGCCGGACGGCCGTCGACGGGAGCGGACGCAGCGGGCGCAATCGGCTCGCCCGCAGCGAACGGGGCGCCCGGGGCGACCGGGGCGCCCGGAGCGACCGGGTCGGTCGCGGCGCCCGGAGCGCCCGGCACGGACGGGCTCGGGCCGGGCGACACCACGGCCGGCGCGGCGGGGGCGACCGGCGGCGCGGGAGCGGGCGCCGCCGGTGCGGCCGGGCTCGCCGGCGCAGTGGGAGCGACCTCAGGACCTGGGGTGCTCGGCGGCGAGACGACAGCCGGGCGGACCGTGTCGACCTCGGCGGGTGCCGGGGCATCCACCGTCGCCTGCACGACGGCCTTCTCGGCGGCTACCTTCTTCGCCGGCTGGGTCTGCGGGACGGGAAACGCCTCGTGCAGCTTGCGCGCGACCGGCGCCTCCACGGTCGAGGACGCAGACTTCACGTACTCGCCCATCTCGGTCAGCTTGGCGAGAACTTCTTTGCTGGTTACTCCGAGCTCTTTCGCGAGCGCGGAAACGCGGGCCTTGCCTGCCACGTGACTCCTTCGAGGAGGTCCGGGCGGCATCCCGCTCGAACCCGTTAGACGGTGGACATGCTCATTGCTGGCGCTTCATCGAGTGCCCATAGCTCTTATCTCCTGCGGGGTTCCGCCGGTCGGTTTCCCAGGTGGCTTCGTGAGGTAATCGCGTACGGCCGTCAGATCCAGCGAGCCGGGCACCCGGAGGGCCCGGGCGAAGGCCCGGCGACGTTCGGCGAGTTCGAAACACCCGGGAACGGGGTGCAACCACGCACCTCGACCGGGCAAGCGTCGACGCGATTCGGGGACGACGACCGGACCTGAGTCCGGCATCCCCCGGGCCACGACGACACGAAGCAACTCGGCAGCCACCGCTCGTTGCCGGCATCCGATACACGTCCGGATCGGGGCGCGAGGCCCAGCCGGGTCGGGATCGGCTGCCGATGACGCTCGGACGGCCATTGTCAGTCTACCCCCCGCGCCCGGACGCGTCGTGCACCCTGCTGGACTCGTCGCGACCCGTCGGCTCCCTGGCCACGTCCAGCGACGCGCCGGCTGCACCGGCAACGCCGACCTCACCAGCCACGCCCAGATCAGCGCCCGCGGTGCGCGCTACGTCCTCGGGCGGCGGCTCGGAGTCGCTGTGGATGTCGATACGCCAGCCGGTCAGCCGGGCGGCGAGACGGGCGTTCTGCCCCTCACGTCCGATCGCCAGCGAAAGCTGGAAGTCCGGCACGACCACGCGCACGGATTGCGTCGTGTAATCGACGACGTGACTCTCCAGCGCATGCGCCGGCGAGAGTGCGTTCCCGACGTAGGTCGCCGGCTCGTCCGCCCAGTCGATAATGTCGATCTTCTCGCCGTGCAGCTCGGCCACCACGTTGCGGACCCGCTGCCCCATCGGTCCGATGCATGCGCCTTTGGCGTTGAGTCCGGCCACCGAGGTGCGCACCGCGATCTTGCTGCGGTGTCCGGCCTCGCGGGCCACGTCCACGATCTCGACGCTGCCGTCGGCGATTTCGGGCACCTCGAGCGCGAACAACTTCTTGACCAGGCTCGGGTGGGTGCGGCTGACCGTCACCTGCGGTCCGCGCATCCCCCGGCTCACCCCGATGACGTAGCAGCGCAGTCGCGCGCCGTGGCGGTAGTCCTCGCCGGGGACCTGTTCAGACAGCGGCAGGACTGCCTCGATCTTGCCGATGTCCACCAGCACGACACCGCGCTGGGCGGCCTGGGCGTCGGCTTGGGTCACGCCGGTGACGATGTCGCCCTCGCGCCCGGAGTACTCGCCGTAGGTCTGGTCGTGCTCGGCATCGCGCAACCGCTGCAGGATGACCTGGCGGGCGGTCATGGCCGCGACCCGGCCGAAGTCGGTGGGCGTGTCGTCGTACTCCTCAACGACCGCACCGTCAGGGCCCAGGTCCTGCGCCCAGACGATCACCTCTCCGCTTTTGGCGTCGATCGCGACGCGGGCGTGGGGCATCGAATGCGGCGTGTGCCGGTACGCGGTGAGCAGTGCGGTTTCGAGCGCATCGAGCAAGGTCGCGAACGGGATCTCCTTCTCGCGCTCGATGCTGTGCAGCGCGGCGATGTCGACATTGACCATGCTCAGTCCTCCCCTCGACTCCTGCGGTTGAACTCAACCTGGACGCGGCCCTTGCCGAGATCCGCCCACCCCACCTCGTGGGTGCGTCCGGCCACGTCCAGTGTGACGCCGGCGTCCGAGGTCGCCACGACGCGTCCGGTCAGCGTGTGCTCGCCCACCGGCACCGTGACCAACCGGCCGACGGCGCGACCCCAGTGCCGCGGTTCGACGAGCGGGCGGTCCACGCCCGGCGAGCTGACCTCCAGCACGAACGGGCCGGCGAAGGCGGCGCCGCCCGGCGCGTCGTCCTCAAGCGCTGCGGACACGACTCGGCTGATCTCGGCCACCGCGTCGAGGTCCACCCCGTCGTCAGCGTCCACGATCACCCGAATCAGGCTGCGCCTGCCGGTCGAGGTGACGGTGAGGTCCTCGAGGTCGTGCCCGGTCGCTTCCACGAGGGGTCCGAGCAGCTCGAGAAGGTGCTCGCGTACCTCGGTGCTCGCGGCGCCGGGACGTGCGCCGGTGCGGGCGGGCGGCCTGCCGGAAGTGCCGGGCGGCATCGTCGCTCCTGTCGTGAAGTTGTGAGACGGCGAGCCTATCCGCTTCGCCCGGACTGCCGGGTCATGTCTGGCAGACTTGCTCGTGATGGACCGCGACCGCGACCGCCCCGCTTCGCAACGCGGCACCGGGACGTCGCGACGCGGTTTCCTCGTCGCCGGGGCCCTCGGTGTCGTGGCGGCCGGGAGCGGGGTCGCCGTGGGCGTGGCCACCACGGGCGACGATCCCCTGCCTTTCGTCGAGTCCCCGCAGATCCTGCTCGGTGCCGTTGCTGCCGAGCGAGCGCTGATCGCCGAGCTCGACGCTGCTCGCACCGCCCACCCCGCCCTGCGGCCGATGTTGGCGCAGCTGCGCGCCGATCACGCGGCCCATTTGAGCGCGCTGCGCGCTGCGGTGGCGCTCGCCGCGCCGGTCCCGAATGCGTCGGCCGTCGCGTCCCCGCCGCCGGCGCCGGCTCGGCCGGCCAACCGGGCGCGCCTGCGGATACTCGAGCAACGGGCCGCGACCAGGGCCGCCGCCGCGGCCCTGCAGCTCGGCGGGCGCGATGCCGTCCTGCTCGCGAGCATCGCCGCGTGCGAGGCGACCCACGCCGAGTTGCTGTCGTGAACGCGCTCGTCGAGGCCTGGCAGGCAGCGCTGGCGGCAGAGCAGCAAGCGGCCTTCGGCTACGGATTGCTGGGCCCGCAGTTGCCTGATTCGCACCGCGAGCTGGCAGGGTCGTGCAGCTCCGGGCACCACGCGCTGATCGTTTCGACATCGTCGGCTCTGGCGCGCGCCGGACACGCACCGCTCGCCCCGCAGGTCGACTACCCCGCGCTCTACCCCGTCCACGGGTCGACGGCGGCGAACGCGCTGGCCGTCCGGCTCGAGACCGACTGCGCGGTGGCCTGGCGCTACCTTTATGCGCTCGCGGCGGCGACTGCGGGCACCGAGGCCACCGCCCGCCGCCAGGACGCGCAAACAGCCCTTACCGCCAGCGCCGTCCGTGCCGTCCGCTGGCGCGGCTCGAGCGTCGCCTTCCCCGGCATCTGACCGACCGTGGTTCCTTACCCCTCCCTCGGGTGGGTAAAGAACCACGATCGGTCAGCCGCCGGCGCCCTAACCGACCGTTTGCGCCGCCGCCTCGGTGAACTGCGCAGAGTAAAGGTCGTAGTAGGCGCCGCGATTGTGCAACAGCTCGGTGTGCGTGCCCTGTTCGACGATGCGTCCGTGCTCCATGACCAGGATCAGGTCGGCGTCGCGGATCGTCGAGAGCCGGTGTGCGACCACGAAGCTGGTGCGGTTCGCCCGCAGCGCGGCGGTCGCGTGCTGGACGAGCAGCTCGGTACGGGTGTCGACCGCGCTCGTCGCCTCGTCCAGGATCAGCAGTGCCGGGTCGGCGAGGAACGCACGAGCGATCGTGATCAGCTGTCGCTGCCCGGCACTGACATTGCCGCTGGCCTCGTCCAGCACGGTGTCGTAGCCGTCGGGAAGTGTCTGCACAAAGCGGTGCACGAACGCGGCCGTCGCGGCCTCGAGGATCTGCTCGTCGCTGGCGTCCGGGCGGCCGTAGGCGATGTTGTCCCAGATGGTCCCGCCGAAGAGCCACGTGTCCTGCAGCACCATGCCGATGCTGCCCCGCAACCGATCACGCTGCATCGCGGTGATGTCGACGCCGTCCAGCGTGATGCGCCCCGAGTCCAGCTCGTAGAAACGCATGATCAGGTTGACCAGGGTGGTCTTGCCGGCGCCCGTCGGACCGACGATCGCGACGGTGTGCCCAGGCTCGGCGACGAGCGAGAGATCGTCGATGAGCGAGACGTCGGCCCGGTACCGGAACCCTACGTGCTCGAATTCCACCCGCCCGACCCGTTTGCGCGGCGCAACTGGGTCGAGCGGATCGGGCGTTTGGTCGGGGGCATCGAGCAGGTCGAACACGCGCTCGGCCGACGCCACACCGGACTGGAGCAGGTTCGCCATCGAGGCCAGCTGGGTGAGCGGTTGGGTGAACTGCCGCGAGTACTGGATGAACGCCTGCACGTCGCCGAGGGACATGCTGCCCGATGCCACGCGCAGGCCGCCGACGACCGCGATCGCGACGTAGTTCAGGTTTCCGATGAACATCATCGTCGGCATGATGATGCCGCTGATGAACTGGGCGCCGAAGCCGGCCTGGAACAATTCCTCGTTGGTCGCTTCGAAGCGTTCCTCGACGTCGAGCCGGCGGCCGAACACCCGGACGAGCTCATGTCCCGAGAACGACTCCTCGATCTGCGCATTCAGCTGACCCGTGGCGCGCCACTGCGCGATGAACTTCCCCTGCGAGCGTTTGGCGATCGCCTTCGTCGCCAGGATCGAGACCGGCACCGTGACGAGCGCGATGAGTGCCAGCAGCGGCGAGATGATCACCATCATGGCAACGACGCCCACCACAGTCAGCAACGACGTGAGGAGCTGGCCGAGGGTCTGCTGCAGGCTCTGCGAGATGTTGTCGATGTCGTTGGTGACCCGGCTCAACATCTCCCCGCGCGGCTGCGCGTCGACATAGGGCAGCGGCAGGCGGTTCAGCTTGTCCTCGACGTCGGAACGCAATCTGTTGACGGTCTGCTGCACGACGTCGTTCAGCAGGTACCCCTGGAGCCACATCAGCACCGACGCGCCGAGATAGAGGACAAGCGCGAGCATCAGGACGTCGGCGAGAGCCGCGAAGTCGATTCCGGTACCCGGTACGGCATGTGAGCGCAGCAACACCTCACCCAGATTGTCGTTGCCCTCGGCGCGCGCCCGCTGGGCCGCCTGCTCCAGCGTCGTGCCCGACGGCAGGTTCTTGCCCAGCACCCCATTGAAGATCACGTCGGTTGCGCGTCCGAGCAGCCGCGGCCCGATCACCGACAAGACCACGCTGCCCACGCTCAACAGCAGGACCATGATCACCTGCAGCCGGGCCGGGCTCAGGCGGGTGATCAGCCGGCGTGCCGAAGGCCCGAAGGTCATCGCCTTCTCGGTCGGCATCGCCGCGCCCATCCACGGCGGACCCCCACCGCGACGGGCTGCGCCGCCCACGTCCGCAAGACGCTGCGGCACGACCTTTGCGTCACTCAAGCTGCCTCCACAGCTAGCTGAGACTCGACGATTTCGACGTAGGTCGGACACGTCTGCAGCAGCTCGTCGTGGCTGCCGACGCCGACTACCCGCCCCGCCTCGAGCACCACGATCTGGTCGGCGTCGACGATTGTGGAGATGCGCGAGGCGACGACGAGGACGGCGGCCTCGCTGGTGACCGGACGCAACGCGGCTCGCAGTCGCGCATCCGTGCCTAGATCGAGCGCTGAGAACGACTCGTCGAACAGATAGATCTCGGGACGGTGCACCAGCGCCCGGGCGATCGCAAGCCGCTGTCGCTGACCGCCGGACACGCTCGATCCGCCCTGCGCAATGGGCGAGTCGAGACCCAGCGGCATGGCCGCGACAAAATCGCGCGCCTGCGCGACAGTCAGCGCCTCCCACAGCTCGTCGTCGCTCGCGTCGGGGTTGCCGTAGCGCAGGTTGCTGGCGATCGTCCCGCTGAACAGGTAAGCCTGCTGTGGCACCAGGCCGATCAAGCGCGCCAACAGGTCCGGGTGGAGCCGGCGGACGTCGACTCCGTCGACCAGCACCGCGCCGGCGGTGGCGTCGAACAGCCGCGGGACGAGCGAGATCAGCGTGGACTTGCCCGATCCGGTGCTGCCGACGAAGGCGGTCGTGGTCCCCGGCTCGACCCGCACGTCGATGTCGCAGAGCACCGCCTCCGACGCCCCCGGGTACCGGAAGCCGACGTCGCGGAACTCGACCTGGGCTCGCACGCCGCTCGGCGCGACGGGGTCGCGCGGCGGCTGCACCGAGGTCTCGGTGTCGAGCACCTCCTGGATGCGCTCGGCGCACACCGCCGCGCGGGGGATCATCATGAGCATGAACGTTGCCATCATGACCGACATGAGGATCTGCGCCAGATAGGTCAGGAAGGCCGTCAGCGATCCGATCGGCATGTGGCCGTCGTCCACCCGCGATGCGCCGAACCACAGCACCGCGACGCTGGAGATGTTGAGCACCAGCAGGACGGTCGGGAACAGCAACATCATCAGTCGCCCGGCGCGGATACCGGTAGCGCTGAGGTCGTCGTTCGCGAGGGCGAAGCGGTCGGTCTCGCGCCGCTCGCGGACGAAGGCCCGGACGACACGGATACCTGCGATCTGCTCGCGCAGCACCCGGTTCACCTCGTCGATGCGGGTCTGCATGGCGCGGAACTGGGGCACCAGGCGCCGCACGATGGCAGCGATGAGCAGGGCGAGCACCGGCACGCTCACGCCGAGCAGCCACGACAGGCCGAGGTCCTCGCGCAGCGCCATGATGATGCCGCCGACGCACATGATCGGCGCCCCGATCATCAGCGTGCAGGCCATCACGACCAGCATCTGCACCTGTTGGACGTCGTTGGTGTTGCGGGTGATCAATGACGGGGCGCCGAACTGGGCGACCTCGCGGGCACTGAAGCCGCCGACCCGGCTGAAGATCTCTGCACGCAGATCGCGTCCGAACGACATCGCCGTGCGGGCGCCGAAGTACACAGCGACCACCGATGTGCCGATCTGGACCAGACTGATCAGCAACATCCAGGCACCGATGCGCATGATGTAACCGGTGTCACCACGGGCGACGCCGTTGTCGATGATGTCGGCGTTCAGGCTCGGGAGGTACAGCGCGGCGAGCGTGCTGATCAGTTGCAGCCCTGCGACACAGCCGAGCCACCCGCGGTACGGGCGCAGGTGGTCGCGCAGGACCCGGATCAGCACGCCCCCCAGAATGCCTCACCCTGCTGACACATTTGCGCGCAGTTCGCTGTCAGCTGCGGCGATGCCAGGCATCCACGTGACCGAGGACGTCGGCCAGGCGCTCGACCACAGCGTCCGGTTCGCCGATCAGGGGGCCGACCTGGCTGGCTGGGATGTCGCTGTGCGGGATCAGGATCGCGCGCATGCCCACCGCCTTGGCGCCGTGGATGTCATCAAAGATGCGATCGCCGACGAACACCGCACGGGACGGGTCTTCGACGCCGACCGCGTCGAGAACGGCGCGAAATGCCTGCGGATGTGGTTTGGTCCAGGCGATGTCGGACGTGTAAACGGCGCCGTCGATGAGGTGGGCGATCCCGTCGCGGGCGAAGATGCGTTCGTGCTCGGTGCGCGGCCAGATCGTGTTCGACAGGACACCGATCCGGATACCGCGCTCGCGCAGCCCTTCGAACAGCGGCGGGACGTCGGGGTCGAGGAACGTGTGCGGTTCCCACCACTCATGGAATGCCCGCAGCATCCCCGCGGTGTGCTCGACGCCAGCAGAGGCGAATATTTCGGCCAGCGTTGCGCTGCGATGCTCGTCGCGGCTGCGGACCCACACCGCCTGCTCGGCCTCGAGCAGGCGATGGGCGAGGTCGTCGTCGCCGACGGCTGCAAGCCACGCCTGCACCGCGTCCACCGTGTGCCAGGGAGTGAGCGTGCCACCCCAGTCGAAGATGACCGCGTCGATGGTGTCCACAACCGACAGTTTGCCCACGAGGTCCGACGCCGGCGCCGGAACACAGGTCGGAACACACAGAGTCAGAACAGACAGAACTCGGAACAGACAGAGTCGGAACAGACAGAGTCAGAACAGACAGAGTCAGAACAGCACGGTGGCAAGTGTGGCGACCTGCCGCATGCCGAGCCGGTCGTACACGCGGCGCGCGGCCAGGTTGTACTCGTTGACGTAAAGGCTGGCGCTGGGTGCGAGCGTGAGGGCGTGCTCGAGTACCGATGCCAGCGCGGCGGTGCCGATGCCCCGGCCCCGCAGGTTCGGACGCACCCAGACGCCCTGCACCTGGCAGGTGTGCGCCGACACTGCGCCGATGTCGGCCTTGAACACGACGTTGCCCTGGGCGTCGAAGACCGCGAACGCCCGGCCGGCATCGATGAGCCCGCTGACTCGACGGCGGTAGGCGGCCGGGCTGACTGTCGCGAGCGGGGACACCCCGAGCTCCTCGGTGAACATGGAAATGGCGGCCGGCAGGTACTGGTCGATCTCGTCGACGCGGACGGCACGCGCGTCGGGATCACCCTGCACGGCAGGCCCCTCCGGGCCGATTGTCAGCAGGGGCTGGTCGTCACGCACGGAACGCGGCGGGCCCCACGTCGGTTCGAGCACATGCCACATGGCGCGCACGGCCTCGGACCGGCCCACGACGGAGGTGCAGACGCGACGCTGCCGCGCGACGGACCCCGCGAGCTCGGCCCACGCCGACTCCTCGCCACCCACCGGGAGCAGGTTGCCGCCATGGAACACGGCCGCGTGCAGTCCGTGGGCATCGCACAGTCCGAAGGTCGCTCCGCCGAGGCGTCCGACGGCGAGGGAAGGGATCGCCCGCAGCCGCCCGGCGAGAACGGCGTTGACGTGCGGGTCGGTATCGATGAGGGTGCGCAGTCCGCCCAGATGACGGTCGTCGAGCTGCAGGACCTGCGCCGGTCGCCGGCGCGCAGCGTCCAGCGTGGTCACCTCGGCAACGGTACCCGCGCAACGTCAGGGAAAACCCGGCCCGCTACCGGGCGCCGGCACACGCGCGGCTGGGTCAACGGCCACGCCCGGTCTCCTGCTGCAGCTCGTCGATGCGCTCGCTGGCCTCGGCCTTGGTCAGCTCGGCGGGGACCTCTTCGCCCGCTTCCTGGGCGAGGGTGTGCAAGTAGGACTGCTGCGGACCGGTCATCGGCTCGCCGCCGGTGACCCACTGGTCGGTGGGCCGCTCGGGCTTCGGTGTGACGTCGTCGGCGCTCGTCATAGCTGCTCTTTTATCGAATGTGTGTACGACGCAACCGTACCCGGCCGTGACGCGGACCAACCCGGCACGGGGCAAGCACCACCCGCGGATCTAGGGGATTCTCCCGACAGACATCCGGGCTGCGGGCTGCCATCGTGGGTCCGTGGCGATGCACACGCTCGAGCGCACGCTGCCGGAGGCTCCCCCGAGCACCCGGCCGCCGGCGCACTCCGCTGCGCTGCTCAGCGGGGTGTTGCTGCTTGGCTGTGCCGGCGTCCTCCTCGTTGAGCTGCGCGACGTGTCCTTCGGGCAGCTCTTCGGCGACGTCCGGGTGGGCTGGCTGTTGCTCGCAGTGGCGGCGTTCGTGGTGTCGCTCGGTGCTGCCGCTCACAATCTCTCCGCCTTCGCGCCGGTTCGGCTGCGCGCGGTCGACAACATGCGGGCCCAGCTCGCAGTCGGCGCCCTTCGCATCGTCGCGCCGTCGGCCGTCAGCACACCTGCGATCGGCGCCCGCTACCTCACCCTCAGCGGGTTGGCGCTCGCCGAGTCGCTCACCGTCGTCGCCACGTCCCAGGCTGCGCAGCTGATCATGACCGTCGTGGTCGTCGCCGCGATCGCAGGCGCCGGCTCGTCCGCCTTCCCCCTGCCGGACGCGCGCACCACCGCGCTGATCGCCGCCGGAACCGCCGTCCTGCTCACGACCGCGATCGTGGTGGGCCGCCGCTCAGCGGCCGTCCACCGTGCGCTGGGCGCTTCGGCCGACGCCGGACGCACCGTTGCCGCTCATCTGCGCGAGCGCCCGATGCGGGTGCTGACCGGGCTGGGCGCGTCGGCGGGGCTCACCCTGGCGCATGTGACCGCATTCGCCTGCTGCGTCCAGGCGGCGGGCGGCGACGCCAGCCTGCTGGCACTCGCCGCCGTCTACCTGGGTGCCGCGACTGCCGGTTCGCTGATCCCCACACCGGGCGGCGTGGGTGCCGTCGAGGCTGCGTTGGTGTCCGGGCTGGTCGCGGCGGGCCTGCCGGTGGCGACGGCCACCGCGGCCGCCCTGCTCACCCGGCTGGTCACGGTGTGGGTGCCGGCGCTGCCCGGATGGTGGGCGCTGCGCTCCCTGCGCCGCGACGGCCTGCTCTGACGGCGGCCGGTGCGGCTTCGAACGAGCTCAGGCGATCGAGACGGTGGGTTCGCCGGACGGCATCCCGGCGTCGCCCATCTCTTCGGCCATCCGCAGCGCCTCTTCGATGAGGGTTTCCACGATCTGCGATTCCGGGACGGTCTTGATGACCTCGCCGCGCACGAAAATCTGACCTTTCCCGTTGCCCGACGCGACGCCGAGATCGGCCTCGCGCGCCTCCCCCGGGCCGTTCACGACGCAGCCCATGACCGCGACGCGCAGTGGCACCTCGATGCCCTCGAGCCCGGCGGTCACCTTGTCGGCGAGGGTGTACACGTCCACCTGCGCGCGTCCACACGACGGGCAGGAAACAATCTCCAGGCGGCGCTGGCGCAGGTTGAGCGACTCGAGGATGGCGAGGCCCACCTTGACTTCTTCGACCGGCGGGGCGGACAGCGAGACCCGGATGGTGTCGCCGATCCCACGCGAGAGCAGTGCTCCGAACGCGACGGAGGACTTGATGGTGCCCTGGAACGTCGGGCCGGCCTCGGTGACGCCGAGGTGCAACGGGTAGTCGCACTGCTCGGCGAGCTGCTCGTAGGCCTTGACCATGACGACGGGGTCATTGTGTTTGACCGAGATCTTGAATTCGCGGAACCCGTGCTCCTCGAACAGCGACGCCTCCCAGAGGGCGGATTCGACGAGCGCCTCGGGTGTGGCCTTTCCATACTTCTGCAGCAGCCGCTTGTCCAGGGACCCGGCGTTCACCCCGATGCGCAGCGAGACACCGGCATCGGCCGCAGCCCGGGCGATCTCGCCGACCTTGTCGTCGAAGGCCTTGATGTTGCCGGGGTTCACCCGGACCGCGGCGCAGCCCGCGTCGATGGCCGCGAACACGTACTTCGGCTGGAAGTGGATGTCCGCGATCACCGGGATCTGCGACTTCGTGGCGATGGCCGGCAATGCTTCGGCGTCGTCGGCGGACGGGACCGCCACGCGCACGATGTCGCAGCCGGTCGCAGTGAGCTCGGCGATCTGTTGCAGCGTGGCGTTGATGTCGGAAGTGAGCGTGGTGGTCATCGACTGCACCGACACCTGCGCGTCCCCGCCGACGAACACGGAGCCCACCTTGATCTGACGGGTCGTCCTGCGGGGGGTGAGGACGGCAGGGGGCGGGGCGGGCATTCCGAGCGAGACGGCCATGCGGCCCATTATCCGCCGATGCTGATGGGGTTGACGATGTCGGCGTAGAGGGTGAGCAAGGTGACCAGGATCAGCACGGATGCCACGCCGTACATGACGGGCAGCATCTGCGCGGTGTCCACGAAGATCTGTGGTCGGGTGCGGGGCAGGTCCGGATCGATGCGCCGGGCGCGCCGCTGGGCCAGCCGGGCCCGCCCGCGCTTGGCCGCCTCGACGATCGCCCCGGCAACGTGGCCGCCGTCCAGCGGCAGCAGCGGAAGCAGATTGAACAGGAACAGCAGCAGGTTCACGCTCGCGAGCAGCGAGATCAGCGTGTAGGTCTTGTCCTTGAGGGAGGCCTGGTGGCTGTCGGCGATCTGCCCGCCGATCCGCCCGATCCCCACCACGCCGATGGCGCCCTGGGGGTCGCGCGTCTTGCCCTCGAAGACCGTCTGCCACAGGTTGTGCAGCTTCGCCGGGTAGCTGGCCAGGGCATGCACGCCCACGTTCAGCTGGCTGCCGATCTGGCCGGGCACGTCCAGGATCGATTTGGGCTGGTACACGACCTCGTTGGTCGGCGAGATGCCGAGGAACCCGGCTTCCTTGGTCCTGGTCGTGCTGTCGCCGACGTACTTCAGGTTGCGTACCGGCGTGATCGACAGCGCCACCGCACGTCCGTCACGCAGTACGACGACGTCGAGCGTCTTGCCGGCCGAGGGTTCGACGAGCGAGACGAGCTGGTCCCAGGTAGTGATCTTGGCTCCGTCGACGGACTGAATCCGGTCGCCGGTCGCCAGGCCGGCGAGCGCTGCCGGCGAGTTGGCCTTGCTGCAGTCGCTCGCCCTGGCGGCGGGGGCCGTGGCGGGGACGACACACTTGGACACGACGGACACAGTGGTCGACGCCTGTCGTCCCGGCAGGCCCATGGACAGCAGCAGGATCACGGTCAGGACCAGGTAGATGACCAGGTTCATGCTGGGTCCACCGAGCATGACGATCATCTTCTTGCCGGGCGTGAGCCGGTAGAACTGGCGCGCCTCGTCGGCAGGGACGACCTCGGCGCGGCTGACCGAGCGGAACTCCTCGATCGCGGTGACCATCCGGCGCGGCCAGCGCGAGCTCTTGCCGTCGGCGCGCGGCGGAACCATGCCGATCATCCGGATATAACCGCCCAGCGGGACGCTCTTGATGCCGTATTCGGTGTCGCCGCGCTTGCGGGACCAGATCGTCGGACCGAAGCCCACCATGTACTGGGTGACCTTCACGCCGAAATTCTTGGCCGGCACCATGTGCCCGACCTCGTGGAGAGCGATCGACAGCAGCAGGCCGACGGCGAAGATGATGACGCCCAACGCGTAGAGCATGTGCGGCGTGGTCCCTCCGGTCACCGGTCAGTTGCGAGCGAGCTCCCGCGCACGGGTGCGGGCCCAGCTGTCTGCATGTTCGACGTCCTCGACGGTACTGGGGTTCCCAAACTCGAGGTGCTGAGTTCTCAACCACTCATCGACCACATCGGCAACGGTGTCGACGATCTGCAGGAAATCGACGGATCCGGAGTGGAAAGCCCCGACCAGCTCCTCGTTCGCCGCGTTGTACACAGCCGGCGCACACCCTCCGGCCTCACCCACCCGCCGGGCGAGAGCGACCGCCGGGAATGTGTCGTCGTCGAGCGGTTCGAAGTTCCACTGGTGCGCCGCCGTCCAGTCGACCGGCGCCGCAGCGTGAGGGACGCGGTCGGGCCAGCCCATCGCCAGGGCGATCGTCAGGCGCATGTCCGGCGGGGAGAGCTGGGCGAGCGTCGATCCGTCGGTGAATTCCACCATTGAATGCACCACCGACTGAGGGTGTACGACGACCTCGATCCGTTCGTACGGGATGCCGAACAGCAGGTGCGCCTCGATGACCTCCAGACCCTTGTTGACCAGGGTCGCCGAGTTCGTCGTGATCAGCGTGCCCATGTCCCAGGTGGGGTGGGCGAGGGCCTGCGCGGGCGTGACGTGGGTCAGCTCGGCGCGGGTGCGGCCGCGGAAGGGGCCGCCGCTGGCGGTGACGACGAGCTTGCGCACCTCGTCCGCCCGTCCGCCGCGCAGGCACTGCGCAAGCGCGGAGTGCTCCGAGTCGACGGGGACGAGCTGACCGGGCCGGGCTCGATCTGTGACGAGCGACCCGCCGGCGACGAGCGATTCCTTGTTGGCCAGCGCGACGGTGCGCCCGGCGTCGAGCGCGGCGAGCGTCGTGCGCAGACCCTGCGCGCCAGCGACCGCGTTGAGCACGACGTCACAGTCGAGGGCAGCGAGTTCCACGGTTGCCGCAGCGCCCGCGACGACGCGCGGACGGGCGAGGTCGGCGGGCCAGGTCTCGTCCAGGCCCAGGGCCAGCTCCTCGGCACAGTCAGTGCGGCCGATCCCGACCACCGAGACACCGAACTCGGCGGCCTGTACCGCCAGTTGCTTCGGATCCGAACCACCGGCGGCGAGCGCGACGACGGTGAACCGGTCCGGTGCGCCGCGCACCACCTCGAGCGCCTGGGTTCCGATCGAACCAGTGGAACCGAGCACGACCACACGTCGCTGTGCTGTCACCCGTCCAGTCTCCCCGATCGTGGTTCTTTCCCGGGCTGTGGGAGGGGAAAAGAACCACAATCGGGGAGGGCTAGCGTCGCAGGCGTGCAGATCGACCTGAACGCCGATCTCGGCGAGGGTTACGGTGCCTGGACGCTGGGTGACGACGAGGCGCTGCTGCAGGTCGTCACGAGTGCCAATGTGGCCTGCGGTTTCCATGCCGGCGATCCGCGCATCATGCAACGGGTGTGCGCGCTGGCGGCCTCGCGCGGCGTGGCGATCGGTGCGCAGGTCGGGTATCACGATCTGGCCGGCTTCGGTCGCCGGCGGATCGACATCGCCGAGGACGATCTGATCGCCGACGTGCTGTACCAGCTCGGTGCGCTCGACGCCTTCGCTCACGCTGCCGGCACGAGGGTGCGCTACCTCAAGCCGCACGGGGCGCTCTACAACACAGCGGCCGACGACCCGGTCCAGGCACGGGCGGTCGTGGCCGCGGTGGCGTCCTACGACGCAGCATTGCCGGTGCTGGGGCTGCCCGGTTCCGCGGTCGAAGCGGCGTGCGCCAGCGCAGGCGTCCCGTTCGTGGCGGAGGCCTTCGCCGACCGCGCCTACACCGCCGAGGGTCGTCTGTCGCCGCGCGGCGAACCGGGTGCCGTGCTACACGATCGGGATGCCGTCGTCGCGCAGGCGCTGCGCATCGTCGGGGAGGCAATGGTGGGGACGGTCGCCGGCGGGGCGGTCGAGGTCCGCGCGGCCTCGCTGTGCCTGCACGGCGACACGCCGGGCGCAGTCGATCTCGCCCGCGCCGTGCGTGCCGCGCTGACCGGCGCCGGGGCCACCCTGTCGCCCTTCGCCCCGTGACCACCTCGCGCCGCGGCCGGGTCGTGACCGCCGTGCGTCCCTACGGCCAGGACGCCCTGCTGGCCGAGGTGGCCGACCCGCATCAGGTCTCGTCGCTGCTGGCGGCGGCAGCCGCGCTGGACGGCGCCGGAGAGGTCGTGCCCGGCGCGACGACACTGCTCGTCCGGTTGTCCGAGGGTGCCGACCGCGCCCGGATGATCTCCCAACTCAGCTTGCTCGAGCCGGCGACGCTCGAACCGGACCGCCGGCCGGCGATCGAGCTGGCGGTGGTCTACGACGGCGCGGACCTCGCCGAAGTCGCCGGGTTGACCGGTCTCGATCCCGACCGCGTCGTCGAGGTGCACCTCGCAGCCACGTACACAGTTCGCTTCTGCGGCTTCTCCCCCGGCTGGGGTTACCTGGACGGGCTGGACGAGCGGCTTCAGGTTCCGCGACGGGACGAGCCGCGTACCGCTGTGCCCGCAGGGTCGGTGGGGATCGGCGGCGAGTTCACCGGTGTCTATCCTCGGGTCTCCCCCGGCGGGTGGCGGCTGCTGGGGCATAGCGACGCGCCCCTCTGGGATGCGAACCGCGATCCTCCGGCGCTGCTCACGCCCGGTGCCACGGTGCGCTTCGTGCGCGCATGACCACCGACACACGCACGTGATCGAGATCGTCGAGCCCGGACCGTTGGCGACGGTGCAGGATCTCGGCCGGGCCGGCTACGCCGCCCTCGGCGTCCCCGAATCGGGCGCGTTCGACCGCGCGGCCGCCGCGCTCGCGAACCGCCTCGTCGGCAATCAGCGAGACGCAGCCGTCCTCGAGGTGACCCTCGGGGGGCTGAGTATCGTGCTGCACCGGGCGGCGACGCTCGCGCTGACCGGTGCTCGGTGCGGTGGCGACCTCGACTGGGGCACCGCGGTGACGGTGCAACCCGGGGCGCGGCTCCGGCTCACAGCGCCCACGACGGGCCTGCGCAGCTATCTCGCGGTACGCGGTGGCGTCGCGGTCGAACCGGTCCTCGGCTCGCGTAGCACCGACGTGCTCAGCGGTCTCGGGCCAGCGCCGCTGCGCGCCGGCGACGTGCTCCAGATCGGCAGCGAGGTCGCCACCGAACCGTCCGGAGCGACGGCCCCCGGACGGCGAGCGCGTGACGTCCTGCGGATCGACACCGGCCCCCGCGACGACTGGTTCACCGAGGACGCGCTCGGGCGGCTCACCGACACTCGCTGGACGGTGCGGGGCGAGGCCGACCGCGTCGGTATCCGGCTCAACGGTCCCCGGCTGGAGCGGGCACGGGCCGGCGAACTGCCGAGCGAAGCGATGCTGCCAGGCGCCCTGCAGGTGCCACCGGACGGGCGGCCGATCCTGTTCGGGCCGGACTGTCCGGTCACCGGCGGGTACCCCGTGATCGCCGTGGTGCGGCGCGGGGAACTCGACGATGCGGCTCAGCTGCGTCCTGGCGACACGGTGCGGTTCGCGATCGGACGGTAACCCTGCGCTGGTGCAGGTCAGCCGATCGTGACGTGAAGCAGGGCCCACATGATCGCGGCCACGACCCCGGCGGCCGGAATGGTCAGGATCCACGCGAAGACGATGTTGCCGGCCACACCCCAGCGCACCGCCGAGAGCCGCCGGGTCGCACCCACCCCCATCACCGAGGTCGAGATGACGTGGGTGGTCGAGACCGGTAGGCCGTACTGCGACGTGGCCAGCATGACCGAGCTGGCGACGGCCTGCGCCGCGAAGCCGCTGGCCGGGGTGAGGGAGAAGATGCGGCGTCCGAGGGTGCGCATGATCCGCCAGCCGCCGGAGTACGTCCCTGCTGCGATCGCCGCCGCCGAGGACAGAATCACCCAGAACGGGATCCCCTCGCTCTTGTCGAGGTGACCGGACACCAGGAGCGTCAGCGCGATCACGCCCATTGTCTTCTGCGCATCCTGCGTTCCGTGGCCGAAGGCCATCGTCGCGGCGGTGACGATCTGCGCCCAGCGGAAGCCGCGGTTTGCACGTACCGCGTTGACCTTCCGGAAGATCCAGAGCAGCGCGAGCATGAACAGGTAGGCCAGGGCGAAACCGATGAGCGGCGAGGCGATCATCGGGATGATCACTTTGTCCAGGACGCCGGACCACTTCACCCCCTCGGAGCCGGCGATCGCGGCGCCCACCAGGCCACCGATGAGCGCGTGCGACGACGACGAGGGCAGCCCGAGGTACCAGGTCCCGAGATTCCACAAGATGGCGCCCAGCAGCGCCGCCAACACGATCACCAGACCGCTGCGGCCGACGGGCGGATCGATGATGCCGCCGCCCACCGTGGCCGCGACCTCGGTGGAGATGAGCGCGCCGAGCACATTCATCACCGCGGCGAGGGCGAGCGCGACACGCGGCGTGAGGGCCTTCGTCGACACCGTCGTGGCGATGGCGTTGGCCGAGTCGTGGAAGCCATTGGTGTAGTCGAAGCCGAGCGCGACGGCGACGATGATGACGACCAGGGTGATCGAGTCCACCTGGTCAGGACTCCTTGACCGCGATCGTCTCTACCGCGTGCGCGACCTTCTCCAGTGCGTCCGAGGCTTCCTCCAGACCGTCGGCGACCTCGCGCAGCTTGACCATCGTCAGGGCGTCGTAGTCCCCGCTGAACAGGCGCGAGAGCAGCTTGCGATAGACCCGGTCCGCCTCGTTCTCCAGGCGGTTGACCTCGATCCAGTACGGCTCCAGGTCCCGCAGCGTGCGCAGCCGGCCCATCGCGTCCGCCGTCTCGTGCGAGGAGGTGGCGACGAGCGTGATCTGCTCGCCCATCAGCGCGGGCAGCTTGCCGACGTCGGCCAGGACGATGAAGTCGGCAGCGGCCTCCATCGCGTCCACGACATCGTCCAGCGCCGAGGCGAGGCGGTAGATGTCCTCGCGGTCGAACGGCGTGACGAAGCTGGTGTTGAGCTGGCGCATGATCCGGTGGGTTACGGAGTCGCCGGCGTGCTCACGCTCGCGCAGCTGTTTCGCGATCGCCTTGCGGTTGGCATTGGGGTCGAGCAGCCCCGCCAGGGTGTCGGCGGAATCTGCGACATTTTGCCCCGCCTCGGTGAACATGTCGTAGAACGCGCTGTCGCGGGGAGTCAGACGAAAGGCCACGGAGCACGAGGGTAGGGCACCGCTCGGCAGATGGGGTGACCGGCGCGCTGCGGTCTCAGCCGAATACGACCGTCTTGTTACCGAACACGAGAGTGCGGTGCTCGACGTGGGCGCGCACGGCGCGGGCCAGCACCACCGTCTCCAGATCGCGTCCCTTGCGCACCAGGTCCTCGACCGAGTCGCGATGACTGACGGCCGCGACGTCCTGCGCGATGATCGGGCCCTCGTCCAGATCGCGGGTCGCGTAGTGCGCGGTGGCCCCGATGAGCTTGACGCCACGGGTCTGTGCCTGGTGGTACGGGCGGGCGCCCACGAACGCCGGCAGGAACGAGTGATGGATGTTCACGATGCGCGCCGGGTAGGCGGACAGGATTCTGTCGCCCAGCACCTGCATGTAGCGCGCGAGAACCACGAGGTCGGTGCGGTACCCGTCCAACACCCCGAGGATCTCGGCCTCCTGCATAACCCTGGTCTCTTGGGTGACCGGGAGATGGTGGAAGGGCACCTGGCTGAACTCGGCGAGGGCGGCGTGGTCGACATGGTTGCTGATGACCGCCACGATCTCGGCCGGCAACTCCCCCGCCCGCCACCGTCCGAGCAGGTCGGCCAGGCAGTGCGGTTGCCTGGAGGCCAGGACGGCGACCCGGGGCCGGTCACCCGACAGGCGCACCCGCACGTCCATGCCGAATCGCTCGGCCACCGGCGCGAAGGCTCGGCTGAGATCGGATCGGTCCAGCGGAGCCGGGGCGCGGTCGAACTCGACCCGCTGGAAGAAGACGCCGGCCTCGCGATCGACGTGCTGCTCGGCATGCAGGATGTTGCCGCCGTAGTCAAGGACAAACTGCGCGACGGCGTGGACGAGGCCGGGCTGGTCCCGGCAGGAGATGAGCAGTACCGCGCTGGTCAGCGGTTTCTCACTCGGCGGATCACGAGCAGCAGGATGACCGCACCGACACCGCCGACGACCGCCCGGCCCTGCGGGGTCTGCGCCTTCGCCTTCAGGGTCGCGACCACGTTGTCGCGGACACGCTTCGGATTGGTGCGATAGGCGATCTGGTCGACGGCGCTCGCCAACGACTCCCGCGCCTGCTCGATGTCGCGCTGGATCTTCTCAGCCTCGCGGTCGGCGGCCACGTCACAGCTCCTCTCGCCCGGCCCGTCCGAGCCGATCAGCAGAGCCTAGGGCACGGGCTTGCGGACTCAGGTGCACCTGCCCCGACGGTGCCGATGCGCGCAACACGTGCACGAGCGCCAACAAGAGCAACGCTGCACTCAACCGAGCATGAGCGGCGTCGCCAGGCGCCAGGCGGCGGGCGGCGGGCGAGGACCATCCACCCCGGATCGCCCACGCGGTGCTGACGCACGCGACTATCCCGGCGGCAGCGAGGAAGCCGACGATGTCGATCTGGCTGCAGCTGGTCTGCAACCGTTGTGCGACGAACTGGAGTAGATCGACAAGCGGATCACGAACTCCGCGATCCCCATGCCGCGGTCGATCCACATCGCGCGTGGACGTCGCTCGGTCTGAGGCCGACCGCCGCGGGGAGGGCGTCCCACGATGCCCGGCTGGCTACGGTGATGGCATGACGCGTCTCGAGGTGGGCGACCCCGCTCCCGACTTCACCCTCGACGATGCCGAGGGCAACCCGGTGTCGCTGCACGACTTCCGCGGCCGCAAGGTGGTCGTGTACTTCTACCCGGCTGCGATGACGCCGGGGTGCACCACGCAGGCGTGCGATTTCCGCGACAGCCTCGACTCCCTCGCCGCCGCCGGTATCACCGTGCTGGGCGTCTCGCCGGACAGGCCGGACAAGCTCGCGGAGTTCCGCGACCGCGACGCGCTGACCTACCCGCTGCTCTCGGACCCCGACCGCACCGCGCTCGAGGCGTACGGCGCGTACGGCGAGAAGACGATGTACGGCAGGAAGGTCATGGGCGTGATCCGCTCGACCTTTGTCGTGGACGAGAGCGGCAACCTCGAGCTGGCCCAGTACAACGTCAAGGCCACCGGGCACGTCGCCAAGTTGCGCCGCGACCTGGGCCTCTGAGACTCGCTACGGCTGCGCAGTTTTCCCCGCTGGTGGCCGGGCGGCTGCCTGATTTCCCCGCTGGTGCTCGCTCGGGGGCGCCCCAACCGAGCACCAGCGGGGAAAACAAGGGCGGACGTACGGCAGGCTGACTGGATGGATGGCATGCTGGCGCGGCTGGAGCGGCTGCGCTCCGAGGCAGTGCTGCGCATCGTCTCGCTACGCGGCGAGGTCGACGACGTTATCGCGTCGGCATCGTCCACGACGGGCGACGACGAACACGATCCCGAGGGGGCGACGATCGGCTTCGAGCGTGCCCAGGCGCTCGCGCTGGTCGAGCGGGCCCGGATCCGCCTGGCCGAGATCGACGCCGCACTCGCGCGGGTGGCCGGAGGGAGCTACGGCAGCTGCGTCTCGTGCAGGCAGGCGATCGGTGCGGAGCGTCTGGATGCCCGTCCCGCTGCAGCGCAGTGCCTGTCCTGCGCGTCGCAGCTGCGGTCCTGACCTGCCCGTTGACCACGTGCACGCGGGGTGAGCCGGTCGCGCCGTACCCCACCGGGCGCCGTAGGCGAAACGTGATCCGTTGTCGGCCCGTCCCCCCGGGTCGTCGTAGGCTCGCAGGACGGGGCCGTAGCCCAATGGCAGAGGCAGCGGCTTTAGGTGCCGCCCAGTGCGGGTTCGAATCCCGCCGGCCCTACGTGCTCGATCTGCAGGCTGCCACCGACTACGTCGTCCTCGGCGACAGCTCGGACGTCCTGCCGACATTGGCCGACGCGTCGTTCCAGCTGGTCTACATCGATCCCCCCTTCAACACCGGCAAGGTGCAACAACGCGCCACCCTGCGGACGGTGCGCGACGACGCAGGAGATCGGACCGGTTTCGGCGGTCACCGCTATACGAGCGTCGAGACCGGCCGGCATTCCTACCTCGACGCCTACGAGGACTATCTCGGCTTCCTCGAGCCGCTGCTCATCGAGGCACGGCGCCTGCTCACCGACAGCGGCACCCTCTACCTGCATCTGGACTACCGCGAGGCCCACTACGTCAAGCTGCTGCTCGACGCGGTCTTCGGACGCGACTGCTTCCTGAACGAGATCATCTGGGCCTACGACTTCGGCGGACGGGCCCGCGACCGCTGGCCGGCCAAGCACGACACGATCCTCGTCTACGTGAAGACCCGCGGCGCGCACTTCTTCGACCAGGACGCGGTGGAGCGCATCCCCTACCTCGCTCCGGGCCTGGTCACCCCCGAGAAGGCCGCGCGTGGCAAGCTGCCGACCGACGTCTGGTGGCACACCATCGTCCCCACCAGCGGGCGCGAGCGGACCGGCTACCCGAACCAGAAACCCGAGGGCGTCGTGCAGCGGATCGTGCAGGCGTCAACGCGTCCCGGCGACCGCGTGCTCGACTTCTTCTCCGGCAGCGGGACGACCGGTGCTGTCGCCACCCGCCTCGGGCGGCGTTACGTGATCATCGACAGCAACCCCGACGCCGTCCACGTCATGCAGAAGCGGCTGCCGGACGCGCAATTGGTGCGGTCAATTCCGGACTGACTCGTCCTCGTGATGGCCGTGGTGATCGGCGTGGGCGATCGCAGGTAACGGCTCGCCCGGCACGGCCTGACCGGCCGGCGCGGCTCTGATGTCATGGCCGACCGAGGTCAGGCACTTGCCGTCGGACAACCGCCACTTCCAACCGTGCATCTGGCAGGTGAGGACCCCGTCGTCGACGGAGCCGAACCGGGACAGGTCCGCCTTGAGGTGCGGGCAGCGCCGCTGGACGTCCCAGCCGTCCAGCGTGATGGTCTCCGCGGCCTCGCTGGCATTCTGCTCGGCGAACCAGCCCTCGGCGTAGTTGATCCGCTCCTCCGACAGACACTTGAAGAACAGGTAGACGTACTCGTTGTAGGGACCGATGCGCTGTGCGGAGAACCGGCAGGACAGAAACAGCGAGTTGCTCCAGTCCACCTCGTGGTCGGCGATCTGCTGCTCGAGGTAGGCGCGCCGGGTACGGAAGAGGTAGCGCACTTTCTCCCCCGCGTAGGCCCGGACGTCGCGGGCCGCGAAGTCGATGAGAATGTCGACGTCGCCGCGCTCGGCGTCCTCGCAGGTCAGGCGCACGCCACCGTCGATGCCACCGGCGATGTGATCGGCTTCGCCCAGCAGCGGCGTGAACCACTCCTGCAGCCCGGCGAGGACGTCGATCTCCGGATGCGCCCAGCAAGCCTTCGCAGCCTCGACCTCGGGCATGCGGCGGGCCTGCATGTCCTTCAGGTAGGCGGTCTTGGTCTCGATCGAGGCGAAGATGGTCGCCGGGTCGTAGGGGTGCTCGACCGGACAGTCCGGCTGATCCAGCATCGCCACCGAACCCGGCAGCAGCAGCCGCCCCTCGCCGTGGGCATGTGCGCGCAAGTAGTCGAGGTAGACCGTCTGGTCGGGGAAGATGTTGGCCTCGTCGCCAAAGATGTCGTTGAAGCCCCACAGCTCCTCGTCGAGAAAGCACGGCGGTCCCGCGGTCGGAAAAACGAACCGCGCGCCGAGCTCGTCGATGTAGCGCATGGTGCGGTCGAACTGCCGCTCGCGCTTGGCCTTGCCCAGTGCTTGCTTGGCGCGCTCGGGCAGCTCGTAGACCATGGGGAACCAGATGGCGCCGGAGAACTGGATCAGGTACCCGTCGACTGGGCCCAGCTCGGTGAAGGCGTCCAGTTCCGAGGGACGGGCGTCGTTCTGGTTCAGCACGCGATGGCGCCCGTCGTAGACCCACAGCGACGAGTCGCCGATCGGGCCGTCGGTCGGCGAGACCAACGACTGGATCATCACCTGCAACCCGTCGACATCGACCGGTTCGCCGTTCTGCGGCTTCACGAAGGAGGTGAAGCCGCAGTCGCGCAGCGCGTCCTCGAGTTCGGTGGTCGGGAAGTCGGGCAATAGCACCGTCGTCTTCTTGTCGACGTGCTTTCGCAGATTCTCCGGGTCGAAGTGGTCTTTGTGCAGGTGCGAGACGAACAGGTAGTCGGCGCGGCCGAACACGTCCCAATCGAGTTGCGAGTTGTCCGGGAACGGGAACCAGGAGCCGAAGTAGGCGGGATTGACCCACGGGTCGGTCAGGATCGAGCCGTGCGCGGTCTCGATGAGCACGCTGGCATGGCCCAGTCCGGTGATGCGCATGCCCCCACGGTATCCAGCGCCGCGGAGGTGCCAGAATGAGCCGGTGGCCGTGAACCCGCACAGCGAAAACGCTCACGGCGTGCCGGAGGCGCCCCCGGGCGAGCATCCGCACGACGATCCCCAGGACTGGGGCTGGCACGCCGAGTTCGGGCGATCCGCCCGCGTCGCGGGATGGGTCGTCGCGATCATCCTCGTGGTGATGATCACCGCTACGCACTACAACCAGTCCGGTTCGTTGTGGTTGATCATCTTCGCCGTCGGCCTGATCGCGATCCTGATCTGGGACGTGCAGCGGCGCAAGAGCGCCTGGCGCAAGTAACGCACTCGCGACTCCCTCCCGATACCACCGGCGTTTCTGGCTGCGGCGGTTCCTCACCCGGCCGATGGACCGCTAGGTTCAGCACGCTCGATCGACCTGGGGTGTGACTGACGAAGCGCGGGGTAGAGGACATGACGGCAGATCGCTACGACTTCGTGGTCGTCGGTGGCGGGTCGGCCGGGTGCGCGCTCGCCAATCGACTCTCCGCCGATCCGGCGAACCGGGTCCTCGTCCTCGAGGCGGGCCGGCGCGATTCCCTGTGGGACGTGTTCATCCACATGCCTGCGGCGTTGACCTTTCCGATCGGCAGCCGCTTCTACGACTGGAAGTACGAGTCCGAGCCCGAGCCGTACATGAACGGCCGGCGCATCTACCACGCCCGCGGCAAGGTGCTCGGGGGGTCCAGCAGCATCAACGGGATGATCTTCCAGCGGGGCAATCCGATGGACTACGAGCGCTGGGGCGCCGATCCGGGGATGCGAACCTGGGACTTCGCGCACTGCCTGCCCTACTTCCGCAAGATGGAGGACTGCCTGGCGGCCGCCGCGGACGACGACTTCCGCGGTCACGGCGGCCCGCTCACCCTCGAGCGCGGTCCTGCGACCAACCCGCTCTTCCAGGCGTTCTTCGACGCGACGGTCCAGGCCGGACATCCGCGCACCGACGACGTGAACGGCTATCGGCAGGAGGGTTTCGCGGCCTTCGACCGCAACATCAAGCGGGGACGGCGGTGGTCGGCCGCGCGCGCCTACCTCCACCCGGTGCTGGGCCGGCCCAATCTCGACCTGGTCACCGGCGCCCTGGTCACCGGCGTGACCTTCGACGGCATGCGCGCCACGGGCGTCGAGTACGAGCGCGGCAGGAAACGGCTGGCGGCCGAGGCGGACACCGTGATCCTGTGCGGCGGGGCCATCAACACCCCGCAGCTGCTGCAGCTCTCCGGAATCGGCAACGCCGGCGAACTGGCGTCCCTCGGCATCGACGTCCGGCACGATCTGCCCGGCGTCGGCGAGAACCTGCAGGACCATCTCGAGGTCTACATCCAGTACACGTGCACCCAACCGGTGTCCATGCAGAAGTACCTGAAGCTGCGCTACCGCCCGCTGATCGGCGCGCAGTGGCTGTTCGCGCGGCGCGGGCCCGGCGCCACGAACCACTTCGAGGGCGGCGGGTTCGCGCGGAGCAACGACGAGGTCGCGTACCCCAACCTGATGTTCCACTTCCTGCCGATCGCCGTACGCTACGACGGATCCGCACCGGCGTCCGGCGACGGGTATCAGGTGCACATCGGCCCGATGTACTCCGACGCGCGCGGCTCGGTGAAGATCACCGGCCGCGATCCGCATGCCCACCCGGCGCTGCGATTCAACTACCTCTCGACCGAGCAGGACCGTCGCGAGTGGGTCGAGGCGGTCCGCGTCGCCCGGACCATCCTCGGCCAGGCGGCGATGGCTCCCTTCAACGGCGGTGAGACCTCGCCGGGCCCGTCCGTCGACACCGAGCAAGAGATCCTCGAGTGGGTGGCCAAGGACGGCGAGACCGCGCTGCATCCCTCGTGCACAGCCAAGATGGGTACCGACGACCTCGCAGTCGTGGACCCGATGACCATGGGCGTGCACGGCCTGGACGGCCTGAAGGTCGTAGACGCATCGGTCATGCCCTACGTGCCCAACGGCAACATCTATGCCCCCGTCATGATGGCCGCCGAGAAGGCGGCCGACCTGATCCTGGGCAACACCCCGCTCGCGCCGGTGGCCGCCGAGTTCTACCGCCACCAGCGGCGCGAACCCGCCGAGCCGGGTGACGGCACGCCATGAGCGAGCTCTACATCGCGGGGACGTGGCGGGCGGCAAGCGACGGCGGAGTCCGCGAGATCCATTGCCCGGCCGATGGCGAGCTGGTCGCGACCGTCGCCGAGGCGACCGCGGACGACACTGGCGCAGCTGTCGCCGCCGCACGCGCCGCCTTCGACTCCGGCCGGTGGCCGGGCACGCCGGAGGGAGAACGGGCCCAGCTGCTCTTCGATGTCGCCGACGTCATCGAGCGTGACAGCAAGGTCTTCGCCCGGACCGAATCACTCGACACCGGCAAGCGGCTGATCGAAGCCGAGTACGACATGGCGGACGTGATTGCGTGCATTCGCTACTACGCGGGCATCGGCGGCACCGCGGCCGGGCGGGTTGTCGACACCGGACGCCGGGACGCGATCAGCCGCATCGTCCACGAACCCGTCGGTGTCTGCGCGCTCATTACGCCGTGGAACTACCCACTGCTGCAGGCATCGTGGAAATTTGCGCCCGCCCTACTGGCGGGCAACACCTTCGTCCTGAAACCGAGCGAACTGACCCCGTCGACGGCGATCCTGCTGATGAAGGCCTTCGACGAAGTCGGCCTGCCCGCCGGTGTGGCCAATCTGATCCTCGGCGCGGGGCCGGTCGCCGGGGCACCTCTCGGTTCATCCCGACGTGGACATGGTGTCGTTCACCGGTGGCGTCGAGACCGGGCGCTCGATCGCCGCGTCAGCAGCCGGAACGGTCAAGCGCGTCGCACTCGAACTCGGCGGCAAGAATCCCAACGTGGTCTTCGCCGACGCCGACCTCGAGACCGCGATCGACTTCGCACTGACCGCGGTGTTCCTCGACTCCGGGCAGGTCTGCTCCGCCGGCGCGCGCCTGGTGATCGAGCAGTCCGTGCACGACCGGTTCGTCGACGAATTCGTGCAGCGGGCGGAGCGCATCACGCTCGGCGGCCCGTTCGACCCGGCCGCCGAGACCGGGCCGCTGATCTCGGCGGCGCACCGCGACAAGGTCGAGGCCTATGTCGCAGCCGGGATCGCCGCCGGAGCGGTGCTGCGCTGTGGCGGCACACGTCCGTCCGAACCCGAGCTCGCAGCGGGTCACTACTACCGGCCGACGATCCTCGACGAATGCCACGGCACCATGTCGGTCGTGCAGCAGGAGTCCTTCGGTCCGGTGCTGACGGTCGAGACGTTCCGCGACGAGGATGAGGCGGTGCGCATCGCCAACGACACGCAGTACGGATTGGCGGGGGCGGTCTGGACGCAGGACGCCGGCAAGGGCCAGCGGGTGGCCGGGCAGCCGAGGCACGGAACCGTGTGGATCAACGACTACCACCCGTATGTCCCGCAGGCCGAATGGGGCGGGTTCAAGCGCTCGGGCAACGGCCGCGAACTCGGCCCCACCGGCCTCGACGAGTACCGCGAGATCAAGCACATCTGGCACAACATCGACCCACGACCGCAGTACTGGTTCCCCCGTTAACTCATCACGCTCGGAGGCTGCAGTGACCGAACTACGTACCGATTCCCATGACCTGGCCAAGTTCGGTTACAAGCAGGAGTTGGATCGGACGCTGGGCAAGTTCTCCGCCTTCGCCGCCGGCTTCAGCTACGTGTCGATCCTGACCGGCGTGTTCCAGCTCTTCGGCTTCGGCTTCCTCTCCGGAGGACCGGCGTTCTGGTGGACCTGGCCGATCGTGTTCACCGGGCAGTTTCTCGTGGCGTTGTGCTTCGCCGAACTGGCCGGCCAGTTCCCGCTGGCCGGCAGCGTGTACCAGTGGTCCAAGCAGGTGGCGCGCCCGCTCACGTCCTGGTTGGCGGGCTGGATCATCCTGACCGGCTCGGTCGTCACCGTCGCCGCAGTCGCCGTCGCATACCAGGTGATCCTCCCGCAGATTTCGGACACCTTCGAGATCGTGGGCAGCAAAGCCGACATCGGGCTCTACACCACACCCGGCGGGGCGAAGAACGCCGTGGTGCTCGCGCTGCTGCTCGTCCTGTTCACCACGATCATCAACATGATCGGCGTCAAGGTGATGGCCATCATCAACAACGTGGGCGTGCTGATCGAGCTCATCGGCGCCTCGCTGCTGGTCATATTCCTGGCCTTCCACATCGAGCGCGGCCCCGGCGTCATCACGCACACGAACAACACCGGCGCGGGCGTGACGTTTGGCTACTTCGGCGCATTCCTTATCGCTGCCCTGACGAGTTGCTACATCTTCTACGGCTTCGACACCGCCGGCTCGCTGGCCGAGGAAACGACGAATCCCCGCAAGTTCGCACCGACGGGAATCCTGCGAGCCATCATCGCAGCGGCCATCATCGGCGGCCTGCTGATCCTCGTCGCGTTGATGGCGATGCCCAACATCTTCGACCCGAAGCAGATCGAGGCGATCGGCGCGCAGGGCCTGCCCTACATCGTCAAGACCGTGCTGGGCAACGGGCTCGGTGACGTCTTCCTGGTCTGCTCGGCCGTTGCCATCACGGTGTGCGCGCTGGCCGTGCACACCGCCGGCATCCGGATCATGTTCACGATGGCCCGCGACGGCCGGCTGCCGTTCGGCTCGACCGTGGCGCGGGTCTCCGGCAGGTCGCGTACGCCGATCGTTCCCGCACTCGTGATCGGCTTCCTGACCGTCGCGCTGCTGCTGGTCAACATCGGCAACCAGCGCGTGTTCTACGTGCTGACGTCAGTGGCGATCATCATGTTCTACCTCGCCTACCTCTGCGTCACCGGGCCGCTGCTGCTCAAGCGGTTGCGCCGCGAATGGCCGCGCCGGGATCACGGCCCGTACTTCTCCCTCGGCAAGGCCGGGATCGCAGTGAACCTGATCGCGGTCGTCTACCAGATCGCCGTCGTGATCAACCTGGCGTGGCCACGCGTCGCGGTGTACGGCGCGGACCACTGGTACTTCCAGTGGGGGGCCTTCGTCTTCATCGGGATCATCGCGGCTTTGGGCGCGGGGTACTACTTCAGCGCGCAGCACGGGCGACCGAGCGAGGTGCTCGCCGAGCACCGCGCGCTGCCCGACGGCGAGAACGCCCCGGCGGGACAGGCCTGAAGAACCGGGACGCGCCTTACTTCGCTGCGGTCCGCTCGCGCTGCTTGTCCCGCTTGTCGACGAAACGGCAGGCCTGCTCGTCCAGACCGGCCATGAACTGCGAAAGCTCGTCGCGGGCGGCCTCGCCTTCGGGACCGAAGTCCTCGCGGCTGAAGACCTTCCAGAAGCGCAGGACGGGCGAGATGACATCGTCGTGGTGCAGCCGCAGGTCGTAGATGCCGGCCTTGGCCATCACCACCGAGTTGCGGTTGAAGCCGGGCATGCCGACGCCAGGCATCTGGAAGCCGACGACCTCGTCACGGATCGCCGCCATCGTAGCGTCGGGCGCGCGATCCAGCGCGGCAGCGACCAGGTTGCGGTAGAAGACCATGTGCAGGTTCTCGTCGGTGGCGATGCGCGTCAGCAGCTGCTCGGCGAGCGGGCACCCCGTCGCCGCACCGGTGTTGCGGTGTGACACGCGCGTCGCGAGTTCCTGGAACGAGACGTAGGCGACGGCCTGCAGCGCGGTCTTGTTCCCCGAGTCGTAACCGTGCTGCATGTGCGCCATGCGCAGCCGCTCCAGCTCGACCGGGTCGACACCGCGGGTGACGACGAGGTAGTCGCGCAGCGCGATGCCGTGGCGGCCCTCCTCGGCGGTCCAGCGCCCGACCCATTCGCCCCACGCACCGTCGCGTCCGAAGCGGGTCGCGATCTCGCGGTGGTAGGAGGGCAGGTTGTCCTCGGTCAACAGGTTGACCGTCATCGCCGTCTTGGCGACCGGGTCCAGCGGCGAGTCCTCGGGCTTCCAGTCCTCGCCACCGAGGAACGCGAAGTCGCGGCCCTGGCTCCACGGCACGTAGTCGTGCGGGTGCCATTCTTTGGCCATATTCAGGTGGCGATCGAGATTCTCGGCCACCACCGGCTCCAGCTCGTGAAGTAGGCGGGCTTCAGTGCCCTCGGCGGTGTCGGCAGATTCAAGCACAGTCATGGCGCAGGCTCCATCCGGGTCGGCGTCGGCTTACACAACCTACGGTAGCGTAACTTCGCGGTCCGACGAGCCAGAACGGGTCGTCGGCTGCTTACCCGGCGGTGGCTGTCAGCGGCCCCGCAATAGCGGCCGGCGAGGGTCCCAGGTGGTCCCGTCGGCGGCATCGCGGCGTCGCCTGGCGATCCCGGTCACAGTCTCGAGCACGACCCGGTTCGCCAGGAAAGACGTGACCTCCGCGTGGTCGTAGGGGGGTGACACCTCCACCACGTCCACGCCGACGACGGGGAGTTCGTAGGCTATCCGGCGAACCGAATCGAGCAACTCCCGCGCCGTCAAGCCCCCCGGTTCGGGAGTCCCCGTACCGGGCGCGTGACCTGGGTCGCACACGTCTATGTCGACCGACAGGAACACCCCGTCGCAGTCGTCGGTGGCGATCCCGAACGCCTCGGTCAGGCACTCCGGCAGCCCGCGTGCGCCGATCTCGCTCATCTCGTAGGACCGCATCCGCTGCTCGGCCATCCATTGCAACGTCTCCGGCGGCGGCCAGTACCCGCGCAGTCCGATCTGCAGGAAACGGTCGCCGCGCAGTGCGCCGGACTCGATCAGGCGCCGCATCGGCTGCCCGTGCCCGATCAGGGAGCCGAACTCGATGTTGCCGGTGTCGGCGTGCGCGTCGAAATGAATCATCGACACGCGGCCCTGCCCGAGATGCTGCGCGACGCCGGCGGCGTCCGGCCAGGCGATGGTGTGGTCGCCACCGAGGACGAGCGGGATGGCGCCGTGTGAGCTCACCTCGTACACCGCGGCCTGCAGATCGCGGACCGAGCGTTCGGCGTCGCCGGAGAACATCTCCACATCGCCCGCGTCATACACCTTCAGGTCCTGCAGGCCGTCCACGCGCATCGCCAGCGACGGACGCGACCCGTCGTGCGGCAGGTAGCACGTCTGGCGGATGTACTGCGGTCCGAAGCGCGTGCCCGCGCGGTGCGACGTGCCGCCGTCGAACGGAGCGCCGAGGATGACCACGTCAGCGTCCGCGTAGCTGGACGCGTCGGCCCAGTCGCAGCGGTCGATGCCGAGGAAGGTGATGTCCGGGCCGAACTGGGCTCCGTATCTGACCATGGGGCGAACCTAGACCGGCTGCTCGCGTTGGCCCCACGGCGAGCCGTAGCCGCCGGCGAGCAGATCGAGGAACGGCACCGGGTCGAATGCCTCCGGCCCGAAGACGCCGGCGCCCGTCCACACACCCGTCGCCAACAGCTCCAGCGCGACGATCGGATTCACCGCGGTCTGCCAGACCACCGCCTGCGCCCCGTACTCCGCCATGGACCACTCGTTGTCGACCACGTGATAGAGGTACGTCGAGCGCGGCCGGTCGTCCTTGCCGGTGCCGCGCACCCAGACACCGGCGCAGGTCTTGCCCGTCATCCGGTCACCCAGCGTGGCTGGGTTCGGCAGGCAGGCGGCGACGACGTCGCGCGGGCTCACCTCGACGTCGCCGATGCGCACCGGCTCCGTCCGGTCGAGGCCGAGCAGGTGCAGCGTCTTGAGCACCCCGATGAACTCGTCGCCGAGGCCGTACTTGAAGGTGACCCGCCCGGCATCGATCCACCGCGGGATGAGCACCACCTCCTCGTGCTCGACATTCACGCACTCGACCGGTCCGATGCCTTCCGGGAAGTCGAACACCTCGGGTTCGCTGAACGGCTGCGTGGTGAACCAACCGCGGTCCTTCTCGTAGATCACCGGCGGGTTCAGGCACTCCTCGATCGTCGTCCAGATCGAGAACGACGGCGCGAAGTCGTAACCCCGCACCACGAGGTTCGCGCCGTCGCGTACGCCCGCCTCGTCGATCTCGCTGAACAGGTGATCGGCCGCATAGCGGGCGAAGACATCGGCGAGACCCGGCTCGACTCCCATGCCCACCAGGGCGATCCGGCCGGACGCCTCCCATTGCGCGGCGAGCTCGAACTGCTCGTCACCGAGCTTCACCCCGGTCTGCGTGTACGGCTCGGACGGGTGCGGGCGCGACAGCGACATCGCCATGTCCAGGTAGTGGACGCGCTGCGCGAGTGCGGCGCGGAAGATCGGCATGGTGAAGCGCGGGTCGGTCGCGCCGAGCACCGCGTCGATCCGCTCGTCGGCGAGCAGCCTCTCGATCGCAGCCTGATCGGAGGCGTCGAGCACCGCAGCGGCGAAACGGTCGTCACCGACCTGCGCGACCACCGATGAGGCACGTGCGCCCTCGAAGTCGGCGACCATCACATGGGTGAGGAAATCGCGGCGGGCCGCGATCAGCGCGGCGGCAGAACCGACGCCGCCCGCACCGAGGATCAGCAACCTCATGCCCATCCTCGCTTCGCTCGCGTGCGCTCGCTCATGAGTCGAACCCCAGTCCCAGCCGGTCGAGCATCCGAAGCCACGGGCCGCGGCGACCCTGGTTCCGATCGGCCCTGGCCAGGCCGCGGCGCGTCAGCTCGATACCCAGCCAGCGCGCCGGCTCCGGGGGGAACGGCGGCGGACGCGAGCGCGTCGCCCGCAGCGAGGTGGCCTCCGTCGTGCGGCCGTCGAGCAGGTCCAGCATCAGCTGCGCGCCGAAGCGGCTCGCCCCGACGCCGAGCCCGGTATAGCCGACGCTGTAGGCGACGCGGCCACCGAGGGCGGTGCGCTGGTAGGCGAAGAAGCGGGTGCATGTGTCGATCGCGCCGCCCCACGTGTGGGTGAAGAGCAGCCCGTCCAGCTGGGGGAACGTCTCGAAGAAGTGGCGCGCGAGCAGTTCGAATGTCGGCGCGCGCTGGTCGAACTCGTCACGCAATCCGTTGCGCCAGTGGTAGATCGCGTCGTACCCGCCCCACAGGATCCGGTTGTCGCGCGTCAGCCGATAGTAGTGGAACTGATTGCTGACATCCCCGATCCCTTGCCTGTTGTGCCATCCGATCGACGCCAGCTGGCCGGCCGACAGCGGCTCGGACATCAGGGCGTAGTCGTACACCGGTACCAGAAACGGGCGGACCCGCCGCAGCACCGAGGGAAAGACGTTGCCGGCCAGGGCTGCCTTCGCCGCCCGGACCGACGCGCCGCCCGCGCAGCGCAACCGCACACCGGCTCCGTCGCGTGCCAGTCCGGTCACCTGCGTCCGTTCCGCGATGCGCACCCCGAGGCCCAGGCAGGCGGCGCGCAGCCCCCATACGAGCCGGGCGGGATCGAGGAGGGCCGTGTCGTCGCGGTGATAGCTCGCGGCGAGATAGGTCGGCGAATCGAGTTCGGCGCGCACGGCAGCACGGTCGAGGAACACCGCGTCGTGCCCGAATCCCTTTGCCAGCGCGACGTCCTCCATCAGCCAGTCGACCTGGTGCCCCTCGGTGGCGACGTCCAGGGTGCCGGTCCGCTCGAAGCCGCAGTCGATGTCGTAACGCCCCACCGCCGACTCGATCGCGTCCAGATTCTCGCGGCCGAGCCGTTCGAGCACCGGCATGTCGGCGGGAAACCTGTCCATGCCGTTGCCGATCCCGTGCGTCAGGCTGGCGGTGCAGAAGCCGCCGTTGCGGCCCGATGCGGCCCAGCCGGCGGTGCGGCCCTCGAGCACGAGCACGTCGCGCGATGGATCCGCCTCCTTGGCCAGCAAGGCGGTCCACAGGCCGGTGTAACCCGCGCCGACAACGACCAGATCGGTCTGCGTGTCACCGGTCAAGGGGTCGGCGGGCGGGGGCGCGTCCGGGGTGTCGAGCCAGAACGGGACGGGCACTGCGTCAGCGAGCGCGGAGCGTACCGAAGCCGGCGTCACGTCTTCTTCCGGCGCGAGGAGATCGCCCCGCCGACCGCGAGCAGCACGCCGAACAAGAAGATCAACGTCCCCATCACGTTCACCTGCGGCGGCACCCCGGTCCGCGACGCCCCAAAGACCCACAGCGGGAAGGTGACGGTGTTGCCCGCGTTGAAGCTGGTGATGATGTAGTCGTCGATCGACAGCGCGAAGGCGAGCAGCGCTCCGGAGAGCACGCCGGGCATGATCGAGGGAAGCGTCACCCGCCAGAATGTCGTGAATGCTCCTGCGCCGAGATCGCGTGCCGCCTCTTCCATGGACGGGTCCATGCCGGCCATGCGGGCCCGCACGGTGACCGTCACGTAGGCGATGCTGAACATGACCTGCGCGATGACGATCGTCAGGTAGCCGCGCGGGACGCCGATCGTGAGGAACAGACTCAGCAACGACGCACCCAGCACGACCTCGGGCGCTGCGATGTTGGCGAACATCAACAGGTTGACCGAACCCGACCCGCGGAACCGGTGGCGTCCGAGTGCGAGCCCCATCAGCGTGCCCATGGCGGTTGCGATGAGCGTGACGATGAGGGCGATCGTCAAGGAGTTCTCGAGCGCCTGGGTGAGGTCGGGGATCGTGAACAACTCGCGGTACCAGCGCACCGTGAAGCCCTGCCAGCGGATGTTGAACTTCCCGGTGGTGTCGTTGAAGCCGAAGATGATCATCACGATGATCGGGGCGGACAGCCAGGCGATGACCAACCAGCCCCAGATCGGCAGCAGCAGGCGGCCGGGACGGCGCCGCCGCGGCGTGGTCGGCTGCGGTGTCACCTCGCTGCCCGTGCGCGCCGACGCGGCGGTAGCGGTCATCAGACGGCTGCCATCTCGAGTGCGTCCTCGGTGCCGAGCAGACGGGCGTACAGGAACACGCCGATCAGCAGCGCCGCCATCAGGATGAACGACAACGCCGACGCTCTCGGGTAGTTGAGGTTGGTGAAGTACTCCGTCTGGATGACGTTGCCGATCATGGTCGTGCGTGATCCACCCAGAATCGAGGCGTTCACATAATCCGCCGCGGCAGGAACGAACGTCAGCAGGACGCCGGCGAACACCCCCGGCATCGACAGGGGGACGACCACCTTGGTCAGCGTGGCGCGTCGCGATCCGTAGAGATCCGCGGACGCCTCGAGCAGTGCCGGGTCCAGTCGTTCGAGCGCCACGTAGATCGGCAACACCATGAACGGCAGGAAGTTGTAGGTCAGGCCGCCGATCACGGCGCCCGACGTGGCCAGGATGTGGAAGTCCTGTCCGACCAAGCCCCAGCTCTTGAGCGGCGACAACACCATCCCGTTGTCCGACAGCATGAAGTTCCACGACTGCGTCCGGATCACGAACGACACGAAGAACGGCAGCAGCAGCAGGAACAGCAGGCTCGACTTGTGCGCGCCACCGCGGAAGGCGATCCAGTACGCCACCGGGTAGCCGATCACGAGACAGAGCGCGGTGGCGAGCAGGCCGTACACCATCGACCGGATGAACTGAACGTGATACAGGTTCCAGCCCTCGGTGTAGGTCTGCCAGTGGAAGGTCTGCGAGAAACCGGACACGATGTCGCCGGTCTGCGTGGAGACCGACAGCATCACGAACGCCGGAATGACGAAGAACAGGATCAGCCACAACCAGCCGGGAAGGATGAGCAGGTACGGCGCCAGCCGAGCGCCCAGACGGGAACGACTCACGGCTCAGCGCTCGCTCACGACTGGAAGATGGGTTCGAACAGCGAGTTCCACGTTGCCTGCTCCGACCTGCTGAGCACGCGGTAGCGGTGCAGCTTCGAATAGTCGCTCTTGCTGGGGAAGACCAGCGGGCTCGAGGCAAGGCCTGAGTAGTAGGTCTTGTCGTCCTTGCTCGTTGCGTCGGCTGCCTCCTTCTTGAAGATGTCCTGGGCGGCCGTCACGGGCGTGATGTAGTTGATGTAGTCGGCGAGCATGGCCGCGATGTCGGGCTTGTAGGCGAAGTCCATGTAGGTCATCGCGTCGAGAGGGTGCTGCGCGTGCTTCGGGATGCACATGTTGTCGGTCCAGATCGCCGCCCCCTCCTTGGGCACCACGAACTCCAGGTTGGCACCCGACGCGTTCGCCTGGAAGATGTCGCCCGACCAGGCCATCGAAGCCCACAGGTCACCCTTGGAGAGCGGGTCGATGTAATCCTGCTCGTAGTACTTGCGCACCAGAGGCTGTTGCTTCTTCAGCCAGGCCGCCGCTTTCTTCCAGTCCGCCTCGGTCGAGGTCTCGGGCTTAGCACCGACGGCGAGCAATGCACTGTTGGGTAGGTCCGCGGTATCACCGAACATCCCGATCTTGCCCTTCAGCGCCGGGTCGAGGAGGTCCTGCCAACTGGTGATCTTCTTGCCCACCCGCTTGGCGTCATACCCGATGCCGGTGATGCCCGACTGCCACGCCATCGTGTACACGTTGCCCTTGTCGAAGCTCGGGCTCTTGACCAGCGGGCTTGCGTACTTGTTGAAATTCGTCATCCTCGACTGGTCGAGCGCGACCAGGTAGTTCAGCTCGATGAGCTTGTCGAGGTAAATGCCGTTGGTGATGACCATCAGGTCATAGCCGGTGCCTTGACCGGCGGCGAGTTCGGGCTGAATCTTTCCGAAGAAGGGCGCAACCTCCTGAATGACTTCGCTGTATTTGACCTTGATCCCGGTCTGCTTGGTGAACAGGTTCAAGGAAGGGTGGTCGTTCTTGTTCTTCTCGCTCACGTCCATGTAGAGCGGCCAGCTCGCGAAGTCCAGCTGGCCGGTCTTGGTCTGCTTCTCCCAGAACGACTTCGCGGCGTGGGTCGCTGCGCTGCCGGTGGGACCCTTCTTGGCACCTTCCACTCCGCAGGCGGCGAGGGACGCCACGACAGCGGCAAGCCCGCCCGCCTGCAGCGCGGTGCGACGACTGATCCGCGGGGCGGTGAGACCGCGCAGCAGATCCGCGGGCAGTTCGTTGGCGTGGTCGGGCATGGGGAAACCTCCGTGATGAGGGTGCGGGATCATTGGTCGGAACCGGGATGCTGACTGTCGGCGAGTGCGAGCGAGTGCTCCGGGCGCCACGACAACCACACGTCGTCGTCGCGCTCGGCGACGTCGTCGGCGCCGGAGGCGTTCTGCAGGAACACCAGCAGCTCCGACCCGCCCGACGTCCTGACGGCGTACTGGGTTGACGTGCCGAGGTACACGACCTCGGTGACCCGGCCCCGCAGCGCGCACCGGCCGGGCTTCGGCCGGTCGGTGCTGAGCACGATCTTCTCCGGGCGCACTGTCAGATCGAGCGTCCGCCCGGCCACCGCGCCGGCCCGCGCGGCATCTGCCACCACCAGCGACTCGTCGTGGGCGGTCTCGAGCACGGCGCTGACGCCGTCGATCTCGCGCACCGTCCCGCTGAGCAGGTTCGACGTTCCGATGAAACCGGCCACGAAGCGCGTGCGCGGGTGCTCGTACACCTCACGCGGCGAGCCGAGCTGTTCGATACGTCCGGCGTTCATGACCACCAGCCGATCGGACATCGTCAACGCCTCGTTCTGGTCATGGGTCACGAAGACGAAGGTGATTCCGACCTCACGCTGGATGCGTTTGAGTTCCAGCTGCATCGCCTGGCGCAGCTTGAGGTCCAGCGCGGCGAGCGGTTCGTCGAGCAGCAGAGCACGTGGCCGGTTCACCAGCGCCCGGGCAAGTGCCACGCGCTGCTGTTGGCCGCCGGACAGTTCGCGAGGGCGCCGGTCGGACTTGCCCTCGAGTTGCACCAGCTCGAGCATCTCGTTGACCCGCCGCCGGATTTCGGGCTTGGCCACGCTCTTGCGCTCCAAGCCGAAGGCCACGTTGTCGAGGACCGACATGTGCGGGAACAGCGCGTAGGACTGGAAGACCATGTTGACGTCGCGACGGTTCGGCGGCACACCTACGACGTCCTTGCCGTAGAGCAGGATCTGACCCTGCGTCGGCTCCTCGAAACCACCCACCATCCGCAGCGTGGTCGTCTTGCCGCACCCGGAGGGCCCGAGCAGCGAGAAGAACTCGCCCTCCCCGATCAGCAGATCGACATTCTCGACCGCCGTCACGACACCGCGTCGGGAGTGGAACGACTTGGCTATGCCGACCAGCTCGATCGCCGGGACCGGGACCGCCGGATCGGCGCGCTCATCCGCGGCGGGGGCGGCGCCGGACCGCTTGTCCACGTCGACGGCACGCACACTGCTCGTGTTCATAGGCATTGGCCTCCAGAGGTTCCGGACGCACGCATCCTGACATGTCGTTTGCGGCTAGGACAAGTGATTCCGTACTGTGGAGAGATAATTTCTACGGAATCGCTTGCTCAACGTGTTTCCAACAAGTAAAAATCTCTGTTGTGGCGCGAAACGGACCTAGAGAGCGCGTGGACGACACGGCCAAGGCCATCATCGAACAGCTGCAGGCCGACGGCCGGCGTTCCTACGCCGCCATCGGCCAAGCGGTCGGCCTGTCCGAGGCTGCAGTGCGGCAACGGGTGCAGAAACTGGTGGAAACCGGCGTCATGCAGATCGTGGCGGTCACCGATCCGATGCAGATCGGTTTCGCCCGGCAGGCGATGGTCGCACTGTCGGTTATAGGAAATGTGGAGGCGATAGCCGAGAAGCTCGCGCAGATCGACGAGGTCGACTACATCGTGGTGACCGCCGGCTCGTGGGACATCCTCGCCGAGGTCGTCGTTGAGGACGACGCCCACCTGCTGAAGCTGGTCAACGACCGGATCCGCTCGATCGACGGCGTGACCCGCACCGAATCGTTTCTCTATCTCAAGCTCGTCAAACAGACCTACAACTGGGGCGCACGATGACAACTACTCCGCTCGACACCAGCCTGACCGAAGAGCTCTCGGGGCTCAGCGCAAAAGCGCGCGAGCACCTGTGGATGCACTTCACCAAAATGTCCACCTACGCCGACTCCCCCGTGCCGACGATCGTGCGTGGCGACGGCGCCCGCATCTTCGACAGCCACGGCAAGAGCTATCTCGACGGCCTTGCCGGCCTCTTCGTCGTCCAGGCCGGGCACGGGCGTCGCGAGCTGGCCGCGGCTGCCTACCAGCAGGCACGCGAGCTCGCTTTTTTCCCGCTGTGGTCCTACGCCACTCCGCCCGCGATCGAGCTGGCCGACAGGCTGGCCGACCTCGCGCCGGGAGACATCAACAAGGTCTTCTTCACCACCGGCGGCGGCGAGGCCGTGGAAACCGCATGGAAGCTGGCCAAGCAGTATTACAAGATCACCGGCAAGCCGATGAAGCACAAGGTGATCAGCAGGCACGTCGCCTACCACGGCACCCCGCAGGGCGCGCTGTCGATCACCGGCATCCCGGACGCCAAGAAGTGGTTCGAGCCCCTCGTCCCCGGAGCCCACAAGGCGCCGAACACGAACTTCTACCGCGCGCCGGAGCACGGTGACAACCTCAAGGAGTTCGGACGCTGGGCGGCCGACGCCATCGAACAGGCGATCGTCTACGAGGGTCCCGACACCGTGGCTGCCGTGTTCGTCGAACCTGTACAGAACTCCGGTGGCTGCTTCCCGCCGCCGCCCGGGTACTTCGAGCGGGTGCGCGAAATCTGTGACAAGTACGACGTGCTGCTCGTGTCGGACGAGGTGATCTGCGCGTTCGGACGGCTCGGCACCACCTTCGGCTGCGACAAGTTCGGCTATGTCCCGGACATGATCACTTGCGCGAAGGGCATGACCAGCGGCTACTCCCCGATCGGTGCGTGCCTGGTGAGCGACAAGGTCGCGGAGCCGTTCTGGAACGGTGACGACTACTTCCCGCACGGCTACACCTTCGGCGGGCACCCCGTGTCTGCCGCGGTGGCGACAGCCAACCTCGACCTGTTCGACCGCGAGGGGCTCAACCAACACGTCCTGGACAACGAGGGTGCCTTCCGCTCGACGCTGGAGAAGCTGCTCGACCTGCCCATCGTCGGCGACGTCCGCGGGGACGGCTACTTCTACGGCATCGAGCTGGTCAAGGACAAGGCGACCAAGGAGACGTTCAACGACGACGAGTCCGAGCGCCTGCTGCGCGGGTTCCTGTCCAAGGCTTTGTTCGACGCGGGCTTGTACTGCCGCGCGGACGACCGCGGCGACCCCGTCGTGCAGCTCGCACCGCCGCTCATCGTCGGGCAGCCGGAATTCGACGAGATCGAGCAGATCCTGCGCTCGGTGCTGACCGAGGCGTGGACGCGGTTGTAGAACAAGCCGGCTCGGTGGGCGACGACCGGGCCCCCACGAGAGTGACATCGCAGCGCCAGTGCGTGACGTCCGTCCACGATCAGAGACTGCACAATCGTTCGTCTCTGATCTCTTGACGGCGTCCCTCACCGGATCTCCGTGAGGGCTCATTGCGCGGCCGGCAGGTTGCTGAAGTGAAGCTGAAGCGGGCTGCGCGATGGTTCGTCGTGTTCAAGTAACCGCCCCGCACGGGGCCCACGACGAGGAGCCAGCCATGACCGACTCAACAGCCAGCCCGACCGCCAACGAACTGTCGCTAGCGACGGCACCGACGACGTCGGGCGCGAACCGCGGCCGCAGCATCCTGCGCCGCATCGCCGGGCTCCTACTGCTCACACTCACGACGATCGGCATCTTGACCGTCGGCATGACCGGCGCGGGCGCTCAGGTGAACAGCGGCCTGGGTGCCACGGCGTACACAGTCACTCGCTGCCAGCTCAACGTGGGCGGACTGGCCGCCGCGAGCATCACTGCGCATGTCGGCCAGGAAGTCAACGGCCAGTCGGTAGCGGCCCGTATCTGGATCCAGGATTCGCGCGGATGGCACCACACCGATTGGGCCGTCAAGTCCAATCCCGGATGGAACTATGACGGGGCCGTGTGGTTCACCGCGACCTTCTCCGGGCTGACCGGTCACGTCACGTACGTCTACGTCGAATATGGCTGGTACCGCAGCAGCGGGTGGGTCACCGGCGCGGAGCCCATTCGGACCTACTCAGACCAGTGGGGCAACCAGATGTCGTACTGCCAGGTGTGAGACGGCGCAGCCCACGTGGCGCTCCCTTCGGCCAGCCCCTGCGGGCTGGCCGAAGTTGTGTCGTCCGCCGGATGCGAACGTTCGTCGCGGACCCGTCTTGCAGAAGGAGGACCGGTGAGGCTGAATCAGGCCAGCACATCGCCACATGACGATCAGGGGCTCGGATGCGGATTGCCTTGCTTGGCCCCACCGAGGTTCACGACGACGCCGGGCTCATGGCGGACGTCGGTGGCGCCAAACAGCGAAGCGTGCTGGCCCAGCTGTGCCGGTGGCCGAACCGGGCGGTGACTGTCGATCGGCTTGCCGAGGGGGTGTGGGGTGAGCTGGTGCCGCCTCGTTACCGACAGAATCTTCAGGTCTATGTCTCCACGTTGCGTCGCGCCCTGGAGCCCGGTCGGGCTCGTGGCACTCCGAGCCGGATCATCGGCCACGCCGACGCCTATGAACTCGTCGTGGCCGTCGAGGAGGTGGATGTCTTGGCGTTCGATCGGCTGTGTGACGACGGCCTCGCCGGAGTGGAACAAGGCAGGTTCGAGGCGGCTGCGGAGGCGCTTCGCAAAGGTCTGCAGCTCTGGCGTGGCGACCCGCTCGGCGACCTCGCAAACCAGCCTTTCGCCGCTTCCTGGGCTGACCAGCTCCTCGCCAGAAGGCTCATCGCGCTCGAAGGCAGGCTCGACGCGGACCTGGGCCGGGGTCGCGGTGGTGAGCTGGTCACGGAGATCGAGCAGCTGGTCCGCCGGCATCCGGAGCGCGAGCGGTTCTGGGAGCAGTTGGCAGTCGCGCTCTACCGTGGCGGGCGCCACGCAGAGGCCGCGGGCGTGTTCCGACGGGCCCGGATTCAGCTGAGGGACGAGTTCGGCCTCGAACCAGGCCCCGCGTTGCGCCGGACAGCCGAGCAGATCCTGCGCCAGGACCCACAACTTCTCGCAGCTCCGGCCGACGACGTGCGTACGGCGACGCTGCCGGCTCCCTTGACGCGCCTGATCGGCAGAGACACTTCGGTCTCGGAACTGGTCGAGTGGATCCGGGCGTCACGGCTGACATGTCTTGTCGGACCAGGCGGGGCGGGCAAGTCGAGGTTGGCGCTGGGAGTCGCGGCGGCGCTGGCTGATCAGGTCCAGCCGGTCTGGGTTCCGCTTTCGGGCGCGACGTCCGCAGACCAGATCCTGCCCGCTGTCGTGGACGCATTCGGGGTCCAGGTGGGTCCGGACCGGAGCATCGTCGACTGGTTGGCGCACCGATCACGAACAGATCCGCGCCCGATGCTGTTGCTTCTGGACAACCTCGAGCAACTCACCGGTGCGGGGCGGGTGGTGGCCTCGCTGCTGGAGGCTGTGCCCCTACTCAAGGTACTGGCGACCAGTAGGTCCCCGCTGGGTGTCGCCGGCGAGCGGGTGTTTCCGGTCGGGCCACTGGACGTCGGGGCCGCGATGGAACTGTTCGCCGAGCGAGCCGTAGCCGTCGACCCGACGTTCGACCTCGGCAGACACCGCGCCGGCGTCATGGAGGTCTGCCGCCAGTTGGATGGGCTGGCGTTGGCTGTCGAGCTTGCGGCCGCGCGATCGGCGGCCTTCTCACCGGAGGACCTCGCCCATGTCTCACTCACCGACTTCGAGGTCGATCCGGGGACCCGGCACGGATCCCTCCGCGCGCTCGTGCTCTGGAGCGTCGACCTCCTAGAGCCTCCGGCACGGGCACTGTTCGCGCGACTTGCAATCTGTGAAGGCGGCTTCGACACGGAGGTCGCCATCGCGCTCGGAGCAGCAACCGGACTCGACGAGGCGAAGTCGCGCGCTGTGGTCGCGACCCTGGTCAGGGCGTCACTCGTCCGGGCAGTGGAGACGGATGCGGGCCGCCGGTTCGCCATGCTCTCCACGGTCAGAGCTGTGGCCCTGGACCTGCTCGGCGAACAACGTCGCGCGGCAATCTTCGACCTGTGCGCGCTATGGATCGCGCGAGCGCGGGTGGTGGATCCGCTCGCCCAGCCGAGCCGGGCGCGGCTCGCCGCTGCGTCCGTGGACCTCCCGCTGACCAGGCAGGTGCTAGCCGTTCTCGCCGAGGAGGAACGCGTCCAGGACGCGGCGCTCATCGTCGTCGCCGACCGTCGCGTTCTTGCCGTCCTGGGTCGGCCAGCGGTGACGCTGGCGGACGCGAACATGCTGCTCGCGCACGAGCTGCCGGCTGCATTGCGCGCCAGGCTGCAGGTCGTGGCCGGTGGCGCGGCGTACCTCTGCGGTGTCCCCGGCGCTGCGAACCTGCTCGAGGCAGTACGCGAGCTGGACAATGACGACGTCGTGTATCGGGTACTCGGGTACAACTGGCTGGCCGTCCTGAACGCAGACAAGGGTGATCATGCTGCCGCGCAGTCTCATGCCGACCGGGCCGTAGCTGCCTCCCTCGGCGCCGCGTCGCTGCCTCTGGAACGCCTTGCTCGCAGCGCAGCTGCGTGGGCTGCCTCGCGCCGTGGAGACGGCGAAGCCGCCTTCGAGCATTCGACGCGTCAGGTCGAGCTGGCCGCTGGGGACGTCGAGATCGCCCTCGGCCTCACGGACCTGAGCGCCGCCGAGTTGCTGCGGGGCCGGCTGGCCGAGGCCGAGCTCCTGGGGCGTGAAGCCGTCACGGCGGCTCGCCGGCTCGGACCATCCTGGACCTTGTCGGAAGCGCAGCGCGCTCTGGCATTCGCGCAGCTGAGACGCGGCGACACTGCGGGAGCCCTAACGTTGATCTCATCCTGCCTGCGCATGAGCGCCGGAGCCAGCGACGAAGCGGGCCTGATCGAGCTGGTCGCCGCCGCCGGTTTGGCCACCGCTGCGCTGGGCCGGATCGCCGAAGGTCGGTTCATCCTGACGCGCGCCAAGGCGTTCGCCAATGCCGTTCCCGATCTCCAGACGGCGGTGCCGAGGGAACTCACCGGGCTGGCGGCGGACCTGTTGCTGCGCGATGGCGACCTACCCGACCTGCCCCCGGTCGGCGAGCTGTCCGAGCTCATCGACGTCGCGGCACAAGATCGCACTCGGGACGCACCTCTATCGTTGCCGATTTGACTTCGCCAGGCTCGGTGCTGACCGAGGCGTGGACGCGGTTGTAATCACGCCGCTATCTGGGCTGATCAACACTGCGAAACGCGAGCGCTGGGTGGCGTTTCGCGGTGTTGATCAGCGTCGGCCAGAGGGGGAGTGCCGCCCGGTTGACACAATGCAGCGGTGAGCACCCCTCGGGTCGAGATCGTCGGAGCGGGCATCGCCGGAGCCGCCTGCGCCCGCGCGCTGCGTGCCGCCGGCGTGGACGTCCTGGTACGCGAGCGCGGGCGGGCTCCAGGCGGCCGGCTCGCGGCACCTGCGCTGCACGGGCGCCGGGTCGACGTCGGCGCCGCATACTTCACCGTCGGTGCCGCGGAGTTCGCCGCCGTCGTATCGGGCTGGCAACAGCGTGGTCTCGTCCGTGAGTGGACCGACACGTTCCACGTCGCGGGCGGCGATCACAAGCGGGGTCCGATGCGCTGGGCCGCGCCCGACGGCCTGCGCGCGCTCGTCCGCGACCTGCTCGTCGACATCGAGGTGACCTACCAGGACGAGGTGACCGCGGTGTCGGGCCCGGCGGTGCTCGCGATGCCCGATCCTCAGGCCGCGCGGGTCCTCGCGGCGCTACCCGGTCACGACTGGGTGCGCTACGACCCGGTGATCGCGGTCGTGGCCGGATTCGTCGAGCGCAGTTGGCCGTTCGCCGACGCCGCATTCGTCAACGACGATCCCGACATCACTCTGGTGGCCGATGACGGCGCGCGGCGCGGCGACGGCGCGCCTGTGCTGGTCGTGCACACCACGTCGGCGCTGGCGGGCAGGCACCTCGACGCTCCGGACGGCGTCGTCCCCGCCGTCGTTGCCGCGCTGCAACGAACGCTCGGCGTCACCGCGTCGCCCGAGTGGACGCAGGCCCACCGCTGGACCTTCGCCAAGCCGTCGGGCACCCACGGCGATGCGGCCTACGCGCTCACCGACGAACTGGTCGGAGTCTGCGGGGACGCGTGGTGCCCGAGCGGGTCACCGCGGGTCGAGTCGGCATGGCTCTCCGGTCATCGCCTCGCGACAGAACTCGTGCGCCGTCTAAGGTCACTGGGGTGACCGAACTGCCTGCTGATATCGGTTCGAAGATCCGGCGCGCGACCGAATCGCTGCACGCGCTGGTGTACTTCGTTCCCGAGACCGAGCAACACCTCACAGCGGCAGGTCTGCGGCCCGGTCGCATGTGCTACTTCGCCGGTCGTTCCGCACCGATGGGCGCCGTCAGCGCGGGCGTGACCGCGGCGACGTTCTACAACTTCAATCCCGATCTGGTCGCACGGCACATCCCCCGGGCGTGGACCCTCGCCTCGCCCGACGCAGTCATCACCGCGCGCTTCGCCGCAGCCGATGCCGCATTGACCCGGCTGCTCGGCGACGCCGTGAGCTCGGCGGAGATGCACGAGGCAGCGGAGCTAGCCCGCGAGGCGACAATTGCGCTGACGCCGGAGGGGCGCCCGCTCTACGCAGGGCACGCCTGCCTGGACTGGCCGGTCGAACCCCACCTGGTGCTCTGGCACGCGCTGTCACTGCTGCGCGAGTACCGCGGCGACGGGCACGTCGTCGCGCTGCTCCAGGCGAACCTGTCGGGCATCGAGGCGGTCCTGACTCATACCGCTACGGGTACCGGTTTCACCGAGCAGTCGGCGAAGCTGCTGCGCGGGTGGTCCGACGAGCAGTGGGATGCAGCGATCGAGGGCCTGCGCCGCCGCGGGGTGCTCGACACCGAGGGCCTCACCGAACAGGGGAACGCGCTACGCGCCCAGGTCGAGGCGGCGACCGACTCCCTCGACCGCGCCGCAGCCGAACATCTCGGTGCCGAGCGCACGTCGCGCCTCATCGAGGTCGGCCGAGGCCTGACGCGCATCGTCGTGGCTAACGGCGCTTTCCCGGACGGAGTCTTCGCCGCCCGGCGCTAGCACGTGCGGGCGTGCTGCGAGTGTCTCGCGCAGCAGTGTGTCCTCGTGCGGATGAAGGCAACCTCAAGACCGGCGCCGCCTCTCAGCGCGGGCTGCGCACCTCAGTGCGGGTAACCAGCACGGACGTGCTCGAAGATCAGGTTCGTCTCGGTCAGCGCCACGTCGGGATTGCCGCTGAGGTTGACCACGACGAAGTCGCGCAGGTTCTGCGTCCCCGTGGCCGCAATGTGCACCAGGAAGTCGTTGGCGCCGCCGAGGAAGAAGACGTTGAGCACCTCTGGCCACGTCGCGATCTTGGCCATGAAGTCCGGGATATGACCACGCGCATGCGCCTGCAGCCGCACCGCGATCATGGCCTGGATGGGTCGACCGAGCGTGGCCGGGTCGATGTCGGCGTGGTACCCGCGCACCACGCCACGCTGACGCAGTGCCCGGACCCGTCCCAGGCACGTCGAGGGCGCGATACCGGCGTATTCGGCGAGGGCGTTGTTCGGTATCCGCGCGTCCTCGGCCAGGGCGCGGACGATCCGCCGGTCGACCTCGTCCAGCGGCGGTTGAACATCGTTCGACGGTGCTGCTTGCCGCCGCACCTTCGCTCTACGATCCGTCGTCACCACCGCAATCTAGCGAATCATGTTCGATCTAGTAGCCAGCAAGGACGCGATCCTTCAGGATGAGGCCCAATACGAGTGACATCACGCCGTCGCAGCAACGGAGGAAAGTGGCATGAAGGTCGGCATCCCGCGCGAGGTCAAGAACCACGAGTACCGGGTGGCCATCACGCCCTCGGGTGTACACGAACTCGTGCGACACGGACATGAGGTGTATCTCGAGAAGGACGCCGGTGTCGGCTCGTCGATCCCGGACGCCGACTACCTTGCCGCAGGCGCCCAGATCCTGGGAACTGCCGATGACGTGTGGGCGGTGGGCGAGATGGTGCTCAAGGTCAAGGAACCCGTCGCTGAGGAGTACCACCGCATGCGCAAGGACCAGGTGCTGTTCACCTACCTGCACCTGGCGGCGGACAAGCCGTGCACCGATGCGCTGCTCGGGGCGGGCACGACCGGAGTCGCCTACGAGACGGTGCAACTGCCCGACGGCTCGCTGCCGCTGCTCGCGCCGATGTCCGAGGTCGCCGGACGCCTCGCACCGCAGGTCGGTTCGTATCACCTGATGCGCCAGGGCGGCGGGCGCGGAACGCTGATGGGCGGCGTCCCTGGGGTGTACGCCGCGAAGGTCGTCGTGATCGGCGCCGGCGTGTCGGGTCAGAACGCCGCGGCCATTGCGCTCGGTATGCAGGCCGAGGTGCTGCTGCTCGATCGCAACGTCGCACGACTGCGGCAGATGGACGCGATCTACCAGGGCCACTGCCAGACCGTCGCGTCGAACGCCTACGAGATCGAGCGGGCCGTGCTCGACGCCGACCTCGTCATCGGCGCAGTGCTGGTCGCGGGCGCCAAGGCGCCGAAGCTGATCAGCAACGAGCTGGTGTCGCGGATGAAGCCCGGCTCCGTTCTCGTCGACATCTCGATCGACCAGGGCGGTTGCTTCGAGGACTCGCGACCGACCACGCATGCCGAGCCGACCTACCAGGTGCACAACTCGGTGTTCTACTGCGTTGCGAACATGCCGGGCGCGGTGCCGCACACCTCGACCTACGCGCTGACCAACGTGACGTTGCCCTACGCGGTCGAGCTTGCCAACCGCGGCTGGCGCGACGCACTGCGCCACGATCCGGCGCTCGCGCTCGGGCTGAACACCCACGAGGGTCAGTTGACGAATGCGCCCGTCGCCGAGGCACACGGCTACAGCTGTGTCGCCCTCGAGGACGTCGTCGTCTGATCATGACCGGGTACCGGCAACTGTCGCTGTGGTTCGACCAGCTCGGCGACCCGCTCGTCGCCAGACGCGGGCTGTCGGGAGACACTCGGGTGGACGTGGCGATCGTCGGCGGCGGGCTCACCGGCCTCTGGACGGCGTACTACCTGCAGGCGGCCGACCCGTCGCTGCGCATCGCGGTGCTCGAGTCCGAGATTGCGGGGTTCGGCGCGTCCGGCCGTAACGGCGGCTGGTGCTCGGCGCTCTACCCGGTGAGCATCGCGACTCTCACCGCCGAGGTCGGGCGAGAACGCGCAGTGAGTCAGTACCTCGCCATGCGTGACTCGGTGACCGAGGTTGTCCGCGCCGCAAGGGCCGAGCAGATCGACGCCGACATCGCCGTCGGCGGGACGCTCGTGCTGGCCCGCTCGGCGACCCAGTTGCAACGGGCCGAACACGAGGCCGACGAAGCGGCGGAGTACGGCCTGGACCTCACGCTGCTCGCCGCGGACGACGCCACCAAGCGGCTGGCCGCGACCGACGTCCTCGGCGCGACCTACACGCCGCACTGCGCCGCGCTGCAACCGGCGAAGCTGGTTCGCGGCCTGGCCGATGTGGTCGAGGCCCGCGGCGCGGCGATCTTCGAGAACACCCGGGTGACCCGTATCGAACACGGCGCCGCGCACACCGAACGCGGCGTCGTCCGGGCGGACGTGATCGTGCGCGCCACAGAGGGCTATACGGCGCAGCTCGCTGCCAGTCACCGCGCGATCGCGCCGGTCTACTCGCTGATCGTCGCGACCGAGCCGCTGTCGGACGCGGTCTGGGACGAGATCGGGTTGCGCGAGCGCGAGACGTTCAGCGACCACCGGCACCTGATCATCTACGGCCAGCGCAGCGCGGACGGGCGCATGGTGTTCGGCGGGCGCGGAGCCCCGTACCACCTGGGGTCACGCATCCGTCCCGACTACGACCGCGACCCGACGGTGTTCGCCGCCCTCGAGCGCACGGTGCACGAGCTGTTCCCCGTCCTGCGCGGCACGGCGTTCACCCATCGCTGGGGCGGCCCGCTCGGTGTCGCCCGTGACTGGCACGCCTCGGTCGGGCTGCAGGACGGGCTTGCCTGGGCGGGCGGCTATGTCGGCGACGGGGTGTCCACGACCAACCTGGCCGGTCGCACCCTGGCCGATCTGATCACCGCCCGCGAGAGCGCCCTGACCGCCCTGCCCTGGGTCGGGCACCGCTCGCGCAACTGGGAACCCGAACCCTTGCGCTGGCTCGGCGCAAACGCCGGCTTGCGGGCGATGACCTGGGCCGACCACGCCGAGAACCGCCACGGCCGTCCGTCCCGCCTGGCGGCGGTGGTCAACGCCATGATGGGCAGATGACGCGCGCCCGGACCGAGATCACCCGCCTGCGCGAGAAAGCCAGCTCGGATCGGGCCGCGCTGAACGACCTGCTCGACTCGGCACGCGTCGGCCATTTCGGACTGGTCGGAGCCGACGGTGCGCCGGTGGTCGTCCCGACCGCCGTCGTGCGCGACGGCGACCGCGTCCTGGCTCACGGCTCGACCGGTTCACGGTGGATGCGCCGGCTCGCCGACGGTGCGCCGACGTGTCTGGCGGTGACCGCCTTCGACGGCCTCGTCGTCGCCCGCTCCGCCTTCGAGTCCTCGATCCACTACCGCAGCGCGGTCCTGTTCGGCTCGTGCACTCCGGTTACCGATCGCGACGACGCGCTCGACGTCATCACCGAAGCCCTGTTGCCGGGGCGCGGTGCCGAGCTGCGCCGTCCGACGGCCGGCGAACTCGCCGCCACGCTCGTGCTCTCACTGCCGATCGAGGAATGGTCGCTCAAGGTGTCGGCCGGCTGGCCGGACGACCCACCCGAGGATGTCGCCGGCCCGGCCTGGGCGGGTGTCGTGCCGCGGCTGGTCAGCTACGGCGTCCCGGTGGCGGCTCCGGACCTGCGTTCGGACATCCCTGTTCCGCCCTCCGTCCGCAATCTCTGAGTCGCGAACGTCGCGCCTCCCCCCGTGATCAAGAGGGGCGAAACGCGCGCCAGCGACGTTTGCGGCCTGTTGATCAGCTGGGTGCGCGCCAGGGGTGGACGCCGGTGGGCGATCAGGTGATCGGAGCGCCATTACGGTGCAGCTATGACCGGCTTCGCATCGTTCGACGACTTCCTGGCGCATCCGCGCATCACCGACCTGGCCCTTTCCCACGACGGCACCAGGCTCGTCGCCACCATTTCCGTGCTGCGCGACGACGGCGACAAGCTGGTCGACTCGCTCTGGGAGATCGACCCGTCCGGCGCGGTGGACGCGGCCCGGTTGACCCGTTCAGACAAGGACGAGACCGGACCGTGCTTCCATCCGGACGGATCGCTGCTGTTCGTGTCGGCCCGCGACGCCGACGACGACTCCCCCGCCGCGCTGTGGCGCCTGCCCGCCGTGGGCGAGGCCGAGCGCGCGCTCACCCGTCCCGGTGGCGTCGCGCAGGTGGCCGTGGCCCGCGACGACGACATTGTCGTGGTGGCCACGAGCGCACTGCCCGGCAGCGATGTCGAGTCGGACGAGAAGCGCCGAACAGCGCGCAAGCAGGCCAAGGTCGCTGCGGTGCTGCACGAGTCGACGCCGGTCCGCTTCTGGGACCACGACCTCGGTCCGGACGAGCCGCGGCTGCATGCGACAACCCTCGGCAGCGGCGCGGCACCGGTCGATCTGACCCCCGTTCCGCATCGCGCCCTGGACGAGGCATCGTGCACCCTCACCCCCGACGGATCCACGGTGTTAACGAGCTGGGCGGTATTCGACGAACCGGGTTTCCCGCGCGCCAGGCTGCTCGCCATCGACACCGCGAGCCGGGATCAGCGCGTGCTCGCCGATGACCCTGACGCCAGTTTCGGCGCACCGGCCGTGTCGCGTGACGGCCGGAAGGTCGTGTGCGTGCGCGAGCAGGACGCTACGTATGAGAGCGCGCCACTCGTGTCGCTATGGCTCGTCGATCTGCAGACCGGCGAGGGACGCGAGCTGGTGAGCGATCCCGATGTCTGGCCGGGGTCCCCCGCCTTCTCCGCGGACGGAAGCTCGATCTTCTTCCTCGCCGACGAACTCGGGCACCGGCCCGTGTTCCGCCTGGAGCTCGCCTCGGGTGCAGTCACGCGGGTGACCGCCTCGGGGCACTATGCCGCCGTGCACGTGGCTCCCGACGGCATGGCGCTGTACGCGCTGCGCGACGCGGTGGATTCACCACCGCGGCCGGTCCGCCTCGATGCGGCGGCCACCGATGGTGTCGCCGTCGAGCTGCGGGCCCCCGGTGCCGCCGCGGTGCCCGGCACCCTCGAGGACGTCGTGGTGACCGCGACCGACGGGACCGCGGTCCGTTCGTGGCTCGCGTTGCCTGAGGGCGCGTCCGCCGCGTCGCCGGCGCCCCTGTTGCTCTGGATCCACGGCGGCCCGCTCAGTTCGTGGAACGGCTGGAGCTGGCGCTGGAACCCGTGGCTGATGGTGGCCAGGGGCTACGCGGTGCTGCTGCCCGACCCGGCATTGTCCACCGGCTACGGCGCCGACATGATCCGACGAGGGTGGGGCGAGTGGGGCGGTGCGCCGTTCACCGATCTCATGACGGTCACCGACGCCGTCGCGGACCGTCGTGACATCGACGAGACGAGGACGGCCGCGATGGGCGGCTCGTACGGCGGCTACCTGGCGAATTGGGTTGCCGGGCACACCGACCGCTTCCGGTGCATCGTCACGCACGCGAGCCTGTGGGCGCTCGACCAGTTCCAGGGCACCACTGACATCCCGGGGTACTGGGTGAAGGAATGGGGGCTGCTGGCGGACCGGCCGGAGCGCTACGCCCAGTGGTCACCGCACCACTCGCTGGGCAAGATCACGACCCCGATGCTGGTGATCCACGGCGACAAGGACTATCGGGTACCGGTCAGCGAGGCGCTGCGCCTGTGGTGGGACCTGCAGCGAGCAGGCGTCGAGTCGTCGTATCTCTACTTCCCGGACGAGGGGCACTGGATTCTGAAACCGGGGAACGCGCGGGTCTGGTACGAGACCGTGTGGTCGTGGCTGGGCACGCACCTGCACGGCGAGGCGTGGAGGCGGCCCGAGCTGCTCTGAGCCGATGAGTGCGCAGGGTCAGCGACCGCGCGGCGCGCCGTAGCGCAGGCCGCCGACGAGCAGGTCGACCAGGCCCGCGGTGCGCTCGCTCCAGTCCGGCGTGTCGGTGGCCATGCAGATGCCGACCATCGCGCGGAGCAGGTCCGCCGGTTCGACGTCGTTTCCGATCGCACCGGATTCCACGCCCGCTCGAGCAGCGTCGCAGCGCGGCGGTGATCCGGCGGTGGCTCTCGGCGAACAGGGTGGTATCCGGACCGAGCGCCGACGTGAGTGCCATTGCCATGCCGCGCTTCTTCGCGACGTAGCCGGCGAAACCGCGCATCCAGAGGGCCAGGGCGTCGACCGGGGCGTGCTCGGCCAGCAGGTCGTCGACGCCGAACAAGGTGTCGTGGTTGCGCTGTGCATTGGCACGCGGTGCGGGAGTGCGGGGGCGTGTTCGGTTATAGCTTTCGCGACGCTGCTGCTGGTGACGCTGGCGATCCGGCCTACAGCAAAGGCGGGCCGGCACCGCCCGTCGAGGACCTCGACCTGGCCGGGTAAGCGCCCAGCCCGGTCGAAGGAACTAGCACCATCGTCCGATGGCGACTGCAACCTCGCCCCGCACAGGCTGTGCACACCAACAACCTCCGGGAAGGTAACCGCCGAACGACGCGCCCAGACACGCCGTCCGGCACCCAGGGCGGCGGGGCACCCAGGGCGGCGGGGCACCCAGGGCGGCGGGGCGGCGGGGCACCCAGGGCGGCGGGGCACCCAGGGCGGCGGGGCGGCGGGGCGGTGTTTTACCCCCGGGGGGCCGCGTTCGCCGGCGCGCACCGGCCCCCCGCGGGGAAAACCGTTCCGCGGCCGTCGCGGGGGGCGGCGGCGAGCGGGCCGCTGGCGGCGGCGATCTCGCGGCCCCGGGGGTCCCGGACCGTGCAGGCCCCCCCAGCGGCCAGGACTCGCCCCACGAA
>JBBQZQ010000010.1:0-101379 GCA_038207565.1 Mycobacteriales bacterium
GCCCAGCCAATCCCGCATATCCGGCGGCAACAAGAACGGCTGATCCCGATCTACCGGCCGAAACCCCTTCGCCATCACAAGATCTTTTAACAATTCGTGATCAACACGCGGAGGCTCGCCGATTATGCGACAGGCTCCCTGGAGCGCATATCGCCCCGTTGATCAGGCGCAGGTTTGACGCGCGCGCCGGTCACTGTCACCTCGACCGTGTGCATTCGCCCAGCCGCAAGGCCCGTCTTCGACACCCCAGCGAGAAGTGACACCTGCGCGAGCCTGCCGCCGACGACGTAGTCGCGCCCGTCACCACGTCGCGTCGCACGCACGTCGACCAGTTCCTCGAGGTGCGCCATCGCGGATGTGTCGAGCACTACGTCGCCTTGCTCGGCATGCTTTCTCGGCCGCAATCAAGTCGTCGACCAGCTGGCCCGCCAGCACGTCCATCAGCTGCACCCGCGATCGTCGCCGACGACGAACCGGCGCGTCGAGCCGACGGCGACGGTCACCTTCATCGCCAGACCGCAGGCGACCGCGAGCCGCCCGTCGTCACCGTCGATCCAGCAGGTGACGGCGTCGCCGCTGAAGAACACGACACTGCCGCCGTGGGTGTGCAGCGCCGCGAGCAGGCGGTCGAAGACCACCTCGGGGGTGTCGCTGAGACGCTCAGCCCCCCGCTGCGCGCCGTGCTCGGCGACGAAGGCCGCGGTGCGTGGCGTGAAGCCGGAGATATCGACGAACAGCGCCGCCCCGGTGGCTCGGTCGGGGAGTTCCCTGCCCGCGGCCGTAGGCCCGCTGGCGGTCTTCGGGCAGGTACGCCTCCGGGCGGCGCGCTGCGGTCAGCACACCCGTCTCCTCGCGCTAGTCGCGGGTGTCGTAGGCCTTGCGGCTCGAGCACACCGACGCAAGCGCGCACGTGCTACGGCGCCCGTCGGCGGCCATCCGCACGACGACCTTCTCGCCGGGGACGTTGTGCCCGACCACGCGGCCGTCACCCTCCGGCGTCTCGACGTCCGTGCCGATGGCCGGTGCTCGCTCGGCGAAGTCCTGGTACAGCGGGTGCTCGTACTTCAGGCAACACATGAGCTTTCCGCAGGCGCCCGAGATCCGCAGCGGATTCATCGGCAGGTCCTGGTCCTTGGCCATCCGGACGCTCACCGGTTCGAAGTCGAGGAGGAACGTCGAGCAGCACAGTTCACGCCCGCACGAGCCGATCCCGCCGGTCAGCCGAGCCTGGTCGCGGGCCGAGAGCTGCCGCAGTTCGACCTTGCCCCCCATCGTCGCGGCGAGGTCTCGCACCAGCGCTCGGAAGTCCACGCGGTGCGGGGCGGTGAAGTAGATGGTGGTCTGGTTCGTCGCGACGACGTAGTCGATGCCGCTGACCTTCATCGGCAGGTCGTGCTCACGGATCAGGGTGCGCGCGGCGACGCGTGCAGCGGCGCGCTTCTTGCGGCTCGTCTCGGCCGAAGCGACCTCTGCGTCGCCGGCCATCCCGGTGAGGACGGGCAGCCCGCCCACGTTCTCGCTGCTCCACTCCGGCGCCCACATCACCTCGGCGACCTCGTCGCCGCGATCGGTCGGGTACAGCACGCGCTCGCCCACCCGCGGGGTGAGTTCACCGGGATCGGCGTAGTAGAGCCGACCGTGCCGTTGAAAAACGACAGCGCACACCATGCCCACGGGCCACACCATAGCCCCGCGTGGGGCGGGCGGGGCCCCGTGATCAACCCGCAGTGTGGGCAGATCCGCCGCTCACCGGGACGAGGGCGTCACGGTAGTCGCAGCGCGGCCGTCAGCGCCTCGACGGCGATGCGCGGCTTCACATTCAATTCCAGCGCCGTGCGACAGGCCAGCACGGCATCGAGACGCTGCAACACGCCGGCGGGCGGCACGCGCTGCGCCACCATGAGCGCATCCTCGGCGAAGTCGGGATGCGCAGGCGCGACAGGCGCGGCCGACTGGACCACGAGCACGTCGCGGTAGAACGCGGCGAGGTCGACGAGTGCCCGGTCGAGCGCATCACGTTGGGTGCGCGTCGAGCGTGACTTCTGCCGCCGTTCCAGCTCTTTGATCGCGCCCGCCGTGCCGCGCGTGGTCGTGGCCGTTCCCTTGCCCGTACCACCGCCACCCAGCGCGATCTGCAGCGCGTCGGCCTCGCCCGAATCCAGCTCCGCCGAGATCGCGGCGGCCTCACCCTCAGCGGCGCCGACGAGGTGATCGGCGGCTGCGAGGCAGGCCTGCATCGAGGTCAGCGACGCCGGGATCGCCAGCACGGCCGCCCGTCGATCGCGCGCGGCGGCATCGCGCACCAGGCGCCGTGACCGTCCGACATGCCCCTGGCCGGCAGCGGCCGCCCAGGCCGCAACCGTCGCGTGCACGCCCTCGCGCTCGAGCACGCCTGCCACTGCGTCGGCCGGGGGGATTCGCAGCGACACCAGCCGGCACCGCGAGCGGATCGTCACCAGTACGTCCTCGGGGTGCAGGGACGGTACGCAGAGCAGGAACACCGTGCGCGGGGCCGGCTCCTCGATCGCCTTGAGCAGGGCGTTGGACGCCTGTTCGGTCAACCGGTCGGCGTCCTCGATCACGACCACCTGCCAGCGTCCCATCGCCGGGCGCCGGGCCGCCCGGGCGACCACGCCGCGCATCTCGGCGACCGAGATGGACAACCCCTGGGGGACGACGGAGTGGACATCGGGGTGCGAGCGCGCGTGCACGGTGCGGCAGGCCGAGCACTCACCGCAGCCGCGGGGCACCCGTTCGCACTGCAGCGCGGCGCAGAGCGCCCGGGCCGCGACCGAGCGGCCCGATCCGGCCGGGCCGGTGAACAACCAGGCGTGCGTCATCACCCCGGGTGGCGCCGGGCGCCCCGCAGCGATCTCGGCCGCTGCGGCTGCAGCGCGCTGGAGCACCGCACTTGTCTCGTCCTGCCCGATCAGGTCGTCCCACACACTCACGCGCGTCCCCTGCTCACTTCTGTCCCACCGGCTCGGTCCTGAGCAGCGTGGCGCGGCGGGGCGCCAGCAGTCGCTCGACAGCCGCCCGCACCTCGACTGCGATGTCTTGCGGAGCCCGCATCGCATCGATCATGCAGTAGTAGCGCGGTTCGGCCTCGGCGAGCAGGCGGAAGGCCGTTCGGACGCGCTCGTGGAAGGCGAGCGACTCCTGCTCGAGCTTGTCCGCGCAACCGCGCCCGCGTGCCCGGGCCAGGCCGGCGGCCGCCGGGACGTCGAGCAGCACGGTCAGGTCCGGGCGCAGCCCGTCGGTCGCCCAGCGAGAGATGCGGCCGACCTCTTCCATCGTCAGGCTGCGGCCGACGCCCTGATAGGCCAGCGAGGAATCGACGTAGCGGTCGGTCAGCACGATTTCGCCCGCGGCAAGTGCGGGGCGGATGACGGTATCCACATGATGGGCGCGATCGGCTGCGAACAGCAGCGCCTCGGCCCTCGGGGAGAGCGGGGCGGTGTGGTGCAGCACGAGGTCGCGGATGCGGCTCCCGACCTCGGTCGCGCCCGGCTCGTGGGTTACCAGGACGGTCAGCCCGGACGACCGCAGCTCGGACGCGAGCAGCGCGATCTGGGTGGACTTACCCGATCCCTCGCCGCCCTCGAATGCGACGAACAGACCGCCCGCGCGTATCCGGCGGCGTGCTGCCGAGTCCCCCCGCAGCGAGGCCTTGACGTCGGCCCAGACCGCGACGTCCTCGCGGTCGTCCATCTTGCGGTAGGCGAGCAGGCCGGCGACCAACGACAGCAGCCCGCCCGCCACCAGCACGATGCGCGTGCCGTCGACGAGGTAGAGCACGTGCCCGATGCGGATGGTCTTCTCCCCGACCTGGGCGACCGCGAACGGGACGGCCGCGAGGGCCAGGACGAGCACGACCCGGATCAACGACTGCAGCAGCGCGAACACCCGGCCACGCATCTCGTCATCGACCTCGGTGCCCAACATGGTGGCGGCGGCGAGATAGGCGACACCCGCGCCGAAGCCGACACCGAGGACGAAGATGACGGCGAGCGCGACGTGCGGCATGACCGCTGTGAGCACCAGGCAGAGCGAGGCGAAGACGAGCGAGGCTCCGAACAGCCGGCGCCGCGACAACCCTTGCGCGATCTTGGGCCCGAAGCCCATGCCAGAGCCCAGACCCACGAACACGGCCCCGAAAAGCATGCCGTACGCCGCGTTGCCGCCCCCCAGCGACGTCACGAAGATCTTGCCGGCGCCGATCACCGCACCGGCTGCCACGAACGCCCCGACCATGCCGATGATCAGGCCACCGATCAGGCGGGAGTGCCGGATGAAGGCCGCGCCCTCGCGAAGCAGGAAGCGCAGGCTGGGCTGCTCACCGGGCGCGCGGTCGGCACCCGGGCCGCGAATCTCGCGGATGAACACCACGATGATCGCGCCGACCAGGAAGGTCAGGGCGTTGAAGTACAGCGCCAGGTTGACCGGTTGCGCCTGGAAAAACTCCAGGTGCCGGGCCAGGACGTTCGTGATGAGCGACAACACCGAGAACAGGCCCGCGCCGAGCACCGGAGTGATGCCGTAGGTAGTGATCAGGCTGAGCTGATTGGCCGCCTCGATCTGGTCGCGGCGCACCAGGTTGGGGACGGAGGCATCCTTCGCCGGCATCCAGAACAGGCTGACGCACTCGATCAGGAAGCTGGAGATCAACAACCAGGCGAGCGTCTGCGACTCGTTCACCACGAGGTGCGCCAGGGGGATCGACACGAACAGCACGAATCGCACCACGTCGGAGATGACCATCGTGCGGCGGCGGTCGAACCGGTCGGCGAACGCACCGGCGAGCGGGCCCAGGACGATCGCGGGCAGCAGCTTCACCACCAGCACCCCGCCGAGCGCGTAGTTCTGCGCCTGGTAACCGTGCGCGAGACTGGTGGCGAGCGCGGTGGTCGCCAGCAGGCCGAGCCAGTCGCCCAGGCTCGACAGCGCGGTCGTGTACCAGAGCCGGCGAAACGCTGTGACGCGGAGCACGCCACGAACGGCCGCGACGACGGACACCCCCGACTCGTGCGGCTCGCTCCCGACCAGTTCGCTGATGGACAACCCCCTGGGTCTCGTCAGACCGTAGTTCTGGCCTCCGACGCGGCCGGTTAAGGTGACCGCAACGGTACTGCCCGCGTCATCAGGATTGGCGATGCCTGGCCGCGGCCGCGGCCAGCAGGCTGCGCAGCGTGTTGGCCAGCTCGCCCAGCCGGACCGCGTCGAGCGTGGCCAGCAACTCCTGCTCGCTGCGCAGCAGTGCGGCGAAGGCAGCGTCCACGCGCTGGCGTCCGGCGGCGGTGAGCCCGACCCGCACGAGGCGCCCGTCGGCGGGATCGGCGCGGCGGGTGACCAGGCCGCGGGTGACCAGGCGATCGAGACGGCTGGTCATCGTCCCGGACGTGACATGCGTGAGCGCGGCCAGCTCGCCCGCCGTGCGCTCGAAGGGCTGCCCGCTGCGGCGAAGCACCGAGAGCACGTCGAACTCGTGGCCCTGCAGCCCGTGTTCGACGAATGCCCTGCTCCGCCGGTCGTCGAGCACCGCGGCCAGCCGGGCGACCCGGGAGAGCACCTGCAGCGGTTCGACGTCGAGGTCGCTGCGCTCGCGGCGCCATGCGGCGACGATCTCGTCGACCTCGTCGCCGCTGGCCATACCGTCATCGTGCCATATCTCTTGACTTCAAGATATTCTGCCGGGACGCGGCGACGTTCACCCGCAGTGATCCACACGGGGCAACGCGGGCCAGGACCCGCAGTACGCCGTGTTGATCAGGCGAGTTCAGGTGACCGTCGTCGCCGCAGCCTTCGCGGAGGCCTTCTTCGTCGTGGCCTTCTTCGTGGTCGCTTTTTTCGCGACAGCCTTCTTCGCCGGGGCCTTCTTCGTCGCCTTCTTGGCGGCCGCCTTACGCGGTGCCTTCTTGGCAGGCCCCCTGGCGCGGCGGTCGGCCAGCAGCTCACTGGCCCGCTCGTCGCTGAGCGCCTCGATCGAGTCCCCGCGGCGCAGCGAGGCGTTCGTCTCCCCGTCGGTCACATACGGCCCGAACCTGCCGTCCTTGACCACCATCGGCTGGCCCGACACGGAGTCCTTGCCGAGCTCTTTCAGCGGCGGCGCGGCAGCCGCACGACGCCCGCGCTGCTTCGGCTGCGCGAAGATCGCTCGTGCCTGATCAACGGTGACCGTGAACAGCTGTTCTTCGCTCTCGATCGAGCGGGAATCGGTGCCGCGCTTGAGGTAGGGGCCATATCTGCCGTTCTGCGCGGTCACCTCCTCGCCGTCGAGCTCGCCGAGGCTGCGCGGCAGGGTCAGCAGTCGTTCCGCGTCCTCGAGGGTGAGGGTGTCGAGCGACATGCTCTGCAACAGCGAGGACGTGCGCTCACCGTCGGTCACGTAAGGCCCATAGCGACCCGAGCGTGCCGTGATCTCGCGCCCGTCGGCGGTGGTGCCCAGCTCGCGGTCGCCGGACGGTGCCGACAGTATCTCCTCGACCTTCTCTGGCGTGAGCTCGTCCGGCGCGAGGTCCTCGGGCACCGAGGCGCGTTCTTCGCCGCGCTGCAGGTACGGCCCGTAGCGCCCGACGCGCACGACGACGCCGGTGTCGCCCAGCGGGATCGAGTTCACGCCGCGGGCGTCGATCTCCTCAAGTCGGGACTCGATCAGCCGCTTCAACCCACCCTGCGCGGAGATCCGCTCGGAGTCCGACGGGGCGCCGTCCGCGCCGAAGTAGAACCCGTGCAGCCATTCGATCCGCGAACGCTCGCCGTTCGCGATGTCATCGAGATCGTTCTCGACGGAGGCGGTGAACCCGTAGTCGACCAGCCGGCTGAAATAGGACTCGAGCAAACCGATGACCGCGAACGCCGTCCACGTCGGGACGAGCGCCGAGCCCTTCTTCCACACGTACCCACGGTCCTGGATGGTCTGCATGATCGAGGCGTAGGTGGACGGGCGGCCCACGCCGAGTTCCTCCATCGCCTTCACCAGCGACGGCTCGGTGTAGCGGGCCGGCGGCGAGGTGGAGTGGCCGTCGGCCTCGAACGCGCGCGGGTCGAGACCGTCACCGCGCGTTAGCAGTGGCAGGCGCTTCTCCGCATCGTCCTTGTCTGCTTTGTCATCGGTGTCTTCGACGTACGCGCGCAGAAAGCCCGGGAAGGTGATCGTGCGGCCGCTGGTGGTGAACACGACCGTCTCGTCAGCGACCGACGTCCCGCCGATGCGCACCGACACGGTGGTGCCGACGGCGTCGGCCATCTGTGAGGCGAGCGTGCGCTGCCAGATCAGCTCATACAGGCGGAATTCCTCCGACGAGAGCTGGTTGGCGACCGCGCCCGGGGTACGGAAGCTGTCGCCGGCGGGACGAATCGCCTCGTGCGCCTCCTGGGCGTTTTTCACCTTGCGGGTGTACATGCGCGGCTCGGCGGGGACGTAGGCGTCGCCGTAGAGCTCACGTGCCTGCGTCCGGGCCGCCGTCAGCGCTGTGGTCGACAGATTCGTCGAGTCGGTGCGCATGTAGGTGATGAAGCCGTTCTCGTAGAGCCGCTGTGCGCTACGCATCACCTGTTGGGCCGACCAGCGGAACTTCCGGCCCGCCTCCTGCTGCAGCGTCGAGGTCATGAACGGCGGGTACGGACGGCGGCGGTACGGCTTCTCCTCGACGCCCTGCACGCTGAACTGCCGTCCCTGCAGGCGGGCCACCAGCCCGCGGGCACCGGCCTCGTCCAGATGCAGCACGTTCGAGGGCGCCCGGCCCGTAGCCGGGTCGAAGTCGCGACCGGCCGCCAGGCGCGTGTCGTCCAGGCTGACCAGCGTCGCGGTGAACGATTCCGGATCCCCGGGCTTGGGCTCGACAGGCGCGAAGGTGCCCTCAACGTCCCAGTACTCGGCCGTCCGAAACGCCATCCGGGCCCGTTCGCGCTCGACGACCATGCGGGTGGCGACGGACTGCACGCGGCCGGCGGACAGGCGCGGCAACACCTTCTTCCAGAGCACCGGGCTGACCTCGTAGCCGTAGAGCCGGTCGAGGATCTGACGCGTGCGCTGGGCATCGACGAGCTGCTGGTCGATCTCACGCGGGTCGGCAACCGCGGCGGCGATGGCGGCGGGCGTGATCTCGTGGAAAACCATCCGGCGCACCGGCACCCTGGGCTTGAGGGTCTCGACGAGGTGCCACGCGATGGCCTCGCCCTCGCGGTCCTCATCGGTGGCCAGATAGAGCTCGTCGGCGTCCTTCACCAGCGTGCGCAGCTTGGCGACCTGCGCCTTGCGGTCAGCGCTGATGACGTACAGCGGCTCGAAGTCATGATCCACGTCGACGCCGAGGCGCGCCCACGCCTGGCCCTTGTACTGCGCCGGGACGGCGGCGGCGTTCGGGGGCAGCTCGCGGATGTGGCCGATGGAGGCCTCGACGACGTACCCGCTACCCAGGTAACCGCCGATCGTCTTGGCCTTGGCAGGCGACTCGACGATCACCAGTTTGGTGCCCGTCTGCACCCGCTTGCCAGCCACTGCCACTTCCTCTCAGGCGTTCTCTGACGACGACTCGCCGAGCTCGGCGCTAGGCCTAAGTCCGGTTCCGGCCACTTGTCGCGGACGGTACAGGACGCCGACAAACCCAACATTCACACCGTCATTCGTTTCTTAGCGCCCGGCGGCCGGATGCCGCTGCCATCCTCACGAGAGTCCCAGTGGCCAATCTGCGGCGCCGCCGGGGGGCGAGGCGCCCAGTAGCTCGCCGAGCCGGCGGATGCGCCGGGCCGAGGTGACCCGCCAGCCCGGGCCGCCGCGTCCCGCGATCGCGACCGCGCCCAGGCCGAGTCGGGACAACTGCGCACCGCACATGAGATGCACCGCATCGTCGGGACGGGCCGTGCCGAGTAGGTAACCGGCGGGATCGCGCCGACCCGACGTGATCGCCCAGAGCCGCAGCCCGCCCGGGGTGAGGGCCAGGCCGGGCGGCGGTCCCTCGTTGGCCCCTCGGCTCCAGCGCGCGGCGCTGGCAGCCAGGCCGGCGTGAAACGAGGTGCGCACGCCGAACCCGCCCACAGCCGGCACCGTCGCGTCCTCGGCGGCGAGCCCGCGCGTAGCGAACTCGGCCGCAAGCGCTTCGGCGCGCCAGGCGTCGGCCACGACGACGGACAGGCGGGCGACCTCGCCGTGGCGGACCCAGTGGCCGCCCGCCAGCAGGACGCCGTCGAGGTCGGCGAGGACAGGTTCGGCCGCGGCTGCCCCGAACAATGAGAACTGCGTCATCACGACCCTCCCTCGCGAACCGGTCAATCTAGTCCGCTCGTGGCGTCAACCGCACCGACCCGAGCGGTACTACAACGAAACGGGCGGCCCCGGCGTGTCGCCGGGGCCGCCCGTCAGGCGAATGTAGTCGAGTTCAGGCGACCCGAGCCGGCTCGGGCGCGTTGTCGGCGGGCGCCTCGCCCATCGACACCTTGCGCCGGCGGGACACGGTCACCGCCGCGACGATGATCAGGAACGAGGCCACCGCGATGGCCGCACGGACGCCCTTGTTGGCGTCCTGGCCGAGGCTGAATTCGATGATCGCCGGCGCGATGAGCACGGCCACCAGGTTCATCACCTTGATCAGCGGGTTGATCGACGGGCCGGCGGTGTCCTTGAACGGGTCGCCGACGGTGTCGCCGATGATCGTGGCCTGGTGCGAATCACTGCCCTTCCCGCCGTAAGCGCCGTCCTCGACCATCTTTTTCGCGTTGTCCCAGGCGCCGCCGGAGTTGGCGAGGAACACCGCCATCAGCACGCCCGCGCCGATCGCACCGGCCAGATAACCGGCGAGCGGGCCAGCACCGAAGGCGAAGCCGACGGTGATTGGCGCGAAGATCGCCAGCAACCCCGGGGTCGCCAGTTCGCGTAGCGAGTCCTTCGTGCAGATGTCCACGACGCGCGCGTAGTCGGGCTTCTCGGAGAAGTCCATGATCCCCGGGTGGGTGCGGAACTGCTCACGCACCTCGTACACGACCCGTCCAGCCGCGCGTCCCACCGCACTGATCGCGAGCCCGCTGAACAGGAACACGACGGCCGCACCGAGGATGACGCCGACCAGCAGGTTCGGTGAGATGATCTTGTAATTGATGTCGGCGGTGGCGTGGTACTTCGCACTGGCCTGGGCGATCGCCTGGGTGAACGAACCGAACAGCGCTGTCGCGGCGAGCACTGCCGTCGCGATTGCAATGCCCTTGGTGATCGCCTTGGTGGTGTTGCCGACGGCGTCCAGATCGGTGAGGACGCGTGCGCCTGCCTCGTCGATGTCGCCGCTCATCTCGGCGACGCCCTGCGCGTTGTCGCTGACCGGCCCGAAGGTGTCCATCGCGACGATGACCCCGGCGGTGGTGAGCAGGCCGCAGCCGGCGAGGGCGACGGCGAACAGGGCGACACCCACGGATCCGCTACCGAGCAGGAAGGCGCCGAACACGGCCATCGCGATGAGCACCGCGGTGTAGACGGCGGACTCGAGGCCGAGCGAGATGCCGGCCAGGATGACAGTCGCGGCACCGGTGAGCGAAGTGCTGGCCACGTCCTTCACCGGACGCCGGACCGTGTCGGTGAAGTAACCGGTCAGCTGCTGGATGAGCACGGCCAGCACGATGCCGATGAGGACGGCGACGAAAGCGATGATCCTGGGATTGCCGCTGGACCGCAGGATCTCTTGACCGATCCCGGCGAATTCGGAGAACTTGCTCGGCAGGTAGGTGAAGGACAGGATCGCCACCAGCACCAGCGACACCGACGCGGAGATCACAAAACCACGGTTGATCGGCACCAGCCCGTTGCGGTCGCTCGCCCGCAGCTTGGTGGCGAGCACCCCGACGACCGAGCTGACGATGCCGATCGCGCCGATGATCAGCGGCAGCAGCAAGCCCTTGGCGCCGAATGCAGCCTGGCCGAGGATCAGCGCGGCGACGAGGGTGACCGCGTAGGACTCGAAGAGGTCCGCCGCCATGCCGGCGCAGTCACCGACGTTGTCACCGACGTTGTCGGCGATGGTGGCCGCGTTACGAGGGTCGTCCTCCGGAATGCCGGCCTCGACCTTGCCGACAAGGTCGGCGCCGACGTCGGCGGCCTTGGTGAAGATGCCGCCGCCGACACGCATGAACATGGCGAGCAGGGCGCCGCCAAAACCGAAGCCCTCGAGGACAGTCGGGGCGTGGTCGTTGTAGACGAACAGGACGACCGTTGCACCCAGTAGCCCGAGGCCGACCGTCAGCATGCCTACGATGCCACCGGTGCGGAAGGCGATGTGGAACCCGCGCTCGCCACCACCGTCGCGGGCGGCCGAGGCGACCCGGACGTTGGCGCGCGTGGCCATCGTCATACCGATATAACCGACGGCGGCGGAGAAGACCGCGCCGATGAGGAAGAAGATCGCGCGTCCGACCCGGACGTTCGCGCCGCCCTCGTTGACCGGCAGGAGCAGGAGCAGGCCGAAGACGATCACGGCGAAGACCGCGAGGGTGCGGAACTGGCGGTTGAGGTAGGCCGCCGCGCCTTCCTGCACCGCCTTGGCGATCTCCTGCATCTTGGCAGTGCCCTGATCTGCGCGCAGCACCTCCTTCACGAGGACGGCGGCGAAGACCAGCGCGAGAATCGCCACCACGCCGATCACCGCGACGATGCCCTTTTGCCCGTCCGTGATACCTGGCGCGGCAAGCAGGTGGTGCGTCATGCAGCTACCCCTAAGTGTTCGTCGAAGCGCAACCTGCGAAGCCAGGCAGGTGCGGATGCGGCCGTCGGCGCATGATGCTCGCGCGCGGGAGTGACCGGCCGGAGTCTAACCGGACGAGGGGGATCGCGCGGGACGCGGGTCAGCGGGCGCGACTGTAAGCGCTATGAGGCCGAGGCGTCCTGAGCCGACCCGGCGAGCTCGTCGAGAGCGGCCGGGACGTTCTGGTGGATCCGGAACACGCCGTCCAGACCGGTGATCGTGAACAGCTTCAGGATGCGCTGGTGGGTACAGACCAGCGGCAGGGATGCGTGGTGCTCGGCAGCCGTCGTGCGCGCGGCGACCAGCGCCCCGAGCCCGGTGGAGTCGAGAAAGCCCACGTCGGTCAGATCGACGACGACGCTGGTGCCCGATTCGAGCAATTCCGTGAGACCGTCGCGCAGAGCCGGTGCCGAGTAGACGTCGACCTCTCCGCTCACAGCGACGACGGGAACGGCGCCGTCACCCTGCTTCGACACCGAAAGCTCCAACTCAAGACCCCTCGTCGTCAGCCGGCTCAGGGAGGATCGGGCCGGACATCGTCCGATTCAGCATGCCACAAGCCTAGATTTGGGGGACGAGGGATGCGCGAGTTGCTCGAGCGGCTGCTGCGCGGTGTCCCCGCGGGGAGCGAACCGCTCACCCACGTCGAGTCGATCGCGGCGCGGGCGGGTACTCAAGCCGACTGGCCCGAGTGGACGCCGGACGTGCTGCGGGGCCGTTTCGGCGCGCGCGGCATCGAACGACCGTGGACGCACCAGGTCGAGACGGCTTCGCTCGCGTGGTCGGGCACGTCGGTCGTGGTCGCCACCGGGACCGGATCGGGGAAGTCCTTGGGGTACCAGCTGCCGGCTTTGACGACCCTGCTCGCCGACGACCGAGCCAGGGTGCTCTACCTGTCGCCCACCAAAGCCCTGGCCGGCGATCAACTGCGTTCGCTGAGCTCGCTCGCACTGACCGGCCTGCGGGCGGCCACCTATGACGGCGACACGGCGATGGACGAGCGGGACTGGGTTCGGGCCCACGCGAACTGGGTGCTGACCAATCCGGACATGCTGCACCGCGGCATGCTTCCCGGGCATTCTCGGTGGGCGTCCTTCTTGCGGCGGTTGCGCTATGTGGTGGTGGACGAGTGCCACGCCTACCGCGGCCTGTTCGGCGCGCACGTGTCCTTGGTGCTGCGCCGGTTGCGCCGGGTGAGCGCGTCGTACGGCTCGGCGCCGACCTTCGTCCTGGCCTCGGCGACAGTGGCCGATCCGGCCACGGCGGGGGCTCGCCTGATCGGCGCGCCCGTAGCCGCGGTGACCGAGGACGGGTCGCCTCGCGGTGCGACGACCTTCGCGCTCTGGGAGCCCCCGCTGACGTCGCTGCGCGGAGAACACGACGCGCCGGTCCGCCGCGCCGCCGGCTCGGAAGCAGCGCGACTGCTCGCCGATCTCGTTGTCGAGGGCGCGCGGACGCTCGCCTTCGTCCGCTCGCGACGGGGCGCCGAGATCACCGCGCTGATGGCACAGCGACAGCTGCGCGAGGCCGGGTTGCGAGCGTTGGCGGTGCGGGTGGCGCCCTACCGGGCCGGCTACCTCGCCGAGGAGCGCCGCGGGATCGAGGCGGCGCTCTCGTCCGGCGAGCTGCTCGGGGTGGCGGCCACGAACGCTCTCGAACTCGGCCTCGACGTCAGCGGCCTGGACGCCGTGGTGCTGGCGGGGTTCCCCGGGACGCTCGCGTCGTTGTGGCAGCAGGCCGGGCGGGCCGGGCGGTCCGGCGCGTCGTCGCTGGTCGTGTTCGTCGCCCGTGACGACCCGCTGGACACCTACCTCGTGCACCACCCCGAGGCCGTCTTCGGAAGGCCGGTGGAGGCGTCGGTGTTCGACCCCGCCAACCCGTACGTCCTCGCGCCGCAACTGTGCTGCGCCGCCGCGGAGCTGCCATTGCGTCCGGAGGAGCTGGCGCTGTTCGGCGGCGCGACGGCCGAAACGGTCCTGGACCGATTGGTCGGGTCGGGCAGGCTCCGGCGGCGGCCGGCAGGCTGGTATTGGACGTCGCAGGAGCGGCCCCAGGCCGACATCCGCGGCTCCGGTGGCCCACCGGTCACCGTGGTCGAGTCGTCGGACGGCTCGTTGATCGGGACCGTGGACGCCGGCGCCGCCCATGCGACGGTGCATCAGGGTGCGGTGTATCTGCATCAAGGCCGCGCCTACGTCGTGGACGGCCTCGACCTCGAGGACGCCATCGCACTCGTGCACGCCGAGGAACCGGATTGGACGACCTCGGCACGCGACATCACCGACATCGCCATCGTCTCGAGCACTGCCGACGTCGTGTACGGGCCGTTGGGCGTGCACTTCGGGACCGTCGACGTCACCAACCAGACCGTGAGCTACCAACGCCGCCGGGTGAGCACGAACGAGGTCCTCGACGACAACCCGCTGGACCTGCCGCCGCGCCAGCTGCGCACCCGCTCGGTCTGGTACACCGTCGCGCAGGAGGCACTCGACACCGTCGGACTCGTCGAAGCGGATGTTCCCGGCGCGGCCCACGCCGCCGAGCACGCGGCGATTGGGCTGTTGCCGCTGTTCGCGACCTGTGACCGCTGGGACATCGGCGGCGTCTCCACCGCACTGCACCCGGACACCGGGGCGCCCACCGTCTTCGTCTACGACGGGCACGCTGGGGGCGCCGGGTTCGCCGAGCGCGGGCATGCTGCACTGCGGGCGTGGCTCACCGCGACCCGGCAGGCCATCGCCGCGTGCGAGTGCATCTCGGGTTGTCCGTCGTGCGTGCAGTCGCCGAAGTGCGGCAACGGCAACGACCCGTTGGACAAGGACGGCGCCGTGCGGTTGCTCGGTCTCGTGCTTTGCCACTTGCCGCGCTGACCCGACCAGACGGCCGGCGCGCGCGCTCGCCGTCACCGTTCGCTCCCCCACCAGCGGCAGCCGGACAGCGGCGACCGCGCGCACCCGCACCGCGCCGCTGCGCCCGTCCGCACCGAGCGCGACGGCGCACGACACCACCCTGGCGCGGTTCGCCGTGGCGACCCGCCGTGCCGACGGGCAGATGTCGGTGGAGTCGACGCCGATGAGCGTTGCCGCAGCGAGAGCGGCCAGGTCCGCGGCGGACTCGACGCGGTGCCGGGCCACGACCGCCAGCGACCGGACCGTGGCCAGGACGGCGAGCGTCAACAGCAGCGCCCCGCACGCGAGCACCCATACGGCTGCCGACCCGTCGTCGTTGCCCGAGCGCTTCACGGCGGCGTACCCGGTTCGGCGGCTGCGACGGCGCGTTCGGTGATCGTCACCGAGGGCAGCCAGTCGGCGAGCAGATTGGCGTGGATCCGCACGACGGCGGTGACGGTCTCGGCAGTCGTGCTGAACACGACCGATGACCCGGGCGCGGTGGCACCGGCCAGGCGACGGGCCGCAGGTAGGTCACCTCGGGCAGCCGCCCGGGCGGCCTCCCGGGCTGCATCCTGAGCACGCAACCGGGTGGCCCCGATCGACACGAGGCTGAGCCCGAACGCGAGGAGTAGCACGAGAACGGGCAAGCACGCCACCAGTTCGGCCGTGGCCATGCCGGCGTCGTGCGCGCGCGCAGTGCCGATGCGGCGCTCAGATGGCATGCAACGCGGTCCGCACGATGGAGGTGAGCATCGTGGACACCGCGTCGCTACGCACGATCTTGTACAGCACGACTGCGAATCCGACGGCAGCGATGGTGCCGACGGCGTACTCGGCGGTTGTCATGCCGGCGTCGACGGCGCCCCGGATTCCCTTTGCCCGCTGGGCCATTTGCTTGAAGAGATTCATGTCGATCAGCCAACCGGCAGACCGCGGTGAACGCCGACCCCGATTGCAATCTGTGGACGACGCGCCAGCCTGTGGACGCTCGACTTGACAGCGAGGCGCTCACCGCGCCGGCCGCGTGACTCCCGTTATCCGCTCAGCCGTTGAGCGCGCACTCGCGACCATGTCGATGACAGCGCCTTACGTCATTCTGGGACGCTGGGGCCATCTGAGGTTAATCGCGCTGGGAGTCCAGATGCTTGAGACGTGTGACGTGATTGCGTTCGCCTCCACCACCGACCTCCTGAGGGCGCGAGAATTCTATGAGGGCTGCCTCGGACTTCGCGTCATGGAGATGAACGACTACGCCTGCGTGTTCGACGCCCACGGCACGATGCTGCGTATCACCGCCGCGGGCGAGGTTGCTCACCCTGGATACACGGTGTTGGGCTGGCGCGTGGCGGACATCGACGACGCGCTAACGCGGCTCGCATCCGGCGGCGTAGGGTTCGTTCGCTACGAGGGGATGGAGCAGGACGCTCGGGGAGTCTGGACGACTCCGAACGGTGATCAGATCGCCTGGTTCACCGATCCCGACGGGAACGTGCTCTCGCTTACCGAGTTCGCCTGACTAACCGCGCAGTTGACCACGCATCGAGCCGCTGTCCGGCATGGCATTCCGCTCATGCCGCGGGCAGCGCGCAATGATCCACCGGTGACACGGCCTCAGCGCGATGCGCGAGCGCGCACACCACGTCCCGCTGCCAGCATCGATTCGGCGCAAGTGACTTCAACGATTTGTGGTGGCATCCCGGAGTCGTGCGGCAATCTCGGCAACGTCATCCAGTTCACCGGTGGCGACGGACATGACAAGCTCGTACGCCTGGTCGTTGGACAGCGTGAGGCGGCGGCCGTTCAGTCCCAGGAAGGCAATCGTCGCGGCGAGCGCGAGCCGCTTGTTCCCGTCGACCAGTGCATGGTTGCGTGCCAACGAATGCAACAATGCTGCGGCCTTCTCCTCGAGGTCGGCGTAGGCGTCCTGCCCGAAAGCGGAGGCGCGCGGACGAGCGAGCGCGGACTCGAGCAACCCGACGTCCCGGATCAGGACCTCACCACGTGTCGCCCGTTCGCCCACGTGCAGCAGTTCGGGCACGGTCAGGTAGATCACTGACCGAGTCGCTCCAACGCTTCGGCGTACCGGGGCAATTCCTCGTCGAGCACCTGGTCGAGCAGCTCCGCTCTGCTGCGGTTCTCGATGTATTCGCGTACCGCCTGTCGCGCGACATCCTGCATCGATCGCGACTCGAGCTCCGCGCGACGGCGCAGTGCATCGATCTCGGCGTCGGTCAGTCGCAATGTCATAGCCACCCCACGACGGTATCACCAGTGATACCATGCGTGTTCGGATTTGTAGATCTACGAGCAGTCGCGAATCCGACGGCAGCGATGGTGCCGACGGCGTGCTCGGCGGTTGTCATGCCGGCGTCGACGGCACCCCGGATTCCCTGGCGGATTCGTCTTCGCGATGTCCCACGGGTCCGCTCGGATGTGTCGTTGCAGGAGGTAATCGACGATCTCAAGGGTGAGCGATGACGACGATCTACGTTGACGCGTCCTCGTGGGGCAAGTTGCTCAAGGAAGAACCTGAGTCCAGTTCGTTCTCGACCTTCGCGGATCGTGCCTTGGACGCGGGCGACGAGTTCGTTTCCTCGTCCTTACTCGTCACCGACGTACTGCGGATGGCCCAGCGATATCGCATCGATCGAATACGTGCGCTTTCGGTGCTCGCCCAGGTCAACATCGTCCTGCCGGAGGTGTCGTTGTACCGGGCGGCAGGCCTACTCAGCGGCGACACGCTGCGCACACTCGACGCCATTCACGTTGCGCACTGTCTCGACATTGGCGCAGAGGTGATGTTTCCTACGACCCACGACAGATCGAGGCGGCCGAGGCGGCCGGCATCGCAACTCTGTCGCCCGGACGATAGCTGCGGCGCGCGCCCCGCTGCGCGGCACCGGACACATCGGATCTGACCCACGGGCGGTTGTGGCCCCGCATGCCATCTGCCGCCGCGCCTGCGGTGGCGGCGAGCCGACCCGGGCCTCGCCTTCCCGGTACCCCCTGACGAATCTCGTGCGCCTCTCCCCTCGACGCTCACCACGTCCTCGGGCATCAGAGTGGTCTGCCGGCGGACTCACCTGGCGATCGCCGATTGTTCGACGAGGTGGCGGACCTCGGCGGCGGCGGCGAGATCGAGGGCGGCCTCTGCAAGCGAAGCACAGTGAGCCAGATCGAGTTCGCGCACCCGGGCCTTGACCCCGGGCACGGACCGCGGGGACACGCTCAGTTCGCGGACGCCGAGACCGAGAAGTACCGGAATGGCAGCCTCGTCCGCGGCGGCCTCTCCGCATACCGCCACCGGGAATCGGCCGGCCGCGGCGCGGCAGACGTGGCGAATGAGGCTGAGCACACCGGGATCCAGCGGATCGGACAGAGCCGCGACCGCCGCGTTTCCGCGCTCCGCCGCGAGCGTGTACTGAGTCAGGTCGTTCGTCCCGATGCTGATGAAGTCGAGATAAGGCAGGAAAGTTTCGATCTTCAGCGCGGCGGCAGGCACTTCGACCATCATGCCGACACGCAGCCCGTCGGGTAGCCCGGCGGGGCCGGCGGCTTCCTCGAGCACGCACCGGGCTTCGCGGATTTCGGCGACGGTTGCGACCATCGGGAACATCACGCTGGTGGGCGCTTGTCTGGCCACCCCGCAAACGGCCTCGAGTTGCTCGCGCAGCAGGTCGCGCCATTGGAGCGACAGCCGGATGCCCCGCTGCCCCAGGAACGGGTTCACCTCGGCGGGCATCGGCAGATAACTGAGCGGCTTGTCACCGCCGACGTCGAGGGTGCGCAGGGTGATCCGCCGACCGGGCAGCGCGTCGGCGATGGCGAGGTACTCCGCGAGCTGCTCCCTGGCGTCAGGAGCCTGGTCGCGATTGAGGAACAGGAACTCGGTACGGACCAATCCTGCGCTGTCCGCACCCTCTGCGGCCGCCGCCCGAGCGTCGGCGGACAAGCCGAGGTTGGCGGCGACCTCGATGCGGGTCCCGTCGGCAGTGCGGGCAGGCTCGCCGGCAGCAGCGCGGTGCTTGATCTGTTGGTCGGCCAGTTGCGTGGCCCGCTGCCGGAAGTGCCCCAGCGTCTCGGGCGTTGGGTCGACGACGAGCGCGCCGGTAGCACCGTCGATGACGATGACGGTTCCCTCGGTCAACCCGAGCACGCCGGACCCTGCCGCGACGATGGCAGGGATGCCCCGGGAGCGAGCGAGGATGGCGGCGTGCGAGCTCGGGCTGCCGTAGGCGAGCACGATTCCCTGCACGGCGTCGCCGTCGAGTTCGGCCGCCTGGCCCGGCGTGAGTTCCTTGGCCACCAGGATCCCGGGTCCGGTCAACGTGAGCGCCGCAGCGCCGGTGAGCGCCGTGAGCATCTGGGCCCCGACGGCGCGGACGTCCTCGGCGCGGGCACGCAGGTAGGGGTCGGGCAGTTCGGACCACTGCTTCTCGACGACCGCGAGGGCATCCATCCACGCGGTGACGGCACCGGCTCCGGAGTTCAGGCGCGCCTTGACGTCGGCCAGCACCTCCTCGTCGCCGACCAACATGAGATGAGCGTCGAAGATCCGCGCCTCCTGCGGCCCGACCTCGCGGGCCACAGCGCGTAGTCGCTCGATCTCGCGCCGCACCTCGGCCATCGCCTCGACGATCCGCCGCCACTCGGCTGCCGGGCTCGCCGATGGGACACGGTCAGCGGGTCGGGCGGCGACGGTCAGCATCCGGACTGGGCCGATGCCGATTCCGGGTGAGGCCGGCAGCGGCCCAGCCGATTGCGCCGGCGCGGGAGTGGGCGGGTCGTCGAACGGCTCGTCGAAGTTCCGGCCGGCGAGCGCGAGCAGGTGATCGACCGCTTCGGGTGCTTGCCGCCCGGAGGCCAGAATCTGGACCCGGTGGCCGCCCAGGGCGGCCAGGGTGGCGACGCGGCTCAGGCTCGCCGCCGGCACCGGTCCGGCGCCGGTGGTCATGTTGCGTAGCCAGACCTGCGCGTCGAGACCGCGCATCTCACTGACCAGACGCGCTGCCGGGCGGACATGCAGGCCGTGCCGGTTCGCGACGGTGAACACCGCCACCACGTCTGCCTGCTCGTCAATGCTCAGCGCGGGTGGCGACGTCAGCTCCGCTGCGTTCAGATGGGCGGCCTTGCCCATCAGCGCGTTGTGCGCCTCGGCCGCGACCTCTTTGCGCCCTGCCCCTCCGGCAGCGGCAACTGCGGCGACGACGAGCCCCTCGACGAGCGGTGCGGCCGAAAGAATGATCCGGTCGCGTACCTCCGGGTCCTCCAGCAGATCGAGGGCAAGCTCGGCACTGAGCACGGCGCTACCGAGGTCCATCAGCACGACGACGCCCTCGGGGCCGTCCACCTCTTCGATGGCTTCCTTGATGCGCACGGCGTCGGTGCCGAGGGTGAGCTCGTCCAGTCCGGCCGCCACCGCGATGCTTACGGGGCGGTCGTGGAGCATCTCCGAGGCAAGAACCACCGCCGCCCGGGCCAGCGCTCGACTGTGCGAGACGATGACGAGGCCGACGAGGGGTGGCGCGCCGGCAGTCATAGCGGTGCTCGAATCGCCGCCGCCATCAGCAGCGCGACGGTGGTGGCGCCGGGGTCCTGGTGCCCGACGCTGCGCTCGCCCAGATAGCTCGCTCTGCCCTTGCGGGCGAGCATGGGCGTGGTCGCGTCACGGCCGTTCTCGGCCGCCACCAGTGCCAGCTTCAGGGCGTCGGCCTTGTCCACCCCGGCCGAGGCGGCGTTCTCCAGCGCGTCCACCGCCGGCGCCAGCGCGTCGTACATGGTCTTGTCCCCTGGTTCGGCCTTGCCCCGGGCGACGACACCGTCCAGACCTGCCCGCAACGCGGTCGCGAGCTGGGCCAGCGAGACCTCCGGGGTGTCGCCAAGGGCCGCGCCGATCCTGAGGAACATGGTGCCGAACAGCGGACCGCTGGCGCCGCCGACGGTCGAGACCACGGTCATGCCGACCTTGGTGAATAGCGCCGACGCCGACGCGAGATGGGTGTCGTCGAGCGCCGCGACCGCGGCCCGCATCCCGCGGTCCATGTTCGCCCCGTGGTCGCCGTCGCCGATGGCCGCGTCAAGGTCGGTCAGGCTCACCTTGTTCTCGGCCACGAGCCCGGCGAAAGCCCGAACCCACTGGTCCAGGCCCGCCGTCGAGACCATGTCGTTCATGTATCAGCTGCCCCATCGCAATGCTGCAGTGCGGACCGGAGCATCCCAAAGCGAGAGCATCTCGTCGTCGACCCTGAGCAGCGTGACCGACGTTCCGGCCATGTCAAGCGAGGTGATGTAGGAGCCCACCAAGGAGCGGGCGACCTGGAGGCCGTGACCGGTGAGAATCCGGTTCACCTCGTTGAACATGACGTAGAGCTCGATCAGCGGCGTGCCACCCAGCCCGTTGACGAACGCGATCACCTTGTCGCCATTGGTGAATGGCAGATCGGCCAGCACCGGCTCGACCAACATCTCGGCGACCTCGCGCGCGGGAGCCACCGGTATGCGTTCCCGTCCAGGCTCGCCGTGGATGCCGACGCCCAGCTCCATCTCGTCCTCGCCGATCTCGAAGGTCGGCTTGCCGGCGGCCGGGACGGTGCACGACGTGAGAGCCAGCCCCATGCTCCGGCCGTTGGCGTTGACCTCACGCGCGACATTGGCCACCTGCTCCAACGTGCGGCCCTGCTCGGCCGCGGCGCCAGCGATCTTCTCCAGCAGGACGGTCACTCCGACGCCGCGCCTGCCCGCCGTCCAGGTGCTGTCCTGCACGGCCACGTCGTCGTCGGTGATCACCGAGACGACCTGCGAGCCGCTCTCGGCTGCGGCCATCTCGGCCGCCATCTCGAAGTTCATGACATCGCCGGTGTAGTTCTTCACCACGTGCAGCACGCCGGCACCGCCGTCGACGAGCTTGGTCGCGGCCAGCATCTGGTCGGGCACCGGCGAGGTGAAGACCTCGCCCGCGCAGGCCGCGTCCAGCATGCCCAGCCCGACGAATCCGCCGTGGAGGGGTTCGTGCCCGGAGCCGCCGCCCGAGATGATCCCGACCTTGCCGGGGCGCGGCGCGTCGGCCCGATAGATGATCTTGTGTTGATGGTCGACGTTGAGGTCCGGGTGGGCGGCCTCGATCCCGAGTAAGGCGTCGGCGACCACGTCCTGTGGGTCGTTGATGAGCTTCTTCATGCTGATCGTCTCCTAGTTGGATCGATTGTGCCGCTCAGGCGTTGACGCTGCGTTCCGCCGCGGGTTCGAGGTCTGGGTCTGCGAGGTCGATGCCCTCCGAGGACGTTGCCACCTTGTCGGCCGGGGTGCGGGCGAGCACGCCGTACACGAGCGCAGCGGCGATACCGGCGAGCAGTTCGGCGATCAGATACACCGGAATCTGGCTCCACTTGACCTCGCCGCCGGCGAGCTGCTGGACGAACATCGGACCGAACGTACGGGCTGGGTTGATCGACGCCCCGGTGGCGGGAGCGACCGGGATGATGACCGCGAAGACGACCAAGCCGATCGCCACGCCGGCAAATCCCGCAGCGGCCTTGCGGTGAATGACCCCAAAGACGGTGAACACCAGGATGAAGGTGCCGACGAACTCGGCGGTGAAGGCCTGCGTCCAGCTGATGTTGTTGTAGGCGGCGACGCCGAGTCCGACATCGCTGGCCTTCGTGCCCAGCACGCCGAGGATGGCCGTGGCGCCGATCACCGCACCGACCGCCTGCGCGGCGAGGTAACCGGGCACCTGCCGCCACGGGAACTTGCCCGAAACGGCCAGCCCGAGCGTCACAGCGGGATTGATGTGGTTCCCGCCGATGTGACCCAACGCGTACACGGTGGCCACGACGACCGTGCCGAACGCGAGCGAGATCATGCCCAGATCAGCCATCGTGAACGGCGCGTTCCCGTTCACGATGAGAGTGGCCGGCACTGCCCCGACGCCGATGAAGACCAGAAACGCGGTCCCAATGGCCTCGGCGGTCAACCGCTGGATCAGCGAAGTCTCATCCAACATGATCTCCGCCTCCAATCCTGTAGTCTCGAAAGTCATTCGATAATGTCGAATCCCAGACGGAACATACGCGCATGGTTCACTATGATGCAAGACACATTCAAAAACTGTTCGCACCGCGGACCGCAACCGAAGCGCTAGGAGGAGGGGCTGTGATCCAGTCGGTCGACCGGGCGATCCGGGTGTTGGTAGCACTGCAGGGGGCGCGGCGGATGACACTGTCCGAACTGGCCGGCCGCCTGGACCTGCCCTCGTCCACGGTGCACGGGATCGTGCGCACACTGGTGGGCCACGGCATGGTGACCCAAGAGCACGGCTCTGGCCGCTACCAGCTCGGCCCCGCCGTGCTTCGGCTCGGCAACGTCTACCTGGACACGCTCGAGCTGCGGTCCAAGGCGATCCCATGGGCCGAGGATCTCGCCCGCCGCACCGGCTGCGCCGTGCGCACCGGGGTGCTGCTGCTCGACGACGTCGTGATCATCCACCACGAACCCAGACCTGACGGCAGCCGCCAGATGCCCGAGGTCGGCATCGTCATCCCCGCCCACGCCAGCGCCCTCGGCAAAGCCATTCTCGCATTCGACGACGACGCAGCTTCCCGCATGCTCACAGATTCCCCGCTACGCAGCATGACCGGCGAGACCATCGTTTCTTCCGCCGACCTCAAGCAACAGCTGGCTGACGTCGCCTCCACGGGTCTCGCCAGTGAACAGGACGAGGCGGTGCTCGGCGAATGCGCCCTCGCGGGACCGGTCTTCGACTCCTCCGGCGCGCCGGTGGGTGCCATCGGCCTAGTCGTGCCCTCGGCTAACTGGCCGGCCGACCCCGCTACCTGTGGCGCCGTGCGAGATGCCGCCCGCGCCATCTCACGAGAGCTCGGCGCGACGTCCTGGCCGCCCAATCGCAATTAGTGTCCGAGGTCGCGGCGGCACGCTGAGCCTGCGACACCGGCGACCTGGCCGCGACCAGTGCCGCGCACTGGACGAGTAATTCCAAGGGGCGATCTTGGGCGCGTCGGCCTGAAGTGATGGCGCTGCCGTCAGCCATGGCCTCTTCATCCCTGCGCCAGCCCGTCACGGTGCGGACGGGCAACGACGTTTTCGGACCGGCAGGGCAAGCCGTAAGAGCGCCGACAGCAGTCCACCTCAGGCAACTTCCTCGCCAGGCCGGCCGCGGGGATGAGCGCGGTGGCGGCCTCCACCAGCTCGGCCAGTTCTGGGACGCCAGGGCTGTCTGCCGGGATGTACTTGAGCGCGGCAGCAACCTTTCGTTCGGTGCCTATGGCCTGCTGGCACTCGGGGCTGCAGTACTGGTTCGGACGTCCGCCCACTCCGATGACGCGACGGAACTCCTGACAACACGCGGGACGGGCGCAGTAGTCGGGTCGTCGGCAACACCGGCGGCCTTGGTCTTGGCACGACCATAGTGGGTCCCGCCCGGAACGGGACTCGACTGCGAAGCACACAGGGCTACAGCAGCGATGGTGCCGACTTCGTGACCTGCTCCTGCGTGAGACACCGAGCCCGAAGCGCATCAGGAGGACGTTCCTACGTCCCGCACCAACACGCAGACGTCTTCTATGCCGCGCTCTGCGCGAGACGGTCGGTGATTGAGCCGAATCCGGGTCCGCGATGGCCGTCTCGAAACGGCGTCATCTCCCTCAGGCCGGCGCTGCGTCGGTCAGATGCTGACGATGTCGGCGACCGGCTCGTCGTGCAGACGATGGTCGGTCGTCACCAGCAGACAACCAAGCTGGGCGGCAAGTTCGATATAGAGCGCATCGGCAAGACGCAGCCGATGACGTCGGGCCCACGCGCCTAGAAGAAGGTCATCCACCCCGTGCCGAGTGATGGGCGCAGCTGCCAGCGCGGTTAGCTTCGTCTCGACATCGCGCGCTTCAAGATCGTTGGCTCGATGCAGTCGACCCAGGGCGGACAGCACTTCGGCGTCGACGTGGGCGGGGGCGTGGAGGCCTGTTCCAGCTAGACGCTTGCCGACTGCCTGACCGAGGTCGTTTGCGAGCAGGAGATCGACGAGCGCCGACGCATCGGCGACGACCTCAGCCATGCCGCGTCGGCGCCTCGTCGCGGGCTTCGTCGATCGCTTCCAGCGCTCGGTCATGCGTCACCGTGCTGGTCGACACCGGCTGGAGGGTTGAGGACAGCCAAGAGTCGGTCGAGCGGGCAGCGAGGGTTTGCCGTACCGCCTCTTGGGTGACGGCGGAGAGGTTGAGTCCGGCCTCCTTGGCCCGGGCCGCGAGGTCGTCTGGCAGGTAGACGTTCAACCGAGTCATAACACACAATATACACACATGCGTGACCGTGACCACATCCTGGTGCATCGATTGCACGCAGCCGGAGCTCGATCAGTTCAGCGAGGTGAGTACGCGACCGGCGATACCGACAACGACGGGGACGATGCCCAGGCACACGAAGGAGGGCAGGAAGCAGAGCCCGAGCGGCGCGACCACGAGCACCCCTGCCCGGTGCGCGCGGGCCTCGGCAGCCGCCCCGGCGTTCGCCCGCACGTCCGCAGCCAACCGTTGGAATGCGTCCGCAAGGCGGATCCCGCTGTCCGCCGAGCGGGTCGCCGCCGCTGCGACGGGCTCGAGATCCGGATGCCCGGCGGCGAGCGCCCAGGCGTCGGCGGGGTCAGCGCCCAACCGCAGCAGACCACCGACTCGGCCCAGCAGGGCTGCACTGGCAGGGTCGGCAGCCGGCGCGGCGAGGAGCAACGCCGTCGACAGCGGTTGCCCGCTGTGCAGCGCGGCAGCGACCAGGTCAAGGGCGAGCGCGAGGTCGACCGGACTACGTCGGCGACGCGGCGAGCGCCCGTGCAGGCCGCCGACGAGCACCCAGGCGCAGCCGCTCGCGCCCAAGGCGAAGAGCCCGCCGGACGCCGGCCCGAGAGCCACAACGACGCCACCACCTGCGGCGATGGCAGCGAGCACCTGCAGCGTGCGAACCGACGCCGGGCCGCGCGCAGAGGAGGAGTTCGCGGCAGACGCGGGGCAGGCCCTTCCGAGGTCGGGGGGCCTCGGGTTCGCGGGAGGCCACATTCCCAACCCGAGCGCGAGAATCGCCCACGCCGCCGCCGAACTCACGCCCGCTCCGCGCGCCGGGTAAGCAGCTGAGTCCACACCAGGCCGGTGGCATCCAGGCCGACCCCGACCAGCAGGACCCATCGGCCCACCCCTGGCGCCAAGAGGAAGCCGAGCGGATCCGCGTCCATCGACGAGCCGAGGCATATCCCGAGCAATGGCAGTAGGGCCAGTAACGCTGCCGACGAACGGGCGCTCGCCAGCGCCGAGGAGACGGTGCGCTGCTGCTGTGCCCGCGCTGCCAGGTCGTCGCCGACACGGCCGACGACGTCCGCCAGCGGCGCGCCGGCCGCAACGGCGAGGCGCCACGCGGATCCGAGCTGCGGCAGATCCGTCGTCGCCGCCGGTGTCGGCGGCCGGGTCAGCGCGGAGCCGTCGGCGAGAGCGGGTAGGGCGAGCAAACCGGCGGCGTGTCGTGGCGCCGCCACCGCCGCCGCCCGCAGTGCGGCCTCGGGTCGGGAGCCCGCTGCCAGTTCAGCCTCCATTACGCGCACCGCCGTGAGCAGCGCGGACGCGGCCCGCCGCCGGTCGCGCTGACGGGCGGCGTCGCGCCCGAGATGCCAGGCGGCCGCCGCAACGACGCCTGCGGCAAGGCCCAGCGGGGGACCTGCGCCGGCTGCCAACGGCAAGCCGACCACCAAGCCCACAGCCGGAGCTCGTACTGCGGGCAGGGCCATGCCCTGCGGGATACGCAGCCGTGATCGCGGCCGAGCATCGAACCGGCCCGACTCGCTCAGCGCCCGCACCCGGCGGCGCGCGGGATCTTCTGTTGGCAGCAGAAGGAGCGCCGCCGCAAGGCCGAGCCAGCTCACCGCAACCGTGTTCATCGCAACCGTGTTCATCGCAAGGGCGGTGACCGCAACCGTGTTCATCGCAACAGGGGCGGCACGGTCGCGCCGCGCTCGGCGAGCATGGCCGCCAACCGGGACGCCCCGACCTGCAGCCCGGAAGCGATGCTCCACACCGGGCGTATCGCAAGTTCAGAACCTGCCCGCTCCAGCAGGCCGATCTCGGCCAGCACGCGCTCTCCTGCGCGTAACCGGCGCAGGTGCACGACGAGGTCGAGGGCGCTACCTGCCAGCCCGGTCACCGCGGGCGCGTCCAGCCCGGCCATCCCACCCAGAGCAGCCAGCCGAGCCGGGACGTCCGCTGCCGAATTTGCGTGCATCGTCGCCGCACCGCCGTCGTGCCCGGTGTTGAGCGCGACGAGCAGGTCGACGATCTCGGCGCCGCGGAACTCTCCGACGACGAGCCGGTCCGGGCGCATCCGCAGCGCCTGGCGCACCAGCTCACGCAAACCGACACCGCCGCGGCCCTCGATGTTGGCCGAGCGGGTGACCAGCCGCACCACGTGCGGATGCTGGATCACCAGCTCGGCAGCGTCCTCGATGACGAGCAGCCGATCGGCGGGCGGGGTCAGCGCCAGGAGCGTGCCGAGCAGCGTGGTCTTGCCCGACCCCGTCCCTCCGCTGACGACGAAGGCCAACCGGGCCTCGATCACGGCGGCCATCAGCTCGCTCACCGCACCGGGCATCGAACCCCGCGCGACGAGGCCGGCGAGATCGTGCCGTTCCCGGGCGAGCACCCGCAGCGACAGGGTCGTGTGCGCACACAACGGTGGTAACACCGCGTGCAGTCTCGTGCCGTCCGGCAGGGCGGCGTCGACGAAGGGCATGGCGTCGTCCAGGCGCCGACCGGCCGCAGCAGCGAGTCGTTGCGCAAGGCGGCGCACCGCCGCGTCGTCGGCGAAGCATGACGGCATCCTTTCCAGACCGCCGCCGCAGTCGACCCAGACCGCGTCCGGACCGTTCACCAGGACATCGGTCACTCCCGGCAGCGCCAGCAACTGTTCGAGCGGGCCGGCCCCGGTCAGTTCGGCGCTCACCTCGCGTTGCAGGGTCGCGAAAACCGCGTCGTCGACGATCCCGCCCGACTCGGTACGAACCAGCGATCCGAGATCCCCCACCTCGTCACCGACGAGCCGGTGCCGCACCCGCTGTACCAGATCACTCACTCAGCACGCACCCTCAGTCACGACGCGCGCCGTTGCACGCAGGCCGTCCCACACGCCGGCGGCCACCCGGGCCATCGCCCGCGGCGGAGCACCCGACGAGATCGCGGGCAAAACGCCGAGCAACGGCGCACCCAACATCCCGGCGGCCTCCGCCGGCGGGACCCTTCCGCGCCGCACGACCACCCCCACCGCGCCGTCCGGCGGACGCACGGCCCGCGCGGCCGCCAGGGGGCGCACCTCGGCCACAGCAAGCAGCACGCACAGCGAGCACAGCGCGATCGCTGCGTCACGCAGCTCGCACGCCATCCGTGGCAGGTCCAGCACCACTGCGCCGAGCTCCGCCGCCGATGCGACGACCTGTCCGACCGCGGGCGGGGACGGAGCCACATCCGCGGCGAGCACGCAGACCGATCCGCGGCGAGGCAGCCCGTCGTCGAGCAGGCGCGGATCCAGCCGGCCGCCGTCGAGCCGGACCCCGGACCAGCGCGCGCCGGGGACACCCTCGATGCCGAGCAGCACATCGATACCGCCGCCCGACGCGTCACAGTCGATAAGAACGCAGCGCGCCGCGGCTGCGGCGAGCGCGGCCGCGAAGCTCGACGCACCTGCCCCGCCGCTGCCGCCGATCACCCCCACGACTGCGCCCGCCACGTCCCGAATCCAACCGGAAATGAACCGCCCGACGCGCCCGGACCACGCGCCCTGTGGACGGACCCACCGGCTGTGGACGGCGGAATTGACAGGCGGCTCCGTATCCTCGGTTGCTGTGAGGCCTCGCACCGCGGCGTTCTTCGACCTGGACAAGACGATCATCGCCAAGTCCAGCGTTCTCGCGTTCGGCAAGCCCTTCTACCAAGGCGGGCTGATCAACCGCCGCGCCGTGCTGCGCAGTGCGTACGCCCAGTTCGTCTTCGCCCTCGCCGGCGCCGACGAGGACCAGATCGAGCGCATGCGTGCCTATCTCGCCTCGATGTGCACCGGGTGGGACGTCACCCAGGTACGCGACATCGTTTCCGAGACGCTGCACGAGATCATCGATCCGATCGTCTACAACGAGGCCGTCGACCTGATCGGCATGCACAAGGCGGCCGGACGCGATGTGGTGATCGTCAGCTCGTCCGGCGAGGAGGTCGTGGCGCCGATCGGGGCCATGCTCGGCGCCGACCACGTGGTCGCCACCCGCATGGTCGTGGCGGACGGCAAGTACACCGGCGAGATCGAGCTGTACGCCTACGGCGCTGAGAAAGCAGTGGCGATCCTCGAGCTGGCGACCGAGCGAGGCTACGATCTCGGCAGTTGCTACGCCTACTCGGACTCGGTCACCGACGTCCCGATGTTGGAGGCGGTCGGGCATCCCTTCGTCGTCAACGCCGACCGCGCCCTGCGCAAGATCGCCGCCGAGCGCGAATGGCCCACCCTGACCTTCTCCAACGCCGTCCCGTTGCGCGAACGCATCTCCGGGCTGCGTCCGGAGCACCCCACGCTGACCGCCACCGCGGTAGGCGCCGGCCTCGCCGTCACCGGCCTCGTCTGGTTCGCCGCGCGCAGGCGCATGGCGCATGCTTGACCTGCGGATGACCCGGTCATGCCACGACGACATGTCGTCCGGGGGTTGCGCCGGCTACCCCCCGAGCGTCCAATACGGACACGGACGAGGTACGTCGATGGCGGTCCAGCCCCCAGCGGACCTCGCCCCGCACGGACGAACCGGGCACCCACGCGGCGACCGCACCACGCATAGGTGAGTCGACGAGGGACGGCGCAAGCCGACCGCGTCTGACATTTCCGCAGAGGCACGCTTGGTAACCCGTTTCGGCCGTGCCCGACGGCGCCCCGGCTCAGCCGAGGCGCCGTCGGTCTGCCAGCGCGGGTCAACCGCGCCGGATCGCCTCACAGATCGCGCTCGACTCCTGAGCGCCGGCGACCACTGCGTCGCAGCAGTGTCGTAGCCACAGCGCGATCCCCTCGGACGACCCGGCGCGGTAGCCCACCAGCGCGGCGCGGTAGCCGGCCTCGAGCTCCCGATGCCCGGCCTCGACGACGACGAGCGACTTCGGATCGAGCCCCCGATCGACCAGCGTGAGCCGCACAGCCGCGCGCGCGACCACACCGGACACCGGAGGAAACGCCTCGAGCGAGAGCAGCTCGCCGTGGACGACGGCGGCGATCACGACCGCCGGAGCCGCGGTTGCCCCGAGCACCGCCGCCAGGGTGTCCAGCCGCTCGGGCACGACCCCCGCGGCCGGGCGTCCGAGCTGATCGGCATCGGCGACCAGGTCGGCTGCGGCAAGCGCATGCAGCCGCGCCAGGGCCTGCCGGGGGGCCCGCGTCCATGTGTCGGCGAGCACCGGGATCGCGGCGTAGGCCCGCAGCGCGCCCTGCACGAGCGGATCGTGCGCGGCCGCGCCCGAGCGCACCGCGCTCAGTGCCGCATCCGCCCCGGACAGTGCCGCCGACGCCCACGCTCCCCGCAGCGACGACTCGGCCGACACGTCTGCCGAGCGGCGGCGCAGCGCCCGGTTGGTGAGCAGTGCGTCCACGGCGGCGCGGGTCGCGGCGACGCCGTCGGCCACACCGGGCAGGTCGAGCAGCGGGGCGAGCGGGTCCGGCGCCATGCCGACGACGCTAACGCCGGTGCAATTGTCGTACCGGCATGGGTAGATGTCGGGCATGACGAGTTCGGATGACCCGGTGCAGGCCGACCACCACGTGCTCGACGGCAGTTCGCGTTCAGCCGCGCCCGGCGCGCTGGGCCAGCAGCCGCTTGATCCCGCCACCGAAGTGGATTTCACCGTCGTGCTGCGCCGTCGCCCCGACGAAGCGATCGGCGCCGATCCGGACGATCTGACGGCCGTGACCGCTGCCCTCACGGCCGCCGGTCTGCAGGTCCTCTCGACCGATGCGCCCTCGCGCCGGGTGCGGGTGCGCGGGGCTGCCGGCCTTCTCGGCGCGGTGTTCGAGACCAGCCTGGAGGAGGTCACGAGCACCGGGCCCGACGGGCGGCAGGTCACGCACCGCCAGCGCACCGGGGACCTTTCGGTGCCTGCGCCGCTCGCCGAGCGGGTCATCGCGGTCCTGGGCATCGACGACCGGCCGCAGGCCCGCGCCCAGTACCGCACGGCCGCGCCGCACGCGGCCGGCACGAGCTACACGCCGGTGCAGCTGGGCGAGATTTACAGATTCCCGCAGGAGTCCGACGGCAGCGGGCAGAAGGTCGCGATCATCGAACTGGGCGGCGGGTTCGCGCAGAGCGACCTCGACACCTACTTCGCCGGTCTCGGCCTCGCCGGACCGACTGTCACCGCGGTCAGCGTCGACGGGGCGCCGAACGCGGCCGGCCAGGATCCCCAGGGCGCCGACGGCGAGGTGCTGCTCGACATCGACGTTGTCGGCGGGCTTGCCCCCGGGGCGGCGATCGACGTCTACTTCGCCCCCAACACCGACGCCGGGTTCCTCGACGCGGTCAGCGAGGCCACCCACGCCGCTCCGACCCCGGCCGCAATCAGCATCAGCTGGGGACAGAGTGAGGACGCGTGGACCCCGCAGGCGCGTACCGCGATGGACGCCGCCTTCGCCGACGCGGCACAGCTCGGGATCGTCGTCACCGCGGCGGCCGGCGACAACGGCAGCACCGACGGGGTGAGCGACGGCCAGGATCATTGCGACTTCCCGTCCTCCAGCCCCCACGTGATCGCCTGCGGTGGGACGACCCTGCAGGCGTCCGGCGGCGCGATCTCGAGCGAGACGGTGTGGAACAACGGCAGCGGCAACGGTGCGACGGGCGGCGGGGTCAGTGCCGCGTTCGACCAACCGGCATGGCAGGCCAATGTCGGCGTGCCCAACTCGGGACGCGGTGTGCCCGACGTGAGCGCGAACGCCGACCCGCAGACCGGGTACCAGGTGCTGGTCGACGGCAGCGCAGCGGTGATCGGGGGAACGAGCGCGGTCGCGCCGCTCTGGGCTGCCCTGGCGGCACGTCTGGCCCAAGCCACCGGCGGGCTGCTGCAAAATTTCGCCCCGAACCTCTATGCCGGCGCCACCGAAGGGAGCTCGCCCGCCGGGTTCCTCGACGTCACCGCCGGTGACAACGGCAGCTTCCGTGCCGGGCCAGGCTGGGATGCCTGCACCGGCCTCGGGAGTCCGGACGGGACGGCGCTGCTCGCTCGCCTGCGAGCCGGGACGGGGGCCTGATGCGCAGTTGACCGTGGGACTGAGAGGATCGAGCGATACACCGCCCATCCCCGCGACAGGAGCTGACTCGTGACGGTGACACCCGGACAGGGCGCTACATCGATTCCGCGGCACGCCGACGAACCGTCCCTCGGAGCATTGGTCGCGGAGGCGTCCTCGTCGGTGTCGACGATCCTGCGCGGCGAGATCGAATTGGCGAAGCTGGAACTGCGCTCGTCGGTCAAGAACGCCGGGGTCGGCGCAGGCTTCTTCGCAGCCGCCGCGGTACTGCTGGTGTTCGCGCTGGTGTTCGGGTTCATCGCGTTGGCCGAGGGTCTCGTCGCGATCGGACTGTGGCGCTGGCTGTCCTACCTGATCGTGTTCGTGTTCCTGCTGCTGCTCATCGCTATCTTCGTCGTGCTGGGCATCAAGAAGGTCAAGCGGGTCAAGGCGCCGCAGCAGACCATCGACACGGGCAAGGACACCGTCGCCTACCTGAAGGCAAACACCCGCCGGTCCTGACGATGGGATTCGGCCCGTTCCCCGACACTCCGGACAGCTCGATCGTTCTCGTCGACGGTCCGTGGACGCATCGTTCCGTCGCCGCGAACGGCATCGCACTGCACGTCGCCGAGATCGGCACCGGTCCGCTCGTGCTGCTGCTGCACGGGTTCCCGCAGTTCTGGTGGGCCTGGCACCGCCAGCTGGTCGACCTCGCCGACGCGGGGTATCGCGCGATCGCCGTCGACCTGCGCGGCTACGGCGCGAGCGACAAGCCGCCGCGCGGCTACGACGCGCCGAACCTCGCCGCCGACGTGGCCGCGCTCGTGACCTCGCTCGGCGAGAGCGATGCGATGGTCGTCGGCAACGACCTCGGTGGCCTGCTGGCGTGGACGATGGCTGCCCGTCACCCGCAAACGGTGCGCAGCCTCGTCCTGCTCGGCGCAGCCCACCCGTTGCGACTGCGTTCCGCAGTCCGGCGCGACCGCGCCCAACGCCGTGCGTCCGGCTACGCGCTGCGCACGTTCCAGATCCCGCGCCGGCCCGAGGGTTTGCTGGCGCGGGACCCGCTCTGGGTGCGCGAGCTTTTCGACATGTGGACCGGCCCGCGCTGGCGGGGCACGCCCGGCTATCGGGCCGACGTCGAGCGCTACGCGGCGGCCATGCGCATCCATCCGGTCGCCTACTGCGCCGCGGAGTACTTCCGCTGGCTGGTCCGGTCGCTGCCCCGCAAGGACGGCCGCCGCTTCGCCGAGTCGCTGCGCACCCCGATCACCGCGCCCACACTGCACCTGCACGGCGACTTCGACAGCTGCGTCCTGCCGGCGACCGCCCAGGGGTCGGGGCAGTTCGTCTCCGCAACCTACGAGTGGCGGGTACTCGACGGCGTCGGGCACTTCCCGCACAACGAGGTACCCGAGCTGATCAGCGGCGAACTCGTCCGTTGGGCCAAGCTGCATTCCCAGCATTGACGCTCGGCCGCGGGGGTCAGCCGTCGGTGCACGAACCGGTGTCCACCGCAGCGGTCGACGCGCGCCCTTGCCGAGCAGCGGAGGCCACCTCGCCGGCCGTCAGCACGAAACCGGTGTCAGGCGAATCGACGGCAGTGGCGAAGACCACGCCGAGAACGGTGCCGTCGTCGGCCAGCAACGGCCCGCCGGAGTTGCCGCTGCGCACCACGGCACGCACGGAGTAGACCTCCCGGCGCACGCTGCCGGTGCCGTAGATGTCGGCTCCGTTCAAGGTGGACCGCGAGCGCACCCGGGCCGAGCGCACCGTGAACGGCCCGTCCTGCGGGTAGCCGAGCACCACCGCCGGATCCCCGGTCACCGCGGGCTTTGCTGCGAAGCGCAGCCTCGGGGCGGGCAGGTCCGGCACCCGCAGCACGGCAACGTCGCGACCCGGTTCGTAGCGCACGACCGTCGCTGACAACAAGTCGCCTGCGGCATCCTGCACGCTGACCTGACTCGATCCGGCGACCACGTGGGCATTGGTCATCACGTATCCACGCGCGAACACGAAACCGGAGCCCTCGGTTCGGCGTCCGCACTCCGGCGCCGATGCGTAGATCTTGAACGTCGAACGAGCGGCGGTGCGCACCTTCGCCTGGACGGCGGGCGACAGCGTCCCTTCCGGCGGTGCAACGCTGACGATCGGCGCGGACGGCAGGTCGCCGAAGACCGGCGGGAAGCCGCTCCGGTCCAGGAAAGTGCGCATCCGGGCGTAGGTGCGCCGCATGTCGTCGGGGAGCACCTCATTGACCCCGCGCACGATCCGCGAGTGACTCGCGGCCGACGCGAGGGTCGGGTAGGGCGAGGACGCAAGCGGCACCGCCACCATCCACGACACGAGCAGCACGGCCACGATGCCGAGCACCAACCCGATGGACGCATCGACGTACCGGCTCGCCTCTGCGCGGACCAAGCGCTTCTTGACGTGGCTGCCCGCCCAGACGCCGATCACCTGCCCGAGCATCGCGACGAACAGGACGCATCCGATCGCGACCGACACCTGCGCCCGTCCCTCGGCCAGGCGCGATCCGAGCGGCGCCGCGAGCTGAGCCCCGACGACCGCACCGGCGAAGAACCCGACCAGCGACAGCACCCCGACGATCGCCCCGTTGCGAAATCCGGTGAATCCGTACCCGACTGCAGCCAGCAGGATGACGAGATCCAGGGCGTTCATCCGTTCACTTCGAGGTGACGATCATCGTTCCCAGCTGACCCTGCCTGGTGTGAATCGTGCAGACGAACTGATACCGGCCGGGACTCGGGGCGGTGAAGGTGACCGTGCGCGTCTGTCCCGCGGCGGTCAGGGGGACGAAGTCGGCGGGGAACTTCGACAACTGCCAGTCGTGCGGCGCGCCCGTCCCGGGGTGCTTGAGCACGATCTCGACCTTGCCGGGATGCACGGTGATCGTGGACGGACGGAAGCGATAATCGTCACCGGCGGTGATGGTGACCTGCTGGACTCCGTTGACCGTCGACGCGGTCGCCGACCCGGTGTGCGGCCGACGGTTGGTCGCCCCCTGATCGTTGGAGCACGCCGCCGCTCCCATCGAGAGCAGCGCGGCACCGAGCAGGGCGAGGACGGTGCGCGCGGGCATGACCTCGACGGTACCGGCGCGCGGTGGACGGGCGGGCGGGGTTCACGGGCCGGGGTTCACGGGCCGGGGCGACCGATCAGATGCGGCGGCAGCGGACGCTCGCGGGTCGTGTCCCACGGACGGGCCCAACCGCCCAGACGCAGCACGACGTCGAGCAGACCGGCGGTGAACCCCCAGACGAACAGCCCGGCGGCATCGAAGCCGGGCCCGATGATCCCGGACGGGTGCTGCACCCGGAACCGGTTCTGCGGGTCGGTCAGCGTCGCGATCGGGACGACTTCGGCGCGGGCCACCTCGAGCGGGTCGACGGCAGCGACCGGATGGGGGTCGGTCCACCAGGCAAGCACGGGGGTCACCACGAAACCGGTGACCGGGATGAACAGGGCGGGCAGCTCGCCCACGACCCGCACCGCGGCGGGGTCGAGGCCGACCTCCTCCTGCGCCTCGCGCAGTGCGGCGCCGACCGGGCCGTCGTCGTCCGGGTCGATCGCACCGCCGGGAAAGGCGACCTGCGCCGGATGCGCGCGCATGTCCGCGGCACGCTCGATCAGCAGCACTCCCGGGCCGTCCTCCGACTGGCCGAGGGTGATCAGCACCGCGGACTGCCGACCGCTGCCGTCCTCGGGCGGCAGGAAGCGCGACATCTCGGCCGGTTCGACCGTCCGAGCCGCGTTCACGAGCGGTTCGAGCCAGTCGGGGAGGTCAGTCATGTGCTCGCCGGGGCTCGCTCATGTCGTTTCGGTCATCTGCGCCTCGGTGCGCACGAGCTTGGCAGCCGCGGCGGGATCGGTGGGGCCGTCGCCGTAGGCGGGGCACAGCCGCGCGAGAGGGCACACGCCGCACGCGGGCTTTCGCGCGTGGCACATCCGGCGGCCGTGCCAGATGACGCGGTGCGAGAGGATCGTCCATTCCTTGCGCGGGATCAGCCGGCCCACGCCGAGTTCGACCTTGACCGGGTCAGTCTCGTCAGTCCACTGCCAGCGACGGGTCAGCCGTCCGAAGTGGGTGTCCACGGTGATCCCGGGGATTCCGAACGCGTTGCCCAGTACCACATTCGCGGTCTTGCGCCCGAATCCCGGCAGGGTCACCAGCTGCTCGAGGGTGTGCGGCACCTCGTTGTCGAACTTTTCGACCAACGCCGTCCCCAGCTTGATCAGCGAGGTCGTCTTGTTGCGGAAGAACCCGGTCGGACGGATGAGCTGCTCCATCTCGTCCCGGTCGGCGCCTGCGTAGTCGGCGGCAGTGCGGTAGCGAGCGAAGACCCTCGGCGTGACCTCGTTGACGCGCCTGTCCGTGCACTGCGCGGACAGGATCGTGGCGACCGACAGCTCCAGCGGGTTGGTGTAGTCCAGTTCGCAGTGCGCGTCCGGGTACAGCTCGGCCAGTTCACGGTTGATCCGCCGGGCACGTCGGGTCAGCGCAAGTGGGGTTTGCTCGAACGTCGGCACGCCGATCAGACTACGAGCCGCCGCGGACACCCGATGGGGCACAATGGCTCACGATGATCGGATTCCTGGTGTTGCTGTTCCCGTTCGTGCTGCTCGGCTTCATGTTGTTCATGGGGCGCGTCGAGGAGCCGCTGAGCCAGGTCGCCGTCGAGCGCGAGATGGAGCACTTCTTCGACGAGGCCAATTCGGAGGAACTCGATTCCTTCGTCCGCGAGGGCGCGGACTCCGCGTTGTCACGCTTCCGTCTGCGACTGGGTTGGCGCAAGCGCAGGCGGAGCAACGGCTCCTGACGCAGCTGCCCGCTGCCGGCACCCTCTAGACTTCGCCCAAACTGTGACGCGTCTCGCAACGACGGGTCGGCGACGAAGGAGCGTACGTGGACGAGATCCTGCGTAGGGCCGGGATTTTTCAGGGTGTGGACCCCGAGTCCGTCGAGGCGCTGTCGGAGGAGTTCGAGATCGTCGAAGCCCCGCGGGGCACCATCCTGTTCCACGAAGGAGAGCCCGGCGAGAGCCTGTTCATCGTGCTGGCCGGCAAGGTGAAACTCGGCCGCCGATCCTCGGACGGCCGCGAGAACCTGGTTGCGGTGATGGGCCCGTCCGACCAATTCGGTGAGCTGTCGCTGTTCGACCCCGGCCCGCGCACCGCGACGGCCACTGTCGTCACCGACGCCCGGGTCGCGCGCCTGCCGAAGGCCGCGCTGCAGAAGTGGGCGCAAGAGCGTCCGCAGATCGCGATGCAGCTGTTGCGCGTCGTCGCGCGCCGGCTGCGTCGGACGAACACGATGCTCGCCGACCTGATCTTCGTCGACGTCCCCGGACGTGTGGCCAAGCAGCTGCTGCAACTCGCCCAGCGCTTCGGCTCGGTCGACGGCGGCCAGCTGCGCGTGACCCACGACCTCACGCAGGAGGAGCTGGCACAGCTCGTCGGTGCCTCACGCGAGACGGTGAACAAGGCGCTGGCCGACTTCGCGTCGCGGGGCTGGTTGCGCCTGGAGGGCAAGAGCGTCGTCATCCTCGACCGCGAGCGCCTGGCTCGTCGCGCGCGCTGATCCGTGCAGCTGACGGCAAGCTACGACACGTCGTTCCAGCCCGAGCTGCTCGAGCGCTACCGCTTCGCCGAGGTACGAAACGCCGCGGCGATCCTTTCCGCGGTCGCCCCATCGTGTCGTCGTGACCTCGACGACGTGCTCGCCGGATTCGAGCTGACCGCGGCTCATCTGCTGGACGCCGGCGGTAACAAGAGCCAGGTGGCGCGCGAGCTCGATCTCGCTTTTCGCGAGCTGGGATGGCGCGAGACCGGGCTGGTGCTCGACATCGTCGGCGCGCTGACCTCGCACCCCTGGGGAGGTTCCGAGGCGCAGGTCGAGACGGCGAAGTTCCCCGGCGAGACGCACAAGATCGACAACTTCCGTGACCGCGTCGCCGTCGAGGTGGAGTGGAACGCCAAGGATGGCAACCTCGACCGCGATCTCGCGGCGTTCCGCGCGATGTATGACGCCGGGTTCGTCGACGCCGCGGTGGTGATCACGCGACACCACGCGTCCACCAGGCACGCGGCCAACTACCTGGCGCGGCACTTCGGTCTGGTCAAGCCGACCGAGCGTTTCACCACGACGACAACGACCAACCTGGAACGGCTGACCTGGCGACTGGGGCGCGGGGATGCGGGCGGTTGCCCCGTGCTCGCGGTCGCGATCAGCCAACAGACCTACACACCCGGGCTTTTGAGTCGACCGTCTGGACTGGAGCACGAAGTCCGGCAGCCGGTGATCCCGGTGCTCGATCCGGAGGCGGAACGGCTGTTGGAGGCAGAGACGATGGGTGTGCAGCTCGACCTGTTCGACGATCAGTAGTTCGGCGCGACGATACTGTCGGGGCAGTAGCCTACGGTCACCCTCGACCACGACAGATCGAATGCGTAGGAGCTGTGTGCGGATGACGGCGGTGACACCAGCTCCCGAATCGGCGGTGCCGTCGTCCGCCCCCGTTCGGCGGCTGCGGCCCGCGCCACCGTTACGGACCGATGTCGCGATGCCCCGCGGCCTGCCGCCGTTGCCCACCGTCGCCGACGGGTTCGCCACCGTGCTCGCCGACCCGCCGTGGCGCTTCCAGAACCGCACCGGCAAGGTGGCACCCGAGCACCGGCGCCTCGATCGCTACGACACGATGACGGTCGAGGAGATCTGCGATGTGCCGGTGACCTCGGTCGTCAGCGATAACGCGCATCTGTATCTGTGGGTGCCGAACGCGCTGCTGCCCGAGGGCTTGCAGGTGATGCAGGCCTGGGGCTTTCGCTACGTCTCCAACGTCATCTGGGCCAAGCGGCGCAAGGACGGCGGGCCGGACGGGCGCGGCGTCGGCTTCTACTTCCGCAATGTGACCGAGCCGATCCTGTTCGGCGTGCGGGGGTCGCTGCGGACGTTGCCTCCTGGCCGGCGCCAGGTCAATATGCTGGAGACCCGCAAGCGCGAGCACTCGCGCAAGCCCGACGAGCAGTACGAGCTGATCGAGTCCTGCTCGCCAGGCCCGTATCTTGAGATGTTCGCCCGCTACCCGCGAGCCGGTTGGCAGGCCTGGGGGGACGAGTCGGATGCCCAGGTCGTTCCCCGTGGCCGCAGGCACCGCGGCTACTGATCCCCGCCGCCTCGGCGCGGGGCTTTCTCTTGCCCGCCGCCTCGGCCCGCGGCTTCTCTTGATCAACACGCCGTGCCGGGGGGGGGGGGGGCGCACCCCCCCAAAGCGTGTTGATCAAGGTTCGGAGCCCCGTCGTCGGTCCTGGCCGACCGCCCTCACCGGCGCAGGAACTCGAGCTGCGCCTCGACCGACATCTCGGCGGCGGGCCAGACGGCGCGGTCGACGTCGGCGTAAACCGTCTCGACGATCGCGCGCGCCGTGACCGACGGGCCCAGCTCGTCGAGCGCCGCCCGCACCTGCGCCAAGCGCTGCTCGCGATGGTCGAGATAGAACTGCGCTGCCGCACCCGCCTGCGGGAGTTCCGGACCGTGGCCGGGCAGCACGGTAGCGTCCCCCAACTCGCGCAACCTGCGCAGCGAGTCGAGGTAGGAGGCCAGGTTGCCGTCCGGGTGCGCGACGACGGTCGTGCCGCGTCCCAGGATCGTGTCACCGGTCAGCACGGCCGGTGCGGACGGATCGGCGTCGAGCAGGAACGATAGCGAGTCCGACGTGTGGCCGGGTGTCGCCCAGACCCGTACGTCGATTCCGGCCGCCGACACCACGTCACCCTCGTGCAGGCCCTCGCCCCCGTATCGGTGGACGGGGTCGAGCGCACGCACCGGCGCACCGGTCAGTTCGCCAAAGCGCCGCGCGCCCTCGCTGTGATCGGCGTGCCCGTGCGTCAGCAGGATCTGGGTAACCGCGCCCGCGGCGTCCAGCACCGACTCCAGGTGCGACGAGTCCGGGCCTGGATCCACGACGATGCACGGGGCGGAGCCGGGCGCGCGCAGCAGCCAGGTGTTCGTCCCGTCCAGCGTCATCGGGTTCGGGTTGTCGGCCAGTACGACCGACGCGAATGGCGTGACCTGCCGCAGCGTCTCGTAGGCGAGCGACGTCATTCTTGTCGCGTCACTTGATGAGTGAGTCGGGCAGCGGGAACCGCGTGCCGTCGGGCAACACCGCGTCGTAGCCGCCATCCTCGCGCCGATCCAGCGTCGGACGTACCGCATCCAGCGAACGCCGCGCCGCCGCTTCCACGACGTCGCTGACCGAGCCGAACGGGACGAGCGACGCGAGCGTGGCCAACGTGGGCGCCATCAATCCCCGCTCGCCACGCTGCGCCTGCTCCATCGCCTCGGCGGCGCTCACCCAATCGCCGGACGACGACTCAGTCGTGACATCCAGCGCCTCGGCTCCCGCGGGGAGCACGCCGACGAAGAAGCGCGTGTCATAGCGGCGCACCTCGCCAGCCGGGGTCACCCACCTGGCCCAAGGACGCAGCGCGTCCGCGTCGACGCTCAGGCCGTGCTCGCGCAGCAGTCTGCCGAAGGAGACGCGCCCGGCTTCGACGTCCTCGCGGTGATCGGCGAGATCAGCGCCGGGCGTCGTGAGCAGAACTCCGGTCTCCTCGAAAGTCTCGCGCACCGCCGCGCCCAGCAGTGCGCGGGCCGTCTCGGGTGCGCAGTCATAACCCGCCGCCGTCGCTGCCTCGCTCCCATCGACGAACGGCAGTGCGGCGTCATCGGCGTCGACCCGTCCACCGGGGAACACCGACATCCCCGCCGCGAAAACCATCTGCGTGACGCGGGTGAGTAGCCACACCTGTATGCCGGACTCCCCGTCGCGCAGCAGCGCGACCGTCGCTGCATCGCGAACGGGGACCTCGTCCGCGGAACTCATGCGACCTCGACGATCAACTCGACCTCGACCGGTGAGTCGAGCGGCAGGGCCGTGACGCCGACCGCCGATCGCGCGTGCTGCCCCGCCTCCCCGAAAATCTGGCCCAGCACCTCCGATGCGCCGTTCACGACCTTGGGTTGTCCGGTGAAGCCGGGCGCGGACGCGACGAAACCGACCACCTTGACCACGCGCACGACCGAATCGAGCCCGACGAGTGCGTCGACCGCGGCCAGTGCGTTCAGCGCGCAGGCCCGCGCCATGTCGTACGCGGCCTCGGGTGAGACGGCGGCGCCGACCTGGCCGGTCGCCGGAATCGCTCCGTCCACCATCGGCACCTGCCCCGAGGTGAACACCAGCGATCCGGTGCGGACGGCCGGGACGTATGCGGCCACCGGCGGCACGACAGCCGGTAGGCGGATCCCGAGTTCGGTGAGTTTGTCCAGCGCAGCACCCATGGCCGTCACCGTAGCGCTGTGCGCGAGCTGGCGAGCGAACCATGGATACCAAGGCAGGCCACGCGGTCACTGTGACCTCCGCCGGTGGCGACCCCGCCGCCCCGGTGCATCTCTACGCTGGAGCGATGGCCTCTCGCAGTGTCGCGCTCGGCGCGCCGGCCCCACTCTCGCCTGCAATCTCGGCGACCGCGCGCCTGCACATCGTCACCGGCAAGGGCGGAACGGGCAAAACCACCGTGGCCGCCGCGCTGGCCCTCGCTCTCGCGTCGGGCGGGCGCAAGGTGCTGCTCGTCGAGGTGGAGGGACGCCAGTCGCTCGCCCAGCTGTTCGACGTGCCCGCCCTCCCCTACGAGGAGCGGCGCCTGGCGACCACGGCCGGTGGTGGCGCACTCTGGGGCCTCGCGATCGACGCCGAACAGGCCATGATCGAGTACCTCGACATGTTCTACGGGCTCAAGCGCTCGGCCCGCGGACTGCGAAAGATGGGCGCGGTCGACTTCGTCACCACCCTCGCGCCCGGCCTGCGCGACGTTCTGCTGACGGGCAAGGTGAAGGAGTCGGCGACCCGCACCGAGTCCGACGGCCACCCCGCCTATGACGCTGTCGTGCTCGACGCGCCGCCGACCGGCCGCATCGTGCGATTCCTGAACGCCACGGAGGAAGTCGCGAATCTCACCAAGTTCGGGCCGATCAACCGGCAGAGCAAAGGCGTCATCCAATTACTGCACGGCGATCGGACGCGCGTGCACCTGGTGACGCTGCTCGAGGAGATGCCGGTGCAGGAAACCCTGGACGCAGCCGTCGAGCTGCGGGCCGCCGGATTCCGGCTCGGCGCCGTCGTCGTGAACCGCGCGCGCCCGGCGCTGCTCGCCGATGGGCAGGTCGCGGCTGACGGAACGGTCGACACGCAATTGCTCGGTGCCGGCCTGCGCAAGGCGAACGTGCCCGTCAGCCTCGCGGCCGCGTTCGCGACGCAGATGGCCACATACGCCGATCGGTTGGCGATCCAGGCCGAGAACGAGGCCCGCCTGGGCGCCGTCGACGCGCCGCGTATCGAACTGCCCGATCTCAATCCGCCGGTCGAGCTCGGTGAACTGAACGAACTGGCTGCGTGCTTCACGGTGAGCGATACCGTCGCGACCGGGGTCGACCGGTGACCCAGCTCGATCTGCCCGGGCTCATTCGCGACCCGGATACGAGGGTCATCGTCACCTGCGGCAGCGGCGGCGTCGGGAAGACCACGATCGCCGCAGCGATGGCGATGTTGGGCGCGGAGGCAGGGCGGCGCACCGTCGTGCTCACCATCGACCCGGCTCGCCGGCTGGCCCAGTCGATGGGCCTCACCGAGCTCGATAACACCCCCCGCGAGGTCAAGGGCGTCGACAACGGCCAGCTCTTCGCGATGATGCTCGACATGAAGCGCACGTTCGACGACGTGGTGCTCGAACATTCCACGCCTGAGCGCGCGGAGCAGATCTTCGCCAATCCCTTCTATCAATCGCTGTCATCGTCCTTCGCGGGGACGCAGGAGTACATGGCGATGGAAAAGCTCGGCCAGCTCGTGGCAGCCGAGGAGTGGGACCTGATCGTTGTCGACACACCACCGTCGCGCTCGGCCCTCGACTTCCTGGACGCCCCGAACCGACTCGGCCGCTTCCTCGACGGCAGGATGATCCGCCTGCTGACCGCCCCGGCGCGTGCCGGCGGCAAGGCCTACCTGAAGGTCGTCACGGCTGGGGTGGGGGTTCTCGCCCGCGTCTTCACCAAGGTCATCGGCAACGAATTGCTGCATGACCTGTCGTCATTCGTCGCCGCCCTCGAGTCCATGTTTGGGGGGTTCCGCGAGCGAGCACAGCACACCTACGAGCTGCTCAAGACGCCCGGAACGGCCTTCGTCGTCGTCGCGGCGCCGGAACCGGACGCGCTGCGCGAGGCGTCCTACTTCGTCGAACGGCTCAACGCCGAGCGGATGCCGCTGGCCGGACTGGTGGTCAACCGCGTGCGCCGCACCGAGGTGAAGAACCCGCCGTTCTCGGCCGTCCGCGCCGACGCGGCTGCCGAGACGCTCGCTGCCACCTCCGGCTCGGACGATCCGGCAGCTGCGCTGGCCGAAACGGCGCTGCGGGTGCATGCCGAGATCGCTTCCGCCGCTGAGCACGACGCCCGCATGACCAAGCGGTTCTCGACGGCTCACCCGCAGGTGCCGGTGATCGCGGTCCGGGCGCTGGCGGCGGACGTGCACGATCTGGACGGACTGCGTCAGATCGGGGACCTGCTCGCCCCGACGGCCGGCTGAGCCGCCTGCCGGGGCGCGGCTCATGCCGGGAGTGGACGGAGCACACCGGTGCGCCGGTTATCCTGGATGCCTATGGTGTCCCGTCCCGCAGCTTCCCAGCGTCCTAAACCAGTCGTCGTGCTGGCGAAGCTGGTTGGAGCGCTTGTCGTGGCGGGCATTCTCGTGGCCGGGCTCGTGCTGCCGGTTGTCGGCGGCATCGGCCTGGCGGCCGACAACGAGTCGAAGAAGTTTCTCAGCAGATCCTGCAACCTCCAGGAGACGCCGCCCCCGCAGAAGACCCGTATGTACGCAAGTGACGGCAAGACACTCATCGCGACCATCTTCAAGCAGGACCGTCAGCCGATTCCACTCGTCCAGGTGCCCAGTTACCTGCAGAAGGCGCTCGTGGCCACCGAGGATCGTCGCTTCTACTCCCACCACGGCGTGGACATGCGGGGCCTCATCCGCTCGGCCGTCAACACCACAAGCGGCGACACGCAGGGCGGATCCACGCTGACGATGCAGTACGTCAAGCAGATCCGGTACTACCAGGCGGGCGACGACCTCAAGAAGCAGCAGCAGGCCATCGACCAGAATCTGAACCGCAAGATCGAGGACGCCAAGTGCGCCCTATACATCGAGAACACCGAGCACGAGTCGAAAGCGGCGATCCTCGACAACTACCTCAACATCGCGTTTTTCGGGGAGAACTCCTACGGCATCGAGACGGCGGCCCAGACCTACTTCGGCAAGCCGACCAGCAGCCTCACCATGCCGGAATCGGCGATGCTGGTCGGGTTGCTGCGGGCACCGACCCAGTACGACCCGTTCGTCTATCCCGATGCGGCACGTGAGCGTCGTAACGAGGTGCTGCAGAACCTGGTGAGCACGCACGATCTCACCCAGGCACAGGCCGACCGCTACGGCGCCACCCCGGTCGCACTCGCTACCACCAAACCGCCACAGATACGCGAGGGCTGCGCGAACGCGCCCGACTTCGTCCGCAACGTCGGCTTCTTCTGCAGCTACGCGGTGAACTGGCTGATCGAGCACAAGGTGGTCACCGACGCGCAGCTGCGCACCGGCGGTCTGCGCGTCGTCACCACGCTGGACGCGAAGCTGCAGGACGGCGTGCAGCGTCGGCTGTCCGCGTCGTTGTCGGGCAAGTCCCCGATGACCGCGGTCATGCCTGTTCTCGATCCGCGCTCGGGCAACATCCTGGCCATGGCGACCACCAAGAAGTACGGCAACCCGACGTCGCCCACCGACCGCACCCACACGACCCTGCCGATCTTCACCGAGTACTCGGCGCAGGGCGCGTCCACCTACAAGCTCTTCCCGCTGCTGACCGCGCTCTCGACCGGCGTACCCACCGACTGGAAGTTGCAGACGCCGTCGAGTTCCGAGGGGTACAAGACCCGCAACTGCGTGACCAACTCGCGCGCCAAGAACGGCGACGCGAACGAGTTCTACAACTCCAACGAGTCGCTCCAGAGCGCCACGGTCAAGTCTTCGAACACCTACTTCGTGGGCCTCGCGGACCAGCTGCTGGGCTGCCAGCTCAGGCCGATCGTCGACCTGGCGAGCAAGCTGGGCGTGAAGGGCATGCGCCAGGCGAGCGACCAGCGCAACCAGACGATCGGTCAGACGATCGTCAATCTAGGACGGGCGCAGCAGCTCGTGCTCGGCGACGTCGGCACCAGCCCGCTCGAGATCGCGGGCGCGTACGCGGCCGTGGCCAACGACGGCAAATACAACGTGCCGGCACCGATCGTGTCGGTCACTGACACCGACGGCCGCAGCATGAGCGTGCCACGGTCACCGGGCGTGCAGGTCGTCGCCCCGCAGATCGCCCAGCAGGCGGTGGGGATCCTCACCGGCGACACCAAGAACCCGGGTACGTCCGCCGACCAGTTCCGGTCCTGGTACTCGGTGAACCAGAGCGATATCGCCGGCAAGACCGGAACAAGCTCGGCCGTCGACAGCCGCGGACGCGAGACCAACAAGAACGCGTCACTGTGGTTCGTCGGGATGACGCCGGATCTGGTGGCAGCAACCGGTCTGATCAACTTCGATCACCCGAACGCCCCGGTGACGAAGCTGCCGGGCGTGAAGGACCCGGGGCACAACGCCTACGGCGCGTACGCCGCCGGCCTGTGGCTCAAGGCCCTCAAGCCGCTGTTGGTGAACAAGACGTGGGCCTGGGAAGACCCGGACCTCGCCGTCGGTGACGACGTACCCGACGTGACGGGCCTGACGCTGGACGAGGCGAAGAGCAAGCTGAAGACCTACGGCTACAAGATGGCCCAGCTCGATCCGGCCGATCAGGTGCTGTGCGCCAGCGACGTCGCGCTGAGCGAGGTCGCCTACTACGCGCCGCAACGAGCTCCGCGTGGGTCGACGATCACGGTCTGCCCGTCCTCGGGCAAGGCGCAGGACATCTACGTGCCGCCCCCGCCCCCACCGCCCCCACCGCCGCCGCCACCTGCTGTGATCGTGCCGAGCACCCCGATCACCCAGCCGTCCACGCACGCCCAGACGACGACGACGCACGCCCCGACCGCACCGCCTGCTGTCACCGGCACGCCCAGCAAAACCAGCCGCGGCGGCGGCAACAGTGGTGGGCCGGGCAATGGCAATGGTGGCGGCAACAGCAGCCGTCCGGGCGGCGGCTGAGCATCCGTCCGGGTCAGCCGAGCTGGCGGCGCACCTCGTCGCTGATCCGACGCCCGTCGGCGCGCCCGGCAGCCCGGGGCTGCACGAGTTTCATGACCGCGCCCATCTGCGCCATCCCCGAGGCGCCGGTCTCCGTGATCACCGCCCGGACCAGCTCGTCCAGGTCGGAATCGGTGAGCGGTTCCGGCAGGTAGGCAGCGAGCACCTCACCCTCGGCACGCTCGCGGTCGGCGAGTTCTGCGCGCCCGGCCGCGCCGAACGCCTCGGCAGCCTCGCGCCGTTTCTTGGCCTCGCGGGTGAGGACTTTGAGCACCTCGTCGTCGCCGAGTTCGCGGGCCTGTTTGCCGGCGACCTCCTCGGTGGTGATCGCCGTGAGTGTCATGCGCAACGTGGCCACGGTGAGCTCGTCGCGCGCCTTCATCGCAAGGTTCAGATCGGCGTGCAGGCGGGCTTTGAGCTCGGGCATGACGCTCACGGTACCCACGCGGTCGCACCGGTTCCGCCGCGCCGCGGTCAGCGCACTGCGTCGGTGAGTGCGGTGTCGAGGGGCATCCGTAGGCTGATCACATGGCTAGCGCGCTCCCCGTCCTGGCCGGCGTGGGAGCAGCGGCCCTGGCCTACGGAAGCGTCGTCGAGCGCAGCGCCTTCACCCTGCGTCGCTTCGACGTCCCGGTGCTCGCGCCCGGTTCGTCGCCGATCCGGTTGCTGCACGTATCCGACGTCCACCTCACCCCGCAGCAACGGCGCAAAGCCGACTGGATCCGTCAACTGGCCGAGCTGCGTCCCGACCTTGTCATCAACACCGGCGACTCGCTGTCGTCCGTACACGGCATTCCCGCCGTCATGCAGGCCTTCGGGCCGCTGCTCGAGTTTCCGGGCGGCTTCGTCCCCGGCAACAACGACTACTACGCACCGCGCCCGAAGAACCCGCTGCGCTACTTCTCCCCCAGCCGCTCCAAGGTGCACGGACCGAGATTGCCATGGCCGCAGCTCGCCGCGGCGATGGAGCGTGGCGGCTGGCTCGACCTGACCCATCGGCGCGCGACGATCGAAGCCGCCGGCGTGCGCATCGCGGTCGCCGGGACCGACGACCCGCATCTCGGCCTGGCCCGCTACGAGCTCATCGCGGGGCCGGCGGATGCTTCGGCGCTGGTGCGCATCGGGGTCACCCACTCGCCTGAACCAGCGATCCTGCAATCCTTCGCCGACGACGGTTACGACCTCGTGCTCGCCGGGCACACGCACGGCGGGCAGATCCGCATTCCGTTCGGCCCGGCAATCGTGACCAACTGCGGGATCGATGTGCGCCGCGCCCGCTGGCTGCATGCCTGGGACGAACACATGTACTTCCACGTCTGCGCCGGGCTTGGTACGAGCCCTTATCAGCCGGTGCGCTTCGCCTGCCGTCCCGAGGCATCGCTGCTGACCCTGCTTCCGCGGGTCTGACCAGGGGAGAACGGGTGTGCGCTGACCCGTTATGCTGGGCCGGTTGTGTAGCGCCGGGGTGTGGCGCAGCTTGGTAGCGCGCTTCGTTCGGGACGAAGAGGCCGTGGGTTCGAATCCCGCCACCCCGACCAGGAAATCCGGGACCTCCAGCCTCTCGTTCGGGGTCTGCGCTCGAATATCGGCGGCACTGAGTGACTAACTCGCGCGACGCCGGCGTTTGAGGATGGTCACATCGCCTTGGATTTGGTGGTTGGCATGTCGCGAACCAAGGGGGTTCCCACACGTCGAGCTAGCGGCGCACCGCCCGCGATTAACTTGGTTCTGTGGGGCCGCGGCGACGGCAGCTGGCGTCCGGCAGGATTTCGGTATCTCCGAATCGTCTGCGCGGGAGAGTTTGACAGAGTTTGAGAACGTGTTGCGGATTGCACATCTCTCAAACTCGTCTCAAACCCGTGCCGACTCCTGACGCCGCAATCGCGGAGCTTCACAAGGGCAGGCCGGCTGACAGCCTTGAAGATGCGACGCTCGACTTCAAGCAGGAGGCCGCGACCGTGCGTGAGACGATCCAACTCCTCGCCGACACCGTCGTCTGCCTAGCCGTCAGCGCCGCAGGCCCGGTGACGATCAGCGGACAGAGCCCCTGGGCGATCGTGTGACCCTCAACTGCTTCCCGCGCCCAGGTCAGCGGGCCACCCTCGCGCCCATAGTTCAACTGCACTTGTGCGCATTCACCAGATGAATTATGAAATCTCCCACTCATACGAAAATTTGACGACCTTGAGGATGACCGACGTCTCGATGTTGTTCACGCCTTCGAGGGCACCGAGCTTGTCGGTCACGAAGTCCAGGAGTTGCTCCTGGTTGCTGAAGAATGCCTCGATGATCAGGTCGTACCGGCCGGCGGACATTCCGACGTAGCGCACCTGCGGGTAGGCCCGGATCGCGTCGCCTACCCTGTGCATCGCGGTGAGGTCGACCGAGACGCCAATGATCGATGAGAGGCTCATGCCCACCGCTTCTGGCGTGGGAACTGCCACGATGTTCATGAGCCCTTCGTCGAGCAATCGGCCGATCCGCTTGCGAACGGTGGTCTCGGTGACTTCGAGTTGCCGGGCGATGTCGGTGTTGCTCATGCGGCCATCGTGCTGTAGCAACCTGATGATCCTGCGATCCATCTCGTCCAGACGGCCGCCGTGATTAGCCCTCCGTCCAGTGCTGGAGTCCGAAATACTGCCTTTGGTCGCTTCTCTACGCTCTGCCACAGGTCCTCCTAGTACGAATATCGAATCTGTCGGTCATTTTAGCGCGAAATCAGGAAGCCATGGCGACCACAGGGCTTGACATTCGTCTCTGATGGCTGCATCGTTCATTCACCGAAGCGAACTTGAGGAGCGTGCGGTGGCCCAGGAAACGATTGCAGCGCCGGGAGTCTTCTCCCGCCAGGCGTCAGGCCTGATCCGTGTGGGTAGTTCCATCGACGTCTTCATCTACAACGTCGGGCTGGTGTCGATCGGTATCGCTATCGCCTTCAACCAGTACTACGGCCCGAGCTTGTACCCCGGTGCCCAGCCGTGGCTCGCGACGCTGCTTGCGGCCGTGGGGATGCTGGCGGTGGGGGCGACTTTTTACTTCTGGTCGGTGATCTTCCCGCGCTCCGGCGGTGTCTACGTCTTCCTGTCCCGGACTATTAGTCCGGGCGCGGCGTTCGTCATGTCGCTGATCGAGACCGTCATCCTGCTGTACTACGCGGCGCTGGCTGCGTCCCTGATCGTACAGACCGGATTGTCGTCGTTCTTCTCAACGGTCGGACTGGTCTCAGGCAATGCAACGCTGGCAAGGTGGGGCACAGATGTCGCGACGCCCCGGGGAGTGTTCTGGATCGGGACGCTCTTCCTGATCCTGGCTGGCATCTTGCTGGCATCGGGCACGCGCCGCTACTTCTCCTTGCAGCGAATGCTGTTCGTTGTCGCGGTGCTCGGCACCCTTGTGCTGCTGGTCGCCATGCTGCTCGGTTCCCGGCACACCTTCAGCAATCACTTGACGAACTTGACTGGTCTGAACTATGACAAGGTCATTTCCACCGCAAAATCGAACGGCTATGCCGCGCACGGGTTCAGCTTCAGCGAGAGCGTCAAGTTCCTGGTATGGCCACTGCTCCCACTGCTCGGCGCGGTTCAGTCCGTGGGCATCGGTGGCGAGGTGAAGAAGGTCCGGCGTTCGCAGCTGGTCGGGATGCTGGGCGCGGTCGCGGCGACGGCCATTTTGATCGCGGCGTTCGCGCTGCTGTCGAACAAGGCTTTTGGTTATGACTTCCAGGGTGCGATCGCCTACAACTCACTCACCGGCGTCGCAGGTGGCTCGACAGCGACCGCGCCCTACTTCACCGTGCTGGCAGGAATTCTCACATCTAACGTCTTCCTTGCGGTGATCATCATGGCGATGTTTGTGGCCTGGATCTGGTTCTGGATTCCCGCCGAGATCGCCTACACCACCCGGAGCATGATCGCCTGGTCGTTCGACCGGGTCGCCCCTGATCGGCTGGGTTGGGTCAGTGAGCGATTCCACACGCCGGTCATCGCCATCGGTATCTCCACCGCTGGGTCGGTCGTGTTCATGTGGTTGATCGCCTTCAAGGCGATTGCCTTCCTGACGCTGATCGAGGTCCTTCTGATCGTCTGGGGAACGGTCATGATCTCGGCGATCCTGTTTCCGAAGACCCGACGTCAGTTCTTCAACTCCTCGCCGGTCAAGAACACTCGCTTTCTCGGCGTCCCCGTCATGTCACTCACCGGGGCGCTGAGCCTGGTCTTCTTCGCGGGCGTGGTGTACCTCCTCTGGAACGATCCGATCGCAGCGGGTCCGCTGTTCACCATGCATCACGTGTCCCGCGAGTTCTGGATCGTTCTCGGGATCGTGGTTGCCGGCACGGCGTGGTATGTCGGCTCCAAGATTTATCGCAAACGGCAAGGGATTGACCTCAACCTCGCCTTCCAGCAGATTCCGATCGAGTAGTGGTGATCAGCATGGCGCCTGCCTGGGAAGAGTTACACGGCGAGGCGGTCGAGGTTGTCACCGGCGCACGGGATGCCGGAGTCACTTTACGAGTCGTTGGCAGCGGGGGAATCCGACTTCATTGTGCAGGCCCGGGCGAGGCGATGGACCGCCTCGGTCGGCCCGCGAAGGACATCGATTTCATCGTGCCGAAGGAAGATCGAAAGGGCATGCGTCGGTTTCTCGAGTCCCGCGGATATGTTGTTGACCGGGACTTACTGGTGGCCATGGAGGGCATGCGCTACTCCTTCGCGCATCCCGAGACCAAGATCGAGATCGACGTCTTCGTGGAGCGGCTGCAGTTCAATCACACCATCGAAGTCCGTCACCGTCTCGAGCGGCACCGCTTCACGATCCCGCTAGAAGAGCTCCTTCTGCAGAAACTGCAGATCGTCAACCTGACGGTCACCGACATCCTGGACCTTGGGGTGTTGCTGGGCACCCACCGTGTTGCGCCAGAACCTGTAGGGGGGGAGGAGATCGACGCCACGCACATCGCCGCCCTTCTCGCGAAGGACTGGGGCTTTCACCACACTGCCGTCCGCAATCTCCAGCAACTGCGGGAAGCCGCGGGAGCAGCATTTGACTTGGGGCAGGAGGTCAACGAGAGCATCCGCGACCGCGTCGATCTTCTGCTGCACGTCATCGATAAGCGCCCCAAGTCGATGGCCTGGCGCGTACGGGCCAAGGTCGGCGAACGGATGCAGTGGTGGGAGGACGTCGACGATCGGGAGGCGACGTACTGATGGGTCTTTTCCGTAAGTCAACGAGACAGGCGGCCGCGGACGGCACGACGATCTTCTTCGCCTCGGACCTGCACGGTTCAGAGCTCTGTTTCCGCAAGTTCGTCAATGCGGCCGCCTTCTACAAGGCCGATGTTCTCCTCCTCGGCGGTGACATCAGCGGAAAGATTGTGGTGCCGATCGTGGAAGGCGGCAAGGACAGATACAGGGCCCACCTACACGGTTCTGATGAGGTCATCCCGGCCGAATCGCTCGAGGAATTTGAACGTCGCGCGTGGAACAGCGGTCTCTACACCCGCCGAATGCCTCCCGACGAGTACCAGAACTATGTCGATCATCCGGAGCAGCTGGACCAGCTTTTCAACCAGGTCGTGGCGACGACGGTCAAGCGGTGGATCGACTTCGCACACGTGAAACTCGCCGGTACGGACGTCGTCATCCTCAACGCCCCTGGAAATGACGACCCACCCATCGTCGACGACGTCCTGCGCGAGCACGGCGACGAGCGATTCCAGTTCGTCGAGGGCCAGGTCGTCGAAATCGCCCCAGGCCACGAAATGATCAACACGGGCTACACGAACCGGACGCCATGGGACACGCACCGCGAGTACAGCGAGGAGCAGATTGGATTCCATCTGAAGGAGATGACTTCGCAACTCCAGAATCCGCAAACGGCAGTTTTCAACATCCATGTGCCACCGTTCGACTCGCGGCTGGACACCGCCCCGATGTTGGATGACAGCCTCACCGTAAAGACGTCGGCAGGCACACAACTGACCGCGCCTGTCGGGTCGACCGCAGTGCGTGAGGCTATCGACGCTGTGCAGCCACTGGTCACCCTGCACGGCCACATCCACGAATCTGGTGGCGCCGTCCGGCTCGGCCGGACGCTGGCAATCAATGCAGGGTCCGAGTACGGCGAAGGGATCCTGCGCGGGGTACTCGTCACTCTCGGCGACGGACGGCTACTGCGCCATCAGGCCGTCACCGGATAACTGCCACACCACCCACATAACAGCGCCGACGGCGTAGGACACAAGGAGTTGTCATGAACGAGGTTGCTCAGGCCAAGCAGCGCCTGATTGATGCCGGGGTGAAGTTTGTTTTCGGCGCTTATGTCGACCTGGACGGTGTACCGAAGTCGAAGTGCGTGCCCGTTGACCATTTCGAGGACATGGCGGCAGGTTCCGAGCTCTACACCGTGGGGGCACTCGAGGGGATGGGCGAGTTGGGGCCTAACGAGGACGAATGCGTCGGCGTCCCAGACCTGTCACGCCTCACCATTCTGCCGTGGGACCGCCGGTACGCCATCGCCCCGACGAACCTGTACCTGCACGACGAGCCTTATAGCCACGACTTTCGCCAGTTGTTGCAACGGCAGGTCGCCGAGGCCGATGGGATGGGATTTCGATGCAACATGGGGGTCGAACCGGAGTTTTACGTGATGCGCCGCAATGGGAACAGCTGGGATCCCTGGATCGGTGAGGACCTCGTCAACAAGCCCACGCGCGGATATGACATCGAGACGACCATGCTCGCCGACCCATTCCTTGAGCCGATGGTCGATTACATGAACGAACTCGGCTGGGACGTCTACTCCTTCGACCACGAAGGTGGAGACGGCCAGTACGAGTTCGACTTTCGCTACACTGACGTGTTGACCATGGCCGACCGCATGGTTCTGTTCCGCCTCATGGCCAAGCACGTTGCGCGCACCCTCGGCTGCATCGCCAGCTTCATGCCCAAGCCTGCGCAGACCTCGTTCGGCTCCGGGGCACACCTCAACCTCAGTCTTGCCGACAAGGAGACGGGGCGGAACGTTTTTGAACGCCACGCACCGACGGACGGTTCCATGCGAATCGCGGTCGAGGACGGGTATGACGAGATTGCCTACCAATTCACCGCCGGGGTTCTCGAGCATGCCGGGGCGGTCACCGCGGTCTTGGCGCCAACCGTCAACTCCTACAAGCGATTGCTGCCGCGCGGCCTGATGAACGAAATCTCCTGGGCACCGGTATATCGCGCCTACGGCCACAACAACCGAACCCTCATGCTGCGTCTTCCGGTAAACCGTCGGTGCCTCGAGGTGCGCATCGCCGACAGCGCAGCCAACCTCTATCTCGGAACCGCGCTCGTCCTCGCCGCTGGCCTGGACGGCATCCGTCGCCAGCTAAAGCCCGGCGACCCAGTCAACATCGACACCTACAAGGTCAGCGAGCAAGACCTCACCGCCGCCGGAATCCACCGTCTGCCGGCAACCCTGGGCGAAGCCGTGGACGAGTTCGAGGAGAGCGACTTCGCCCGTGAGGTCCTCGGCGAGGAAGTCCACCGCACCTACACCCAGCTCAAGCGCGCCGAATGGCTCGAATACAACACTGTGGTGAGCGAGTGGGAACGCTCCAAGTACATGCAGTTGTGGTGACCGAACCGCCAATGCGAGCTGGTTTGCCAACTGCCCCACACGAGAGAGACGACGAGCATGGTAAGCACCCACCCAGAGGCACGACCCGGCTCGGCCGGACGACCATCTGATAACGAAAAGCCCAACCGAACCGCCTACGAGAGGCTCACTCAAGCCGAACCGATCTTGACCGACGTACAGCGCGGCGGAGACGTCATCCCCGGCATGGCTCCCAACATGATCCTCACCTCCGGAGCGCCGCTGCCGTGGCAGGAGTACTACGGCGGCCAACGAAACGCGATCATCTACGGCGCCCTCTACGAGGGCCTGGCCGACAGCCCGGACGACGCCGATCGTAAGCTTCAGGACGGTCGCATCACCCTGGCGTCAACACACGATCACGGCTGTGTGGGGTCGGTGGCAGGTATTTATACCGCCTCAATGCCGGTGTTCGTCGTTGACAACTCCGCCCACGGCAATCGCGCCTTCTGCAACTTCTACGAAGGCGAGTCGCGCCGCCGCCTCAACTACGGCGCCTACGACGAGGAAGTCGCTGCAGGACTGCGCTTCATCGAGCATGAGCTGGCCCCGGTGCTCCGAGCCGCGGTCGCGTGCAGCGGAGGCATTGCGCTCAAGCCAATCATCTCCCGGGCGCTGCGCATGGGCGACGAGATGCACAGTCGGAACACGGCTTCCACGACGCTGTTCGCGCGCGAGCTGACGCCGGCATTCATCGATCTCGCGACCGAGGGACAGCGCGACGAGGTTCAGACCGCCTTGAAGTTCCTCTATGCCAGCGATTATTTCTTCCTGCGACTCGCGATGGCGGCAGCCAAGGCGAGCGCAGACGCCGCCCGTGATATTGAGGGTTCATCGGTCGTCACGGCTATGACGATAAGTTGCCGCGCCTACTCCATCCGTGTTTCCGGGCTCGGAGACACCTGGTTCAGCGGGCCGTTGCCCGACGTCGACTGCAAGCTGTTCGACGGCTTCACCGAAGATGACATTGAATGGATCGGGGGCGAGAGCCACATCACCGAGACGGTCGGTCTTGGCGGCTTCGCGCAGGCCGCCGCTTTCGGATTGCAGGCCTACCAGGGCGGCTCGGCGACCGAGATGGCTCGACTCAACGAGTCGATGTATGACATCACCGTCGGAGAGCACCCCGACTTCCTGATCCCGTTCTTCGGGTTCCGGGGGAGCCCGGTTGGCATCGACATCAACAAGGTGGTGACAAGCGGCATCGTCCCGGTGATCGACGGCGGTCTGGCCGGCAAGAACGGCGGCCAGATCGGCGCGGGCATTCTGCGTGCCCCTCCGGAATGCTTCGCGGCTGCGAACAAAGCCTTCCAGCAGAGGTATGAAGGCTAGCCGCCGTGAAACGCGTGTCCCGAGGCGAGACGACTTTCTACCTCGATCCGGCCGCCCGACCGGTCGCCGAGGTAGCCCCGGACGAACGTTTCATCCTCGAGACCGCTGACTCGCTGTGTGGGGTCGTCAAGAAGGAGGCACCCAAGGGCTACCACATCGATGAGGTTATCGAACGTCTCGGGGGCGCCTGCCCGGTGACAGGACCGGTCCACGTTATCGGTGCGGAGCCAGGAATGGCACTCCAAATCGTGCTTCATCGCGTCACCGCCGTGCCGGTGATCGGTCAGGCATGGACCGGGATCTTCGAAGGATTCGGTGCGCTCTCGCACGATGCCTTCGGTCTGCAGCAGCCGCTCGAGCCACAAACCCGGCTCCTTCAGTACAACGAAGACGAAGCTCTGTTCCCTCGGCCCAACCGGCCGCCGGTCAAGATCCCCATCAACCCCTTTCTGGGGACGATCGCCGTCGCACCGCGGCGAGAAAGACGCATGTCATTCTCGCAGTCAGTCGAGTACCTGGGCGACGTCGACCTTCCGCAGGTGACCGCAGGTGCAACCCTGATCCTTCCGGTCAATGTCCCCGGTGCGTTGCTTTTTGCCGGGGATGCCCACGCGGCCCAGGGGGACGGTGAAATCACGGGTGCTGCGATCGAAATCGAGGCCGAAGTCGAGTTGAGTTGCCGACCGCTTGACGTCGAGACCGCCGGCTTTGTAGCGCTCCCGCAACTCAACACATCGACGCGTATCGGCTCTATCGCGGCCTTTCAGGGCAACGACCTCACGGACTGTGCCCGGGCTGCATACTTGGACCTCGTCCGCAGGTTGGTTCGGTACTTCGGCTTTTCCACCAGCGACGCCTACCAGCTGCTGGGTCAGGTCGGTCGGCTACACGTCGGCAACATGATCGACCCGTTTTACTCGGTTCTCGCCTGCGTCGATCGGCGGTTCGTACAATAGGTGCATGCTTGGGGCGGCGGCCAAGGCGCCGGCTCGGGCGATCAGGGACGGCCTCGCTGCGGCCGCGTTGGACGACGCCGCCGAGCACTGCGCCACCAGAGGATTCGGGGGACGTTCGCTTGTTCCAGGCCCCGCCGCGGCATGCCGCCTTCCGGACGCGGCGGTCTAGGTCGGGCGAGATGCTGACCCTCTGGGCCGTTAGCACGTCGCCATCGTGGGCGAGCCCAACCAGTCCGCCGACTGTATCCGCGAGAATTTTTTCCCGCGCTTCCGAGCCGCCGGCGGCGCTCTCACCCGGGACGCAATGGGCCTCCGATGCAGTCCATCGACGTCGACGCGTTTGCGCTGACAGATTGGTCCGCGACCATGACCCGGGATGGAAAACCCAATAGCGGGCAGGCATGTCAACCGCCGCTGTCGGGTTAAGTGGACGTCGAGGCGTCGGGCCACGCCTGATATTGGCCCGGTCCCGGCCGGTCGGGAAAGGGTCGGGCACCGGCCAGTCTCACGCACGATGCGGAGTCAACCGGGGGTTGCGTTAGCGTGCTGCCATGACCGTTTCGCACCACAGCTTCCGGGCTCTGCAGAAACGGCGGACGCTCACCGGGCTCGGCCCGCTAGATCTGGACATCGCCTACACCGACGTCGGTGCTGGGCACCCAGTGGTCTTGCTCCACGGAATCCCCACGTGGTCCTACCTTTACGCTGACGTGATCCCACGTCTGGCGAATCACTACAGGATTCTCGCCCCGGACCTACTAGGCCACGGCTGGTCGGACCGGCGCGATCGGTTTGACCGCTCACTGCCGGCGCAGGCCGCAGCCGTACTGCGGCTGCTGGACGACCTGGGCTTAGACAAAGCAACCTTTGTCGGCCACGATACTGGCGGCGGGGTCGCGCTTATCCTCGCGATCGAACATCCCGACCGAGTAGCGAGGCTCGTGCTGACGAACGCCGTGGCCTACGACTCTTGGCCTATTGGGGACATGATTGCACTTGGAGATCCTCGGTGGCGCCACAAGTCCGCGAGCGAGGTGGTGGCATTCGCCGCCGCCGGGTTGCCCGCGGGAATGCTCCACCCCGATCGCCTGACGGCCGAGTTCGTGGCCGGCATCCTCGCCCCGTACGGCGACCAGGAGGGGGCGCTGAGCCTCATACGAAACGCCGCTGCTCTCAACACGAACCACACGATGGCACTCGTCGACCGCCATCAACTTATCCAGGCGCCCACTCTTGTCCTATGGGGCGTGCACGATCCATGGCAACCGATCTCTGACGGTGAGCGGCTGGCGGAAGATATCCCGCACTCCACGCTTGTTCGGGTCGAGGCGGCCCACTGGACTCCGCACGACGCCCCGGAAGAATTCTCAACGGCCGTGCTCGAGTTCCTCACAGCCGAGTCGACCGCCGACTCACGTTCTCTTGCTGCAGGAACACACAGTTGATCAACGCGACCATCAAGGGACGCCGTCGCCCTTGCGCCTCGAATCCCGACACGAGACCGTCGACGCGGGACAGCGCCCCACGGAGCTGAGGCCGAGCTGGATCACGAGTGTGGGCTCGCAAATCAACTCCTCACCCGATTGGCGGCGCGCAGGCGTCCAGTACCTGCTATGCCTTTCATTTAAGCAGAGCTCACGACCCTGACCCGTTCCTCACCGAAGGCGCGTAAAGGAGGGGGCAAATAATTCCCTTTCGGACGTTGGCGGGTGACCGCGCCTTGCGCGCTCTATCCAGCGACCGTGGGGGCGCATGTGGATAGGCCGAGCGCGGGACCGGTCTCGGTAACCCACGACAGTGCGTGAGCGAGGCCCCGGCCAGCAACCGCCATCAGCCAGCGGTCACTCCATACGGTCTAACAGCGCCTCGTGGCGCACCACGTGCTCGTCGACGCCCAAGGTGGTGACGCCGTCGAAGCGGGACTCATCAGCCGCGAGTGCCTCAAGCATCGGCTTGATCGAGCGCCAAACCGTGCGCCACGCAGTCCCGAGCTGACGTGCGAGCCCACTGCACGGAGGCGTGTTCGCGGCGCAACTGCCCGATCACCCACCAGCAGGCGCGGGTTGTCAGCAGCATCCGCGGCCCGGCCAAGGCGTCATCGACCTCGGTGAACGACCCCGCCGGGCATGCCCGCTCCTCGCACCGCCAGGTCCGCTTGCGCCACTACAGTTCCACCGGCCGGCCCATGCAGGGGATGTCGACCAGTCGCACCGTGCGACGGCCGTGGCTGCCGGCGACGACACCGCAGCCCCGGCACGCCTCGACCCGCTTGGGCGACTCAACGACGACCCGAAGAAATGGTCCGCGCTCGCCGTCGTGCTCGCTCACGGCGACGACGTGGAAGCCGTCCAGCCCGACGAGCAGATCGCAACGGTCACAATAGGAATCTGGGCGGCAGCGCACAGCAGCGCACGCCGTAGGCTCGGACAACGTCGAGGCCTTCCGGACTGGGTAGCTTGGTCGCTCCCGATCCTGGAAGGCCTCGCCCTCAGCTCAGCCCAATATCGTCACCGCGAGTCGCTCACACCCACCGCAGGTGCGAAGAGCCCCTTCGGGTCGGTCGTGCGCCCCCGCAGCCTTCAGAGTTCGGCTCTCCTCGTCCGCCGCCCGCTTGGCTTGGATGCGCAACGACGTCGTACCTGGAGCGCGCCTCCTTCCGATGCTTGCTCAGCCGGACGAGTCCCCGACCGTCAGCGAACTGACGGCTACTCGCCCGCGCGGCGCATCGACCACATCTGAGCCGGCCGTTCGAACTGCATCGCGACGTCCCAGCTCACAGCCCCGTCCACGACCTCCCTGCGGAAGTTGCTGATCGCGGCACGCGCAAGGTCGGGGTCGGCTGCCACGCGCGTGGCTAGCTCCCGCGCCCTGTCCTCGACTGCGGCGTCGTCCACTGCCTGCCACGCCAGTCCGAGCTGTACGGCCTGGGTGCCGTTGATCTCCTCGCCGAACAGCGCCATCGCTGCGGCGGCCTCCCGGCCGATCAGCCGCGACACGATCACGAAGTGACCGCCGCCCGGATGCAGGCCACGCTTGAGGAAGCCGCAGATCAGCCGCGCGTCGGACGCGACGATGCGCAGGTCAGCGGCAAGCAGCATGTTCATGCCTGCGCCGACTGCCGAACCGCGCACCGCGGCCACGGTTGGCACCTTCACCTGGCCGAGGCGGTAGAAGGAGTCGTAGATCCGGCCCATGCCGTCGTAGGACTCAGGCGACGCCGGGTCCTTCCCCGCCGACGTCAGGGTCGCGATGTCGCCGCCCGCACAGAACGACTTCCCGACCGCCTTCATGACCAAGGCCCCGACGTCGGGCCGCCCGTCCACCTCGTCGAACGTCGCGATCAGCTCGTCGGCCATCGTCGGCGTCAGCGCGTTGCGGCGATGGGGGGCGTTCAGCGTCACCACCGCGACGCCGCCGTCGACCTCGAGCAGGACCTCGCCGGAGTCGGATGCCACGCGCGCACCTTTCGAAAGGAGGAGTTATCAGACGACGCGGGTCAGCGCCGGCCAGACACCGTCGGGGCCGTCAGCCAGTACGCCCGCGCCGAGCACCTGCGACCATGCCAGCTCGCTGCCGGCCTCGTCGCGCCAGGACCACAGCCGCCGGGTGAGGTGGTGCAGCTTGTGCTCCTGGGTGAATCCGATCGCGCCGTGCACCTGGTGCGCCAGCCGCGCGACGACCTCGACCGCCGCACCCGCCCGCACCTTTGCGGCCGCGCAGGCAAGCACCACGTTCTCGTTCCGCTCGACGGCCTGGACTGCGGCGTCGGTCAGCGCCGTCACCGCGGTTACCTCACCCGCCATCTCGGCCAGCTCCATTTGGATCGCCTGGAACTTGCCTAGCGGCCGGCCGAACTGCACCCGCTCCCCTGCGTACTGCACGGTCCAGGCCAGCACCTGTTCCAGCGCCGCGGCGAGCTGCACCGCCCGCGCCAGTGCGTACCGGGCCTTCAGCTCCTCGACCTGGGCCGACGTCAGCAGAGCGCCAATTGTCGCCACATCATCGAGCACCAGCGAGCCGCGCGGCTCGCCCGCAAGGTTCACCGCGGTCGTCGTCTCGATCCTGGAGACGTCGACCACCGCCAGCACGGGGCCTGCCGCACCGGCCGCACGGACGACGAGGTGCCGGGCCGCGCCGCTCCACGCGACATCGGTGACCGTCCCGCTGAGCGTGAACCGGCCGGTCCCGTCGCCATCGCCGGACGCCCGGGCGATGACGGCCGGGCTAAGCGCGAGCGTCAGCGGCTCCTCGACCGGAGGCAACGGCAGATTCGCGGCTACGACCGCCGGACCCGCCACCAGCAGCTGCTCGGCCACCGGGACGGCGGCCGCACCGGCGGCGAGGGTGCGCACGATCGCCACCGCGTCGGCGAACTCCCCGCCGGAGCCGCCCGACGACTCGGGCAGGCCGACCCCGGTCAGCCCGGCCTCGGCCAGGGTCCCCCACAGACCGTCGTCCCACGGCCGTTCCGCGGTCAGCGCGAAGGGCGGGTAGCCCGCGAGGATGTCGCGAACGGTCTCGATCACCAGGTCCTGATCGCTCATCGCAGGCCCAATCCCCGCGCCACAATCCCGCGCAGGATCTCGTTGGTGCCGCCGCGCAGCGTGTAGCCCGGCGCGTGCAGCTGGGCCTCAGCCAGCGCCCGGCCAAGTGGGTCGAGCGAGTCCAAGGACGGCGTCACGTCGACCACCTTCCTGATCTCCTCGATCACGTCGCCCTCGAACGTGGTCCCCACGTCCTTGACCAGCGCGGCCGGGATGTTCGGCAGCTCCCCGCGGTCCAGGGCCGCGGCGATCCGCAGCGACATCTGTCGCAGCGCCAGGAGGCGGGCGGAGATCCGGCCCAACGTCGCCACCGCGGCAGGGTCGCCGGTCTCGGCCACCCGCCGGCTGAATTCGGCGACAAGTGGATATGTCGACAAGAAGCGCTCCGGCCCCGATCGCTCGAAGGCCAGCTCGGCGGTGACCTGGTGCCAGCCGTTGCCCTCCTCGCCGAGCAGCATGTCGGCCGGGATCACGACGTCGTCGAATACCACCTCGTTGAAGTGGTGGCCGCCGTCGAGGATGCGGATTGGGTTGATCGTGATGCCCGGCAGCGACAGGTCGACGAGCAGCTGCGACATCCCCGCGTGCCGGTGGGCGGTGTCCTGCGGCGAGGTGCGCACGAGCACGATCCCGTAGTGGGAGTGGTGCGCGTTCGACGTCCAGACCTTGGCCCCGTTGACCACCCAGTCGCCGTCGGCGTTCCGCGCGGCGCGAGTGCGAATCGAGGCGAGGTCGGAGCCGGAGTCGGGCTCGCTCATCCCGATGACGAAGAAGCACTCGCCAACGGCGATCCGCGGCAGGATCTCGCGCCGCTGCGCCTCGGTGCCGTAGCGCAGCAGGTTCGGGCCCGACTGCCGGTCGGCGATCCAGTGCGCGGCCACCGGGGCACCCGCGGCGAGCAGCTCCTCGGTGACGGCATACCGCTCCATCGCCGAGCGCTCGTGCCCGCCGTACTTCTTCGGCCAGGTCATGCCCAGCCACCCGCGCTCGCCGAGCTTCCGAGAGAACTCCGGGTCGACCCCGGAAAGCCAGGCGTCGACGTGGGTATCGAACGACCCGGCGGCACGCTCAGCGGCAAGGAACTCGCGGACCTCCGCCCGCACCTGCTCGGCGGCCTCGGACCACGGCGCGGGCGCCAGTGTCAACGAGCTGCTCATGCGACTCCCCACGTCGGTGTTGTCATTTTAGGTAAGTTCTCAGTCGGTTGTACGTGGTCGGTCAGCCCGCGGCACGGGTGACGTCGACGTGGGTGAGCAGCACGCCGGCCCGGGTCCGGTACCGCTTGTTCACCGCGATGAGGTGCAGCAGCACCGGCGTGCGGTAGGTGACGGCGATGCGGGCGGCGTCCAGCGCGGCCGCGAACGCGTCCGACGGCGAGCACGGCGCCACGATCGGCACCGGCGCCTTCCCGTTGGGGCCGAACATCGCCTGCAGCAGGTCCGACTGTCCGTCTTGGTGGGCAGGCCGGTCGACGGCCCGCGGCGCTGCACGTCGACCACCAGTAGCGGCAGCTCGGTCACCGCCGCCAGCCCGATGGTCTCGCTCTTCAGTGAGATCCCGGGCCCAGACGTCGTGGTGACGCCGAGCAACCCGCCGTAGGCCGCGTCGAGTGCGGCGCCGACACCGACGACCTCGTCCTCGGCATGGAACGTCGTCACGCCGAACCGCCTAAGCTTGGCGAGTTCGTGCAGGATGTCCGAGGCCGGGGTGAGCGGGTAGCTGCCAAGGAACACCGGCAGGCCGAAGCGGCGGCTGACCGCGAAGAGCCGTAGGGGAGCGCGGTGTTGCCGGTGATTTGCCGGTACGTCCCGTCCGGCAGCGCCGCGGGCGCGACCTCGTAGGTCACCCTGAAAGCTCGGTCGTCTCGCCGTATGCGTGCCCTGTACGGAAGGCCCCCACGTTGGCCTCGGCGATCTCCGGCAACTTGGCGAACTTCTCCCGCAGCCCCCGCTCCGTGCCCTCGGTCGGCCGGGAGTACATCCAGGCCAGCAGCCCCAACGCGAACATGTTCTTGCTGTGCTCGGCGTCCTTCTTGCCGATGCCCAGCGGCGCGAGAGCCGCGGTGGCCAACGAGGTCATCGCCACCCGATGCACCGTGTCGGGGGCCAGCGAGTCGTCCTCCAGCGGGTCCTCGGCGTATCCGACCTTCGTCAGGTTCCGCTTGGTGAACTCCTCATTGTCCAGGACCCCGCCGGCCGGCAGATCCATCACGTTTGCCTTCAGCGCAGCTGGGTTGATCGCGACGAGCATGTCCGGCCGATCCACCGGCGTCAGCGTGTCGTAGTCGGCGAAGTGCAGCTGGAAGCTCGAGACCCCCGCCAGGGTGCCGTGGGGGGCACGGATGATCTCGGCCGGGAAGTTCCGCAGTGTGGCCAGGTCGTCGCCGAACGCGGCCGCCTCGGCGGTGAACCGGTCACCGGTGAGCTGCATGCCGTCGCCTGAGTCGGCGGCGAAGTGGATCACCACACGGGTGCGCTGCTCGACCGCGGGCGGGAGCGGTCGTGCTGTCCATGACTCCTCCAGGAGGGTCGGCGAGGTTGTCACCACCGCGGACGGCCCGGCATGCCGTCAACGACGGAATACTAGTATAAGCATTATCATCGTGTCGAGTAGAATCGGCGACGGGAACTGGGGGTGGTGGACAGGGACGGTCCCACAAAATAGCTTAATGGTGATCCTGGTTACATCGTCGCGCCACGGAAGGGACCCACCCATGGCCAGCCCCGACATCCTCTCGGCCGAAACCGCCGCCGATCCCAACGAGACCTGGCGGGTGCTCCGCGAGGAGCACCCCTTGTACTTCCACGAGGGTATGCAGTCCTACGTGATCAGTCGCTACGAGGATGTCGAGAAGGCGTTCAAGGACCGCCGCTTCACCAGCGACAACTACAGCTGGCAGCTCGAACCGGTCCACGGCCGCACGATCCTGCAGATGGACGGCCGCGAGCACGCCGTCCACCGAGGTCTGGTGACGCCTGCCTTCCGGGGCAGCGAGCTCACCGAGAAGTTCGTCCCGGTCATCGAGAAGAACGCCCGCGAGCTGATCGACGGCTTCCGTCACGACGGCGAGGTCGACCTGGTCGACCAGTTCACGACGCGCTTCCCGATCAACGTCATCGTCGACATGCTGGCCCTGCCGAAGGCCGACCACGAGCTGTTCCACCGTTGGTACAACTCGATCATGGCCTTCCTGGGGAACCTCTCCCAGGACCCGGATGCGATGGCGGCGGGGCTGCAGACCAAGGACGAGCTCCAGCACTACCTGCTCCCGAAGATTGCCGAGCGCCGCGCCAACCCGCGCGACGACCTGCTGTCGACGCTCTGCACCGCCGAGATCGACGGCGAGCAGATGACCGACCTGGAGATCAAGGCGTTCGTCAGCCTGCTCCTGGTCGCCGGTGGCGAGACCACCGACAAAGCCATGGCCAACATGATGTGGAACCTGCTCAAGAACCCGGAGCAGCTGGCGATGGTCCGCGAGGACCGCGGCAAGATCTCGCACGCCTTCGCCGAGACCCTGCGCCACTCGCCGCCGGTCCAGATGATCATGCGACAGCCGTCGGAGGACGTCGAACTGTCCGGTGGCACCATCCCCGCCGGAGCCACCGTCGTCTGCCTGATCGCGGCGGCCAACCGCGACCCGCGCAAGTACAGCGACCCCGACACGTTCGACATTACCCGCCCCGACCTGAACTTCACGACGGCGTTCGCCGCGGCGGCAAACCACACCGGGTTCGCGTTCGGCCGGCACTTTTGCGTCGGCGCGATGTTGTCCAAGGTCGAGGTCGAGACGGCGGCCAACCAGCTGCTGGACGCTATGAGCGACATCGAGCTCGTCGAGCCCGCCGCCGCCGAGGGCGTCTTCACCCGCGCGCCCACGAGGATGAAGCTGCGCTTCACGCCCACGTCCTGATCCACCCTGCCCGCCGGTCGTTCTCGCGGCCGGCGGGCGGGCCGACCCGAGGCGGAGCGCGCGATCGAGATTCCCGAGCCGGGCCCGCCGGCCGAGACTGTACGAGCGTACGGGCGGAGCGGGCGGGGCGGCGTCCTCACCGTCAGCACGCTGGCGATGGGGCTGGGGGCCGCGCCCACCTACCTAGTCGGCCTGCTCGGACCGGAGCTGCGCGAGTCCCTGGGCCTCAGCGGCGCCCAACTGGGTCTAGTCGTCGGCCTCTTCTACGGCGCGACGGGGCTGACCTCGCTGGTCACGTCCCGGCTGATTGACCCGCTCGGCGCCCGGCGCTGCATCGTCACCGACCAGTTCGCGGTCTCCGGCGCGCTTGTGCTGGCCGTCGTCTGGAACACCTACCTCGCGCTCGCCCTGGCCAGCGTCCTGGCCGGCGCGGCCTACGCACTGGCCAACGCGGGCACCAGCGTCGCCGTCACCACGGTGTCCCGGCGGGAGCAGGCCGGGGCCGCGGTCGCCCTGAAGACCGCGGGCATCCCCCTGGGCGCGACCGTCGCGGCTCTCGCCGGCCCACCGGCGGCCGTGCACATCGGCTGGCAGGGGGTCGCGCTGGCGATGGCGGTCCTGTGTGCGGCGAATGCCGTGGCCGGAATCCTCCTGCTCCCCCGGGCCGAGCCCCGTCGGCACGCCGCGACGGTCGGCCGACACCCGCTGCCCGCCCGCTTCTTCTGGATCCCGCTCACCGGGTTCCTCTTCGTTCTCGGGTCGCAGCCGCTGTTCTCCTGGCTGGTCCTTACCCTCGTCGACGCCGGGGTGTCCACCCGCGGCGCCAGCCTGGTGTCCGCGACCGGCACCGCCCTGGGCGCAATCGCCATGGTGCTCGCCGCCCGGCGCTCCGACCGGTCCGGACCCACCCGGCGCGCCCTCGTCGGGGCCGCGATCGCCCTGACTTCACTGGTCGGGGCGAGCGTGCTCTGGCTCGGCAGCCACGTCTGCCTGCTCCTGGTCGTGCTCGGCGCCGTCGTCGCGATGCTCGCCAACCTGACCGGTGCTGGCTTCGTGCACGCCGTGACCGTCGACCGGGCGCCACAGGCCGTCGGCCGAGCGACCTCGATCATGTCGACCGGCTACTACCTGGGTGCACTGGTGTCGCCCTGGGCCTTCGGCTTCTTCGCCGACCTCACCGGCAGCTACGACGCCTCGTGGTCGGCGACCGTCACGGCGATGTTCGCCTGCGCAGTCTGCTTCCTGGTCATCCAGCGCTGGGTGCAGCCACCCGTGACTCAGACCGCGAGCGCCTCGTCCCAACCGGCCCCGGCGAGCAGGAGCTTGCGGTAGGGAATCAGCTGCTTGATCGCGCCCAACCCCATGACCGAGCGCAGCTGCCCGTCCCCTCCGGTCACGGCGACGAAGGAGCCGTCGAGGTTACCGAAGACGACGCGCAGCTCGTCCTGCGGTCGCACCTGCCCGAACACCTGCAAGCGCGCGCCGAGCTGATCGGTCCAGACGTAGGGCAGCGCGTCGTGCACGGTCGGCTCGCCGGTCAGGTTGGCCGCGACCACCGCCGCCGTCTCGACGGCGTTCGTCCAGTGCTCGACCCGCACGTCCTCGCCGTAGCGGGGATGGCGCCACCGAGCCAGGTCGCCCACGGCGTAGACACCGACTGCGCCGACCGCGGCGAGGTGTTCGTTGCAGACCACCCCGTCGCGCAGATCCAGCCCCGAGTCCGACAGCCAGCCGGTCTCGGGCACGGTGCCCAGCCCCAGGACGACGACGTCGGCGGGCAGCCGCGACCCGTCGGTGAGCCGGACGCCGTCGACCCGCTCGCCGCCCTCGATCGCGGTGACCCCGGCGCCCATGTGCATGTCGACCCCGGCCGCGGCGTGCCGCCGGGTGAAGACCGCCCCAAGCTCGGGACCGAGCCCGCGGATCATCAGCGCGGGCAGCGGCTCGACCACCGACACCTGCCGGCCCAGGGCGGTCAGCGTGCCGGCGATCTCCGCGCCGATGAACCCGCCGCCGACGACTACCACCCGCGCGCCCTCACCCGCTGCGGCCCGGATGGCGGCCGCGTCGGCCGCCGTGCGCAGCGGGTAGACGCCGGGCCGGGGCTCCAGCTCCGGAACCAACCGGGGTGAGGACCCGGTGGCGACGACCAGCCGGTCGAAACCCAGCGCCTTTCCGCCGTGCAGCACCACCCGGCGCCCCTCGAGGTCCAGATCGGTGGCGCGACACTCGACGAACGCGATGTCAAGGCGGGCCAGGTCGGCCGGCGACACCAGGGGCGGCGCCGTGGCGGCCGCGCCGGACATGAACGCCTTCGACAGCGGCGGGCGGTCCGACGCCACCCCTTCTGGGGAGCCGGGCTCGTGACCGACGAGCACGATCTCGTCGGTCGACCCCCTGCGGCGCAGGCCCTGCACCGTCCGGACGCCACCCATCGACGCGCCGACGACGACGACCCGCATGGTCAGGCGGAGACCGTGATCGCCCGCTCGGGGCAGCTGTCGGCCCCGAGCTGCGCGTCGGCTTCGAGCTCCGGCGGCACCGGGTCCTTCATCACGATCGAGTGGCCGTCCATCTCGTCGAGTTCGAAGACGTCGGGGGCACTCATGTGGCACACCCCGTGCCCCTGACAGGCTTCTAGGTCGACAGTGACGCGCATCGCTTCCCTCCCGGAGGTCGGATCCGACACGTCGCGCGGACGGACCCGGTTGACAGAGTCAAACTAGGATAAGCATTATCACACTGTGACGTTGAGCAGAGACGCAGACCACACGGCGACCGCCGCCGGCGGATGCCCCGTCGTTCACTTCGACCACCACTCCCAGGAGCACGCCGAAGACACCGTCGGCAGCTACCGTGAGATGCGGCAGCAGCATCCTGTCGCCTGGTCGGACCTCTACGGCGGCTTCTGGGTCTTCTCCGACTACGAGTCGGTGTTCGAGGCCGCCCGGGACGACGACGTCTTCTCCTCCCAGCGCCTCGACCAGTACGGCGGCCCCGGACTGTCGGTGGTCATCCCCAAGACGCCGATGCACAAGCACATCCCGATCGAGCTCGACCCGCCGGAGTTCCGCAGCTACCGCAAGGTCGTGAACCCGATTGCCTCCCCGGCGGCCGTCGACAAGATCGAGGACATGATCGTCACCTGGACGACGTGGTTCATCGACGAGCTGATCGAGGCCGGTGGGGCCGACCTGGCTCAGATCATCGGCGTCCCGTCGATCTGCACCATCGACTGGCTGGGCCTGCCGGTGCAGGACTGGCAGATCTACTCCCGCTCCCACCAAGCCACCCTCGCCGAACAGACCGACAGCCCGATCTACAAGCGGGCCGTCGAGGAGGACCTGCCCCGGTGCACCGAGCAGATGAAGCAGGTGATCGCCGCGCGCTTCGCCGAGGCGAAGGACGACGCCATCAGCTACCTAGTGCAGCAAGAGGTCGACGGCCGGCCGATCACCGAGGAGGAGGTCTTCTCGATGGTCGAACTGCTGATCAGCGGCGGCGTCGGGACGACGGCCTCGCTGGTGAGCCAGACGCTGGTGTGGCTCTACGAGCACCAGGATGTCCGCCAGGAGCTCATCGACGACCCTTCCCTGCTCGACCGCGCGCTCGAGGAGTTCCTTCGCTACTTCTCCCCCACCCAGGCGCTCGCCCGCACGGTCATCCAGGACACCGAGTTCCACGGCTGCCCGGTGTCCGTCGGCGACCGCGCACTGCTCGCGTGGTCGTCGGCCAACCGAGACGAGCACCAGTTCGACAACCCCGACGAGATCGACATCCATCGCTGGCCCAACCGGCACCTGGCGTTCGGCGTCGGCATCCACCGCTGCGCCGGCTCGCACTTCGGGAAGCGGATGGCGAAGGAGATGCTCAAGCAGGTCCTGGAGCGAATGCCGGACTACGAGGTCGACCTGACGGGCCTTCGGCGCTACCCGCGCCAGGGGGTCAACAAGGGCTGGCAGCGGATCCCGGCGACCTTCACTCCCGGGGAGCGCCGGTTGCCGCCCGCCACCGTACCCGAGGGCGTGTCCGCCGCGTCCGCGCGCAACTGACCGATGACCCTCCCCCTCGACGGCCGCGCCGCCCTCGTCACCGGAGCGGCCCGCGGACAGCGCTGGGCGCGCCAGGTCGACGTCGCGACCGCGCCGCCCTGCAGGCCTCCGTCGACGAGGGGATGGCGACGCTCGGCCGGGATCGCCCCGCTCATGGGCGGCTCCGACGAGGACGAGACCTTCGCCGATGTGCTCGACGTGAACCTGACCGGGAACACGGTCAAGGTGGCCGCGCCGCCGATGGTCGACGCCGGCAGCGGCGGGGCGATCGTGCTGATCAGCTCCCCCCAGGGCCTGTTCGGGACCGGCGGCAACGACACCGCCGGGCTGACCGCCTACACGGCAAGCAAGCACGGCCTGGTCGGGCTGATGAGGTCGTTCGCGAACTGGGTAGCCCGCACTCGATCCGGGTCGACACCGTGCACCCGACCGGGGTGGCCAACCCAATGATCGTCAACGAGCCGATGCAGACCTACCTGACGTCTACCCCGGCGACGTCGGACCGCCAGGGCAACCTGCTGCCGGTCCCGATGGTTGAGTCCGAGGACATCAGCGACGCCGTCGCGTGGCTGGTCGGCGACGGCGGCCGCTACGTCACTGGCCGTTACGCTGCCCGTGGACGCCGGCTTCGGCGCGAAGTAACCGCCTCACCCCCAGAGACCGCGCGGGCACCCTGCCCGCGCCCGAAAGAGGAGCAGACCCATGGCAGGACGCATGGAGGGCAAGGTCGCATTCATCACCGGTGCCGCGCGCGGGCAGGGACGCAGCCACGCCCTGCGCCTGGCGGAGGAGGGTGCCGACATCATCGCCGTGGACATCTGCCAGAACATCAACTCGGTGACACCGTACTACCCGCTAGCCACCGAGGAGGAGCTCGCCCAGACGGTGAAGGCCGTCGAGGCCCTGGGTCGTCGCATCGTGGCCCGCAAGGCCGACGTCCGCGACCTCAATGGGCTGCAGCAGGCCTTCGACGACGGGCTGGCCGAGTTCGGGCACGTCGACACGGTCCTGGCCAACGCCGGCATCGCCACCTACGGCAAGGCGTGGGAGCTCTCGAGCGAGCAGTGGAAGGACATGATTGACGTCAACCTGACCGGCGTCTTCCACACCGCCAAGGTCGCGATCCCGGCCATGATCGAGGCCGACCGCGGCGGATCGATCCTATTCACCAGCTCGATCGGCGGCCTCAAGGGCATCCAGCACGTCGCTCACTACGTCGCCGCCAAGCACGGCATGGTCGGCCTGATGCGCACCCTGGCCAACGAGCTCGGCCCGCACAGCATCCGCGTCAACACGATCCACCCGACCAACGTCGACACGATCATGATCCAGAACCCGGGGACGTACGCGATGTTCAGCCCCGGCGACCCCGAGCCCAGCCAGGAGAAGGCGATGCCGGGCTTCATGTCGCTCAACACCCTGCCCGTGCCCTGGATCGAGGCCCTGGACATCAGCAACGCGGTGCTTTTCCTCGCCAGCGACGAGGGCCGCTACATCACCGGGGTGACCCTTCCTGTGGACGCCGGCGCGTACGTCAAGTAGCCCGGCCGCACCGGCCTCTGGTGCAAACAGGCTCACAATATATACGGTTAGCTGGATCACACTCACCCTCACCAGCCGACGACGTTGTCGGCCCTCCCCCTGGAGCTGCCATGTCCGCCCGCGGAGACATCGAGAACGTGCTCAACCGATACTCCATCGCCTACGACGACAACGACATGACCGAGATGGCGGACACCTTCGCCGACAAGGCCGTGCTCACCATGCGCATCGCCGGCGGTGACCTGATCGGGCCGTTCGAGGGCAAGGAGGCCGTCATGAAGCTCATGACCGACAGCCTGGCCAGCCAGAGCGACCAGCGCCGCCACGTGACCACGAACTTCGTGGTGCGGTCCGAGGACGAGTCGAACGCGGTGGTCAACTCCTACCTGACCCTGATCTCCATCGAGAACGGCAAGGCCACGTTGCTCTCCTCTGCGAAGTACGAGGACGAGCTGGTCCGCGAGGGCGACGGTGCGTGGCGTTTCACCAAGCGCCACATCGAGCTCGACCTGCCCTACTGAACTCCAGGCGAGGGGAGCGCCTGCAACGCTCCCCGCTCCTGCTCAGCGGATGAGCGCTCCGGCGTCGACCGGCAGGGCCACGCCCGTGACGTAGCGGGCGTCGGCGGAGGCGAGGAAGAGGACGGCGTTGCTGACGTCGTCCAGCTCCACCCAGCCCCGGTCCAGCACGTGCATGCCCTTCATGATGTCCTCGACGTCCTCGCGGGCCGGCGCCTCCAGGTCGGGCCGGAACAGCCGGTAGATCGCCTCGTTGAACAGCATCCGCGTGTCGACGTTCGTGGGGTTCACACAGTTGACCCGGATGCCCTGCGGGCCGACCTCGTTGGCCAGCGCCCGCATGATCCCCATCACCCCGTGCTTGGCCGCGGTGTAGTGGGTGTTGTTGGCCAACCCCTTCATCCCCGCGATCGAGCTGGTGATTACGATCGCCGACCCGGCGCCCAGGTGCGGCAGCCCGGCCCGGATGGTCTTGAAGACGCCGGTCAGGTTGATGTCGATCATGTCCTGCCACGTGGCGTCGGACATTTCGACCATCGGCTCGCTGCCGGCGATCCCTGCGTTGGCGACGACGACGTCCAGCCGACCCAGCTCGGCCACCCCGCGATCGACCAGGGCCCGCAGCGCGGCACCCTCGCGGACGTCGACCCGTTCGCTGACGACCCGCCGGCCCTCCGCCTCCACCATCTTCACCGTCTCGGCCAGATCGGCTTCGGTGGCCAGGTCGTAGCCGATCGAGGCGACGTCGGCGCAGGCGTCGGCCAGGATCAGGTCGGCCCCCTCCTGCGCCAACCGGACGGCGTGGTTGCGTCCCTGACCCCGGGCCGCCCCGGTGACGAAGGCGACCTTCGCTGCGAAGCGCTGGTCACTCACGCGACATCGCGCCCGTAGCAGTGCTCGAGGATTACGCTCTCGCTGACGTCGGCGCCGGTCAGCTCGGCGACCACCCGGCCCTCCCGCAGCACGACCACCCGGTCGGCCACGGCGGCGAGCTCGGGCAGGTCGGAGGAGATGAACAGCACCGCCTTGCCGGCATCGGCCAGCTCGCCGATCAGCCCGTAGACGTCGGCCTTGCCCTCGACGTCGATGCCGGCGGTCGGCTCGTCGAAGACGAACACGTCGGCGCCGTGCGTCAACCACTTGGCGAGCACGACCTTCTGCTGGTTGCCGCCGGACAGCGAGGCGACGGGCACCTCGGCGTCGCGGGCCTTGATGCCGAGCCGGCCAATCATCTCCTGGCTGACCACCCGCTCCCGGTCCGCGCTGGGCCGCGGCAGCCAGGCCACCCCGCGGTAGCGGCCGAGCGTGGGCAGGGTGGTGTTCTTCCGGATGCTCATGGACACGTCGTTGCCCTGGTGGCGTCGGTCCTCGGGCAGCAGCACGATCCGCTCCTTGAGCGCCGCCCGGGGCGAGCGCAGCGCCACCTCGCGGCCGCGCACGGTCACCGTGCCACGGTCGCGGTGGTCGATCCCGAACAGCACGCGGGCGAGCTCGGTCCGCCCTGCGCCGACCAGCCCGGCCAGACCGAGCACCTCACCCTCGTAGAGCGTCAGGTCCACCTCATGGAGCACCGGTGCGCGGGTCAGCCCGGACACCCGGAGCAATTCGCCACCACGACCCCTCGAGGCCCGGTGCACATGTACTGCCTGGCTTTCCGAGGCCTGCTTCTCCCCGGTGATGCCGGCGACCAGCGTGGCCTTCGTGAGGGTATGGGTCGGCAGGTCGGCCACCACCGAGCCGTCGCGCATGACGACGACCCGGTCGGTGGCACCGAGCACCTCCTCGAGCCGGTGCGACACGTAGACGATCGCGACCTTCACCGCGGCCAGTTGCCGAATCACCTGCAGCAGGTGCTGGATCTCCTCGTCGGTCAGCGAGGCGGTGGGCTCGTCGAGCACGACCACCCGGGCGTCCCACGCGAGACAGCGGGCCACCATGACCAGGCGCTGCTGTGCCACGCTGAGGTCGTCGATCATCGTCCGCGGGTCGACGTCCATGCCGAGACGGGCCAGCACCTCGCGGGTGCGCCGGTGCAGCGCCCGCCAGTCCACGAAGATGCCCGCCCGCTTCGGCTGGGGGAGCCCGAGGAAGACGTTCTCGGCGACGCTCGTCCGCGGCACCAGCGCCAATTCCTGGTGAACGAAGGAGATGCCGAGCAGCGAGGCGTCGTGCGGCGCCGCGAGCGTGACGACTTCGCCGTCGACCAGGATCTCGCCGTGATCCGGGTGCACCAGCCCGGCGAGCATCTTGATGACCGTGCTCTTCCCGGCGCCGTTCTTCCCGACCAGCCCGAGCACCTCCCCCGGGGCCACGGAGAACGACGCGTCGTCCACCGCGAGCACACCCGGGTAGGTCTTGCGCAGCCCGCGGGCCTCGATGACGGGATGGTCCACCGCCGGCGTCACGGCGGTCACCGCCGCTTCCTCTCCAGGCGGCTGATCAGCATCGCGGCGATCAGCACGACGCCCTGGATGATGTTGATCCAGGCCGTTGGGATCTGCAGCATCTGCAACCCGGTTTGGATCACGCCGAGGAACAGGACGGCGACCACCGTGCCAGGCACGTTAAAGGTGCCGGGCCGGAACGTCGCCGAGCCCAGGAAGGCGGCCGCGTAGGCCGGCAGCAGAAAGGGCACGCCCGCGTTCGGGGACGCCGAGCCACCCTGCGCCGTCATCAGGATGCCGGTGACGGTGGCGGCCAGGGCAACGATCACGAAGCCCAGCACCCGCAGCCGCTTGACCGAGACGCCGGCGAACCGGGCGGCGTCGGGGTTGCCGCCGACGGCGTAGATGCGCCGTCCCGTCTCGGTCTGGTCCAGGAACAGCCAGGCGAGGACCGCGACCACAAGGGCAAGCCAGATCTGGATGTTCACCCCGCCGAGAGCGGTGCTCTGGCCGAGCGCCTTGTAGCCAGCGGGGATGCCGCTGTAGAGCGTCTGTTGGTTGGTGAACAGGTACTCGACGCCGAGCAGGATCACCCCCATCGCCAGCGTCTGCACGAACGAGGAGGCGCCGAAATAGGCAATGAACGTGCCGTTGACGACACCGACGAGCAACCCGATGAGCAGCGCGATCAGCACGGCCACGGGCCAGCCGACCCCGTCCAGGGTGATTAGCGCGACGGCCGACGCCCCGCCGAGGCCGACCATGGAGCCGATCGACAGGTCGAACTCGCCCAAGGCCAGCGGGACGGTGAGCCCGATCGCCAGGATGGCCGGCGCGGCCGCCTGCTGGAGGATCGCGGTGAGGTTGTCGAAGGTCAGGAAGCTGTCGGGGCGGGCGATCCCGAAAGCGGCGATTACTAGCAACAGGGCGATGAGCACGCCGCCGCGGCCGACGAGTTGCCCCAACGTGCGCGCGCTGCGGGTCCTGGTGGCGCGCGTCGGTCCACGATGGTTCTGGCGGGCGGCATCCGAAACGGGGGCGGCTGAGGCCGGGTCGTGCCCGGCGGGTGCATGGGTCTGTCCTGCGGGCACGGACTGCCTCCGAGGGGAGTGACCCGGGGTGCCGCCGGACGGCGGCACCTCGGGGGCGGGACTAGGGGAGGTTGCTGAATTCGTTAGACCACTTCGTGGTGAAGAAGCCCTCGAAGTCCACCGGTGGCTGGGCAAGCTTGCCCTGAGCCGGCAGGTGGTCTTTGTCGACCACGAAGGGGCGCCAGAAGTCCAGGCCCTTGCCGTAGTTGGGCCGTGGCTCCTGACTGATCTGGGTGTGGCGGGTCCACATCTCAGCCAATTGGTCCATGGCGACGTACGCCACGAACTCCGAGGAGTTCTCCGTCGCCGCGTCAACCTGGCCCGAGCGGATCAGATCGATCGTCGGGAGGTTGGCGTAGAAGGTGGTGATCAGCGGCCGGTCTGGGAACTGCTTGCCCGGCCGGAGCACCTGCATTGCTTTGGCCGCCCCGAGCTCGGAGCCGGAGAAGGTGAGGTAGTAGGCCTTGATGTTGCTGTTGCCATTGAAGGAGGCGGAGACCGCCTGCTGCGCTCCGGCGACGAGGTTGGTGGCGTCGGCGTCGAACTTGCCCGCGATGGTCACCTTGGTGCCTTGGATGGCCTTGTCGAGCCCCTGCAGCCGCTGGATGACGAAGTCGGCCTGGAACGTCTGCACCGCAATGGGGCCACCCCCTGCACCCATCCGGTCGACGAGCCACTGGCCCATAGTTTTGCCGAGGTCCGCCTCCGACGGGTAGTAGGAGCCTGCGAAGAGATCCTGCTGCCCGATGTAGCCACCTATGTTGATCACAGGGATTTTCTTGGACTTGGCCTTAACGAGTGCCGGCGCGATCGACGACTGCGGCATGCCGTTGGTGAGGATGGCGTCGACACCGGTGTTCACGAAGTTCGTGGCGCAGGTGAGCTGGCCGGCCGGGGTGGCCTGACCGTCGCACACCTGGAGGTTCCAGCCGAGGTCGTGAGCCGCGTTGGTCACCGTATTCGTCACCCTGACGGAGATATCGATCGATTGGCCGTATGAGATGTATCCGATCTTCTTCGTCGGCAGCGTTAGCTTGGCACCTGCGTCCTTCGCGGCTTTGGTGCCGGCGCTCTGGATCTGCGCTGTCAGGGCCGGCAGCGGCAGGTCACCGACCCTCGGTATCGAGGAACCGGCCTTTGTTTTCGAGGAACCGCCGGCGCTAGGGACGCCCGTAGCGGAGCCACCGTTCGACGATCCGGAACAGGCGGCTACCAGGAGCAGCACGGCTGTTGAAATACCGGCAGCGAGGGAACGAGTTTTCATGCGTGGTCTCTCCGATCGGGCGGGGTGCGGGCGTTCGAGGTGGGATGTTGAGCCACGCCGCTCTCCGCGGGCTCCCCTGATTGGTCCAGCACCAGGGCGTTGCAGATCGCTCGCTCGAGTGTGATCGAGATAACGATGCGCATTGATATCATGGTTTGTGCCCATGGTCAAGGCGAGCCGCCGTCAGCGTTACCGTGCCGTGACCGGTTCCATCTGGATCGGAGGCGGATGGGCGGAGGCGGGGCTGGCGTCGCGCGGCAAACATGAATATGGTTCGCCGGGTCAGCACCTTGTGCGGCGCGTTACAGCTCCCGGAACGAAAGAGGTCAGATGAACCAGGGACTGATCCCCGCCAAGTGGGCCGCGCTCACGCCGCGCAACGAGGCGATCGTCGATGTGCCGAACAACCGGCGCCTGGACTATGCGGAGTTCGACGGGCTCGTCCGGCGCCTGGCCAACGGCCTGCGCGGCCTCGGCCTGGAGAAGGGCGACCGCTTCGGCGTCCTGTCGCGCAACTGCGCCGAGTACATGGCGCTGTACTTCGCGGCCGGCCGGGCGGGCCTGATGCTCCAGCCGCTGAACTGGCGGCTGGCCGGCGCCGAGCTCGCGACCATCGTCCGCGACGCGACGCCGAAGGTAATCATCAGCCAGGACGAGTTCGGCGAGGCCATCGAGCAGCTCCAGCGCGACGTCGATGTCCCCCACTGGCTGCAGTTCGGCGACAAGAGCGACGGCAGCTTCACCCGGCTCGTCGAGTCCTCAAGCGACGACGAGCCGATCTGGGTCTTGTCCGTGCTCGACGACGACCCGTTCTTCATCCTCTACACCGGGGGCACCACCGGGAAAAGCAAGGGCGCCATGCACACCCACCGAAGCGCGGGGGCCATGATGCTGGCGCAGACGGTGGCCGAGCGGATCGTGCCCAGCGACGTCTACATGCTGACCGGGCAGATGTACCACATCCCGATCGTGCTGGCGATGAACTACAACCGGCACGGGTGCCCGCTCGTCCTGGTCAACTTCGAGGCCAAGCAGGCGCTGGAGATCATCCAGGAGGAGAAGGTATCGGCCTTCCTCGGCATCACCACCATGATCAACTGGATGATGGCCGTACCGGACTTCGCCTCCTACGACCTGTCCAGCCTGCGCAACTTCCAGTACGGCGGCGGGCCTATGCCCTCCTCCGTCGTCCGCGCGGCCATGGACAACTTCCCGTGCACGATGATCCAGGGGTACGGGCAGACCGAGGGCGCCGGCATGACGTTCCTCTCCCAGGAGGACCACCTCCGCGCCGTCAACGGCGACCACCCCGAGCGGCTGCGCTCCTGCGGCCGCGAGGGCTTCACCGCCCAGATCCGCGTGGTCAACGAGCACGGTCGGGACGTGCCACAGGACGGGCAGACCGCCGGGCAGATCGTCGTCCGCGGCGAGCAGAACATGATCGGCTACCTGAACCAGCCGGAGCTCTCGGCGCAGACCATCCGCGACGGCTGGATGTGGACAGGCGACATGGCCACCTGGGACTCCGACCGCTACGTCTTCATCGTCGACCGCGCCAAGGACATGATCATCTCCGGCGGGGAGAACATCTATTCGGTGCAGGTCGAGGAGGCCATCAACCAACACCCTGCGGTGCTCGAGTGCGCCGTCTTCGGCATCCCGGACGACGAGTGGGGCGAGGCGGTCAAGGCCGTCGTCGTCCTCAAGCCGGGCACGCAGGCGACCGAGCGAGAGATCATCGACGAAGCAAAGAAGCACCTGGCCAGTTACCAGAAGCCGCGTTCGGTGGACTTCGTCGTCCAGCTGCCCAAGGCCCCGACGGGGAAGATCCTCAAGCGCGAGCTGCGCACGCCGTACTGGGCCGAGCGCGACCGGGGCGTGTGAATGGGCTTCGCCGAGGCGGACCTCGACCGCCAGGTGGGCCGCGCATTCCCGGGGGGCGAGTACACCGTGCACCCGTGGCGCGCGTGGCTGCTGGCCGACACAGTCCTCGCGCAACCGCCTGCCGTGACCGCCGACGCCGGGCCGCAGGTCGCCCACCCCCTCTTCGCCTGGATGGCGGCCACCGGGGCCATGGGCATCACCTGGGACGAGCTGTTCGCCTGGTTCGGCGCTGCTGCCTCCGACGGCCCAGTGTTCGGCGAGCACGAGACGACGCTGGCCCGCCCGATGCAGGTCGGCACCACCTACCGGGTGAGTGGCGGCATCCTTTCCGCCGAGCGCAAGGTGGGTCGGCGCACCGGCGTCTTCGACGTCGTCGGCTACTCCATGGAGCTGCACTCCACGGACCTGAACTCCCTGGGCCTGAACGAGGCCGACGAGCACGTGGCGACCTGCTGGAACTCGATCGTCTTCCCGCGGCGCGACGCATGACCGCCGCTGCGGTGACCGTCGGCACCGAGCTGCCGTTCTATGACATCCCCTCGGTCAGCGCCGAGAAGATGAAGACGATGGCGGCGCTGCTGAACGACCCCACGGCGATCCACTGGGACGTCGCGACGCTGCAGGCGCTGGGGATGGGCGACCGGCCGATCAACCAGGGCCCGCTCAACATGGGCTACGTGATGAACGCGGTGACCGACTGGGTCGGCGGGCCCGAGCGGCTGCGCCGGCTGCGGGTGCGCTTCCTCGGCAACGTGCTCGCCGGGCACCACCTGCGGGTGCGCGCGACGGTGACGGCTCTGCGCGAGGAGGACGGCGTTCGGCTGGCCGATTGCGACGTCGTCCTGGCGGTCATCGAGGGAGACGAGGCCGGGGATGCGGTCATGTCCGGCTCGGCGACCGTGGTGCTGCCGTGAGCGACTTCCAGCCGCTGCGCTTCCAGCTCTCCTACGGCGACTGCGACACCGTCGGGATCGCCTACTTCGCCATCTACTACCCGTGGATGGAGCGCGCGTACAGCACGTGGATGTACTCCCACGGCATCCGCAGCGGGGAGCTCGCCGAGCAGTTCGGCTTCATAACCGTCGGGGTGCACTCGGAGTGCACGTACAAGGCGATGGTGCGGGTGTTCGACGAGCTCACCGTGCGGCTCGTGCTTGACCGGGTCGGCTCGTCGTCCTACGTGGTCGGGTTCGACTTCCTGCGGGACGGCGAGGTGGTCACGCACGGCGCGATGACCTTCGTCTGCCGCACCCTCGTGGGCGGGAAGGCCCCGATCCCGGCCGAGCTGATGGCTGTTCTTCACACGCTGCCTGCGGCCGCGGCATGAGGCTCGATCTCCCGGCCGTCACCGCGGACCTGACGACGGTGTCGGGTACGGGCGCCGACCTCGCCGCGCTCGCCGCCGCCGTCCGGGCTCACGCCGACCGGCAGGCCATCCGCGACCTCGGCATTCTCTACGGCCGCGCCGTCGACGACCACGACATCGACACTCTGGTCGTGATGTTCACCCCCGACGGCGTCTTCGAGCGCCGGGGGGTTGCCGCCACCGGGTCGGTGGAAATCCGCGCCGCCTACGTGGCCAGCTTCGACACCTACCGCACGATGCTGCACACCGCCCACCCCGGCGTGGTTCAGCTGCACGGCGACGGCACCGCGTCGGGCTGGTCGCACGGGCACGCCGAGCTGGCCACCCACAGCACGCTGGTGATGGCGAGCTACCGCTACGAGGACGACCTGCGCTGCGTTGACGGCCGATGGCTGTTCGCCCGCCGCTCGATCACGTTTATGTACGCCGTGCCCGCCGGCCAGCTGGCGACCAACTTCCGCGGCGTCGAGCGGATCCGGTGGCCGCGCACCCCGCCCGAAGCGGGCGACTACCCGGAGACCTCGCCCACCTGGGCGACCTACCGCGGCTGACGGTCCCGGCGGCAACACCTCTGGCAGCACGGAAGGCGGTGAACGCCGCGCGGTGCTCCGCCGCCCCGAATAGCAGCGCCGTGGCCTCGACGGACCCATTGAACCCACCGACGGCGTTGGCCAGGACGACGTCGCACGCCAGCGCCAGCTCTGTGCTGCCGCTGAACGCGATCCCGATGACCGCGGCGATCACCGGCACCGCACGCCGTTCGATCGAGTGGACGGCGTCGTAGATCCGGCGCAGGTGCGGCCGCACCTGGCGCACGTCGCCGTCCATCGCCTCGAGGCGAAGCACGACGTCGGCCAGCTCGGCGAAGAACAGCTCGTCCATCGCGTCGAGCTTCTCGGGCCATGGTCAGGACGACGACACACCGTGGCTCGGCTCGTCACGGGTCAGCCGCTCCATCAGGCGTCCGGGGCGGGGAACTGCGGCTTCCGCTTCTCCAGGAACGCCTGCGCACCCTCGGCCATGTCGGGACTGCCGATCGACTGCACGAGCATGCCGAGCCCGGTGGCGAAGGAGTCCCGCGCGGCGTTCCACCAGACGTTCGAGCTGACCTTGGCGATCTCCAGGTACCGCGGGGAGAGCACGCTGAGCTCGGCGATCAGCGCCTCGACGGCACCGACCAGCTCCGCGTCCGGGACGACGGTGTTGATCAGTCCGAGCTCGAGCGCCTGCGCGGCCGAGTACCGGCGGCAGAGGAACGCCATCTCCTTGGCCCGCTTCTCACCGATCTGGACGCCGAGCACGTTGGTCGCCCCCGTGACCGGTGCGCTGCCGACCCGCGGACCCGTCTGCCCGAACGTGGCCGACTCCCCCGCGATCGCCAGGTCGCAGGCGATGATCAGCTCGTTGCCGCCACCGGCTGCCGGGCCGTTCACCGCGGCGATCACCGGGCGCGGGCAGTTGCGGACCGCGTCGAACAGCCGCAGCGAACCGCGGTAGAGAGCCCGCATGTTGGTGACGTCGGGCGTCGACAGGTTGCCCAGCGCTCCCCCGGCGCAGAAGCTGCCCTGCACGCCGGTGATGACCACCGCTCGACTCCGAGTGGCCCCCTCGAGCGCCAGGACGATCTCCTCGGCCATCTCCGGGTCGTAGGCGTTGCGCCGGTCGGGCCGGTTGAGGGTGATCCAGGTGGCCTCGCCCCGCTGCTCGACGAGCACGCTGTCGGTCACGGGATCTCCTCGCTCGGGCGCTCCTCGATCGGGCGCTCCTCGATCGGGCCGGGCGCCGGCTCGCCCTCGGCGATGCCCATGAGCCGGGCGAAGTTGTCCCCCAGAATCTTGGCGGTGATCTCGTCGGAGTAGCCGAGCGCGCGGATGGCGGCGATCTCGGCACCCGGATCGGCCATTGGCCAGTCCGAGCCGAACACGATCCGGTCGGCCCCGTGCCGGTCGATGATCGATCGGACCCTCTCCGGGGCGAGCTCGGCCATCGTGGGCGGCCAGGAGGTCTCCAGAAAAACGTTCTCGCCGAGCAGGTCCTCCTCCGCCTCGTCGAGGCGGTGGTAGCCGCCGAAGTGGCAGGCGACCACCTTGAGGTCGGGGAACTGCCGCACGATGTCGCGGATCATTGCCGGGGTGGCCCGCTCGTTGCTCGCGCTGTCACCGCCGGCGCCGACGTGGGCGATCACGGCGATGTCCGACCCGAAGCCCTCGAGGATCTCCCACACGCGGGGGTCGTCGTAGGCGAAGCCCTGAAACAGCGAGTGCAGCTTTACCCCCGGGATGCCGTTGCGCCGCAGGCTGGCGAGATTCTCCTCGACCGGCAGGTCGGGGTGGATCGTCCCGAAGCCGAGCAGCCGGCCGCCCCGGCTGCGGGCGACGAAGCGGTTGACCCCGTCGACGTACTTCGCGGTGTCGGCGATGCCGAGCAGCACGCCCCGGTCAACGCCGGCGTTCTCCAGGACGCCGGGCAGTGTCGAGATCTTTCCGTCGCCGACGCGCGGGAGCTGCGGCACCCGCGGACCCAACGCCCGCTCGGCGATTGCATCGGGCCACGCATGGCAGTGGACGTCGATGATCACGAGTTGTCTCCATTCACGGCTGGCCACCGTCGACGGTGATGACCGCGCCGGTGGTGAAGGAAGACCAGTCACTGGCCAGGTAGAGCGCCGTCCCGACGATCTCACCGGGTTGCCCGCCGCGCCCGAGCGCGAAGCCGGCTGCCCGGCGGCCGAAGGCCTCCATGTCCCAGGCGGCGCTGACGTCGGTCAGGAACGTGCCGCACATGATGGCGTTGACCCGGACGGTCGGCCCGAAGGCGTGCGCCAGTCCCCCGGTGACGGCGTTGAGCCCGGCCTTCGCCGCGGCGTAGGGCACGATGTCGGCCCGCGGCCGGACCGCGCCGGTGCTGCTGACGTTGATGATCGAGCCGCCGTCGCCGGTCGCCATCCGGGTGCCGATCAGCGCGGCCAGCCGGAACGGGCCCTTGAGGTTCACGCCAAGCACCTTGTCGAACAGCGTCTCGCTGATGTCGGCGACGGTGTCGTAGCGCGGTGACATGCCGGCGTTGTTCACCAGTACGTCGACGTGCCCGAATTCGCCGTACGCCGTGTCGACGAGCGCGTCGAGAGCGTCCCAGCGGCCCACGTGCGCGGCCACCGGCAGCGCCCGGCGGCCGGTCCGCTCGCGCACTTCCGCGGCGCCCTTCTCGCAGCTGTCGAGGTCGCGGCTGGCGATGACCACGTCGGCGCCGGCCGCGGCCAACCCGAGCACGATCTCCCGGCCGAGCCCCCGGCTCCCGCCGGTCACCAGTACGACCTTGCCGCTGAGGTCGACGGTGGGGCCGGGCTGGCCCGTCGGCGCGGTCACGCCGCCGGCACCGGCAACGGACCCACGACTGCGGCCGAGCCGAGCGCGTCCAGTTCGTCGGCGGACAGGCCGAGCAGTTCGGTGAGCCCCGCGCCGGTGTGCTCGCCGATCTGGGGGACGCCATCGTAGACCGGGCCTGCGTAACTGCCCATGTGCAGGACGGGGCCGGGCACGAGGGCCTTGCCCAGGACGGTGCCCGCGAGGTCGACGAGCGTGCGCTCCCGGAAGTGCGGGTCCTCGACGATGTCTTTCGCGTCGTTGACCGCCGCCGCGACGACCTCGTGCTCGTCGAGGTCGGCGAGAACCTCGGCGCGCGGCCGCTCGGCGACCCACGCCGTCACGATCTCTTGTAGCTCGTCGTTGTTGGCCATCCGGGCGACGTTGGTGGCGAACTTCGGGTCGTCCTTCAGTTCCGGTCGGCCCATCGACTCGAACAGCCGCAACGCGATCGTCTGGTTGGACGCCGCGATCGACAGCCACTGGCCGTCGGCGGCCTGGTAGATGCCGCGGGGCGACGCGGACCCGGACCCGTTGCCGACCCGCTGCTGGATGAACCCGGTCGCCGTGTAGTTCACGATCAGGTCGCCCAGGATGAACATCAGCGGCTCGTAGAGCGCCACGTCGACGACGTCGCCGCGGCCGGTACGCGTGCGGTTGAACAGCGCGGTCGTCGTCCCGAAGGCCGCCGACAGCCCGGCGATCGAGTCGGCGAAGCCGAACGGGGGCGACGTCGGCGGTGAGTCGGGCCAGCCGTTGACGAACGCGTAGCCGCTGGCGGTCTCGGCGACGGTCCCGAAGCCGGGCCGCTCCCGGTAGGGGCCGGTCTGCCCAAAGCCAGAGACCCGGGTGAGCACCAGGCCCGGGTTCTCGGCAGACAGCACCTCGTAGCTCAACCCCCAGTCTTCGAGCCGGCCCGGCCGGAAGGACTCGACGACCACGTCGACCGCGGCGGCCAGCCGGCGGACCAGGTCACGGCCCTCCGGGCGGCGCAGGTCGATGCCGATCGACTCTTTGCCGGAGTTCAGCCGCGCGAAGCCGATGGACATGCCCTCGTGCTGCGGCGTCCACTGCCGGGCGAAGTCGCCGGACCTGGGGTCCTCGACCTTGATGACCCGCGCACCGAAGTCGCGCAGCATCCGCCCCGCCGTCGGCGCGGCGTACATCGTGCCCAGTTCCAGGACCGTGATCCCCGCCAGTGGCGGTGCTGCCTGCGTGGTACCGGTCATGGTTCCCCCTCGGGTGCTCGGATCGTTCCCAGTCGCCGAAGTACCTGTCGCCGAAGTCACGGGCGCCACTGCACGTGCTGTGGCTCCAGGTACTCGCGGATGCCCCACTCGCCGATCTCGCGACCCACCCCCGAGAGACCGAAGCCGCCGAACGGAGCGTCGGGCCGCATGTTGCCGCCGCCGTTCACCCAGACCGTGCCGGACCGCAGCTGCGCCGCGAGCTCCCGGCCGTGCTCGACGTCGGGGGTGTAGATGTTGGCCGCGAGCCCGTACGCGGTGTCGTTCGCCAGGCGGATCGCCTCCTCCTCGGTCGAGAAGGGGACGACGACGCCGACCGGGCCGAAGACCTCGTTCTGCACCAGCCGATTGTCGTGCGGCAGGCCGGCGAAGACGACGGGGTTGATGAAGTATCCCTTCTCCGGCAGCGGGTCGTCCTTCGCCAGCACGATCTCGCCGCCGTCGGCGAGCCCGTTGTCGATGAAGCCCTGCACCCGGGCGCGGTGGTCCTCGCGGATCATCGGGCCGATGTTGACGCTCGAGTCCCACGGGTCGCCGACCTTCAGCGCTTCAAACGCCGCCGTGGACGCGCCGAGGAACTCGTCCATCAGGCTCTCGTGCACCAGCATGCGGGCCAGCGCGGCGCAGCCCTGACCGCCGTTGCGCGCCCACCGCAGGTGGATGTCCTTGGCGAGGCCCGCGGCGTCGATGCCTGGGAGCAGGATGTTCGGGGACTTGCCGCCGAGCTCGAGGGTGACGCCCTTCAGGCTCCGGGCGGCCTGCTCCATGATGCGGGCGCCGACGCCGTCGGAGCCGGTGAAGGATACCCGGTCGACCGACGGATGGGTGGTCAGGTGCTGGCCGACCGAGGGCCCGTCCCCGATGATCACGTTGAGGACGCCGGACGGGATGCCGGCCTCCTCGAACAGCTCGCCCATCCACAGGGTGGTCAGCGGGGTGCGGGGCGAGGGCAGCAGGACGGCGGTGCAACCGGCGGCCATCGCCGCGCCGAACTTGAAGACGGCGAGATTGATCGGGTAGTTGTAGCCGGTGATGCAGGCAACCACCCCGACCGGGCGGTAGGCCACCTCGGAGTAGCTCAGCACTGGGTCGTGCCACTCCCCCAGCTGCAGGGTTCGGTCGACTAGGGCGGCCTCCGCCTGCCAGCGCAGGTGGGTGATGCCCAGCTTCACCTGCATGACCTCGGCGAAGCTCGCGGGGGTGCCGACCTCGTTGACGATCGACGCGGTCAGCCGCTCGGTGTGCTTCTCGAAGGTGTCGGCCAGCCGGTGGATCGACGCGCTGCGCTCCCGCGGGCTTGCCGCCGCCCAGCCGGGGAACGCCCGCCGGGCCGCCGCCACGGCCTGGTCGACCTGGTCGACGGTCGCCGTGGTCATGGTCGCGGTGACCTGCTCGGTGGCCGGATTGACCGCCTCGATGACCGGTCCTTCCCCCCTGAAGAGCCGGCCGTCGATGAGCATGTCCCGCGTCGACGGGATCCAGGTGCGCAGATCGGTCTTGGTGCTTGTCATGCGGGCTGCTCCTGGGTTGCGGTGGCGGACTGGTCGCCGACGATCGCGGGGTTGCTCCCGCCGTGCTCGGGACTCCGGGACATCAGGCCGACGCGCGTGCAGACCATGATCAGCTGGTCGTGCTGGTTGTAGCCGCGGTGCTCGAACCAGACGATGCCGCTGTCGGTGCGGCTCTTGCTGTCGCGCTTGTCAAGGATCGTGGTCTCGCCGCGCAGGGTGTCGCCGTGGAAGACCGCATTGGGGAACTTGACCGAGTCGTAGCCCAGGTTGCCCAGCGTCGTCCCAAAGGTCAGCTCCAGCACGTGGAAGCCGCCGACCAGCGCCAGGGTGAAGAGGCTGTTGAAGAGCGGTCGGCCGTGGATCGTTTGCTTGGCAAACTCGTGGTCGAGGTGCAACGGCTGGGGGTTCATCGTCAGCGATGTGAACAGTACGTTGTCGGACTCGGTGACGGTCCGGGTGAACGGGTGCTTGTAGACCCGCCCCACCTCGAACTCTTCGAAGTACAGGCCGCGCATCGTCAGTGTCCCCCTTCGGGTGCGTCGATCCCGAGCGCGTCCGGCGGCGCCGGGCGGTCGCGTGGGGCGCCGCCGGGGATCGCCCGGGCGTGCTGGAGCCACTCGCGGGCGGTGTCGGCGTGCGCCTTGTCGATGTGCACGCCGCGGTACCGGACCGCGCCGTGTCCCGACGCGGCGGCGGTGGCGTAGGCGGCGACGAGTCCCTCGTGGAACTCGATGTCCTGCGCCGAGGCGGTGAACGCCTCGTTGACCGTCGCTACGTGCGACGGGTGGATGGCGATCATCCCGCGGAACCCGAGTTGGCGCCCCTTCTCGGCGAAGGCCTTGAGCCCGGCGAGGTCCTCCAGCCGCTCCCACAGCCCGGTCAGCGGGTGGATGCCGGCCTCCCGGCAGGCGAGCAGGATCCGGCTGCGCAGGTAGAGGGTCTCCTCCCCCTCCGGCGTCCACTGGTAGCCGACCGCGCGGGCGATGTCGGCGTGCTCGGCGGTGGGGCCGATCATGGCGCCGACCCGTGGCGAGGAGAGCGCGATCTCGCGGGCGTTCTGGATGGCCCCGATCATCTCGACCGGCACGATGTACTCCAGCCCGCGCACCCCGTTGCGCTCCTCGAAGTGGTCGAGCAACGCGTCGTAGCGGAGGACGTCGGTGGCCGTGCTGATCTTGGGCGCGAAGACACCGGTCAGCCCGGGGACGACGACGGCCTCGAGGTCGGCGCCGGTCATCCGCGTGTCCAGCGGGTTGACCCGGACGAAGACGCCGACCGAGCTGCCCTTCGCCCGAATGGCGGCGACCGACTCGGCCACCGTCTCGCGGGCACCGGGCTTGAGGTCGGCGGGCACCGAGTCCTCGAGGTCGAGGACTAAGCAGTCGGCACCGGCGGCCAGCGCCTTGCCGATCCACGCGGGCTTGTGACCGGGGACGAAGAGGATCGAGCGGTAGGGAACCATCAGTAGCTCCGGGGCAGGCCGAGCACGTGCTCGGCGACGTAGTTGAGGACCATCTCCTGGCTGATCGGGGCGATCCGCATCAGCCGAGCCTCACGGAAGTACCGCTCGACGTGGAACTCCTTGGCGTAGCCGAAGCCGCCGTGCACCTGCAGGGCCACGTCGGCGGCGTAGAAGCCGGCCTCGGCGCACAGCCACTTCGCGTAGTTGGCCTCGGGGCCGCACGGCAGCCCCTGGTCGACCATCCACGCCGCCTTCTGCAGCACCGTGTCGGCCGCCTCGATGCGGATCTTGGCCTCGGCCAGCTGGAACGCGATGCCCTGGTTCTTGCCGATTGGCCGGCCGAACACCTCGCGCTCGTTGGCGTACTGCACGCCGCGGCGCAGCGCGGCCTTGCCGATGCCGAGGGCGGCGTTGGCCGAGATGACCCGCTCGGCGTTAAGCCCGCCGAGGATGGCCCGGAACCCCTTGCCGACCTCGCCGACGACGTCCTCGTCGGCGACGAACAGGCCGTCGATGAACAGCTCGTTGGTGTCGACGGCGTTGCGGCCCATCTTCGGGATCGGCCGGATCTGCACCTTCGAGCGGTCCATCTCGGCGAACATCAGCGTCATGCCGTCGGTCGGCTTGGCGCCCTCGCCACGGGGACTCGTGCGGCAGATCAGCAGCATCCGCTCCGCCTCGAGGGCCTTGGTGATCCAGACCTTCTTGCCGGTCACCGACCAGCCGCCCTCGACCTTGGTGGCGAGGGTCGAGATGTTGGAGGTGTCGGTGCCGGCGTCCGGCTCGGTCACCGCGAACGACGTGTGCAGGTCGCCGGTCACCACCCGCGGCAGGAACCGCCGCTTTAGGTCCTCGGAGCCGTGCTTGAGGATCGGCTCGAAGCCGAAGATGCCGATGTGTACCGCGCTGCAGCCGCCCATGCCGGCCCCGGACGCGGCGATCTCCTGCTCGACGATGGCTGCCTCGGTGACCCCGAGCCCGCCGCCGCCGTACTCCTCCGGGATGGTCAGCCCGAGCCAGCCGCCCTCGGCGATCGCGTTGTAGAACTCCCACGGGAACTCGTTCGAGTCGTCGTGCTCCATCCAGTACTCGTCCGGGAACGCCTTGCAGAGCGTGCGGACCGCCTGACGGATGTCGGAGTGGGTCTGGTCCTCGGTGAAGTCCATCGTGCGCGCCTCCTCAGCGGGTGCCGGCCGGGGCCGGCGCGTCCGCGGTCCGGTCGTGGGTGTCCGCGGTGATGCCGAGGGCGCGCAGCTGCGCCTTCTGCACCCGCTCCGACGGTGTCTTCGGCATCGAGTCGACGATCCGGATGAAGCGCGGGGTGGCGAAGGCGGGCACCCGTCCCTCGCACCAGGCCCAGAGCTCGGCCGGGTCGACAGCCCGGTTGGTGACGACGTAGGCCATGACCTCGTCCTCGCCGGCCTCCTGGTCCGCGGCCACCCCGATCACTGCGCATTCCAGCACCGAGTCGTGGCCGAGGAGTGCCTGCTCCACCTCGTAGGAGCTGATGTTCTCGCCCCGGCGGCGCAGCGCGTCCTTGTACCGGTCGACGAAGTAGAACCAGCCCTCGGCGTCCTTACGAAGGGCGTCGCCGGTGTGGAACCAGAGGTTGCGCCACGCCTCGGCGGTCTTCTCCGGCATGCCGTAGTAGCCCATCGAACACGTCCACGGCTGCTTGGGGCGGACCACCAGCTCCCCGATCTCGCCGACCGGCACCTCGCGGTCGGTCTCCGGGTCGACCAGCCGTACGTCGAACCAGTCGGCAGCCTGCAGCCCGGCGGCGCCGGCCGGACGGTCCTCCCCGTAGGGCGAGAGGATGGGGGCACTGGTCTCGGTGAGGCCGAAGACCTCGACGAAGGCCTCGATGCCGTAGCGCGCCTTGAAGCCGGCGAGGATGGACGTCGCCGTCGGCGCGGCGAAGACGGACCGGAGCCGGTTGTCGGCGTCGTCGGGGCGCGGTTCCTGCTTCCAGATAAAGTCCATCATCACGCCGATGAGGTTCGTCACCGTGACCCCGGAGGACCGCAACTGGTCGACCCAGCGGCTGGCGCTGAATTTCGGCCGGCAGACGAACCGGGCGCCGGCGATCAGCGCGGGGTACGCCGCCATGAACTGGTTGTTGCCGTGGAACAGCGGCGTGCAGGAGAAGTAGACGTCATCGGCGCTGAGCCAGTGCAGGCTGACGACCTCCTGCCCGAAGAAGTACATCTGCGCGTGCGGCATCGCTACACCCTTGGACGGCCCCGTGGTGCCGGAGGTGAAGAAGATCGACGCCTGGCTGTGCGCCGGCGGGGTCGTCCACTCGCGGCCCGCAGGCGCACCCCCGGCCAGCTCCTCCCAGGGTGCGGCCGCCCAGCCAGCCTCACGGAGCGTCCGCAGCGCTGCCTCGCGGGAGCCGGTGTCAATGACCCAGAACTTCTCGATCACCCGCGCCGGCTCGGCGACGGCGAGGAACTTCACCGCGTGCACGTCGTCAATCACCGCCCAGCGGGGTGCCGAGGTGACCATCTGGTGCTCAAGGAAGGCCCCCTCGTAGGCGGTGTTGATCGGCACCTCGATGGTGCCGCCCACCCCGGTGCCGAACCACGTGCGCAGGAACTGCGAGGAGTTCGCCGCCATGATCAGCACCCGGTCCCCTGCCCGGGCACCGGACTGCTCCAGTGTGTCGGCGACCGACTCCGCCTGCGCCAGCGTCTCGGCGAAGCTGAAGGTCTCCTCCTCCTCCGGCAGATCGAGGAAGACCGCGTCGGGGCGGGCCTCCGCGTGGTGCCGCAGCACCGTCGCGAGGGTCCAGTCGGTCGGGTCCGGGAAGGCCGGCACCAGGTCGGTGTAGGTCCGCATGTCACCCCTGCCGAGTCGGCCGCGCACCGCTGCGCGGGAACCGCGATTAGCTAATTATGATTAGACTTTGTCGACCAGAGGCGAGATACGCGATCGGCCGGACACGGCTCAGGCCGGCGGGCCGGCCGGTCCGAACGTCGCGGTTCACCGGTTCCCTTGAAAAACTCATTATGATGTGCAGGTTTTAAGGATTGTAACGACCCTCACACACCATGGCTAGGTTTGCCCGGCGTTTTGGACCGCAGCGGACCCGCCCCGGCGACGACGCGGCTCCGACCCCCGGACGGGGATCGGAGCCGCAGAGCACAGGTCGAGCGGGCGTTAGATGAGCAGCGTGCCCATGTCCACCGGGAGGGCGGCACCGGTGACGAACTTGGCCTCGTCGGACAGCAGGAACAGAACGCCATCGGAGATGTCGCCGGGCTCGACCAGCCCGCGCTCCATGACGTTGGCCATCCAGCCGGGAGGGGCGTCGGACAGCAGGTCGTTGGTGAAGAACTCGTTGGCGATCATCGGGGTGTTCACGCCGGCCGGGATGATCGTATTGACCCGGATCCCGTACTTGCCCAGGGCCATCGCGTAGTTCCGCATCAGCGCCAGCACGCCGGCCTTGGCCGCGCCGTACGCCATGTGCCCCGGATTAAGCATCTCCGTCTTGTAGGCGATGCCGCGGAAGGTCGACGTCGACCCGGTGATGACGATGGCGCCGCCGTTGCCCCGCTCGACCATGCCGGGCGTCACCGCCCGCAGCGTGTAGAAGACGCCGGACAGGTTGGTGGCGATCGTGTCGTGCCACGCGCTGATGCGCTGGGCGTGCGGGCCGGTGGACGGCAGGATCCCGGCGTTGGCGCAGACGAGGTCGATGTGCCCGAACCGCTCCTCGGCCTGCGCGACCGCGGCGTCGACCTGCCCTTCCTCGCGGACGTCGCCGACGATGCCGACGAACTCCCGGCCGTGGTCGCGCACCAGCTTCTCGGTCTCGGCCAGGTCCTCCGGCGTCGACATCGCGTACTGCACCGAGTCGAACTGGCTGACGACGTCCATGACGACGGTGTCGGCCCCCTCGGCGGCGAGTCGCACCGCGTGCGAGCGGCCCTGCCCGCGAGCCCCACCGGTGATGAACGCGACCTTTCCCTCGAAACGCTTGCCCTCGAAACGGCTCATGCTCTTCTCCTCGACTTCTCTCAGCCGGCCGGCGTCTGCGCGCCGGGCACGGGCTCGGGTTGCGGGGTCGGCAGGGCCCGGATGGCCGGGACGACCTCCTTGCCCAGCCGCTCGATGGCGGCGATGGTCTCCTCCGCGCTCATCGACGGCCATTGCGGCCGCAGCAGCAACGGGTCGATCGGGAAGCGGGTGCACAGCTCGGTGAGCTGGGCGATGACCTCGGCGTCGGTGCCGAGCACGGCGTGCTCCCCGACCGTGGTGAGGAAGTCCTTGTCCAGGGCCTCGGCACTCCCGGCCTTGGCCATGCCCTTCTGCGCGTAGCTCACGTACTTGCCCTTGGCCACCCGGGCGTACTCGACGATCGCGTCCTCCCGGGAGTCGGCGACGAGCACGTTGCGGCGCAGCGGCTGCGGCCCGAACGGCTTGCCCCGCGCCGCGAACCCCTCGCGGACGACGTCGAACCGCTCGGCGATCTCGTCGGCGGTGGCCTCGGGGGTGACCGGGTAGGCGTCACCGATCCGGCCGGCCCGGCGGGCGCCGGCGATGCTCTGCGCGCCGATCCAGATGGGCGGGTGCGGCTGCTGCACCGGCTTGAGGTGCGGGTGGACGCCCTCGAGGTGCCAGAACCGGCCGTGGTGGGTGACCTCGTCGTCGGTCCAGAGCCGCTTGACCACCTCGATGATCTCGTCCATCCGTGGTGCGCGTTCCCTGAACGGGATGCCCAGATAGTCGAACTCCTCGGGGCGGTAGCCGATACCGGCGCCGAAGACCAGCCGACCCTCGGAGACCACGTCGAGCGTCGCCAGCTCCTCTGCCAGCATCACCGGGTGGTAGAGCGGCGCGATCATGATCTGGGTGACCAGCCGGGTCTGCAGGTCGCAGTCGGCGGCCAGCCGGGCCAGCAGCGGCACCGGCTGCAGCCAGCGCAGCTCCCCGTAGAGGAAGTGCTGGCCGATGGCGATGTAGGTGAGCCCGTTGCGCTGAGCGGCCTCGACGATCCGGCGGACGTCGTCGAACTGTTGTTTGGGACTGACGGACGAGGGGACGTCGGAGAGCAGCATGCCGACAGCGACCATGGCGGGCCTCCTGTCTGGGGTTGGGGTCGGCGGGTGGAGGAAGGAGACTCAGCCGCGAGCGGGGCGGGTCAGCGTCTTGGCCAGTTGACCGAGGAGCACCTCGTTGCCGCCCTCGTAGATGCGCATCGGGCGGGCGTTGCGGTAGAGCCGCTCCATCGTCGAGCCGGTGACGACCCCGAACCGGCCCATCATCTGGACGCAGCGGTCGGCCACCCGGCCGGCAGTCTCGGTGGCGGCGATCTTGGCCATCGACGACCAGTGCAGGGCGCCCAGCGGGTCGGCGGCGGCGCGGGTCGCCGCCGCGTAGGTGAGCAGGCGGGCCTGCTCGATCTCCATCCAGCAGGTGCCGAGCATCTGCGGCATCGGGCCCAGCCGCGCCAACGTGCTACCGAACTGCTCGCGGGACGTCGTGTGCGCGACCGCCTCGTCGAGCGCGGCCTGGGCGAGCCCGACGGCCGACCCGGCGACCGACACCCGGAAGGTGGCCAGCGTCTGCAGCACCATCGGGAAGGCCTGGCCCGGCTGCCCGACTCGGGAGTCCAGCGGCACGCGGACGTCGGTGAAGACGACCTCGCCGATGATGTGCGGCGCGATCAAGTCCGGCCCCGATTCCACCTGCACTCCCGGGGTGTCGGCCGGGACGAACACCAGCGAGTAGCCGTCGTCCTCCTTGGCCAGGACGGTGTAGAAGTGCGCGGCACCAGCGTTGGTGATGAACGACTTGTGCCCGTTCAGCACGAGTTCGCCGTCGCGCTCCACGACGGTCGTGCTGATGGCCTTGAGGTCGGAGCCGACCTCGGGCTCGGTGAGGCAGAGGGCGGCGATCGCGTCGAGGGTCACCACCTGGGGCAGCCACTCCTGCTGGATGCGATCGCTCGCACCGACCGCGACGGCGTAGCTGCCGATCCCCTGCATGGCGAACAGCGAGTCCAGGTGGGCCGAGACCCCGCCGAACGCCTCGCGGACGACCGTGACGGCGAGGGAGTCCACCTGCTCCGAGGCGCCGCCGTGGGCGGCCGGCACGGTCAGCGCAGCGAGCCCGCTCTCCTGCAACGCCTCCCGCATCACCGGGTCGACGTCGGTGGCGGCGTCGGCCTCGGTGGCCCGCCAGCGCACCTTCTCCGCCACCTCACGGGCGCGCGCGAGAAGCTCGCGATGGTGGTCGGACAGCTCGAACGACATCCCGGGGTCCTCCCCTCGGTGGCGACCTTGAAGGCACCTTCAGGACCGGCCGGCGGTCCGCAGGATCACCACGGCTGCTATCCATGTTATTAGTGTTCATGGTTATGTATCAACGCCTACACCTGATCCGAGAGGCCGGTGAGCGGATGACCCCCTCCGGGATGCCCAGTGCCGTGATCGTCGACGCCGTCCGCTCCCCCATGGGACGCGGCAAGGTCGGTGGTGCCCTGTCCGGGGTGCATCCGGTCGACCTGCTGGCCCAGGTGCTCCAGGCGCTGGCGGACAGGAACGGCCTCGACCCGGGCACCATCGACGACGTCCTGGTCGGCTGCGTCGGCGGGAACGGCGAGCAGTCGGCCACCCCCGGGCGGCAGGCGGTGCTCGCGGCCGGCTGGCCGGCGCACGTGCCGTCGGTGACGATCGAACGCAAGTGCGGCTCCGGCCAGCAGGCGCTGGACTTCGCCATCCAAGGCGTGATCGCCGGCGCCTACGACATCGCGGTCGCGGCCGGTGTCGAGTCGATGAGCCGCGTGCCGATGGGCTCGGCTCGCGGGGACCGCGATCCGTACGGTCCCCGGGTGGCCGCCCGCTACTCCCCGGGCCTCGTCCCGCAGGGCATCTCGGCCGAACTGGTCGCCGACAAGTGGGGGCTGACCCGCAGGCAGCTGGACGAGTTCGCGGTCGCCTCGCACGACCGGGCCGCCGCAGCAGCCGCCGGTGCTTTCGACCGAGAGATCACCCTGATCACGACGCCCGACGGCGTAGTGACGGCCGACGAGACCATCCGGCCCGGGTCGTCGGTCGACAAGCTCGGCGGGCTCAGGCCGGCCTTCGCGAGCAGCCCGCACGCCGCCCGCTTCCCCTTGCTGGACTGGAAGGTGACGGCCGGCAACTCCTCCCAGCTCACCGACGGCGCCGCCGCCCTGCTCGTGATGAGCGAGGAGCGGGCTAACGCGCTCGGCCACACCCCCCGGGCCCGCGTCGTCGCCTCGGCCGTAACCGGCGACGACCCGCTGCTGATGCTGACCGGGCCGATTCCGGCGACGCACAAGGTGCTCGCCCGCGCGGGCCTGACGATCGCCGACATCGCCGCGTTCGAGGTGAACGAGGCGTTCGCGTCGGTGCCCCTTGCCTGGCAGGCGGAGTTCGGGGTGGCCGACGAGCTCCTCAACCCCCGCGGCGGGGCGATCGCCCTCGGCCACCCGCTCGGCGCTTCGGGAGCCCGGCTGGCCACGACACTGCTCGGCTTCCTCGAGGACACCGGCGCCCGCTACGGACTGCAGACGATGTGCGAGGCCGGCGGGATGGCCAACGCGATGGTGATCGAGAACCTCTCCGCAGAAAGGAACTGAGCATGGACGTCGCGTCCGGGTCCGCAGTCGTCACCGGCGGGGCCTCAGGGCTCGCCCTGGCCACCGCCCGCCGCCTGGTCGAGAAGGGCGTGCCGACCGTCCTGGTCGACCTGCCCACCTCGGCCGGCGCGGAGGTGGCCACCGAACTCGGCAGAAAGACCCGCTTCGTGGCCGCGGACGTGACCGATCCCGAGGGCGTCGCGGCCGCGATGGCGGCCGCCGACGAGCTGGCCCCGTTGCGCACGCTGGTCCACTGCGCCGGCCGGGGCGGCGCCATGCGCGTCGTCGACAAGGAGGGCACCCCGGGCGACCTCGGGTTCTACGAGCAGATCGTGCGCATTAATCTGATCGGCACCTTCAACGTGCTCAGCCAGGCCGCCGCACGCATGGCCGCCCACGACCCGGTCGACGGGGAGCGCGGCGTCTGCGTGCTCACCGCGTCCGTCGCGGCCTTCGAGGGCCAGATCGGTCAGCTGCCGTACGCCTCGGCCAAGGCCGGCATCGTCGGGCTCACCCTGGTCGCCGCCCGCGACCTGTCGAGCAAGCTGATCCGGGTCATGACGATCGCCCCCGGCACCTTCGACACCCCGATCCTCGCCCGGCTGCCACAGAACGTCCGCGACTCCCTCGGCGAGATGACCCCCCATCCCCGCCGGCTCGGCCAGCCCGACGAGTTCGCCCGCCTGGCAATGGCGATCATCGACAACCCGATGCTCAACGGCGAGACCATCCGGCTGGACGGCGCGATCCGGATGGCGCCCAAGTGAGTGAGCCAGAGGTCCTGGTTGAGCGCCAGGGCGCCGTCCTCGTGGTCACCATCGACCGGCCCGCGGCGAAGAACTCCATCAACACCGCAGCCGCAGTGGCCATCGGCGCCGCGATGGATTTACTGGACGACGACGCCAGCCTCTTCGTCGGCGTGATTACCGGCGCCGGTGGCACGTTCAGCGCCGGCATGGACCTCAAGGCGTTCCTCGCCGGGGAGAAGCCGCACGTGCCCGGCCGGGGCTTCGCCGGTCTCGTCGAGCGGCCGCCGTCGACCCCGCTGATCGCGGCCGTCGAAGGGTACGCGCTGGCCGGCGGTTTCGAGATCGCGCTGGCGTGCGACCTGATCGTGGCCGCCGAGGACGCGTCGTTCGGGTTGCCCGAGGTCAGGCGCGGGCTGCTCGCCGGCGGCGGTGGCCTGCTCCGGCTGCCCACGAAGGCCGGGCTGCCGAAGGCGACTGAGTGGGCCCTGACCGGCGATCGGGTGGGCGCCGCCGAGGCGCACGCCGCCGGCGTGGTCAACCGGTTGGTGCCCAGCGGTCAGGCGCTCCCCGCGGCCCTCGTACTCGCCCAGCAGATCGCCGGCAACGGCCCGCTGGCGGTGCAGGGCACCAAGAGGATCCTCAACGAGGGCCCGAGCTGGCCGGCGGCGGACGCCTTCGTGCGGCAGCGGGAGATCTACGCCCCGATCCGCGCCTCGGCCGACGCGCAGGAGGGCGCCCGCGCCTTCACCGAGAAGCGCGCGCCCGTCTGGCAGGGCCGCTGACCGGAGCGAGCGTCACCTCCAGGCGACGACGTTGTCCAGCTGGTTCGGGTGCAGGGCCTGCACCCAGTCGGCGTACTGCTGCATGTGCTCGCGCATGAGGTTCTCGGCGTCGTCGGCCCGTCCGTCGGCGATCGCGTCTGCGATGGCCCAGTGCACGGAGAGCACGTGGCGGCGCCCGTCGGCGGGCGAGAGGATGCCGCTCACCTGGTCGCGGAAGATGTCCTCGAGCGAGGCGCTCAGCAGGTTGAGCACCGAGTTCCCGGACATCGCCGCGACACCCTTGTGGAAGTCGTTCGTCGCGATGAAGTACGTGTCGTCGTCCTCCACCCGCGTCGACGTGGGGTCGGCGAGCCGGCCGACCAGTTCCTGGCCGCGGCGCTCGGCAGCAAGGCGGGCCATCATCGGCTCCATGACCAGGCGCGCCTCCATGAGCTCACGGAACGTCACCCCGCCGAGGTGGAAGAACAGCGTCGACATCCGGCCGTAGTCACGGGTACGAGCCTCGATCACCATCGGGCCACCATTGCGGCCGGGCTTCATCGTGATCAGTCCGTGTACCTCAAGAATGCGCAGCGCCTCGCGCAGCGAGCCACGGCCCACGCCGTAGTCCTCGAGCATCTGCGCCTCTGAGGACAGCAAGGTCCCCGGGGGCAGCTTTCGAGAGACGATCTCGTGCACGATTTCCTGAGCCAAGGCCTCGGCCACTTTGGCTCCGCGCTTGATCGGGCGCGGGGACGTGCCGTCCTCACGTGCGCGGGGAGCGGCAGTCATGCCTTGAGGGTAGTAGGTGCGCATGGTTTCACACCTAAGACGCAGCAGTTCCGCCCCGAACTGCTGATCGCGACCGAGTGAACGTCCATAGGGACGCCGTGCTCGCCACCGGCAGGACGCCGCTGGCGCAGCGCAGTGGCGAGAGCGTCGTAACCGGCATCGAAGACTCGTCCCGTGTGTCCATGCGGGTCGAGATCGGCCAGTGGGCTGTCGTCGCAGATCTTGGCGGACGGAACGCCCCGGCCGAGGTTGGCCATCTGCGCGCCCCTTCCATGGCGCTGCGGGGGCCGTGGGTTCCGCGGCCGACGCAGCAGTACCTCCAATAAGATTCGCAGCGTGTCGGCGGAGCCCCCCACCTCGAACGAGCGGGATTCCCTCGCGGGTTTTCCTCGATCAACAGCGGGATGCGCCGGTCAGGAAGGTTCGAGGGGTCACTGAGGCAGACACGCGCCGTGCACCGACGGCCAGCCAGCTCTCTCTATTTGCCGGCCTGCTCAAGCACTCGGCGGTGTGACCGATGGTTTCAGGGCATCGTCGCTGGGCGCGCCTCGCTGGTGGGTGGCTCGCTACGAGCAGGCAGCAGCGAGGTCGCGGCAGATCGTTGACGCCATGGAGCTCGACCACTCCTGCGCACGGACGGACGTCATCGACTGCAACGTGCGCTGGGTGCTGCTGCACCTGATTGAAGGGACCGCCCGGCACGCCGGCCACGCTGACCTCATCCGGGAGACTCTCGACGGGGGTCCGGGGGATTTTGGACGACCATCTGCTGTCGGGCTCCCGAGCGCTGCTCGGTGTCGAGGAGCTCGCAGCGGTGTTGACGGTGATCCTGCTCGCCGCCGACTGCGACCCCGACGAACTTCCGGACGGGGACCGGTGGGGCAGCAACGCGTGGCGGGCGAATGATTCGTGACCGGCGTACTGCGGAGAGTCGGACGAATCCAAGATCGATGATCTTCTCGCCGAGGAAGGCGCTGCAGCAGAGAACTATCAGATGCCCGAGCGGCTGCCAGCGCGCGTGAAGGCGACGCGGGCCAACCTTGGCCGCGCCGCGGTGGTGTCGGTACGCCTGTCCTCCGAGAACAAGCCCGAATGCAGCATGGGGCTATCGACGCGAACCTCCCTCCCCCCGTCTCCAGGCTCGTCCGGATCTGGGCCGTCGACCGTCTACACGCCGAACGCTCCGACGGAACCGTCAGCGAGCGGCTCGCACGCGTGGAACGCCACGTCTTCCCAGACATCGCCTGACCGGCGCACCGCCGATCGCGGTCAGGTCGGTGCCTGGACCGCCAGCGAGATGCGCACACTCAGCGACAGGGCGAGGTGTCGGTAGCGTTTGCGTGTGCTCGTTTGCGTGTGCTCGTCTGCGATCTAGATCACTTCCTCGATCTTTCAGACGACGTCCCTGGGGCCGGCGCGCCGCTTGGCTGAGCATCTACATGGTCTGGTTCGGGCTGCATAGGCAACTGAGTCCGGCTCGGCCTGGGTGGGTGCATTGCCGTGCCGACGACGACCAGGTAACCGGCGCTGGGTCGGCAGGATGATCGTGGGGCGCGACGAACGTCCCGGTCCGAATCGCATGGGAGTGCAGATCCGGCGCAGACGCGGGCTCATCAGTGGCTGGGAGAACTCGCCGCAGGGGCTGACGGCGATGATATGGTCCTCGTCGATCCGGGCCGTCAGATTGATCTTCGCGGCGGTTACATGGCGGTTACCATCACCGGAAATGACCCGTCATCGCCCGTGAGCGGCCGCAACTCTGGGTGTGAAATTTGGATGCAAAATAGGCGATATGGTCCCGCTCGGTGTCACTATCGGCTTATCCGTATGTTGATAGTCCGCCTGGCTCCATCAAAAATCGAACGGCGCTCACCTGGGTGTCTAACTGAGTGACAACCGACCCGGACTAGCGCGTACAGAGGCGAACTCCAAAGGCTCCGTTTCACCAGCAATCTTGGGCTCCATACCCCCTACGACCGGGAAGCCCGCGATGCTTCGCGACGAAAAGGCCGCAGGTTCAAATCCTGTCACCCCGACCAGCAAATCCGTGGCCTCGGCCCTCCTGCTCGATCATCCGGGTCGGCCTGGGTGCTATCTGGGTGCTCAGCGCATTGCCAGCTTCGTTATGTGGACGCTGAAGAGGCCGGCGTTCGAATCCCGACGATTTCACAGGACGCGATCGCTGATGGGTTAAGGCTGCGCCGTGCTCACCAAGTACACCGCGAAGCGGCTGATCCACACCGATGTCGGGTGAGCGGTCGTCAGTCGCGACGTGGGAGATCACGTTCGACATCGCAAACCAGCCGCCCAGGCCTGAGCACCACTTCGCACCATCCGACGGGCGGGTGGAGTAGAGGATCGACTGCAGCAGCCGGCACCTAGCTGTCGCGAGCCTGCCACGTGCCGGTCACCACGTTGTTTACGGTGCGGCGGCTCACTGTGTGCAGTCGAACCGAGCGGAAGCATGGTGATGACCGACGACGATCGACACCAGCATGTTGAGGTCACCGACGGGGATCGCGTCGTCGCATCAGCCGACGTGACGACTGTCCCGGAACCCGACGAAGCCGCGGTGGCGTCGCTGCATGCCGAATCGGGACATATCCCGACGGGGGCGCGGACGAGCCTGGTCGATGCCGTGCTTGACCTTCCGTAGGTGCAACACAGCGCGCAGGTGCAACACAGTGCGCGGGTGCAGCTAGCGGTGCTTCGCGAGACGGAGAGTCGCTAGGACGGCTATGCGTCCCTCAGCGATTCCGGTGTCGAGCCACCGCGTCTCGCCCGAGGAGACCAGTAGGCGACCGCTTAGAACGGGGTCCAATATGCCGCCTTCTCAGACCGAGTCGATGACGGCGGTCGCAACTGCACGACTGCCTGCGCTGCCGCCGATGTCGGGAGTGCAAATGCCCTTCCGCAGCGTCTCGGCCACCGCCTCGGAGACGATCGTCGCAGCATCGCTCGCAGCATCGTCGGCGTGCTGCTGGCCGAGCCAGTCGAGCATCATGGCCGCAGACAGGATCATCCCGACCGGGTTGGCGACATCCTTGCCCACCAGGCCGGGCGCGCTGCCGTGGCAGGGTTGGAAGACCGCGTGGTCGAGCCCCACGTCGGCGGAGGGCGCCAGCCCGAGGCCGCCCGCGACGCCGGCGGCGAGTTCGGACACGATGTCACCGAACGCGTTCTCGGTGACGACGACGTCGAACTGCTCCGGCTCGACCACCATGAGCATGGCGGCCGCGTCGACGTACAGATGCGCGGTCATTACATCGGGATGTCGAGCGGCGACCTCGTCGAAGATCTTGCGCAGGAATGCGTTGCTCTTGAGCACATTGGATTTGTCCAACAAGGTGACGTGACCGGGGTGCCCTGTACTGCGCCGGGCGATGGCTTGGCCGAAGGCTAGTTCGAAGAGCTGTTCGCTCGTGCCGCGCGTGATGGTCATTCGATCCGACTCCTCATCGGGATCGTCTGAGGGTGGATCGTGACGCCCGGCGAAGAGGCCTTCGGTCGTCTCCCGGATAACGAGCATGTCCGCGCTTGGCGCTGACACCGTTCGCCGCACACCCTCGAACATCCGCGCCGGACGCAAACTCGCGAACAAGTGGTACCGCTCGCGCAGGTCGAGCTGCGGCGCAACCTCGGTACCGTCGGCCCGGCGGACATCAGGAAGTCCCATCGCTCCAAACAACACGGCATCTAGTTCGCCGACCGCTTCGAGGGTCTCGTCGGTAATGCCGACGCCGGTCCGCCGATAGAAGTTGGCGCCGGCCTCGTACTCGCGATAGCTCAGCTCGATGCCGGCGCGCTGTGCCGCTGCGTCGAGAACGGCGCGGGCAATCTGCATCACCTCCGCGCCGATTCCGTCACCCGGCATAGCCGCAATGGTGTACCTGCTCATCGCACCCCCACCCGTTCGGGCGCGACCCTAGGCTATCCCGATCCTGGTATACAAGCGTGCACGGACGAGTCTCCCGGTATTGATGGATCGCAGTCAGCGCGGCGCGAGCGGCGACGGCGACGGCGACGGCCGGGACCGGATTGTCGACACCGCGGGGGCATGAGTCACCAGAGCGCGGCGCGCACCGGCAGGACGGCGGGCGACGATCGCCGCAATGGTCGCTTCGTAATGGTCGTTGGGCTCGGGGGCGCGCGGACGCAGTCTCACCGTGAGCAACCGCGCGCGGTCGGCCTGTTCGGTCGCCGACTGCGCGTGCCGTGCGAGCCGCCGATTACCTCAGGTAGACAGCAGCAGGGAGTGGGAGCGATGATCCGCCTCCGCCCACGCGGGCAAGTCGTCGGCGTGAGGATCGTGTCTTCGCAAAGCCGCCTGGCGACCGCGTAACTCCATAACGCCATGAGGATCTCGTTGACCTTGGTCATGTCTTGGGCGTCGATGGTCGCGATCAGGACACCGCGTCGCTGGGAAGGTTTCAGTCAGTGTTCGTCCTCGAGTCGCACGATCGCCTGATGCGCCGGGGTGCGGTTCATTCCCAGCTGGATCGCGATCTACTGCTCGGACGCTCATGCCATGGGGGCCAGGCTGCCGTCGAGGATCGCCCGCTTGCTCCGCCGATACGCCGTGTTCGCCCGCGACTCCCGCGACTCCTGCTGGGGGTCGGGCCGTTCGTCGCGGCTGTCTCACTGATCGAATGTGGCCGGCAGACGAGCCAGGTGGGTTCCCTCGGCATTTGGTGCCAACGCTTGTTGCGCCTGTTGCGCCTGTTGCAGACAAGCTAGCTTGGGTTCACTGCGCCCGCCAGACACATCGGAAGAGGTGGGGTCCAAGATGCTTGACCTCGCCGTCGTTGGCGGGACTCTCGTCACCGGAACCGCGACGGTGGTCGCGGACATCGGGGTGCGGGACGGGCGGGTCGTCCTGGTCGCCGCGCCGGGAAGCATGACCGAGGATGCCGCCCGAACGCTGGATGCCTCGTCGATGACCGTGGTGCCCGGCGGCGTCGACTCGCACGTGCACTTCAACGTCTCGTTGACCGATGCGCTACGTGCGCAGTCATCCGTAGCCGGATCTCGAGCGGCGGCATTCGGCGGCACGACGACTTTCATCGACTTCGGCCTGCATTCCGGCGGTGACAGCCCGGTTGCCGCCCTTCAGGCCAAGATGGCCGAACTGAGTGAGCAGCG
>JBBQZQ010000011.1:0-99744 GCA_038207565.1 Mycobacteriales bacterium
CGAACACATCATCGCCGAGCGACTCGGCCTCATCCCCGCCACCCTCGACGAACCCAAACAAGTCGTCGCCCTCGGCGCTGTCACTCACCTCGCCCAACAAACCCCAGCGATACCCCCGACCCCCACCCCTGTGCCCACACCGCCACCACCGCCGCCACCGCCACCGCCGCCGCCGCCACCAACACCAACACCAACACCAACACCAACGCGGCGTGCCGCCCTCATCGCCGTCGCCGTCGCCGTCGCCGTGCTGCTACTCGGCGGCGGCGCAGTAGGCGTCTACGCCACTCAAAATCACGCCACATCAAGCACACATTCCGTTATCCCCAGCGACACCACATCAAGCACACATTCCGTTATCCCCAGCGACGCCACATCAAGCACACATTCCGTTATCCCCAGCGACACCACATCAAGCACACATTCCGTTATCCCCAGCGACACCACAAGCGCGACTCTCAGCACGGACGAGCAGGCATTGGTCAACCGCTTGCCCGAGACCCTGGTGGACGCGAGCAGCTGTGTGCCCAGCTCGGCCAGTGAGGATGTGTACACGTTGGCTGCCGTGTCCTGCAACCCAGGAACCGCGGTGAATTCGCCGGCCCCGCCCGCGGTTGCGCCTACGGTCATCCTTGCTTATCAGGATCGCACTGCCGAACTGTTCCGGCAGGACCTCGAGCGCTATAGCACCCTTCCGGCGGGGGACTGCGCTCATCCGCCGGCGACATTCGACTGGTCTCTCGACCGTAGTCCTTCTACCGTCGAAGGACAATTGTATTGTTTCAACAACACCGACAAAGACATTGCGTACGTCGATTGGACGTACTCCAGCGCCCTTATCTGGGTTTCGGCCCAAGGCGCCGCGAGCGACCTCACTGGGCTCTATGCATGGTGGGACGCGTTGACCGACCTGAGCCCGCGATCCTCCCAGCCGGGCTCGCCATCCACGCTGAGCTCGTGATTAGGAGGAAGAGAGCTTCGATGTCATCACCGCGCGGCTCGGCACCGGCTCAACATTCATTCTGGGGTGTCGAGCGGGCCCAGGTGGTGCAGGTAGTCGGCGAATGCCACCTCGTCGACGACCCTGCCGCCTGGCCGCGTGGCGGACCGGAGCACGACATCTTCGGCGACGACGACCTCGGTGTTACATCGCTCTGCTGTCAATGCGGTCGGCTCTATCTGCGGATCCGGCGTCGCGTGCCCAGCGAGATCTGGTATTTCCTGATACCCGTTACTCGGTCCGAAGTCGAGATCTTGATCGCGCGGCTTGCCGCGTCGGAACCGAGCTACACGGGCAGGTGGCTAGCGGCCGAAGGCGAAATTGTCGCACTGGCATCGACGAGACCATTTCTGGAACGCTCGGACAACAGTCCTAAAGTGCTGCACTGGAAGGGTCCCGGCGAACCGCTCGCATTCAAGTTTGCCCCATGGTGAGCTTCTGCCGCCGACGAGGTCCCGGTGTGCGCGTTGTTCAAGAAGCCGGTCCCACCGAAGGGATCTTGATCCAGGTGACAGTCTTGCCGCCCGCGACGTGGGCAGGAAGGCTCGACAACAACTTGGCAACGAGGAAGAGGCACAGTCCAGAGCAGGTCGTGCGCAAGCTGGCGATCGCTGATCGGATGCTGGGTAAGGGCAGGACGTCGCCGACGTCTGCCGCGAGCTGGCGATCTCCGAGCAGACCTATTACCGCTGGCGCGTCAGTTCGGCGGGCGGAAACCTGACGACGCGAGGCGACCCAAGGATCTCGAGAAGCGACGAGGGGCTGCGCGTGCCGCAGAGGCGCCGACGCACGCGCACCGGCACCAGCACGGCAACCCGGCCCCGGTGGTTCGCCGCGTCAGGCTAGGCGGACGAGAGAATCTGCTGCTTGACCTCGCCCTTCAGGATCTTGCCGACCTTCGAGCGCGGTAAATCCGGCCAGACGTCGATCTGCTTCGGCGCCTTGACCGACCCGATGCGTTGCTTGACGAAGGCGATCAGATCCGCGGGCACAACTGTGGCGCCGGCGCGGGGTTGGACGACGGCCGCCACGCGCTCGCCCCACTTCTCGTCCGGCAGGCCGAAGACCGCGCAGTCCTGCACGTCGGAATGGGCGAGCAGGACCTGTTCGACCTCGGTCGAGTACACGTTGAACCCACCAGTGATGATCATGTCCTTCGCCCGGTCGACGATGAAGAGGAAGCCCTCGCCGTCGAGGTAGCCGATGTCGCCGGTGTGGTGCCAGCCGTGCCGCGATGCCTCCGCGGTGGCTTCCGGGTTGCGGTAGTAGCCGGCCATGACCAAAGAACTGCGCACGACGATCTCGCCGCGCTCCCCGACGCCGAGCAGCGCGCCGGATTCGGCCATGATCGCGACCTGCGCGAGGGGGGACGGACGCCCGGCTGAGTGCAGTCGCTCGATGGCGATTGTGCCGTCGGCACGCCGGTGGTCCTCGGGGCGCATCGTCGAGATCATCATCGGTGCCTCGGTCTGGCCGAACAGCTGGGCCATCGGGCCGATCCGCTGCAAAGCCTCTTCGAGCCGCGCCGTGGACATCGGTGCGGCCCCGTACCAAAAGCACTGCAGCGAGCTGAGGTTGGTGGTGTCGAGTCGGTCGTGGTCGAGCAAGATGTAGATGAGCGTCGGCGGCAGGAACGTGTGCGTCACCCCGTGCCGCTCGATGAGCGAAAGGAAGGTGCCGACGTCCGGCGTGCGCATCACCACGACGTGCCCGCCGAGCGCAAGTACGGGGAAGCACAGCACACCCGCCGCGTGGGTCAGCGGCGCCAGCGCGAGATAGCTTGGCCGGCCGGCGAACGGATAGCTCATCAGCGTGAGCGCGGCCATCGTCTCCAGGTTGAGCTGGGTCAGCATCACGCCCTTCGGACGGCCGGTGGTCCCGCCCGTGCCGACGATCATGGCCAGGTCGTCGGCCCGCGGGTGACCCTCGGTGAAGTCCACGCCCGCGCCACGAGCGAGGAACTCCTCCCAGCTCAGTGCACCCTCGACGGTCGGGTCGTCGAAGCACACCCACGTCGTGATCCCGGGAAGCCCGTCGCGGATCGAGGCGACCAAGCGGGCGAAAGCAGCCTGGAAGAGGACGACCTGGCAGTCGAAGAGCTCGAGAAGCTCACGGTTCTCGGCCGCCTCGTTGCGCGGGTTGACCGGGCACCACACCGCCCCCGCCCGACTGATTCCGAACACAGTTGTGAACGCCACCGGGTCGTTGGCCGACAGGATCGCGACCGACGTCCCCTCGCCGGCATCCGAAGCGACGAGCGCCGCCGCGATCCGGAACGACAGGGCCTGCGTCTGCGCGTAGGTCAGCGTGACGCCGTCCGTGGTGAGACAGGGCGCGTCGCGCCCCAGGGAGGCGCCCTTGTCCAGGTAGTCGACGACCCGCACCGAGCGGCCTCAGCCGCCGTACATCACGACCGGCGTGTCGGTCATGATCACATCCCCATTCCACCATCGACCGGCAAGCCGACACCGGTGATGAACCGGGCGGCATCAGAGGCCAGGAAGACCACCGCGTCGCCCATGTCCTCGACCGTGCCCAGGCGGCCGGACGGCGTTAGCTCGACAACTGCGCCGACGGCAGCCTCCGCAGAGGGGAACAGCCCGAGAGCGGCGACGTCGTTGGCGAGCCTGGCCCCCATCGCCGTGGGCACGAGTCCCGGGTAGATGCAGTTGACGCGCACGCCGTAGCCGAGCTTGCCCGACTCCATCGCGGCCACGCGAGTCAACCGGTCGACCGCCGACTTGGTCGCGGAATACACCGCGATGCCCGGGAAGGCGATGGTCGCCGCCACCGATGCCACGTTGATGATCGCTCCGCCCGCTCCGCCAGCACCGCCGGGTCGCATCGCGCGCAGACCATGCTTGATGCCGAGCGTCGTCCCGAGGATGTTGACCTCCAGCATCGTGCGCACGTCGCCGGCGTCGATCTCGGTGATGAGGCTGGTGATCTCGATGCCCGCGTTGTTCACCACTATGTCGAGACCGCCGAGCTGCGCGCAGGCGTCCGCGACAGCGCTCTCCCAGTTCGCGTCGTCAGTGACGTCCAGCGCGACGAAGCCGTGTCCGTCGCCGGGCAGGGCGTCGGCCACTGCGCGGCCGGCGTCCTTCTGAAGATCGGCGATCACCACCGACGCGCCGGCGCCGGCCAGCGCCTTGGCCATGCCTTCCCCGAGGCCCTGGGCCCCTCCGGTGACTAAGGCCTTGCGGCCCGCGAGTTCGAAGGCAGACATTGCGGCTCCAAGGGGTCGGCGGTGAGTGGGTCCACCTTGGAGTGGTCTCTGGACGACTGTCAAGACTTTCTCTTGGCAACCGTCGAAAAGCGCCCGTGCGAGCCCTGAGAATCTGCGCGTGCCCACGACCACCGCGCGACGCTCGCGCGAGAGCGCCGAGACGTTGCAGGCCGAGTCGGCGATGCATCGGCTCGGGTACGACCTGCGCAGGCAGACCTGTTCGAGGCGGACCTGCGGACCGACGTCATCAACATCGACCAGGCGCTCGAGCAGATGATCTGGCGCGTCCTGTCCCGCTACGACGAGCGGGCCGACGCGCATCCGGCCTTCGATTCCGCGACGGCCTACGCCATGCTCGACGGACTGTTCGAGAAGGCGCTGCTCGCCCACCTCACCGGTTAACCTGAGGCCGGCGAGCCGTAGCGGCAGCGGGCGGTGCAACTGCTTGCGATGATGGTCGCGGGCCCGTCGCGCTAGCTGCTCGGGCGCCGACCAACCCTGCGTGGGGCAGGACCACCGTCACCGTGGTGCCTTCGGCCACCTCACTGTGCACGTCGAGGCTGCCGCCCATCGCCTCGGTGAGGCCGCGCGCCAGCGGGAGCCCGAGCCCGACGCCCTCCTCGGAGTCGCGATCGAGGCGGTCGAACGGGGTGAAGAGGCGATCGAGGTGTTCGGCCGCGATACCCGCTCCGGTGTCGCGAACGGTGATCCGCACCTGTTGCTCGTCGACGGTCCAGCCGACGAACACCGTGCCGTCCGCGCGGTTGTAGCGGATCGCGTTCGTCACCAGATTGAGCAGCACCTGCGTGACCCGCCGCTCGTCCGCGCGCACCAGGACCGGCGAAGCCGCGGCTGCCGTCTGCAGGGTGACCCGTTCGGCCGCGGCCAGCGGTTGCACCATGGCGAGCACGCCGGCCACCGCCGGCTCCAACGCGACGTCGCCGAGCGTGAGTGGCAGGGCACGCGCCTCGATCCGCGCGACGTCGAGCACCTCGTTGACCATGGTGAGGATGTGTCCGGCGGCCGCGGCGATGTGGCTCAGGGCCGCCGCGCGACGTGCGCCGTCCAGGTCCAACGTGCCGAGCAGTTCGGTGAACCCGGTGATCGCCTGCAGCGGGGTGCGCAGCTCGTGGCCCAGCGCCGAGACGAAGTCAGTCTTGGCCCGGTTGGCGGCTTCAGCGGCGTGCCGGGCCAGGTCGGCCTCGGCCCGCCGGCGCCGTTCCCGCTCGGCGGCACGTCGGCCCGTGATGTCCAGGACGTTCACCGAGAGCGCTCGTGGCGCACCCTCGGTATCCCGGATCGGGGACACCGCCACGGCCAGGTCGAGGACGCGGCCGTCGGCGGTGCGAGTCGTCGCCTCGTACTCGTCGTGGCAGTGGTGCGCAAGGCTCTCGCGCCGAGGCGCGAACAGGTCGTCGAGCCGGGTGCCGATGAGGTCGAGCTCGGAGCGGCCCAGCAACGCCCGCATTGCCCGGTTGACCCGGGTGATCCCGCCGTCGAGCGTCGCCAGGGCCATGCCGACCGCGTTGTCCTCGAACGCGCGGCGGAAACGTTCCTCGCTCTCGGCGAGTGCGCCGAGCAGGCCGTTGTGATCGATGGCGACAGAGGCCAGGTGGGTCAGCCGCTCCACGAGGTGTTCTTCGCGGGCCGTGGGCCGGTGCGGGTTGCGGTGATAGACGGCGAAGGTGCCGCAGATGCCGTCGCGGCCGCGGATCGGGGTCGACCAGCAGGCTCGCAGACCGAAGCGGTCGGCGAGGACGCGGTAGCGCTCCCACCGCACGTCGGCCCGGATGTCCGCGGCAACGACCGGGCTCCCCGTGTACGCAGCAGTCCCGCAGGACCCGGCGTCGGCGCCGATGGCCATCCCGTCGATGCTCGCGGAGTACTCGGTGGGCAGCGATGGAGCCGCACCGTGGCGCAGGGTCGCGGTGTCGCGGTCCAACAGCAGCACAGAGCAGCAGCAGCCCGGGACCAGGTCCTCCAGGGCCGACGCGATCCCGGTGAGCACGCCGGTCAGCTCGACGCCGGTGGCGATCTGCTCGAGGATCTCGGTCTGCCGGGACAGCAGCGCGACGGCGTCCGAGTGGTCGAGATCGAGGTCGACCGCGGTCATGGTTCCAACCGGTAGCCGACGCCCCGCACGGTCACCAGGTATCGAGATCCGAGCTTGTGCCGCACCCGGTGCACGTGTTCGGTCACCGTGGCCTCGCTTTGCCAGCGTCGCGAACTCGACCAGACGTGCTCGAGAAGTTGCGCACGGGTGAACACGCGCCGCGGATGCGCGGCGAGGAAGGCGAGCAGGTCGAACTCGCGGGCCGTGAGCGACACCGGCTCCCCGTCGAGCTCGACCTCGCGGGTCCAGGGATCGATGTGCAGCTTCGAACACGGATCGCCCGACGTCGGCGGTCGGGCAATGGGCGGGCCGCTGGAGCGTCGCAGCACCGATCTCACCCGGGCGGCCAGCTCGCTGGGGGAGAAGGGCTTCACCAGGTAGTCGTCCGCGCCGAGGTCCAACCCCACGATCCGGTCGCCCTCGCCACTGCGTCCCGACAGGACGACGACCGGCGTCCGGTCGCCGGCTTCCCTGAGCCGGCGGAGCAGATCGAGTCCGGACATTCCTGGCAGCGACAGGTCGAGGACGACGAGCTCGGGCCGCTGGTCTTCGATGCACTGCCAGGCGGTGTTGCCGTCTGCCGCCTCGTGGACCAGGTAGCCGTCGGCCTCGAGCTGCCAGCACACCACGGTGCGCACCCGACTGTCGTCGTCGATCACCAGGAGGGATGGCCGGCCGTCGGCCGTCGCGTTCGATGCCATCCGCGCTCCTACCCGGGTAGGCCTCGCCGCCGTCGCGGTGCGACCGCAGCCGGCCTTGGTGGCTGCGACCGTACCGGTCTTGACCTAGGGAAGCGAGGAGCCGCTGAGCGGGCATCAGGGCCTGGACGGTGCCCGCGGGAGCAGGGCCCTGACCGTCTCCGGGTCCGGCCCATCGGGCCCGATGACGACGACGGCGTCGTCGAAGCCGGCCCGCGCGTAGCGGCGGAGCACCTCGCCGGTGGTGTCGAGGTCGTCGCTGTGATTCAGCGAAATGGCGCACACGATCGCCCGTCGACCGCCCGTGGCCCTGAAGCGCTCGTGCGCGGCGATGATCTGGTCGGGCGTGCGGCGGTACCCGGAGGCAAGCCAGCCGTCGAAGTCGCGCGCGGCCCGCTCCACATTGGCGCCCCACGAGCCGAGGAGGAGGGCCGGCCCGCCGGCGGCCAGGGCGGCGGCGGGGGCGAGGTCGGCGTGCTCGTCCCGCCCGTGAGCGAGCAGCACCCGCAGCCGGTTGGTGTTGCGGTGGAAAGTCGCGAAGCGAGTGGCGAAGTCCCGGTCGAGGGTGGCGAAGTCGGTCTCCGTCGATCCGGGGCTGACCCCAAGGGTCAGGCGGTCGCCGCACACCGACATCAGGGAGAGCACCCGATGGGCGAGGTCGGCGGGGTGGTAAAGCGGAACCTGCACGGTGGCCGTGCCCAGTTCGACGTCCTGGCTTGCGGTGGCCGCCACCGCGAGTGTCACGAACGGGTCCGGGACCAGAGGCCCGCGCCCGATGATGTGGGGCGTCCACAGGCTCTCGAAGCCCGCGGTCACCAGGCGTTCAGCCCACCGGGCGACCGCGATCGGGGGCGCATCGGCGAGGTGGACGAGCGTCGCACCCAGGCGCATGTGTTCTCCTCGTCCCGGTTCAGGCCGACGAGCTGAGCCGGTCCGACGCGAACCGCTCGTACCAGCGCAGGGCATCGGGGTCATCGACGGAGGCGATGTTCGCCGCCTTCGCCAGCGGTGTTCCCCCCAGCAACTTCTTGATCGGGACCTCGAGCTTCTTGCCGCTCAGTGTGTGCGGCACCGCGGGCGCCTCGATGATCTCGTCCGGGACGTGCCGGGGCGTCAGCCGGGTGCGCAGCGTCGTGACGATCTTCTGCCTCAGCTCGTCGTCCAGCGCGTGCTCGGGTGCCGGCACGACGAATAGGCCCAGCCAGTAGCCGTCGTCGGGCTGCTCCACGCCGATCACTAGCGTCTCGGCGATCTCCGGCAGCGTCTCGAGCACGTCGTAGAAGTCGCTGCTGCCCAGTCGTACGCCCTGCCGGTTGAGCGTCGAGTCCGAACGGCCGTGCACGGAGACGCTGCCGTCGGAGTGCATCGTCACCCAGTCCCCGTGGCGCCACACGCCGGGCCAGGTGTCGAAGTACGACTCGGTGTAGCGCACCGCGTCCGGGTCCCGCCACAACTGCACCGGCATCGACGGCATGGGCTGGGTGACGACGAGATCGCCAACCGTGTCGACCACCGGCACGCCGTCCTCGTCCCACGCCGCGCAGTCCACGCCCGCCAGTCGGCCGCCGATACGGTGTGCTCGCACCGGGGCGTACTCGTTGGAGCCGACGAACGAGCCGGAGATGTCGGTCCCGCCGCTGGTCGAGTCGATCCGCAGGTCCTCGCTGATGTGCTCCATGACCCACCGGTAGCCCTGCGACGGCAAGGCCGACCCGCTGACCATGAGATGGCGCAGCCGGCGCAGGTCGTGCCCGTGGCGCGGCGACACCCCGGCATTCGCGGAGGCGGTCACGACGGCGGCGCCCAACAGCATGACGTCGACCCGGGTACGGGCCGCTACCTCCCAGACCGCGCCCGCCGGGTGGCCGGGACTGCCCTCGTACAGCACGATGCTCGCGCCCTGGGTGAGCGCGCCCAGCTGCATGTTCCACAACGCCCAGCCCGTGGAGGTGAAGGTGAACATGCGTTCACCTTCACGCAGCCCGCAGTACAGCCCGGACCACTTCGTGCCTTCCAGCGTGATCCCGCCCTGGCCGTGGACCAGGCCCTTGGGCAGCCCGGTCGTGCCCGAGGTGAACAGCACCCACAGCGGGTGGGAGAACTCGACCTGTTCGAAGGCCGGCGGCTCGTCTGGTACACCAGCGGCGAGCACCTCGTCCCACCCGGTCGAGCCCTCGGGGTTCGGGCGGTCGGTGAAGAGGTACGCGACATGGACGAACTGCTGCACCGTCGGCAGGTTGTCGCGCAACTGGGCCACGACGTCGCTGCGGTCGACCTCCTTGCCGTTCCAGTGGTAGCCGTCCGCGGCGATCAGCACGCTGGGCTCGAGCTGCGCGAGACGCCCGATGGTGCCGTCCGCGCCGAAGTCTGGGGAGCAGCACGCCCACACCGCGCCTACCGCTGCCGCAGCGAGGCAGGCGATCACCGCGTGCTCGGTGTTGGGCAGGTAGGCCGCGACCCGGTCGCCCGGACGCACGCCGGCCCGGCGCAGCCAGGCCGCGGCCGCCGCCACCGATCGACGAAGCTCGCCGCGGGTGATCTCGCGTGTCGGCCGGCCGCCCTCCTGGACGCAGACCAGCGCCGTGGCGTCGTCGGCTCCCCGGCGCAGCGCGTGCTGAGCCCAGTTCAGCCGGGCGCCGCTGAACCAGCGGGCGTGCGGCATCGGGTCGGCGGTGCGCACCTGCGTCCACGGCGTCGAGAACTCGATCTCGTAGTAGTCGACGATGGAGCGCCAGAACCGGTCCACGTCCTCCACCGACCAGGCCCACAGGGCGTCGTGGTCGGGGAACGGCCGTCCTTCGCGTTCTTCCAGCCAGTTCAGATACCCGCGCAGCGCTGACCGGTCGATGCGGTCCGCGGCCGGGCTCCAGAGCACGTCGTTCATCGGCGCCGCCACACCGAGCGCACATCGACGACGGCGGCCACGGCCAACCGGGGTGCCATGCGTCGACGGTAGAGGCGCCCGTGCGCAGCGTGTAGCTGCCGGCAGCGTCGTTGAGCAAGCGTTGATGTGCCGGCGAGAACGTGTTGACGCGGTCGGAGAACGCTGGCGAACGACCCGCGTCGGGTTGATCCGGACCTGCGCTCGCACAGGAGTGGGCCGGCTCGCCGACGACATCACGAGGAGGCCGACCCAATGAAGCTCGCTCTGTACCTCCCAAACTTTCGCGACGAGGTGACCGTCAAGGAGCTGGAGGACCTCACCGCGCTCGCGGAGGACCTCGACTTCGACTCGGTCTGGACCCTCGACCGGATCGTCGTTCCGGAGGCTTCGGATCGCACGGAGCTGCAATACCCGTTCGGCATGATGACCGACTTGCCGAAGGGCCTGCCGGTCATCTCGCGGGGCAAATGGTTCCAGGGCATGACGTTGATCCCCTGGCTGGCCGCGAAGACCAGCAAGGTCCGGATCGGCATGAGCATCATCGACACCCCGTACCGGGCTCCGGGCGTGCTTGCCGCCGAGCTCGCGACGCAGGACCACCTGTCCAACGGACGACTCAACGTCGGCATCGGCTCGGGCTGGATGCCTGAGGAGTTCGCCGCATCCAGCGTCTCGCACCTGTTCCCGCGCCGGCACGCCCACGTGCGCGAGACGATCGAGATCATGCAGGGCATCTGGACCAACGAGCTGTTCGAGTACCACGGTGAGTTCGCGGACTTCCCGCTCTGCGGCTTCGGCCACAAGCCGATCCAGCAGCCCGGTCCGCCGATCTACTTCTCCGGATTGAAGGACCCGGCGCGTTCGGCCAAGCGCATCGCGAAGTACGGACTGCAGGGCTGGATCGGCATCCAGGACTCCCCTGAGGACATCAAGCGATGGAAGGGCGAGATGGAGCGCGAACTCAACGAGCTCGGCAGGACGTTCCCCGAGAACTTCGACATGTGCAGCATGATCTGGTTCGTCATCACCGACGAACCGATGGACCAGTCGCCGGCGGGCAAGGGCACCAACCTGCTGGCGGGCTCCGCCCAGCAGATCGAGGACATCCTCAAGCGGTACAAGGAAGCCGGCATGACGATGCCACTCCTGTGGCCGCCGTTCCGGGACGTGCCAACGGCCAAGACCCTCGATGACCTCAAACGCCTGACCGAGGAAATCATGCCGAAGGTCAACGCCGCCTGACCCCGCAGAAGATCATTCGATTCCCTGCTCCATGGCCGACCATCCCGTGACGGCCACGATGCGGCACACGAGCACCCGGTAGAAGGGTCGATCGGCGTACTGCGGCACGGTGCGCGCAAGCCGGTCGGCGAGGTCGTCCGTCAAGGACGTTGGTGGATTGCGCACGTGCCGGAGGTTCGCCCGCACCCACCACAGGCGCGACCAGTCTTCGGAGTCCCAGTGCTCGACAAGCAGGGTGCCGCGCGGGTCCGCCTCGAGGTTGTCCTCGCGCCTGAGGCGACTCGAGGTCTTGGGTTTGACGCGGTCGATCGGCACGCCGACGTGGCCGTCGTCGCTCACGGCGTAGACGACGGGCAGTGGGTCGGGGCCGCGCTCCGGGTGGAGGGTGCACAGCACGCCGTGAACCTGCGCGGCCAGGCGCGCCTGGGCTTCGTCTGCGTTCAACCTCATCGTGGTGGCTCCAACGCTCGTGGACAGGCGGCTCTCGTGCGGCCAGGCCAGATTCGTCGGCCTCACTCCTAGAGACGATAGGACGCAGGAGCCTTTAGTTCCCGGCGCTGTGGCCGCTCCCATGCCATCAGCCACGCCAAATCTGAGAGGGTCCGCGACAACCCCATCAGCGGGGCGTACCGCGACGACAGGGTGCATCCCTGCTGGGCTTCAGCTCGAGCCCGCGAGCGTCCGCCACTACCTCGGTTCCGGCCAGCGCATCCGCAGGCGTCAGCAGCGCCGCGTGTGCCACCGAATGGCGATACGTGGCACAATCAGGGGATGGATGCCACGCTAGTGTTGGGTCAACAAGGAAGACTGGTCATTCCAGCCGAGGTCCGCGCCGCGCTGGGGTTGGCGGCGGGCGACCACCTTTATCTGCACGTGGCTGGAGCCCGGATGGTGCTGGAGCGACAACAGGATGCTGTCGATGAACTGCGCGCGCTGGCGAAGGACATCCCGAAATCGCGATCGTTCGTCGAGGAGCTGCTCGCCGAGCGTCGCTTGGCCGCAGTCTTGGAATGACCGTTCTCGACGCCTCGGCCGTGCTGGCGCTGATCCACGATGAGCCGGGCAGTGATCTGGTGGCAGAACACCTCGCTGGCGCTGTTCTCGGCGCAGCAAACCTGGCCGAGGTCGTGGGCAAGCTCGTCGACGCCGACCTCGATGCCACACGCGTGCGTGGGCTGCTCGGAGCTGCAGGAGTAACCATCGAGCCGCTGAGCGCGGCCGACGCCGAACTCGCCGGCGCAATGCGGTCGCTCGACGGTGGCAAGTTTCTCTCGCTTGGAGATCGGTGTTGTCTGGCGCTCACCGTCCGCAGCGAGCCTGCCGAGGTGTTCACGGCCGATCGAGCTTGGGCCGATCTGGACCTTCCGATCCGGATTCTCTTGATTCGATAGCCGATCGACTTGCGGGTTCCGCTCGTGCCCAGCGGACGTGGCGAGCGAACGACTCCCTCGAGGCGGATCACCAGCGGTACGGCGCGGCCAACTGCTCGAACGCAACGGAGTCACCGGACCGCGCAGCCTGGAGCAGCTCCGCAGACGCGGTCATGTGCCCATCATGGTCTGCTGCGATGAATTCGTGCGCCGGCCGGGGTTCCACCTACATGAATCGATCACACAGAGGAACCATGACCGACGAACAGCGTATCCGCGACCTGATCGAGCGCTGGGCAGCGGCTGTCGATGCTGGCGATCTGCCTACTGTGCTCGCTGACCACGCGCTCGACAGCGTCATGTTCGATGTGCCGCCGGCCGAGTCGGGCGTCCGCGGACTGGACGCCTTCCGCGAGACCTGGCCCGGCTTTGTGAATGGCGGGCCTCCGGTGCGGTGTTCGACATCGAATCGTTGACCACCACGGCGGGCGTGGACGTCGCGTTCGCGTTCGCGCTTCTACGGTGCGGCATGCCGGCAGACTTCGATCGCGACCCCGAGCACCGGCTACGGCTCACCAGCGGGCTGCGCAAGGCGGACCACCGGTGGATGGTCACGCACGGGCATCACTCCTTCACGGACGTGACCGGGTCGCCGGATGCCTCGGCCGACGAGATCCGATCGGTGCACGAGCGGTGGTTCGACAGCACCGCGGCGAAGGACCTCGCCAGCCGAACAACGACATTGGTCTCGTCGGCACGGGTCGATACGTTGTCGTCGTGACTGTCTCGTTCACGACCGCTGCTGAACGGCCCGATCTGGTTGAGGCAATGTGGTCGATCCCGAGCACTTGGCCGGAGTACATGCTGCACGACCCAATCGCCAACCTCTTCTATCCGCGCCTGGTAGACGCCTTCGCTGAGCATCAGCTCATCGCGGTGGACGAAGAGGGGACGGTGGTTGGTCGGGTGAACAGCGTTCCCTTCGTGTGGACGGGCTTGGAATGAGGACTTATCTGACCGGGGTTGGGATGCCATCGTCGAATCGGCGTTCTGGTCGCACGAGCATGGTGGGCGCCCCACGGCCGTGTCACTGCTGGAGGCGCGGCTGGCGCCCGCCCATCAGGGCGCTGGATTGAGCAGGGGGCTACTGCACGCGGTTCGCGCGAACGTGCAATTACGCGGATTGCACGACCTGTTCGGCCCCGTGCGACCTACCGGCAAGAGCCGGGAGCCGGGTGTATCGATGACGGAGTACGCGGCGCGGGTTCGTGGCGATGGGTTGCCTCAGGATCCATGGTTGCGGGTACACGTGCGGGCCAGCGCCCGTGTCATCAAGGTGTGTCCGGCGTCGATGACGATTTCCGACACGCTGCCACAGTGGCGAATATGGACAGGATTGCCGCTCGACCGTACTGGGCCGGTCGATCCAACGGACTGTCGGTGCGGGTGTTCAGGGGAGGGTGGCTGGCGCGATCTGTGCGAGCACGGCGTGGATGGTGCTCGCAGGGGTGGGGCGTGCCAGGTGGTATCCCTGCGCGATGTCGCAGCCGAGGCGGCGCACGAGCTCGAGTGTGGCGGCGTCCTCGATCCCTTCGGCGATGACCTTGCGCAGGGTCAAGTAGGTCAGTGAGTGGATGAGCCCGGTCTGTTTGGAGTGGATTGAATTCTGTCGGCTGGACGGGCCGGAAGCCTGGTCGGTCCCATCTCGACGGGGCCTCGACGCCGATGATGTCGCCGGTGGCAAGCGAGAACTGTGGCTGGAAGACGAGCTCGAGCTGCTCGGTATCGATCGCGTTCATCAGCTCAGCAGCGAGCGCGAGCGCGTCGACGCCGGCGGACGTCCCGGGGTGGTAGACCCGAACTCCTTCTCGGTCGCGCTTGGCTTGATACATCGCGGCGTCAGCGTTACGGAGCAGTTCGGCAGTGGATCGCCCGTGGTCGGCGTATGCCGCCGCGCCGACGCTGACGCCGATATCTGATTCTGCGCCAGAAGTAGATCAAATCCGCGCCCGTTCGAAGTAGGAGCGAAACGATGTCGCAACCTGCGCAGCGTCGTGCTGCAACGTCGTCTGCTGCTCGCGATCCTGCGCATTCGCCGCGACCATGAACATCAGCCCGCTCGCGAGTAGCACAACACCCACCAAGGTGGCCAAGAACGGCAATCTGCGCATTCGCGCCTCAATTTGCGGCTCGGGTCAGCACGTTCCCTCCTTATCGGCGTGAACACTGCCCACCTGAAGACCCCGTCCGAAGAAAGGACCCGATCCGGCACAACTGAGGTTGCGGCGCAGCTTGGGAACGGCCAGGACGTTGCCCCGGCACGTGAAACGAGACGTCACGCAAGCGGCTCCGTGTAGTTGTTAGGAAGCAATGCCGCTACGCACCCGCACTGACGAATCAGCCCCCGCTGCTGGCCGACTACCGAAGGCTCAGCGCCCTGGCGTCGCTCGGTCATAAGGCACGGGACGGACATGATGCCGCTCGTGGTGGACGGCGCTTCGGCACGGTGCGGGTCCGCGAGAAGGACGCGCCACCCACGGGAACGCGCAGCGCGTACGGTCCAGTTGTGAGCGCGGCCGACCGTCATGACGCCGAGGGTGGAACCGCCCGCCCGCCCGCTGATGTCGGAGGGCCGGACGTCGCGGCGTTGCTTCCTCTCGTACGCCGGGTGATTCGTTCTCGGGTTTCCGAACGCGCGATGGCCGAGGACCTCATTCAGGAGACATTGGCCCGTGTCCTGGCGGCCGCAGACCGGGTCCAACCGATGATGTACGAACCGTATGCGATCGCGACCGCACGTAACTTGGTGGCCTCGATGTGGAAGGAGCAGGATCGGCATCGACGCAACCGGCACCGCGTCGTCGACCTCGTTCCGGTCGAGACGCCCGACCACTCCGTGCTGGCGCTCGAGGAGCGCAACGCCGTGGCACAGGCCTTCCGGCGGCTCGGTGAGCGTGATCAGCAGATGCTTTTGGAGCACGAGGTGTCCGGAAGAGACACCCGCTCGCTGGCGCAGGAAGTCGGGTCGACTCCGGGCGCGGTTGCCGCTCAACTCAACCGGATTCGAGCCCGCCTGCGTGTTGAGTATTTGCTTGCGCTGGACTGCGCCGAGCCGCCAACAGAAGTGTGTCGACCGGTGTTACTTGCGGTGTCCGGCGGCGATCGCCGTCGGCAACGGGAGGTTGACGTCGGCAGACACCTACTCGAGTGCGACCTGTGCGCCCGGCTGAGTGCGCCCCTATTCGATCGAGGTCGCCGCCAGGATGATCAGCGTCGGATCGAGATCCGCGGTGACGCCGACATCGTCGCTGCTCGTCAGGGCGTCCGTGAGATGGCGGCACGACTGGGATTCTCGCGGACTGAGCTCACCGTGATCGCCACCGCCGTATCGGAGGTGGCCCGCAACATCGTGCGCTTCGCAGATTCCGGCGAGGTCACCGTCGAGTTGGTCGACCGGCCGCGCCCGGGCCTGCACGTCGTAGCGCGGGACACCGGACCCGGCATCGCGGACGTGGCGCAGGCGCTCACGGACGGCTACAGCACCTATCACGGTCTAGGACTCGGTTTGCCAGGGGCTCAGCGGTTGATGGATGAATTTACGGTGACGTCCGAGCTAGGACGCGGCACGACGGTGACAATGACAAAGTGGCGATAGATTGGTTGACCATGGACGACGATTCCAGCCCGCAGGCCCAGGCGGGCTTGCCACTCTCCGACGGGCACGACGAGAACCAATTGTTGCCGCAGTTGGTTGCGCACCTTCGTGAACACCGTACGAAGCTGCGGCAGGAATGGGCCGGGCGCATTAGCGCGGCCCACCTACTCCAAACGATGACCCCGCAGGAGATGGCAGCCGAAACGAAGTCGGTGTATGACAACTACGTCGAAGTGCTCGAAACCGGAAGCGTTGAGGCGCTGCAACACTACGCGCAAGACCTTTCCGAGCGGATCATTCCGCGAGGTGTGGAGACTCATGAGGTCGTCGGCATCGTGCTGCTGTTGCGTGACGTACTCGCTCGCTCATTGTTCGAGAAGTACCAACTCGACTTCGCTTTGCTCAATCGAGTCCTGGATTCCTACGAGCCAGCCGCGAACCGCATCGCGAACACCGTCGCAGTGAGCTTCGTAGACGAACGGGAACGGGTCATCCGGCAACAGCAGGACGCGATCAGGGAGCTGTCAACCCCGGTACTCCCAGTTCGCGAACGACTACTGATCTTGCCCATCATCGGCGTTCTGGACAGGGAACGCGCGCGGCAGGTGACCGAGCAGCTGTTGACCGGAATTCGGACTCACCGCGCGAGGGTAGTGGTCATCGACATCACCGGCGTCCCCGATATCGATGAATCCGTCGCCAACCACCTCGTCCAGACGGTCGACGCGTCACGGTTGATGGGCGCGAGCGTCATCATTACAGGGTTGTCGCCAGAGATCGCACAGACCTTGGTGACGATCGGCGTCGATCTCAGCAAGATGAACACGATCGGCGACCTACAGGGCGGTTTGGAGGAGGCGGAGCGCTTGCTCGGATACTCGACTATGAGCCAGGACGGTGCGGCGGGCTGATGGACACCGGGCCGCCACTGGTTTCCATCCTGCGACAGGGCGCGTACCTGATTGCCTCCATCCACACCGCCCTCGACGACTCTGAGTTAGTCCGCTTTCAAACAGATCTCATCGACCGCATCGGTCACCACCGTTGTCGAGGCGTCGTCATCGACGTCGCGGCGTTGGACGTGCTCGACTCGTTCGCCTCCCGCACACTGCGCAATGTCGCGGAGATGGCGAGGTTGCGAGGAGCTGTGACGGTGATTGTCGGTATTCAGCCCGACGTGGCCTTCGCGATGGTCACCCTCGGCATGGGTACCGGAACGGTCCACACCGCTCTTGATCTTGAGGAGGGTCTCGACTACCTCAACGCGAAGATCCCGCGGAGGGCGCTTACCCCGGGAGGCGCCGGCGCCAAGGTCCCACATGAATACCGTTGAGCAACTGAAACGGAATTACCGTCCAGCGTTCCTCCGGTACTTGCCGCGCCGGGAGGAGGCAGCACTACACAGCGCCTACGAGTTGGGTAGAGCGGCGGTGACTGACGGCGTCAGCATCCTCGATCTCGCACAGGTTCACCACGCAATACTGCTCGAGGTGCTCAGGGATACGCGGGGCGAAGACTTGGAGCGGACCGCCAGCGCAGCCTCGGAGTTCTTCCTCGAGGTGCTCGCCACCTATGACATGACACAACGTCGCTTTCTCGAGGACGACAGGTGATGCCCTGGCGGCCGCCGACACGAAATCCCTCCGGCCTGGCGGCCAGGTCGCAACGGGCATCGGCGAAAGGGTTCACCCGCCGACGTGGGTAGACCGGGTCCTACGCAATGCGCGGTTGTCCACCCGCTCGCTGCGCGCCGGACGCGACCGACGGCTATGAGGCGGCGTCCGACAGCGTGGCACGTGACCGGACGCCCCGGCAAAGCCTGGATGACGCGGCAGATCGAGGGCATCGAACTGAACTGCCGCCTTTCCCAAACGGCCGGTCGCGCCGGCCCAAGGGGGACGGCTAGACGCGGTGCCGTAGTGATCACCGGGTCGGAGTTCGCAGGTCGCGCCCACGTCATGGTGCGCATGTGAAGGCCTCTTCAGGTGAGGGCCGTCCCGAGCGCTCAGGGAGATGACATGTCACCACGCCGTGTACTCGACCCATCAGCGCGGTGCAGCCCGTGTCGCCGAAATGTTTCAGTCGACACGCCTGAGCAGCAGCCCCGGCGCGCCCCTCCCCGGCCGCCGGGGCTGCGTCAATGAGCATTGCGCGGACGCGGACGCGGACGTCATGACGTGGAACCGGACTCAAGCAGAGTGGGGCGCATCGTCGCGATAGGGAGGTGCAGAGCGAGCCGGGCACAAGATGAGATGATTCCGGAGGCGACGTCCGATATTGTCTAAAGTGTCGAAGGGCGGTTGATGTATAGCTCCGCCTAGCTCGTTCAGTACTGCAGGCGCTGACGCGGAGCCCGATTTGGTGCCATTGCCGATCAGCGCTGAGGTGCTCTACCGAACATTGCCCGAGATCGCAAACGCGGCCTTCGATAGCAGAACGCACACCGAGCAATAGTAGTGTGTGATCGTCCATCGATTCGAGCGTCTCGCTACAACATTGCACATAGACGAGGCTCTCCGTTGCAGCTACGCTCTGCCCCACATCGCTGCGGTTGAGGGCCCAGTCGTGGTTGCCTGTCCGTCGAAGGATGGGCGCGTTTCTGCCGCACACGCGTCGGGTGTCACCGAGAGGGCGGGTCCATGCTCGAGGTTACGGAGCTGCACGTTTCATATGGCGGCGCCGTGAGGGCTTTGCAGGGGGTTAGCCTCCAAGTGCCTGACAAGAAAGTTGTCGCCGTCCTTGGCAGCAACGGGGCCGGCAAGAGCACCTTGTTGCGGGCCGTGTCGGCGACGCTGCGACTTCACCGTGGCGCGATTGTCAAGGGTGCGATCAGCTATCACGGCCAGAGCCTGGCGGGGCTGGATGCGGCCAGCACCGTCCGCCTCGGCATCGTGCAGGTTCCAGAGGGCAGACGAATCTTCGGACGATTGACCGTTGAGGAGAATCTGCGAGCCGGTGGCCTCGGTGCAGCCGACAAGCGGGGCCGGGCCGCGTCGAAGGACCGGGTGTTCGATCTGTTCCCCATTCTCGCTGAGCGGCGTTCGCAGCGGGCGGCGCTGCTCTCCGGCGGTGAGCAGCAAATGTTGGCCATCGGCCGCGCCCTTATGGCGGCGCCGAAACTGATCATCTTGGACGAACCCAGCCTCGGCCTGGCACCAAGAATCGTCGGCCAAATCGGACGCATCCTGCAGGCGATCCACGCCGACGGCACCTCCGTCCTGCTCGTCGAGCAGAACGCGGTGATGGCGCTCGCCATCGCTGACAGCGCCTACGTCCTCGACGTCGGGCAGGTATCGCTGTCCGGGTCGGCACAGCAACTAGCCGAAAGCGATGACGTGCGGCACTTGTACCTCGGCCATGCAGCCACATCGTCGTCCCAAGCGACCGAAGAACCAGGTCCAGCAAAGCTGACGCGGTCGAGATCGGCTCTGAGTAGGTGGCAGGGATGAGCACCGAACTGGCGCCCGACCTGAAGCCGGCGCCAGATATCCCGGCATTGGTGGTCGAAGGTGTGTCGGTAACTTTCTCGGGCATCAAGGCATTGAGCGATGTCTCTTTTGTTGTAGCGCCTGGCAGCATTCACGCAATCATTGGTCCTAACGGCGCGGGCAAGTCGACCACCTTCAACGTGTTGTCCGGCATATACCGCGCCACATCGGGCGCCGTACGGTTCGGTGCGGACGATCTGATCGGACTGCGGCCGCACCGCATCGCCCGGCTCGGCGTCGCCCGGGCGTTCCAGAATGTCGCGTTGTCAAACAGCCAAACGGTCGCTGAGAACCTGATGCTGGGTAGGCATGCACTGACCCGCGCTGGCTTCGTGACCTCCGGCCTGCGCCTGCCTTCCGCGGTACGGGAGGGCCGGCTACACGGGGCCCGCATTCGCGAGATAGCTGAATTCTTGGGGCTCGGTGACAAGCTGAGCAACCCGGCAGGACTGCTGTCCTACGGCGACCAGAAGCGGGTTGAGGTCGGCCGCGCGTTGGCGTGCGAACCACGGTTGCTGCTATTGGACGAGCCGGTAGCCGGGATGAATGCCGACGAATCCGCGCAGATGGCGAGCCTGATCGCAGAGGTGCGCCGCGAGCTGGGCATATCAATCCTCTTGGTCGAGCACGACATGGGACTCGTCATGGGCATCTCCGATCAGGTCACGGTCCTCGACTTCGGCAAGCTGATCGCCGACGGAACTCCGGCTCAGGTGCAGGACGACCCCAATGTGGTGCGCGCATATCTGGGCACCGGCGACGACGACGACGACGCAGACGCAGACGCAGACGCAGACGCGCAGTCTCCGGCTGAGCGGCTCCCGACCAAGGAGAACGAAGGATGACCCGGTTCATTGAGCTGATCCTCAATGGCGTGAGCCTCGGCAGCATCTACGCGCTGATCGCACTGGGCTTCGTCATTGTGTTCAAGGCAACCGAGGTCGTGAACTTCGCGCAGGGAAGCCTGTTGGTTCTCGGCGGTTACATCACGACTCAGGCCCACGATCACATGCCGTTCGTTCCAGCGCTGCTGGTAGGAGTCGCCGCAACCGCCTTCGCTGCCCTGGTCATCGAGCGGGTGTTCATCCGGAAGGTTCGCGGCGGCGATGTCAACGCGCTGGCCATTCTCACAATTGGCATCGACATTCTGCTGATCACCGAGCTCACTCGGCGCTTCGGCTCCGATGTGCTCACTATCGGCGATCCATGGGGCAACAAATTGGCGCATTTCGCCGGCTTGTCCCTGCCGCAGGCTCGCCTGGCCGCGATTACCGTTGCTTTCGTACTGCTCGCCGGCTTCTTCGCCGCGTTCAAGTTCTCCAGCTGGGGTGTCGCGATGCGCGCCGGTGCTGAGGACAACGAAGCCGCAGCATTGATGGGCATCAGACGCGGGCGGGTCACCGCAACCGCGTGGATGGTCGCTGGGGCACTCGCTGCAGTAGCCGTGGTGTTCCTGACCGCCTTCCCGAGTCCTGGGCTCGATACGGGCGCACGTGAAGTAGCCTTGCGGGCCTTCCCCGCAGCGATCCTCGGTGGGCTGGACTCCACAGCGGGCGCGGTGCTCGGTGGGCTTGCGATTGGGATAGCCGAAGCGATGACCGCCGGTTACAGCGTCACACTCCTCGGCGGCAGCCTGTCCGATGTCATTCCATACCTCGTCATGCTCGTGATCCTGCTGGTGCGTCCGTCGGGGCTTCTCGGAACGCGGGAGTTGTCCCGTGTCTGATGCACTGACTGCACGGTTGCGCCATCTGAGGCGTGGCACCGTTGTCCGAGTCGTCGTGGTGCTCATCCTGGCCGCGTTGCCGTTCTACCTGGACAATTCACTGTTGCAGACGGGGCTGTTCTCGATGGCCGCGGTCATCGGCGCCATCGGGCTCACGATCCTGACGGGGGCCGCGGGACAGCTATCGCTGGCCCACGCGTTCTTCCTCGCGGTAGGCGCATATTCATACTCATATTTCGCGGGTCTGCCGGATCCATCGGGGGCGTCGGAGGCGCACGGACTGGGTCTGCCGCCATTGCTCGCGATGGTGCTCGCCGTCGTCACGGCCGGAGTCGTCGGGCTGCTGTTCAGCCCGATCGCCGGACGGTTGCGTGGCATCTACCTCGGCGTCGCCTCGCTGAGCCTGGTCTTCATCGGCTCATTCATCTACGAGAACGCCCGCGGCCTGACCGGTGGCTTCAATGGACGTCCGGCTACCGATTTTTCTCTGTTCGGGTTTCGCTTCGGGGAAGACCATCCGCCGCTGACGGTGCTGAATGTGCCGTTCGGACGTTTCGAACGGCTCTGGTACCTGTTCCTCTTACTTGCCGTGTTGGCCTACATCTTCGGCACGAACGTGCTTCGTGGCCGCATGGGTCGCGCCATGCAGACCATGCGTGACAGCGAGGTAGCCGCTGCCACAATGGGCGTGGACATCCGCCGGACCAAGGCCGGGGCGTTCGTCCTGTCGAGCATGTACGCCGGCTTGGCCGGTGTGCTGGTGGCGCTGGCGTTCACGCGAGTGACGCCGGACTACTTCATTCTCCCGCTGTCCATCAGCTATCTGGCGATGGTCGTGATCGGTGGCCTCGGATCCGTCGGCGGCGCGACCCTTGGCGCGGTCTTCGTCACCGCCGCGCCACCGCTGCTCAGCCGTTACTCCGACTCCCTTCCATTCGTCGCCGCCTCGGCGAGCGGGGGTTACGACGCGGGAAAGATCAGTGCAGCTCTGTTCGGTCTGGCCGTCATCTTGGTGGTCATGTTCGAACCCGGCGGTTTGAGCGCCCTCGGCAGACGCATCACCGATCGCACCCGCGGGAATGACACCAACGGCCCCGCCCCGGAACGGAAACGAACGCTGCCCAGATCGGGCAATACCACGATGCCCCAGGAGGATCCCGTATGACTCGTACCCTTACTCGCGCGCAAACACTGCTCGGACTTGCGCTCGCCCTCGGTCTCACTGCGACGGCTTGCAGCACGAAGGCGAACAACAGCACGGGAAACAAGACTGAAAACGGTGTCCAGGCTGGTCCTGGCGTTACTGCTGACAAGATCAATCTGGGCGTACTGACCGATGAGTCCGGAGTGTTCGCCGCACTGGGTACCACCGTCACCCAGGGGAACCAGCTCGCGGTCGATGAGATCAACGCCGCGGGTGGCGTCTGCGGTCGCAAGATCAGCGTCACCGTCAAGGACACCGCGTATGACGTGCAGAAGGCGGTGAGCCAGTACGCAGAGATTGCGCCCAACGTTGCCGGCATGTTGCAGGTCATCGGTTCGCCGGCAACGACAGCGCTGCTGCCCACGATCACCAAGGACCACATGGTGTCGGCGCCCGCGAGCTGGGCGTCCTCGCTGCTGAGCAGTCCGGACATTCAGATCACCGGCGCAACCTATGACATCGAGATGATCAACGGCATCTCCTACCTGCTCGACCAGGGTCTCATTCATAAGGGCGACAAGCTCGGTCATATCGCATTCGAGGGTGCCTATGGCGACAACGGGCTCGCAGGCTCCAAGTATGCAGCCGGCAAGCTCGGCTTCACGATCGTTTCGCAGCGGCCGAAGGCGACCGAAACCGACATGACCAGTGCCGTTCAGGCACTCAAGCAGGCGGGCGTCAAGGCCATTCTGCTGACTGTCGCACCCAAGCAACTGGCCTCGGCTGCCGGTGTCGCCGCGACGATCGGACTCGACGTGCCGATCCTGGGCAACAACCCGACCTTCAGCCCGTTGCTGCTCGAGTCGCCAGCGGGACCAGCGATCGAGAAGAACCTCTACCTATCGGCCTCCTCGGTCCCGCTGTCTGCCGACCTGCCGGCTGCCAAGAAGGTGCTCGCTGCGTTCAAGGCGAAGTACCCGTCCGCGACCCCGAACTCCGGGGTGACCTACGGCTATGGTGTCGCCAAGATCTACGAGAAGACGCTGAAGGCCGCCTGTAGCGCGAAGGACCTTTCCCGGGAGGGCATCGAGAAGGCGTTCCACACGCTCAGCAACGTAGACACCCAGGGGATCATCGCGCCGCTGGACTACAGCAAGTCGGGTGAGATTCCGGCCCGCCAGACCTACATCATCCGGGCGGACAAGGCGAATCTCGCCATCGACGGCTTGAAGGTCGAGAAGCAACTGTTCGAATCGGACATCGCCAAGGACTACAAGCCCTGACAGGCTGCACGCCTGCCGGCGGAAGTGGTTGGCCGATGCCGCCGGCAGGCTCGCTCTGCCTTGCAGGACGCAACGCCGAGAGGCGACATGAACCCGAAGTCGACCGACCTCCCCGGCCGTAGCGCGCTCGTCAGCGGCGAGCAAGTGCGATTAGGCCGCCTGCCGCCGAGATCCCTTTCTGGCTCAGGCGGCGCTACCTGCCACGTTCGAGCGCGGCTGGGGGCGTGCCATCAACATTTCTTCGGTGCACGGCCATCGTGGCTCGCCGTACAAGTCGGCCTACGCAGCGGCCAAGCGCGGACTTGGAGTTCTGTCGAAAGTCATCGCACTCGAAGTCGGGGCGCACGGCGCCACATCCAACTGCATCGTTCCCGGCGACGTATCGACCGCGCTCGTCGAAGGCCAGATCGACACCCAGGCCGCGGTGCGCGGCATCTCAAGCGATGACGTGGTCGAGCAGGTCATGCTGTCTGAGACCGTGATCAAACGACTGATCGAACCGGATGAAGTCGCTGACGTCGCGATCTTCCTATGCACGTCAGCTGCGTCCTACATCACTGGCGCCTCGATCGCGGTCGACGGGGGATGGACGGCGAGATGAGCAGTCTGCTGGTGCCGGAGGCAGAGGCGTGGGTGGAACTGCTGCGGATGTTGGCCGAAGAGGCAGCCGATGCCTCCTTCACCAGGTGGCTCAGCAGGCATGGTGCCGGTGACGGTCGCGAACTTCCGGCCGTCGTCGTCGAGGGTTACGAACTGGCGCGCCGGGCCAAGGAGAACAACGCTCGGCGCGAGCGTCGGGAGAGTGAGCTTGCTGCGTTGTATGCGACAGCGGGGGACCTCTCCTCGCTGCGCGATGCCGACAAGGTCCTCACCGCCATCGTCCGGCGAGCGCGCGCCCTTCTTGTCAGCGACGTCGCCTACATCACCCTGATCGACAAGGGGGGTGACGTGACGACCATGCGGGTCGAAGTCGGCATGCAGACTTCGGCTCTGCGCGCAATGCGGCTAGCCCATGGAACTGGTGTCAGCGGCATGGTCGCCAAGACGGGGGAGCCATTCTGGACGCCGGACTACATCCATGACCGACGGATCGTGCATGTCATCGACGACATCGTGGCCGAAGAGGGCCTTTCAGCCGTGCTGGGCGTGCCATTGCTGCTGGGCAACCAGGTTCTCGGCGTGCTGTTCGCTGCCGACCGCCGTTTCCGGGTCTACGCGCCCGACGAGGTCGCGCTGCTGACGACCCTCGGAAACCATGCTGCCATTGCGCTGAACAATGCACGGATGTTCGAGGGATCGCGAGCCACGTTGGACAAACTGACCCAGGCGGACGCCGAAATGAAGGCCCATGCCGAACTCGTCGAGAAGTCGGCCTTGGTCCACGATCGGCTTGCCGACCTGGTCTTGCAAGGCGCTGAAATGGCCGGGGTGGTAGATGCTCTGGCCGACGTGCTCGACGCTGACATCCTGGTGCTTGGCCCTGACGACGCCGAACTAGCTCGCTCCGCAGCCATGACCGCGGGGATCCACGCCACCATGCAGGCTCACGCCGCCGGCCGGTCCGGAGGCGGCCAGGACGAGGACGAGGACGAGCGATGGAACGACACCAGAAGTCGAGCTTTCCGGCTCGGTCGCACAGCCCGCTTCGATACCCCGTCCGGCGATAGAGACATCTGGATCACGCCCATCGTGGCCGGCACTGAGCACTTTGCGATGGTGCTGTCGACCCGACCGGAAGAGTTCGATATATCAGAGCTGCGCACCCTTGAGCGCGGCGCGCAGGTGACCGCGCTCCTGCTGCTGATGAGCCGGTCGGTGGCGGCGGCCGAACAACACATTCGAGGCGAGCTGCTGGATGACCTGCTCGGCTCCTACCCGGTCGAGGAGTCCAGTCTCCGACGGCGGGCGGAGTTGTTGGGAGTCGACCTGAACGCCGACCACGCGGTTGTCGCGGCGCGGCCGGTTGACCAGACGCAGCGGGCGGCCGTCCTACATGCGGCGAATCTGCTGGTGCGCGAACTCGGCGGGATCGCCGGTGAGCACCACGGCAGCATCCTGTGTCTGCTACCTGGTCTCACCGCGGACGACGCGGCAAGTCGCATCGCCGCCAGCGTCGGGCAACTGGCCCCAGCCGGGGCCACGGTGGGAGCGGCCGGTCCCGCGAACGGCGTGGTCGGGTTGCCCAAGGCATACCTCGATGCGGCGCGATGCGAGCGGATCCTGCTTGCTCTCGGCCGACCGGGAACGCGCGCGACACCGCGGGACCTGGGCATCTACGGTCTGCTGTTCAGCGGCGCATCCCGCGACCAGATCGAGGCATTCGTCGACGACCGTCTAGGCCGCCTCGTTCGCTACGACGCAGACCACGGTACGGAACTGGTGATCACACTGCGCGCGTATTTCTCGGCTGCGGGCAGCGTGGCAAAGGCCGCTGCCGCCCTGTATCTGCACCCGAACACGCTGCGTCAACGGCTCGCGCGCATCCGGGAGGTCCTCGGGGAAGGGTGGCGGGAGGAACAGCTGCTCGAACTGCACGTCGCCGTCAGAATCCACGAGATCATCCGCGAAATCTGACCGCGGAAACGGGGGGAGACGGCCGGGGAGTTTCGTTGAACGAAGACGTGAGTCGATGTCAGCTCATCGGTCAACAGACTCGGTAAGGCGGTGCTGCATCTCGAAGCAATCGTTGTGGTGCGTCGCGCGGCCGAGCTGCCCGGCGCGAGGGCCGGGATGCCGTTGATCTTGCCGACGTGCGACGACGGCTGGCCGCCCGCGGCCGACGCCCGGCTCACCGGGGGTGAGGCCCGCGTCAAAGGTCGCAGCCCGTGGACTTGACTGATTCCAGAAAAGGGCGGCAGACTCAGATGGTGCCCACGAGATTGGAAGTCGAGCACTTGCTGCGTGGGGCTGATCTGCGGGTCACGCGTCCCCGGGTCGCGGTGCTGACCGCAGTGTATGAGCATCCGCACGCCGACACCGACCAGATCACCGGTGTCGCGCGCGCGGACATTGGCGAGGTGTCCCGTCAGGCCGTCTACGACGTGTTGCGGGCACTGACCGCCGCGGGTCTGGTGCGCAGCATCGAGCCGGCAGGCTCCGTGGTCCGCTACGAGTCGCGGGTCGGCGACAATCACCACCACCTCGTGTGCCGGTCGTGCGGCGCGATCGCCGACGTCGACTGCGCTGTCGGCACCACGCCGTGCTTGACCGCGTCCGACGACCACCGCTTCGCGATCGACGAGGCCGAGGTCACCTACTGGGGCCTGTGCTCCGACTGCCACTCCGAACACAGTTCCTGACCACACCGAGATTCCCGGAAGGATTCCCGTGCCTGAAAACCATGATGCAGTCGTAGGAGACATGAACTCCGAAGAGTTCGAAGGCCGCTGCCCGGTCGCGACCGCGCGTCCCTATCACCCGACCGAGGGCGTGGGGAACCGGGAATGGTGGCCGAACCAGCTGAACCTCAAGATCCTGCGCAAGCACCCCGCTGTGGCGAACCCCATGGGCGAAGACTTCGACTACACCGCGGCGTTCCAGACCGTCGACATCGACGCCCTGCGCGCGGACGTCGAGCAGGTGATGACCACATCGCAGGACTGGTGGCCGGCCGACTACGGCCATTACGGGCCGTTCTTCATCCGGATGGCGTGGCACAGCGCGGGCACCTACCGCATCAACGACGGCCGCGGCGGAGCCGGGGCCGGCATGCAGCGCTTCGCGCCCCTCAACAGCTGGCCGGACAACGCAAGCCTGGACAAGGCGCGCAGGCTGCTTTGGCCGGTCAAGAAGAAGTACGGTCGGACGATCTCGTGGGCCGACCTGATCGTATTCGCAGGCAACTGCGCCCTGGAGTCGATGGACTTCAAGACCTTCGGCTTCGCCGGCGGACGGGCCGACGTCTGGGAGCCCGATGAGGACGTCTACTGGGGTCCCGAGGACACCTGGCTCGGCGATGAGCGCTACACCGGTGACCGCGAGCTCGAGAACCCGCTGGCCGCGGTCCAGATGGGCTTGATCTACGTGAACCCGGAGGGCCCGAACGGCCAGCCGGACCCGCTCGGCTCGGCCAGGGACATCCGCGAGACGTTCGCACGCATGGCGATGAACGACGAGGAGACGGTCGCGCTGATCGCGGGCGGGCACACGTTCGGCAAGACCCATGGTGCCGCCGACCCGGATCAGTACATCGGGCCCGAGCCCGAGGGTGCTCCGATCGAGGAGCAGGGCTTCGGCTGGAAGAACACATTCGGCAGCGGCAAGGGCCGGGACGCGATCACCAGCGGCATTGAGGTCACCTGGACGGCCACTCCGACGAGGTGGAGTAACAGCTACTTCGAGAACCTGTTCGGATACGAGTGGGAGCTGACCAAGAGCCCGGCGGGCGCCAATCAGTGGCAGCCCAAGGACGGCGCCGGCGCCAATACGGTGCCCGATCCTGAAGACGGCTCGCTGACGCGTCCCCCGACGATGCTGACGACAGATCTCGCGCTGCGGTTCGATCCGGTCTACGAGCAGATCTCGCGGCGCTTCCTCGAGCACCCGGACCAGTTCGCGGACGCCTTCGCCCGCGCGTGGTTCAAGCTGACGCACCGCGACATGGGCCCGATTCAGCGCTACCTCGGCCCGCTCGTCCCGCAGGAGACGCTGATCTGGCAGGACCCGGTCCCCGCCGTCAGCCACGAGCTGGTCGGCGCGCAGGACATCGTGACCCTCAAGGCCAAGATCCTCGCCTCGGGGCTGTCCGTCTCCCAGCTCGTTTCCACCGCGTGGGCGTCGGCTTCGACGTTCCGCGGCAGCGACAAGCGCGGCGGAGCGAACGGGGCGCGTATCCGCCTCGAACCCCAGAGCGGGTGGGAGGTCAACAACCCCGACGAGCTGGCGACGGTGCTGCGCACCCTGGATGGCGTCCAAGAGGCGTTCAACAGCTCACAGTCCGGCGATAAGTTGGTTTCGTTCGCCGACCTGATCGTGCTGGCCGGGTGCGCGGGGGTCGAGCAGGCCGCCAAGACCGCTGGCCACGACGTAGAGGTTCCCTTCACCCCGGGACGCACGGACGCCTCGCCGGAGCAGACCGACGTCGAGTCCTTCGCCGCGCTCGAGCCGACGGCGGACGGGTTCCGCAACTACCTCGGGAAGGGCCACCGCCTACCGGCCGAATACCTCCTCATCGACCGCGCGAACCTGCTGACCCTGAGCGCGCCCGAGATGAGCGTGCTTTTGGGGGGTCTGCGCGTCCTGGGCGCGAACTACAAGCAATCAATGCTGGGCGTGCTCACCTCCTCGCCCGAGTCGCTGACCAACGACTTCTTCGTCAACCTGCTCGCTCTGGGCACGACGTGGAAGCCGACGGACGACAGCTCGGAGACCTTCGAGGGCCGCGACGCCGCGGGTGAGGTCAAGTGGACCGGCACCCGCGCCGACCTGGTCTTCGGTTCGAACTCCGAGCTGCGGGCGATCGCCGAGGTCTACGCGAGCGACGACGCCAAGGAGAAGTTCGTGAAAGACTTCGTCGCCGCGTGGGACAAGGTCATGAATCTCGATCGATACGACCTTGACTGATCCGTCGCTGGCCTGGTACCGAACCTACGGTGGGAGGTCAGCCGACCGGCACCGCCTCGTGGGCGGCGGCGAAAGGAGCCGCCGACGGAACGGGGGCGGACCCGAGCGGTACATGAGGTAGCCCAGGAACAGGGCGTTCACGCCGGGAATGAGGTCGGGCCCGAGCAGGCACGTCCACTGGCGCACCGCGACCAGCGCCTGACCGGTGACGCCGAGTGCGTCCTGCTGCGCGCCGGTAGAACCGGCGAAGTCTCCCCGCAGCGTCACGACGGACAGCAGGCTCAGGACCCCGGCGACGATGAGGGTGGCCTCGACGACGCGGGACGAGACGAAGCCGAGTGCTGCGGTCTGGCTGACCCGTTGGTGACCGGGTAGAGCGCGACGGCCCTCCCGATACAAACGATTGCGGTGATGACCTCGAGCCACGCGCCCCACAGCAGCGGCGTATTGCTGCCTGGGGTGTTGATGTAGTCGCGGTTTGTCGACGACGTCGGAATAGAGCTTCAGTTCCGGGATGGAGGCGGCGAACGTGATGACGTAGAGCACGCCCGCCCCGGTGCACTGCCGTGAGCGTGGTCAGCGACCCCGCCCGGCACAGCCGTGCTCGGTCGCAGACGACAGCGTCAGAGTCCGTTGTCGACCATCTCGGCCACCCGCCGCGCGAACGCCTCGGCCCCCTTGTCGTCCACCGCGCGCAGCGGGCCGTCGATCAGCAACGTGGCCAGCCCGTGCACGGCCGACCAGGCGAGGAATTCCGCGCCGGTGCGGCGTGCCGCCGGCAGGACACCGGCCGCCACCATCTCGTCCAGCGCCTCGGACAGCAATTGGAACGGCGTCCGCCCGGTGTCACCCGCCCGTTCTGCTCGATCGCGATCCGCGAGATCGGTGGGGACGGAGAATGCCGTCCGGAACAAGCCTGGCTCGGCTCGGGCGAACCGTACATAGCCGCGACCCACCGCCTGGAAACGCGCGCGGGCCAGCGCTTTTCGACCCTGCGTCACCGTGACCGTGGCCTGCTCAGCCTCGATCGCTCGCGCCAGGGCGGCCTGCGCGCTGTCGCACACTGCCGCGAGGAGAGCCGAACGGTCCTCGAAGTGTCGATATGCGGCGTTCGGCGAGACGCCCGCCGCGCGCGTCGCCGCCCGCAGCACGACTGCCGCCGGTCCGCCCGCGCGCGCCATCTGGATGCCGGCCTCGAGCAATGCGTGTCGTAGGTGCCCGTGACGGTAGGCCACCCGTTGGACGCTCATGTTGACAGTGTGCACTGATACTGTGTACAGCGTCCACATTGCTCGCCGAGGAGGACCCAGAATGGAAACCGCGCGACAGTTGTCAGACGGCGGTCCTACCCTCCCCAGCATGAGCACCAGTCCCGCTATCGAAGCCGACCAGCTCGTCAAACAGTTCCGTGGCCGCGGCGGCACCGTCGACGCCGTCCGTGGCGTCGACCTGCGGATAGCGAAGGGCGAGATCTTCGGCTTTCTCGGGCCGAACGGTGCAGGCAAGTCCACGACGGTGCGCATGCTCACGACGCTCATGTCGATCACGTCCGGCAGTGCGCGCGTCGGCGGCATCGACGTCGCTGCCGAACCCGACGCCGCCCGGCGCAAGATCGGCGTCGCGCTGCAGGAGGCCGGCCTCGACGCTCGGCAGACGGGACGTGAACTGCTGATCCTTCAGTCCAGGCTCTTCGGCATGACGCGCGACGTTGCCGCTGCCCGAGCAGACAGCCTGCTCGAGTTGGTCGATCTCGTGGATTCCGGCGGTCGGCGGATCAAGGGTTACTCGGGTGGCATGAAACGCCGCCTCGACCTGGCGTCGGCCCTCGTGCACCAGCCCGAGGTGCTGTTCCTAGACGAACCGACAACCGGCCTCGACCCGGCCAGCCGACTCACCGTCTGGGACGAGGTTCGGCGGATCAACGAACGCGGCACTACGGTCTTCCTGACCACGCAGTACCTCGAGGAAGCCGACCAGCTGTGCAACCGGCTGGCCATCATCGACGGCGGGCGGATTGTGCGCCAGGGCACACCCGAACAGTTGAAGGCGGAACTGCGTGAGCGGCGAGATTCGCGCGAGCAACCCACCCTGGACGAAGTCTTCCTCGACGCCACCGGACGTACCCGCGAACGGCGGGCCGGCGAGGTGCAGGAGGTCGTGGCGTGAGCGCCGTCAACCAGGCCAGCGTTCTCGGCGGTCGCGCCCTGCGAGAGGGGCTGCGCACGCCCGAGGCCATTATTCCCACGCTGTTCATTCCACTGTTCTTCCTGGTCGTAAATGTCGGGCAGGCCGGCAAGATCTTCCCGACGACGTCGACTGACTTCCTCAAGGGGCAGAACTACGCGGCGTTCCAGCTGCCCAGTTCCCTACTGCTTGCGGCCTCGTTCGGCAGCGCCGCGCTGTTCCTTGTCGAAGACATCGAGGGCGGCTACTTCGACAAGCTACGGGCGGCACCGGTTTCGCGCAGCGCACTGGTCGTCGGCCGGCTGCTCGCCGAGTCAGCGAAGACGGCAGTGCTGACGGCACTGCTCATCCTCGTCGCCCTGCCCTTCGGCGTGCACATCGCCAGCGGGCCGGCCGGCTTCGTCCTGCTGCTCGTGCTCACCGCGTGGTGGGCCGTGGTCTTCTCCGGGTTCATGCAGCTGATCGCGCTCAAGACCCGTAGTGCCGCGGCCACCAACTCGGGCAGCCTGATTTTCTTCCCGCTGTTGTTCCTGACGCCCAACTTCGTTCCGCGCCCCTTGCTGACCCGCCCCATGGAGGTCGCCGCGACGTACAACCCGGTGACCTACATCATGGAGGGGATGCGCTCGTTGATTCTGGACGACTTTGCGTGGGCCCCCATTGCGCGCGGCTTCGCCGTTGTTGCCGCCGCGTTCGTATTGATGGTGGCGTTGAACGTCCGCGTCATGCGGTCCTACGACTGACCGGTCGCACTCAGGGTTTCCCGGTCGACGGCCTCGGCCGCGTGCACCCGGGTTACGAGTTGCGCCCGGGTTACGAGTTGCGCCCGACGAGGACTCGGGGTCCAATATCTTTAGCGGGGTTTGCGGGACTTACGCATCATCTCGCGAGCGGAGCACACACCGGTATGGGCCCACAGTCAGCTCCGTCCGATACGGGCACACGTTCGCCGACGTCGGCCCAGCCGGCAGACTCATCCCGTCGGGTACCAACAGCCGGGGATGCCCGCGGCGACTGGAGCGGCTCGTCAGACTGGACGCGAGGATACGCGCGCCGAGCTGCGCCGTTCCTGGCGGCTACCGCGGCGTGCGCCGCGAGCCCGGCCGTGCCGCACTCGACGGTTCCGGACGGGTCGTGGTGGCTCGCAGCTCTGGGTTTGCTCGTCCTGATGGTGCTCGCCGGTGCAGTTGCTTCCTCTGGTCCGAGTGAGCATTGGCTGCACACGCTCGCGCCGCTGCTGCTGATTCCCGCCGTGCAGGCGTTGCGCGCCGCAGACGGGAATGCCCTGTCCGGGTTCGCGTACATGCTGTTGTTACCGACAATCTGGTTCGCGCTGTACGGCAGGCTCCGTGAGGTCGCACTCTCGATCCTCGGCGGGAGCCTCGTCGTCATTCTGCCCCTGATCCTCATCGGGGCTCCTCGCTATCCGGCGGTCGGCTGGCGGGGGGCGGCGCTACTCATCATCGTGCTGGCCACCGTCGGGCCCCTGGTCCACAACCTGGTTGCGACAGCGCGCGAGCAGACAATGACCGCGGAGTTGAGTTCGGCAAGATTCCGAGCCGTGTTCGACGATGCTCCCGTCGGCATGGCGCTGACGCCCGAGCACGTGCGCGCGGACAGCTCGTTCTTCCTCGTCAACACGGCCTTGTGCGCCATGCTGGGGCGCGATCACGCGGAGCTGATGAGCCTGCCACTGAGAGCCATCTGCGAGCACGATGATCTCCCCACGTTGCTGATCGACGCCGCCGACACCGAGCGCTCGGCACAGTTCGAGGTACGGCTACGGCACCGCTCGGGCCGCACGGTATGGGCGGCCATTTCCCGCGCGCGACTGACCGATCTCCGCGGCCAGTCACCACAGATCGCCTGGCAGGTGCAGGACATCACTGGCCGCGCGGAAACCGACAACGCGCTGTTGGACGCCCTCGACCTTGAACGCGCTGCCACCGAGCGGCTGCGCAATGCCGACCGGGCACGTACCGAACTCGTCTCCTCGATCTCGCATGACCTGCGCACCCCGCTGACGGCTGCGCTCGGTTACGCCGAAATGCTCGCCGACGGCGACATGGGAGCCTTGAGCGCTCAACAGAGCGCCACCGCAGCTACCATTGCGCGAAGCCTCACCAAGCTGTCGACCATCGTCGGCGAACTGGTCAATCTGCCGGTGGGATCGGACGAGAGAGCCGTGTCGGTGCAACCTGTTGACCTGCACCTCGTGCTCGAGGACTCGCTGCACATGGTCGCCATCCAGTCAGCGCTTCGCGACCAGCAGCTGACCGTCACCAACAACCTCCAATCAGCGCGCGTCGAGGGTGACCCCGTCCTCCTCGAGCGCGCCCTGGTCAACCTGCTCAGCAACGCCGTCAAATACACCCCCGTTCACGGCAGCGTTGCAGTAGCGGCGCACGCCGACGCCTCGCACGCCATTATCTCCATCAGCGACACCGGCGAGGGCATCAGCGCAGATGACCAGCTCCGCATTTTCGATCGGTTCTACAGAGCGCCCCGCGACGAACATCACCCGGTTAACGGCACCGGGCTCGGCCTGGCGATCGTCAAAGCGATCACGACCCAGCACGGCGGTACTATCACCGTCCGCAGCGATCCCGGACAAGGATCGGTATTCGTCCTGCGGCTTCCCCTCCAGTAGCTCTGCAAACCCGAGCACACTTCGGCGCTGACGGGGCCGGCGCCGCCAAGGGCGGTCCAGATAGTTTCCTGAGCTGGCATTGCCCGGCGGCGACGTGTCACAATATAGGTAAAATGACTGAATCTAGGTCTGCCCTCGGCCCTCGGCCTCTCGCTGCCATAGATGTCTGTCTCGCTGAGGACGATGACGACATCCGTGGCCTTGTCGTCGCCATTCTGAGGAAGGCCGGGTTCGAGATCGTGCAGTACGACAACGGTCAGTCCGCGCTCGAATCGATAGGCACTGAGGCTGCGGCTCTCTACCTCCTCGACATTCGCATGCCTCGCATGGGCGGTCTCGAGCTGTGTCGAGTGTTGCGCGCAACTCCGGCTACCCGCGAAAGCATGGTCCTGCTGATGAGTGCCGAGGCGTCGCCGGGCGATGTCGCCGCGGGGCTGGCCGCCGGGGCGGACGACTTCCTGCCCAAGCCGTTCAGCCGCAGGCAGCTGTTGAGTCGTATCGAACGACTCGGTCTCCAGGCAGCGGGTGCAACAGGCCACAGGTCGAGCGTCTTGTCCGCCCGGGCAGGGAGCTCGCTGTTCGAAGGCGGGTCAGCACGGGTTGCAGATCATCCTCCCGCCGAATCGTCCGCCGACAGGAAAGGGGATTGACGATGTCACCGGTGTCGTTGGTCGACAAGCTCGGGGGCCCGCCAGGGGTGCAGTCTGCGGTCATCGACCTGTACGAACGGTTGCTCGATGATCACGACATCTCCGACTACTTCGACGACGTGAATCTGCTCGCCCTTCGCGTCCACATGGTCGACTTCTTGATCGCGGCATTGAGCGGAGCACAGCACGGGTATCACGGTCGCCCGCTCGACGAGGCGCATCGTGGTCTGGGGATCACTGATACCGCGTTCGACCACGTCGTGGGTCACCTGCGAGATGTGCTGATAGACGCCTCCGTCGACCGGGAGGTAGCAGACCATGTCGTCGATCGTTTGGCTCCGCTGCGCCAGATCATCGTCTCCTGAACCCGTCGATTCGACCCACGTCCGGCAATGGCTTCGCCGTTATTGCATCGGACCGTATCGGCCGGAGGCGGCCCGAAGCGGCCCTGTGGTGGCGCTTGACTGATACCGCGGTGACCCCGGAAACAGCTCCCGCGACTCGTGGCCGCTGACGTAGCCCACGCACGAGTTCAGGGCGTTGCCGGGCCCCTCAACTGCGTTTGGCCAACCCACGCTGATCAATTGATTCTTATTTGACGCCACGGCCGTACGTTGCCACCAGATCGAACGTCTGGGGGTCCTCGTGATGCAGATTTCGCGACGAGATGCACTCAAGGTAGGGGTCTTCGGCGGGGCAGCGCTGTTCCTACCGCTGGAACGGGTGGCGGGTGCCGACCCGACAACGCCACCGCGGCTCGCCTCGAGTGCGCTGCCGGCGCCGTTCACGATCCCGTTCGCCGTGCCTCCCGTGCTGCGTCCGGTCCGCGCCGACAGCACGACCGACTATTACCGCGTGGTCATGGCGCCGCTCCAGACCCAGGTCGTCCCGGGCTTGCAGACGACGCTGTGGGGGTACAACGGGACGGTTCCCGGGCCGACAATCCACGTCCAGCAGGGACGCAGGACGGTCGTGCGCCAGATCAACAGGCTGCCTGCGCAGCACCCGATACTGAAGTACACGCCGTGGACCTCGGTGCATCTGCATGGTTCGCCATCGGACCCGCAGTACGACGGGTATGCCAGCGACGTGACCAATCCCGGTCAGTACAAGGACTATCAGTACCCGAACAGCCCGTCCGGTCGGACGATCTGGTACCACGACCACGGGGTGTCCCACACGGCGGAGAACGTGTACATGGGCCTCGCGGCGCAGTACCACATCTTCGACCCCCTGGAGCGTTCCCTGCCGATCCCGCACGGCGAGTTCGATGTGCCACTGACCATCAGCGACGTGATGTTCAGCCCCGACGGATCGTTGTTGTTCGACAACCACGATGGCTCGGGCATGTTCGGTGACGTCATCCTGGTCAACGGCCGCCCGTGGCCGGTGATGCGGGTCAAGCGGCGCAAATACCGATTCCGGGTCTTGAACGGCTCCGTGTCACGGTCCTACACCTTGTTCCTCGACTCCGGCGGACCCCTCACCGTCATCGGAACGGACGGCGGACTGGTGCCGCAACCGGTAGCGGTGACCAGCCTTCGACAGGCACCGGCAGAGCGCTACGAGATCGTCATCGACTTCAGTAAGTACCCGGTCGGTCGCCGCGTAGTGCTCGGCAACCGCAGCCCGAAGAACAACATCATCTATGCCAACATCGACAAGATCATGGCCTTCGACGTGGTCGGTGACGCGTTCGACCCGACCGACAACTCGATCCCCGATGTGCTGAACCCCGCTAACCCGACCATGGCGCTACGTTTGGCGGACTCCGTCAAGACTCGCACGTTCGACTTTGCCCGCAATGATGGTCAGTTCACGATCAACGGCCACACCTGGGATGACGTCGTCAGGAGCGGGTTCACCAGAATCGAGGCCAATCCGCGCCGCGGCGAAGTCGAATTGTGGGTGATCCGCAACGACTCGGGCGGCTGGTTCCACCCCGTCCACTTCCACCTGGTCGACTTCAAGATCGTTGACCGCAACGCAAAGCCTCCCTTCCCCTACGAAGTCGGTCCGAAGGACGTCGTGTACGTGGGTGAGGGTGAGACGGTGCGTGTGCTGATTCGCTTCGACGGCCGGGGCAAGTACATGATGCACTGCCACAACACCGTCCACGAGGACCACGACATGATGACCCAATTCGAGGTCTTCGACTCGGTGCCCGCGTCCGACCCGTTCAGCGCACCGGCACGGCAACTACCCGCAGGCCCGCTGTGAGCACGAGATCGGGACGTGACGTGACGTGCCGGCGGATCATCACCGATCTGCCAGAATTAGACAGTGAAAGCGGCGACTGTGGCCACGGCGCCCTTCGCGTGCAAAGAGTTCAACGCGGCTGTATAGGCCTCCACGAAGCGCGGCTCGTCCACCAGGTCGCCGAACAGGTCGCGCTGCTCGATGAATGCGGTGGGGTTCTGTCGCTGCGCCTTGGCCGCGATGGTGAGCTGGTCGCTGAGGCGGTCGACGACGGTGATCGTGTTTCCGTCCTCGTCCACCGCCTCGGCGTAGCGGGCCCAAGCGGCGACGACGAGAGCCGAGCGCGAGATCTCACCGCCCTTGGCCAATTGGTCACGGATCACCGGCAGCACCCACTTCGGGATTCGGTCCGAACTCTCTGCGCACAATCGGGCGAGGGTGTCGCGCACCTCGGGGTTGGCGAATCGCTCGATCAGGGTCGCTTTGTACGAATCGAGGTCGACACCGGGTACCGGCAGCAGCGTCGGTGTTGACTCGATGTCCATGAAACCGCGAAGGAACCGGACGAAGACCGGGTCGTCGCACACCTCGTGTGCATAGCGGTAACCCGACAGGTAGCCGAGGTAGCAGAGGGCTTGGTGGCTCGCGTTGAGCAGTCGCAGCTTCATCAGCTCGTACGGCGTCACGTCATGGACGATCTGCACGCCCGCGTCTTCCAGCGGCGGTCGGCCCAGGGGGAACTCGTCCTCGAGCACCCATTGGGTGAACGGCTCGCAGACCACCGGCCAGGCGTCGTTGATGCCGAACCGGTCGGTGAGCAGCTTGCGATCGAGGTCGGTCGTGGCCGGCGTTATGCGGTCGACCATGCAGTTCGGGAAAGCGACGTTGGCAGTCATCCATTCGGCGAGTTCCGGCGAGCGCAGCCGCGCGAACGCGGTGAACATCTTGCGCGCCACGTCACCGTTGGCCTGGATGTTGTCGCACGACATGACCGTGAACGCTTCGATGCCCCGCTCGCGGCGACGCACCAGCGCCTCCGTGAGCAGGCCGAAGGTCGTCCTCGGCACCGCACCGGGACTCGCGTCCGCGACGATGGCGTCGGTGCGCTCGTCGAACTCGCCGGTGACCGGGTGCAGGTTGTAGCCGCCTTCGGTCACCGTCAGGGAGACGATCCGCGTCGACTCGGCGGCCATCTTCTCGATGACCAGCTCCGGGTCGTCGGGCGCCAGCAGGTAGTCGATGATGGAGCCGATGACGCGCGGTTCCAACGAGCCGTCCGGACGCTTGATGACCAGGGTGAACAGGCCGTCCTGCGCGCGCAGGGCGTCCCGGATCCCGCTGTCGCCGGGCAGCACCCCGACCCCGCAGATGCCCCAGTCCAGGGCTTTGCCCTCGTTGAGCAGCCGGTCGATGTACATCGCCTGGTGGGCGCGGTGGAACGCGCCCACCCCGATGTGCACGATGCCTGCGGTGACTGCCGACCGGTCGTATCCCGGCAATGCCACCTGCGGGTTCAGCGACGCCAGGTTCCCCGGCCGCAGGTCGACGGGCTCGGCCATTTACTTCACGGCACCGAGAGACAGGCCTTGGACGAGCTTGTCCTGCGCGGCGAATCCGGCGATGAGCACCGGCAGCGAGATCGCGACGGTACCGGCGCAGAGCTGTGCGAGATAGGAGTGTTCGGTCTGGATGAGCGTGCCGACGAAGACCGGCGCGGTCTGCGCATTCACGCTCGTCAACACCTTCGCGAACAGCTGCTCGTTCCAGGAGAAGATGAAGCAGATCAGTGAGGTCGCCGCTATTCCGGGCATGGCGATGGGAGCAACGATCTTGCGCATGATCTGCAGCGTGTTAGCCCCGTCGATGGCTGCTGCCTCGATGATGGCCGGCGGTACTTCGGCCAGGAACGATCGCATCATCCATACCGCGATCGGCAGGTTCATCGATGTGTACAGGACGACGAGAACCCACACGTTGTCCGGCAGGTTGATCACCTTCGTAGTGAACAGGTAGATCGGCAGGATGCCGGCGACCGGCGGCAGCATCCTCGTCGACAGGAAGAAGAACATCACGTCGGTCCACTTGCGGACTGGCTTGAGCGACAGCGCGTAGGCCGCCGGGATTGCCAGCGCCAGCACGAAGATGGTTGAGACGATGCTGGTGGTGAGCGAGTTGATCATCGCCGGCTTGATGCTGTTCTCGGCGCTGAACAGATTCGAGTAGTTCTGCGTGGTGAGCGACGCCCCCCAGCTCGGCGGGTAGGTCTGGGCCTTGGTCGGCGCGTGCAGCGAGGTCAGCAGCATATAGAGGATCGGCACGATGAAGATCACGCCAATCAGCCACGCGCCCAAACCGATCGCGATCGTGCTCGTGTTGCGGCGGCGGGCCGGCGCCGTGGTCGGGGTGTCGGTATGCGTACGTGAGCCAGCCATAGTGGCAGTCATCAGATTTTGTCCTCCGAGAGCAGCGACGAGACAACCCGCAGTCCGAAGGTCGCGACCACGATGGATCCGAACACCACGACGACGCCCAGGGCCGATGCGGCCCCGTAGTCCTTGGCGGAGTAGAAGACCTCATAGACCTCGTAAGGAATGTTGGTCGAGTTCTGACCACCGGTCATGCCCACGATCGAGTCGAAGTTCTGCACGATGAAGATCGTGCCGAGCGTGGCGCTGAGCTCGATGTAGCGACGCATGTGCGGCAGCGTGATCGACCGGAACATCTGCCAGGCGTTGGCACCGTCTACCGACGCCGCCTCCACCACCTCCGGGTCACGCGATTGCAGGCCGGCCAGCAGGATCAGCATCATGAACGGCGTCCACTGCCAGATGAGCTCGATCTCGATCGAGAGCTTGGGGTGGGTGGTCAGGAACGAGATGTTCTGCGCGTCCTTCACGCCCAACTCCCCGAGTACACCATCGACCAGGCCGAAGCCCGTCTGCAACATGCCGTTGCCCCAGAACACCGCGGCCGCGATCGGCACAATAAGGAACGGCGCGATCATCATCGTGCGGACGATGCCCCGCCCGAAGAACTTGCGATCCAGCATCAGGGCGATACCCAGCCCGAGCAGCACGCTGACCGCGACGACCGTCACCGTCATCTGGATCGAGGTGATCAGGGCTTCGCGATAGGCCGGATTGGTGAAGACCTGCTTGTAGTTGTCGATACCGGCGAACGACTTGCCGGGCGCATCCGGTTGCGCGCTCCAGTTGAGGAAGGACATGACCAGGGTGGCGATGAACGGCAGCTGGGTGACAAGAATCAAGAACACCAGTGCCGGGAGCAGCGGGGCGCGCCGGATCCAGGATTCCTTGCCCCACTTGCTGCCCTTGGCGGTCTTGGCCCGCTCCTCGACAGCCTTGGTCGTCAGCACCCCCTCATCGACCGCGGTAGTGCTCATGTACGTCCTCCTTCGACTTGGTGACCTGCCTAGCGACTCGGGTGAGCCGGGGAACTGCGAAGGGACAACGCCCTCGTGCGACGAGGTGGTCCGGCCATAGGTCGGACGGACCGGACCACCTCAGTCGCTGTCGTGCGACGGTTCGTGACCTACTTCTTCTGCTTCGCGCCCGCGGCCTGGGCCACGGTTTGGCAGGAGTTCAGTGCCGAGTCCACGCTGGTTGATCCGGCGATCGCGCTGCTGATTTGCTTGGCGCAGGTCGTGCCGAAGTCCGTGAAGGACGGGATACCGACGAACTGGATACCGCTGTACGGCCGCTTCTGCGTGCCCGGATTGGCCGCCGGCGCGTTCTTGATCGCGTTGAGCGTCGGCGTCGCAAAACTGGCTGCGATCTTCAGGTACGTCGGGTCGGAGTACGTCGAGGCACGCTTGCCGGCCGGGATGTTCGCCGGACCACCGGTGCCCTTGTTGACGGTGTCCTTGGCGACGAGCTGCTCGTAGGCCTTGCTCGACGCGAAATTGACGAATTTTGCAGCATCGGTCTGGTTCTTGGACGCTTTCTCGATGGCCCACGCCCAGGTGTACAACCAGCCCGCCTGCGGTGTCTGGTCGTGCGGCGCCGACACGTACCCGATCTTTCCCTTTACCGGCGAGTCCGCGGCCTCCAACGAACCGGCCGCCGACGTCGCGTCGTACCACATCGCCGTCTTGCCGCCCTGCATCGCGGCCAGGCACTGCGGGAAGCTGAACGTCGCCGCGCCGGCCTCACCGTGCTGGTGGATCAGGTTGACATAGAAGTTCGCGGCCTTCTTGAAGCCGCCGGTATTCACCTGAGCCTGCCAATTCTGGTCGAACCAGGTGCCGCCCATCGTGTTCACCACGGTGGTAAGCGGCGCGAGGTTGTCACCCCAGCCGGCCAGCCCGCGCAGGCAGATGCCCTTCAAGCCGGGCGTCGAGCCGTCGGCCTTGGCCGCCCACTGGGCGACCTCGTCCCACGTCGGGTTGGCCGGCACGGTGATGCCGAGCTTTTGGAAGACGTCCTTGCGGTACATCAGGAACGACGACTCTCCGTAGAACGGTTCGCCGTAGATCTTGCCGTTATAGGACAGCGCGTCGGTCATCGACGGCAGGATGTCGGCCTGGTCGAAGGCCTTGTCCTTCGCGATGCCCTCCATATCGGAGATCCAGCCCGCCTTCGCGTAGTACGGGATCTCGAAGTTCGACAGCGTCGCCACGTCGTACTGACCGGACTGGTTGGCGAACTCGGTGCTCGCGGTGTCCCGCATGTCCTGCTCGACCTTGACCACAAAGTTGACCTTGATACCGGTGTCCTTCGTGAAGCTCGCCGCCGTCAGCTTCTGCAGTTCGAGCATCTGCGGGTTGTTCACCATCAACACGTTGAGGGTGTGTTTACCGCCTCCACCGCCTCCACCAGCACCGGAGCAAGCGGTGGTGACGACCATGGCCACCACCGCCATACCGGTGATCGTTATGCCCCTGCGAGCACTTAGCTTGATCAAAATTACCTCCGAGATCGTGACCGGCTGACGAGCCAATCGGGGCGTGGGTAGGTACTTCCGGTGCTGGCCAGTACCGGGTGTTGCTCTCCGGCGGGCTCGCCGCCAAAGTCTGATTCCGCATTGGAGCGGCAGCGCTGCGGGCCGGTCGCGGCTCGCGCGCAACCTCGTTCAGACACGAGACACCGCCAATCCGGACGCTTCGATGCGCGCAGCATCGGCATCGCTGAGGTTGGTGTCGGTGACGAGCCGCTCGAACTCGGTGAGCTGAGCAAAGGTGGCGAAGGAATCCGAGCCATATTTGGAGCTGTCCGCGACCAAGAGCCGCCGGCGCGCCGAGCGCATGGCTGTCGCCTTGACCGTCGCGATCAATCCGTCCGGCACCGTGGCCCCGTGCTCGACCGAGATTCCGTTGGCTCCGATGATCGCGAGGTCCAGAACCAGTCCGAGCAGCGTGGTCACGGCCCACTGATCGACACAACCCAGCGTGGTCGCGCGCAGCCGACCACCGATGACGATGACCTCGACGTTCGGACGCTCGGCCAACGACGTGGCGATCGGCAGCGAGCCGGTGACGACGGTAATCGGGTGCGTCGGGGACAGCCGTTCGGCGATGAGCTGGGGCAGGTAACCCTCGTCCAGGAAGATCGCTTCAGCCGTGCCCAGGTACTCGATCGCCCCCGAGGCGATCCGCCGCTTCTCCTCGGGGTGACGCGTCGCCCGTGCCGGCAGCGCGCTCTCGAAACGCAACCGTTCGATGGCGACCGCGCCGCCGTACACCCGCCGCAACATTCCCTGATCTTGCAGAGCGTTCAGGTCGCGGCGGATAGTTTCGGCCGCCAGCGAGAGCTCTTCGGAGATTCCGGCGACATCCAGGCGACCGCGTTCCCGGGCCCGCTCGACGAGCCACAGGCGGCGTTCGATGGCGTACACGTGACCTGCCCATCCCCGTCGAAGTTGTGACCGGTTCCCTCCGGTGCTGTCGCAGTGTGGGCCCTCTCACCGCGGATTGCAATGGTCCATTCGGTGCAATCATGGGGCTTTATGAGCGAACCTGGCCCGGTTCTGCCCGGTTAGATTTCGCAATGGTCACGACGATCATGACCCAACCGGAAGCGCTGTTGCTGCGCCGCTATCGGCACCCGCCGCAGCCACGACCCAAAAGCGCTTACAACTGGTGACCTGGGCGGCGCTGCGCGGTTGATGAGCCGGGCAGTAGCCGGGCATCCCACATTCGCCGACGTCGGCCCGACATGTTCCTGCGCTAACGCGTGCATCGGTGGTCCGAACCTGGCATCGCCGGGATCGTGCACGTGGCAGGGGACCACCGGCAGACGTCCCCACACAGCGACGCGATCGCGAGCAGCACACCGTCCGGCTAGAGGTCGCGGGCAACTCTCCCGTCGACCGGCCGGCGGAAATGATGGCCGCGAGCACGCCGGTCGTTCGGCGGCGAATGGTGATGATCTCGTGAAGTCGCTCGGGTGCAAGTGACCGTACTTCCTATTGCAGGACCCGTGCGAGCGTGCTGTGATGGGCTTGCCAGCAAGCGAACGCGATGACGACTGCGCAACCGCTCGCTGGACGATCCCGTCGCGGTGATCGCGATGAGCAGGGATTCTTCGAGTCGTAATGCAATACCCGCGGGGGCGTTGAGACCGAGCCATGTCACGGGCGGAGGTGGCACCCCACCCGTCCGCGGCGAAAGGCCTCGACCTGACTGTGGGATCGTGAGTTCGGCAAGACAGGTCCGAGGAGCGGCGATGACCGGATCACCGGCTGAGACCACGGTGCGTCCCAAACAAGAGGGTCGCCTGCATGACGCCGACCTGGAGCCGCGCACGGACCCGCGGATCGATCCACGGCTACTTGCTGCGCTGACCGCGTTCGGTTTGGACGGTGCGGCTAACCCGCCGCCGATCAGTCGCAGTGCTTCCGCAGAGAGCGTTGCAGAGGTGGTCGGTCAGCTGCATACGGGCTTCGGCGGTCTGTACGAGGCTCTTCCCAACGATCTGCCCGGGGACGGCGACAACACCGTCACACACACGACTGAAACGATTCCGGGCGCGAGTTCGAACGACATCAAGCTGCGCATCTATCGGCCCGCCGAAACCGATGGCCCGTTGCCCTGCACCGTGTACGTCCACGGCGGAGGGATGGCCATCCTGGATGCGAACGCCAAGGTTCACCGACAGTGGAGCGAAGACCTCGCCGCGACCGGCATGGTCGTCATCGGGGTCGATTTCCGCAATGCGTACACCGCTGCGGGACCGAACCCATTTCCGGCCGGGTTGACCGACTGCTCCAGCGCCTTGGGCTGGATCGACGCGCACCGCCAGGAACTCGGAATCACCAAAATCGTCCTGCAGGGCGAGTCGGGTGGGGCGAATCTCGTCCTGGCCACCACGCTGCAGGCCAAGCAGGACGGGTCTCTGGACAGCATCGACGGGGTGTACGCGATGGTGCCCTACATCAGCGGCGGGTACGCGTGGGACGACGCGCGAAAGTTGCGGGAACTACCGTCCCTCATCGAGAACGACCGCTACTTCGTCAACTGCCTGGCCATGGACCTGCTCGTTGCGACCTACGACCCGACCGGGGACAACGCCGAGAACCCACTGTGCTGGCCGTACTTCGCGAACGAGGCAGACCTTGCCGGGCTACCGCCCCACGTGATCGCAGTGAACGAGCTCGACCCGCTGCGTGACGAAGGAGTGGCCTACTACCGCAAGCTCCTGCATGCCGGCGTGCCGGTAGCGGGCCGAGTTAATCTCGGCATCGTCCATGGAGCAGACATGATCTTCCGTCAGGCCATTCCCGATGTCTACTTCGCCACCGTCCACGACATCCGTCGATTCGCGGACAGCGTCTGACCGGGCGCCGGTTAGTGCCGACCCATGTCACGGGGGTGATCAGTGCGCGGCGGCCTTCGACCCCGCGATGTGACCCACGTCAAGCGGCGCGAAGCCCGGCGAGTGCGCGCCCGTGTGCCTGGGCCGTGTGCTCGGCCTGCGTGCGGATTTGGGCAGCGATGTCCTTGAACTGGTCGAGGGCCGGGTTGACCCCAACGAGGGTGAATTCGCTTTCGACGACCCGCAGGTCGAACTGCCACGCGTCCTGGAGAATGCGTCGCGGGTCCGTGACCACCAGATCCACCCAGGCCTTGAAGTGCTGCGAGACGCCGAAGTTGTACAGCGGCACGGCGAAGAGCAGGGCGTCTGCGCCTGCAAGCTGATCGACGGCCTCGGTGGCGAGCGCCTGAGCCGCCCGCTGCTCCGGCGTGCGCAGCTCGGCCGCGACGTAGGCGGCCGAGACTGCGGCGGGTCAGGACGTCGCTGGGAGCGGGTCGACACCGACGTGCCGGCGCACGACCGGATCGCCCGGGTGAACCGCACGCCACTCCTGCTCGACGATGTCGGCGATTTCGCGGCTGTGGGCACCGTCGACGCGGATGCTGGCGTCGAGTCGGAACAGGGTCATGGCTTGCCTCCGGTCAGGTTCGCTCAGACCGCATTGTGCTATAAACTACAAAGTTTATAGCACTAGCAAACTACTAGCTGACCTGATTTAGCAAGTGCCCATAAGATGGGCCGTATGACAGCACCGGGGGCCGAGCAGCAGCGGGCGGTTCCGCTCTGCGATGCGGGCCTCATTCGCGCGTTCGACCTGCTCGGCAAGCGATGGAACGGTCTGATCCTCGGCGCTCTGCAGCGCGGACCGAGCGGTTTCGCCGACCTGCGTCGCGGCGTCGGCGGGATCACCGACTCAATGCTGTCCGACCGGCTCAGCGAACTCGCTGCGGCCGACCTCGTGGCGCGCAAGGTCAGCGACGGCCGACCACCCGGTGTCAGTTACGAGCTCACGACCGCAGGGCAGGCCCTGCTTCCGATCCTCGAACAGCTCGGCCGATGGGCGGCTGAACACGTGCCGCCGAGGTGCCGCGCCTGACTCTTTGCGCGGACGCGAAGGGCGCCGGCAGCTTGCCCAGCCGGGTCACTCACCAGGCGCGACGTCGCCGAAGAATTGTCTCAAGGCATGTGCCGTCTCGTGCGGCAGCTCTTCGGGAATGAAGTGCCCAGCTGGCATGGTCTTTGCGCTCACCGTGCCCGCACACTGCGCCTGCCAAAGCTCCTGTGGCCGGAAGAGCCGGTTCACCACACCCCGTTCGCCGCACAACACCTCTACGTCACAGCGGATTCTCTCGCCGCATGCCCGGCTCGCGCGGTCATGGTCGAGGTCGATACCGGCGCTTGCGCGGTAGTCCTCGCACGCGGCGTGGATGGTTTCCGGCGTAAAGGAGCGCTCATATTCGAGCAGCGCTGCCGGCTCGAGATAGTCGAGTCCGCCGGTACCCAACCCGCCGAGAAAAGCGTGCAGATAGGCGAGCGCGACGCCGGCGATCATGTTCTCCGGCAGCGGGGCGGGTTGGATCAGGTGGAACCAGTGATAGTAAGCAGTGGCAAACGCCATATCGGTGGCGTCGTACATGTCCAGGGTCGGGGCAATGTCGATCACGCACAGCTTGTCCACGCGCGCGGGATGGTCCAGCGCGAGCCGGTGCGACACCCGCGCGCCGCGGTCGTGGCCGCACAGGTAAAAGTTGTCACGATCCAGCGCGTCCACGACACCGATGACGTCCTGCGCCATGGTGCGTTTGCTGTAGTTGCTGTGGTCCGGCAGGCCTACTGGCTTGGCCGAGTCGCCGTAACCACGCAGGTCAGGCAGCACCAGAAAGTAGTGGTTCTGCAGGTCCTGCGCCACGCGGTGCCACAACCCATGACTCTGCGGAAAACCGTGCAGCAACACCAGGGTGGGACCGAGCGTGTTCCCGCCGAACCGGGCGAAGACGGACGTGCCGTTCACCGCGAACTCGCGCGCGTCGAAACCCTCGAACCAGCGCTCGGGTGAAGCGGGCTGCGTGCTGGAGCGGGTGAACTCCTGCCGAGCCGTCATCTGCGGCCTCCCTCGCTCGCAATGCTAGGGCGGGGGAGGTGACCCGTCCGTACGAGGCCGGATCGGGCTGACCGGCGATCAGCCAGGCGACCGGAACGTAGCTGATAGCCGCGTGGCTTACTACCTGCCGGTCACCGATCGGCGTCAGTGCTCAAGAAACCAACGCTGCGCTCATGACAGCCTGGCCGGGCTTGCCGATCAGGGTCCAGTCACCGTTCGCGCCCTTGCCCTCCCAGTAGTTCAGCCAGTTGAACGTCGGGTCGGCGCGGCAGTAGTCGATGACCTGCGTGAGCCGGTCGGCCGCGCTGGAGTCGGTATCGCCGACGGTCTTGGTGGAGCGCTGTACTCCGAACTCGGGAATGCACCACTTTTTGCCCAGAGTCCGGGCGGCAGCCGCGGCCGGGTCGAGGTGAGCCGCTGCGGACCACGTGCCGGGCATCCACGAATCGTCGTACAGGTCGTAGCCGACCGTGTCGATCGGCAGTCCCGTGAGGAGGCTGAGCGTGTCGTAACCACCGGCCAATGCCGCTGCGCCCTGGTCCTCGACGACGTAGGCATTCATGATCGGTACGAAGCGTACGTTCGCGCCGTTGGGGTGGGCCCGGCGCAGTGTGTTCATCTGTACCCACGTCGCCCGGTAACTTTCTACACTCAGATGACCGTCGCGGATGTCATCGTTCACTTCCTGCCAATAGCAGACAAAGATGAGCCGACCTGCGGCCCGATCCGTCATCAGTTGGTTGAAATCAGCATCGACGTGGCGCTTCGCGCAGAACACCGGCTTGACCTCACCCGCGGCGCGGCCCCAGCCCATCGCGGTCATGCTCCGGTTTGCGGCGCCCCATCCCGCTCCGCCGTCGAAGAACTTCATGTGGGCGCCCAGCCCGCCGCCGTAGGCCCCGGCGACCTGGCCGTACTTCTGCGCGAGCGTCATGGTTTCGCCGTTGATGGAGATGTCGAGCCCGAACCGGCCGGTGGTCGTTGCCGCGGTCCGCACGGCGGCCGTGCTGTTGGTGCCGAGAGCGCGGTGGGCGGCAGGCCCGCCGAAGCCGGCGAGCGCAGCCAGCCCCACAGCAGCTGCGCCACCCCGCAGAAAGCCGCGGCGGCCGACCATGGCGTCGATGGTGTCAATGGATTTGGTGTTGTTGAACGAGGTCATGAAATGACTTCCCTTCGGGAGGGCGTGTGTCGCGAACTCGGTGTCGAGCTCGTGGATCAGAACTGGTGGCTGCCCCGCACTTCGGCTGCGCGAGTAGAGCTTTTGGTGCTAGCCCCATGTCCTTACGAACGGCGCCCCCCGGCGCTGGCAAAGCTGGTAAAAGCGAGTCGTTCCGCAAGACGACCTATTCGGATGATCAAGAACAGACAAGCGAGCCGCGTCCTGCGTGGTCGCCCGCACAAGCGCGGAGGTCACGCGGTTCCTGGTCATACCGTTCCCATCGGGCGATCGGCGGCGAGGTTTATAGACGGAACGTCTAGATTGCAAAATTGATGAGCGAGTGGTTGACAAAGATGGGTTGCATGCGCTTCCTGTTCGCGCGCCGGGCGTGTTCGGCATCGACGCGGTGGCTCTGGATCGCGCGTTCCGCACCGGCATCGAGTCAGTTCCCCACGCCGTCCCCGAACGGCTAGTGGTCCGTCTGCGTCTTGATCTGGCGCAGGTGTCGCGTCCGCGTTGGACCTTGGTGATGATGTCGTGGGCGGTCGCTTTCCAGATGAACGGTTTCGGGTCGGTGTTCCAGTGTTCTGGCCAGGTGGTGATGGCCGCGCTGAGATCGGCGACGCTGGTGAATACGCCGCGGCGTAGGCATCGGTTATTTCTTTGAAACCACGACATCGACCGGATTCGCCTACCTCACCGGCCACCCGCCCGACGGCGAAGCGCTCCCGCTCTGCCGCCTGCGCTACGCCGGCTCAGCCAGCACCTGGGGCTTCGCGATCTACCGCGCCAGCCCCGACGACTACGAAGACTCCGTCCTGCCCATCGGCCACCACGCCGGCACCCCGGAAAACGCCCGCTAACTCAACGACCCAGCACCTGGGCCCGACGAACTCACGGCAGCGACCGCTAGCTGGGTGAGCCGAGGGCGTCCGGGATCGAGGCAGGGCCTGGTGCGAACTCGACCCTGTCTCGCCCGGCACTCTTGGCACGGAAGAGTGCCGCGTCGGCTGCGTCGAGCAGTGACTCGAGATCGTCGCCATGACCCGGGTAGCAGGCGATGCCCGTCGAGATCGTCACGAGCAGGGACGGGCCCACCTTGCTGGTGTGCTGCTGTCCTGGCATCGAGAGCTTCTTGATGCCCTTCCTGAGTCGCTCGGCCGCTTCGCGCGCTGCGTCCGCGTCTGTATTCGGAAGCAAGGCAACGAACTCCTCACCGCCGAACCGGCCGATGATGTCGTAGTCACGCAACTCGGCGGTGATCGCGTCGGCGACGAGCCGCAGGGCATCGTCGCCGGCCAGGTGCCCGATGGCGTCATTGATCTGCTTGAAGTGATCGAGATCGATCATGAGCAACGCCGCCTCCTCGCTCTGACGGGAAGCTCGACTGAGCTCGGTGGTGCCGACATGGGTCCAGGTGCTGAGGTTGAGCAACCCAGTCTTGAAATCGATGGTTGCAGCGCGGGCAAGCTCATTCACCATCGCAGCACGCTGCAGGATGATCACCGGAGCGAGCATGACCGGTAGCAGAATCGCATCCCATAGCGCCATGAATGCCGTTGCCACCCCGAGACACAGCGTCGCGAGCTCGAGCCCGTTCGCCTCGGGCGTTCCGACCAATGAGCGCCATCCGGCACCGGGGCTGGCAAGCGCGACCGCGGCCGCGATCAACGGTGTGTTGGTGACGCGATAGACGAGTATTGCGAGGCCGATCGCGACTGCAGTCGCGATGTCGACCGAAGTCGGTGCGAGCCATACCTGCACGGTGCGGAATGTCGCGCCCGACGCCAGACAGCTCAGCACGATGACCGCGCAGGTGTAAACATGTCGATACACCTGATGTCGGGTACGGCGCTGGTAGCGAAGCCACATGTGCAGACGCAGCAGCACCACCAGTAACGTGACCGGCCCGGCGGACAGGGTCAGCGCGGCGGCAAACGTCCATACGGAGGACATGTCGAAGTAAGAGAGGTTTGCAACGCGCAGCCGGAGGTTCGACACCCGCCGAGAGATCTCCTCGAAAACGACACCGACAACGAGCAGGCTGATCAACTTCCCCAGCTCGGTGGTCGACACCTCGGCCGAGGCGGTTGTCGCGACCAGCACGGCAACTGCGAGCTCGATTGTCACCAGTAATGCGATTAACGGCCTGCGGTTGTGCCACAACTCCCAGGTCTGCGGAGCCCATCTCGCGCGGTGTCGCGCGTCGGCCGACTCCATTAGCGCCCTCCTGGTAAGGCCCATACAGCCATAATGATCGGGGCAGCCCACCTGGTGCCCTAAGATCCGTAGTACCCGCTCCGCGTCTTGCTGGCCACAACGGCGCAAACAGCGCAACAATATGTCCAGTTCCTGCGAACTACATCGGCCGAGTGTCCTTGTTGCTGAGCAGTTGCGAGACTGCCACGCTGGCTCCCCGCCCCCAGCGTCCGAAGCCATGAGTCCGAATCCCGCATCGGGCCGCCTCACCTCCGTCCCCGAAGGAGGTAACCCACATGTCGAACCACGGCTGGTAACGCCGCTTGGGCCCAATCCGCGCTGCCCAGAAAGGACACCGCATGTTCAACCACGGCTGGTAGACCTCACCTCACTACCCATCCGCTCTCCGGGAAGGACACGCTCATGTCGAACCACGGCTGGTAACGCCGCTTGGGCCCAATCCGCGCTGCCCAGAAAGGACACCACATGTTCAACCACGGCTGGTAGACCTCACCTCACTACCCATCCGCTCTCTCCAGGAAGGACACGCTCATGTCGAACCACGGCTGGTAGCGCGACGTCGTGACTGCGCCGCGACTCCGAAACGGACCGCGATGACAGCGGCGCACGCCGCGCCGCTCGCGCCGCCGACTGCAACTGCCCGAGAAGGCCCGAGGAAATCGGACAGGATGCCGCCGCCCAGCACGGAGATGCCCTGAGCGACGAGCAGCCCCGAAGAAGCGATACCGATGGCCCGACCACGGATCGAATCAGGCACCGATTGAGTAAAGGCCGTCGTGACGTGAAGGAGGTAGGCGGCGCAGAGGCCGGACACGAACAGCAGTCCGACCGCTGCTCGCGCGCCCGGATGGAGCGCGAAGCCGGTGAGAGCCACGCCCGATCCGATCGCAAGGGGCACAACGAGGGAGGCCCGCAAACGTGGCGACATGAAGCGCCCGGCGATGAGAACCCCGACGGCCGTGCCGGCAGGGCTTGCTGCCATGACGACGCCGGCGAGAGTCGCGCCGCCGTGCAATTGGTGGGCGAGGGGGACTGCTACACCTTCGACAACGACATAGAACCCAACCACCCACGCCAGCAACAACCAGCCACGCAACCGCACGTCGTGCTTGAGCAGGCCCAAGGTGTCGGCTAGCCCGCTCAGCCGAAGGGCAGGGTCGGTGGGGAGGGCTGGGAGGTGCGGCGCCAGTCGCAGGCGCAAGAGTGCGCCCGATAGCGTGAAGGTCGCCGCATCGATCACCAGCGCCCAGTGCACCCCGACTGCGGTCACCACTACTCCGCCCCCGGCGAATCCGAGCAGCTGCGCCGCCTGACCTGACAGGTTTCGCATCGCCTGGCCCATGACGTAGTGCTCGCCAGGAAGTACTGCAGGCAGCACGGCCCCCTGCGCCGCCGTGAAGGGCGAACCGACGAGAACGACGACCACGATGAGTGCCACGAGAGCCGCGAGCGGCAGGCCAGGTATCGCCATCACCGCCAGTAGCACGGCGCGCAGCAGGTCTGCGACCACCATCACCGTGCGTCGTGCATACCGGTCGGCGACGGAGCTGAGCAATGCGCCCCCGACGATCGCTGGCACGAATGTCAGCGCGTAAGTCCCCGCCGTGGCGAGGGCTGACCCCGTTCGGGCGTAGACGAGGACCGATAGTGCGATGCGAGCCAGCTGATCACCCGCAGTGGACTGGCATTCCGCAAGCCAAAGCCAGCGAAACGCTGGAATCCGCAGCAGCGCGCCGAACGAGGGAGGGGCGGCTGGGGTCTCGGCCGAGGTCGATTCGCGCACCGCGCTCCTCACCTGCTTCGGCGCCCACCAATTTCCAGATAATAGGCCAGCCCAGGCTAGCTCGCGACGACCAACAACGCAGAACCAACTTGCCCAATCACTTCGTCGGCGCGCTCCCCGTCACCACGAGGGGCGGCGCACGCAAAGGATTTCGGTGATCACGTCCGGGGACTGTCGAAAATGCAATCCACAGCAAGCTCTCACTCCCACCGGGTATCACTTCCCGGTCTGCAAGCGTTGGGCGAGCAGAGAACCCTCCCCGACCTGAGAGAAGCAACCCGATGGCCGCTGCAACCGATTACGACGCCCCCCGCCGCAACCAGGCGGAGGACACCGACGACGACTCCCTGGAAGCGCTGAAGTCGCGTCGTACGGACACCAGGTCCGGGGCCATCGACGTTGACGAGGCCGATTTCAACGAAGCCCTCGAGCTCCCCGGCGCCGACCTGTCAGCGCTGTCGGAAGACGAATTGACCGTGCGGGTGCTGCCCAGACAGGACGACGAATTCACCTGCACGAGTTGCTTCCTGGTTCATCACCGCAGCCGCCTCGCGCGAGACGGGCGCCGCAAGGTCGTCTGCCGTGACTGCGCCTGATCCTGCTTTATCGTGAGACTCGATCGGCAGACCGAGCGGTGCAGCCGAGGCCCGATGCCTCGACCGTGATCAAGAGGCCCGAACCGTCGACAACGAACGGTTCGGGCCTCTTGATCACAGTCGAGGGGTCAGCGGCCGAGGAAGGAGCGCAAGGTGTCGGCGTCGCGGTGCGGGGCCAGCGGTAGAAGCTGGCATTCAGCTCCGCCGTGGCGAACCGCCGCGTGTAGAACTCCAGGCGCGCCCCCGGTGCGGTTCCCGGCGGGTAGAGCGCGTGCTCCCAATGCGGGTAGCTCCATCCGGACGTACCGATGTGCACCCCCAACCCGGCGACCCCCATTCTGCTCAGACAGACCCACGCCGAGCCTAAGACGCGACCTGTCCGGGCGTACGGACAGCAGCATTTCGCTGCAGTAAGACTTCGCTGAAGCGATAGTTTTACCCGGCTCGGGCCAAAAGTGGGGGCGATGGCGTGGCGCTGACGAGATTGGGCATCGTGGGCAGTGGCTGGCGTGCCGAATTCTTCCGGCGCATGGCGATGTTGCTCCCGGACGCGGTGGAGCTGGTTGGTGCAGCGACACGTCGACCCGAGATGACTGCCGCAAGGAGCGACTCGTGGGGCGTGCCGGTCGACCTCACTCCGAGCCAGCTGCTGCGCCGGGGCAGGCCTGATCTGGTCGTCACCTGCGTGCCGTGGACAGCGAACCCGGGGCTGGTCGTCGAGCTGGTCGAGGCCGGTGTCAAGGTGCTCAGCGAGACGCCGCCGGCTCCCGATCTGGACGGGCTGCGCGCATTGTGGGACGCGGTCGGTGGACGCGATGCGGTGCAGGTCGCAGAGCAGTATCACCTGATGCCGGGCGATGCCGCGCGGGCCGAGATCGTCCGGCGCGAGGTGATCGGACAACCCACCCAGGTGCAAATTTCCTCGACGCACACCTATCACGCGATCTCGCTCATTCGTGCGCTGCTCGGCGTCGGTCTGCAGCCGGCGCGGGTGAATGCGTCGTTGCTGCGTTCGGCGTTGGTCGATCCGCTGAGTCGGGACGGTTGGAGCGGCGACACCGAGCCGAAGCAGGCCGAGACAATCCTCGCCACGTTCGACTTCCGCGACGGTCGGTCGGGGTCTACGACTTCACCTCCAACCAGTGGCACAACCAGCTGCGCCACCGACGGATCGTGATTCGCGGCAGCCACGGTGAGATCGCCGACGACAACGTGGTGTACGTCCGCGACGCGCGGACGATCCTGCATTCACCGATCGTGCGACAGCAGCTCGGCCACGACCTGAATCTGGACGGGTTTGACACCGAGTTGATCGCCTTCGAAGGCGAACCGGTGTGGCGCAACCCGTTTCTGGGCCATCGGCTAATGGACGAGGAGATCGCCATTACCCAAATGCTGCTCGCATCGGCACGATGGGCGACCGACACCGGCCCGGCGCCTTACCCCCTCGCGCATGCTTGCGTCGACCACGAGCTGGGTCTCGCGATTGACCAATCCCTTGCAGCAGGTCGCCCCGTCGATGCGGGCGTCGAAGCGTGGTTCGCCAACGCCGCGCGGTGACCGCACGCTCGACGCGGCACGATCAGGCTCCCCGGCGCGACCTCGCCGAGTTGGACACGAAAAGACCGATTTTACAGCCCTGTCCGGTCACACACGGTTAGCATATGTACAGGCGTGCGGGGAGGGGCATGGTGACTGGGATGGATGACGACGAGATCGGTCGCGAAGCGGGCGGACCTGATGGCGGGGGCAACTCACGTACGGACGGGGCCGCTGCGAGTGAAATTGATGAAGAGTTCGAGCTGCTGGCGAGTCTGAAGGACCTGTCGCAGCTGGTCACGCGACCTGGGCAGGAGGGTTTGGAAGACCTGCTCACGCACATCGCCACCTTCGCGGTCCGGGCGATCCCGGGCGCCGACGGCGCCGGCCTGACTCTGCTGGAGGCCGGACACGCCGACACCATCGTGGCCACGGCGGCATTCGTTCGCGAAGTTGATGAGATTCAGTATCGACTCGGCGAGGGGCCATGCATCAGCGCTGCAGCCGAGGCCCGCACCGTGACGTCGGGGTCTCTCGGTGGAGACCAGCTGTGGCCGCGGTTCGGGCCCCGGGTAGGCCGCCTGGGTGTGCACAGCGTGCTGTCGTTGCCTTTGATCGGCGCCGACGGGGTACTGGGCGCAATGAATGTCTATGCACACGGCAAGGACGTCTTCGACGAGCGGGCGGTGCACCTGGGGGAGCTGTTCGCGGTTCCGGCCGCGATCTCTGTGCAGAACGCCCAAGCCTTGTTCCAGGCCCGTCGCCTGGTGGCCCAGTTGCAGACGGCGTTGACCAGTCGCGCCGTCATCGATCAGGCTTTGGGCATTCTGATGAGCCGCAGCGGTGCCTCCGCGGAGGAGGCGTTCATGAAACTCAGGGTGATGAGCCAGACCGAGAACCGGAAGTTGTCGACGGTGGCGCAGGTGATCCGGGACGAGGCGGTGCGACGCGCCCGAGCGCGTCACGTCGGCGACTGAGGATCGACCATTAACCGCGACGTGACCATCGCGATGCGGGTCTCGCGCGAATCGGGTGACCGGCGCGTAGGGTAGGACGAACTGAAGCCGCGCGACAGGGACCCGACCCCGCCTCCGGTCTTGGTCCCGCACGATGCGCCTTGCCGAGTGTGGACCCTGGTTGTCATGCTCGGCGTTCGGGACGCCCGGAGTTCCTACGTGGAATCTTCCGCCGCACTAAACGTCGATCTGCAAGCTCTGACCGATGCTCTCGACCAGCCAGACATCGACCTTCGCGCGTTGTTGCGGCACCTCGCTGACGACGCCCGCGTTGCGGTGCCGTCGTTCGTGGGCCTGAGCCTCACCGTGGTGATCGACGACTATCCGGTCACGCTCAGGGTGATGAACGACGTCGACCCGACGACGGTCGCTGCGTCGGCCCGCGTGCCCGTCGGCGCATTCTCCGATGCGGTGTCGGAGGGGACGCTCGTGTTCTACGCGTCCAATGCCGGAGCCCTCGTCGACTTTGCCGCCGATGTGTCTTACGCACTTCGCCTCGATCTACCGGCTGTCGTGCTCGACGCGGACCTCCCTGGTGCCTTCGAGTTCATCGGCCTCAGCGGCGCAACGGAGTTGTCCCAGATCAATCAGGCGATCGGCATCCTGATCGAGCACGGCAACCACCCGGAGGCGGCCCACGACGAGTTGCGGCACCTCGCCCGGTTCGCCCGGCGTCCTGTGCTCGATACCGCGGTGCTACTCATTGCCGCGACCCGGCAGGCCAGCGCCGAACCGGCCTGACCGCCCTGCGCGCGGTGCTTGCGGCACATGATCCACCGCTGGTCCGGTAGAGAACTCTCGACAAGGCCCAGGCACGGGGTGTTAAGCTGGCGTCGGTTGGGACTAAACCGGTCCAAAGCGGAATCGCGAGATGCGGGGCCGTGAGCACACCGCTCGATTTGGACGTGCCCGGTGATCCAGGTTGGGATCGCTTGTGCGAGCTGCATCGGTCGTTGCTGTTGTTGACGTGGCGGGGTGATGACGTGGTGTGGCCCATCGCGAGTGACAAGCCTCGTAACGTCGTGCCGGGCCTGAATGAGCACCGTGCCGAGCTCAATCAGGTCGACAGTGCATTGCGGGCTATTGATGAGCGCGACGCCACCGCGCTGCGACTGATCTACGGCCGACGATTCACCCAGACCGAGGTTGCGGCGCACCTCGGTGTCTCGGAGCTGGAAATCGGGGTCCGGGTGGCGCGCGGCCTGTGCGCGGTGGGTCGCTTTCTGGTAGCGGCACCGCGCGCGCCGCGGCAAGCTCGGGCATCCGTGAGCGCTCGGGTACGGCGACGTCGGCCGAGACGGGGTAACGCGTGACGGGAGTTGCATGAAGACGGAAATGAGCGCGGAGGGGGACGACCTGTCCGACAAGCGCGGGCTGGCGGCCGGCCTGCTCGGCCTGTCCGGGTTGATCGCCGGATCGACCACGTTGGAGCAGCTGTTGACTGAAGTGGCGACTTTCACCGTGGCGGCAGTCCCTTCGGCGGACGGGGCAGGCGTGACGATGCTCGAGTGCGGAAGGCCGGACACCCTTGCAGCATCGGATGAATTCGTGCGTGATGTCGACAGCATCCAGTACCGGATCGGCGAAGGGCCGTGCATCTCTGCGGCTGCGGGCGGTACCACCGTCATGTCGGGATCGCTCGGCGACGACGGTGCCTGGCCGACCTTCGGGCCGCAGGCGGCGCACCTCGGGGTGCACAGCGCAATCTCGCTGCCGCTCGTTCTCAAGGAAGAAGTCGTCGGAGCACTCAACGTGTACGCGCACGCGCCTGATGCGTTCGACGGCTCGTCGCGTCGGATCGGGGAGCTATTTGCCGGCCCGGCAGCCGTCGCGATTCACAACGCGAGAATCCTGGAGGCAGTGCAGCGCGAGTCGACCCGCTTGCAGGCTGCTCTGAGCAGTCGGGCGACCATCGACCATGCCGTGGGGATCATCATGTCTCGCTCCGGAATCTCGGCTGACGAGGCTTTCATCCGGTTACGCATCATGAGCCAGCACGGCCACGTCAAACTGACCGTTGTTGCGGCTAAACTCGTCGAGCAAGCCGTGCGGCGGGCCCGTTCTCGCCCGGCGCGGCCGAGCATCCCTCCGGAGTCGCGGTCCTAGCCGACCGACGTGTGGCTAGTGTATGGTTAGAATGCTGATCCACCAGCCAGCCCGGGCAGCACCTGCGCCACGCAGGTGTTGAGCATTTGCTCAAAGCCGGGATAGTCCGGTCGCCGCGAGTGCTCGGCCCATCCTTACGCCGTGCCACGCGAGCACACGTGCCAGCGGATTCACGTCGTGCATACAGCCGTTTCGGACCTTGCCTCTCTCGGGGAGGCAGGTGCCGGTGCGAGCGGAAGATGTATGTGCGCAGACGCGCAGGAGATGTGGCGTCGGTACCCGGTGGTTCGTCACACACCACGACGACATGGGAGCGCTCCGCGTTGTCTGTCGTCCCGCGCTTGGTGATCGCTCTCCGGGGGGACGCGATTTCCGAGGGGGTCGATTCCGGGGGGCATCGACCCTAAGGGACTCGTTGCGGTGCGCCTGTCGAAACCTCGCGCGTTCACGCGCGAACAGTTGCGCACGCGCACCGCAACGAGCCGACGTTTGCCGACAGAAACCATGCCGGTCTGGGTCGAGTGTCAGCGCAGCCACCCGGAGTGCAGCGCTCGGCGACCCAGTCGCGAGCTGGGAGGCTCAATGGAGGACGGCCGCATGTCAGCCTGGAACGTCTTCGGACACCAGGTACCGCTCATCGGCCTGCGTCGTGAGGCACTGCGCGCGGGCGCCGCGCCGACGCCGCTCACCGCAGGTGCGGATGCCCACCTTGATGACGAGGCGTTGGCCCGCCTGCAGCGCGTCGCGACCTCAGGCATGAGTTGGTTTCCAGCGGTGCGCGACGCGGACGCCGTCGAAGTGGCATTCCGGCTGCTCCAAGACCTCGAATCAACGGCAATCCGGCTCGGCGGATCGGCCGGATCGGCCGGATCGTCCTGATACGAGATCGACCGGCTGGTCTCACGGGCCGTGTCGACTCAGCTACCGACGACTCTGCGATCGGATGCCCAATGGACAAGGTGGTACCGGTGCCGCAGTGACGGATGCCACCCGCAACCCCTCTACTCGCCGGTAGCGCACATAGTTGGACGTCCTAGTAATTCGTCGCGAGGGCGGTAATGAGCGTCACCGAGTTGTCCGGCACGTGCGGTTTCCCGCATTCGGGTTACCGAGAGCCATGCTGATGCTGGCGCGCGCCGAAAGCCGTTCAGGGTCGCGCTTGTTGGGGTTCGGCGCTGCCCAGCCTGAGCACGCCGTTTCTGGTGCGGACCTCGGCCGTCCGTTCGGTCGCACCTCGGACTGGATCGAGACCCGAACTGGTATCCGTTCCCTTCGCCGGCTGCACGCCTGCGATGACATCGGCGACCTGGCTGGGCGAGCTGCGGTGCGGGCGCTGGCTGCCGCATCAGTCCCCGCTGACGAGGTCGACCTCGTGATCTCGGCAACGTGCAGCACTGATGCCGGGCCATGGGACGCAAGAGCGCTCGCGCACTGCATTGCTCCCGGCGCGGGATGGGTCCAGCTCAACGCAGCATGCAGCGGCTTCTCCTATGCACTCAGCGCTGCTGACACGTTCATCCGAACCGGGGACGCCCGTCACGTTCTGGTGGTTGCCGCCGAGCACATGAGCCGGTTGATCGACCCCGAAGACCTCGGGACGTCGATCATCTTCGGAGACGGCGCGGGCGCGGCGGTGCTCGGTCCAAGCCCGGACGGCGCGACCGGGGTCGGACCGGTCGTATGGGGCAGCGACGGCGGGCAGGCTGACCTCATCCAGTGCGAACCCGGGTCGCCTGGCTTCCTGCGGATGGCCGGGCAGCAGGTGTTCCGGTGGGCGGTGGAACGGATGCCGGCCGTGGCACTCGAAGCCTGCGCTCGAGCCGGCGTAGCGGTCTCCGATATCGACGTATTTGTGCCGCACCAGGCGAACCTGCGCATCATCGACGCAGTGGCCCGCAAGCTCGGGTTGCAGGACGCCGTCGTCGCGACGGATGTGACCACCTCCGGGAACACCTCGGCCGCATCGATCCCGATCGCCTTGTCGACGCTCGCCGAGCGAGGACTCCTCCGTTCGGGACAGCTGGCCTTGCTCGTCGGATTCGGTGCCGGCCTCAGCTATGCGGGCCAGGTCGTCCGGTTGCCCTGACCGGACCGAACGAACCACGTACCGCGTCACGCAGCTGACGCAAGCCAGCGGCGGCGATCCGATCACGACGGGATGTCGATGTGCCGGCGCTCAGGCGTCGATGACGATGGGCACGATGATCGGGCTCCGTCGGTAGGTGTTGCGGGCCCAGCGGCTCACTGTACGATGGATCAGCTGCTCCAGTTGGCGAGGTTCGCCGATACCCTCCTTCGCTGCCGTCTCGAGCACCTTCTCGATGAGAGGCGTCACCGCCGCGAAGGTCGAGGCGTCGTGCGCGAAGCCTCGGGCCAGGTAGTCCGGCGGTTCGGTCAGACTTCCGGTATCGGCGTCGACGAGCGCGACGACGGTGATGAACCCCCCTTCGGCCAGTGTGCGTCGATCGCTCAGCGATGCCTCGGTCGCGCCTCCGACAGTCATCCCGTCGACGAAGACCAGCCCGGCCGGGACCTTGCCGGTGACCGCAGCGTGACCCTTCACGAGATCGACCACGACCCCGTCCTCGGCCAATACGACGTTCGCCGCGGGGACGCCGGTACGCACGGCGAGCGCGCCATTCGCCGTGAGGTGCCGCCACTCACCGTGCACGGGCATGACGTTTCTCGGGCGCACGATGTTGAAGCAGTAGACGAGTTCGCCCGCGCTCGCGTGTCCAGAGACGTGCACCTTGGCGTTGCCCTTGTGCACGACGTTGGCTCCCCACCGCGTGAGAGCGTTGATCACGCGGTAGATGGCGTTCTCGTTGCCGGGGATGAGGGAGCTCGCTAGCAGGACGGTGTCCCCTTCGCCGACGCGGATCATGTGGTCGCGGTTTGCCATCCGGGCGAGCGCGGCCATCGGTTCGCCCTGCGAACCGGTGCAGATCAATGTGATCTTGTCATCCGGCATGCGCTCCAGCTTCTTCATATCGACGACGAGACCCTGCGGCACCTTCAGATAACCAAGCTCGCCGGCAAGGCCCATATTGCGCACCATCGAACGGCCCACGAAAGCAACCTTGCGGTCATGGCGCTGCGCAGCGTCGAGCACCTGTTGGATGCGGTGCACGTGGCTGGCGAAACTGGAAACGATGATGCGCCGCGGCGCGGTACGGAACACCTCGTCGATCGCGGGACCGAGGTCGCGCTCGGCGGTGGTGAATCCGGGCACCTCGGCGTTGGTCGAGTCGACCAGGAACAGGTCGACGCCCTCCTCGCCGAGGCGGGCGAATGCGCGGAGATCGGTAATCCGCTTGTCCAGCGGGAACTGGTCCATCTTGAAGTCGCCGGTGTGCAGCACCAACCCGGCGCCGGTACGGATCGCGACTGCCAGCCCGTCCGGGATCGAGTGATTGACGGCGACGAACTCGCAGTCGAACGGACCGAAGCTGCGTCGTTGTCCTTCGGCGACCTCGACGGTGACCGGAGTGATCCGATGCTCCTTCAGCTTCGCTGCGATGAAAGCGAGGGTGAGCTTCGAACCCACCAGCGCGATGTCGCGGCGTTCCCGCAGCAGATAGGGCACGCCGCCTATGTGGTCCTCATGCCCATGGGTCAGCACGATCGCGTCGATCTTGTCGAGCCGATCGCGGATCCAGGTGAAGTCGGGCAGGATCACGTCGACCCCGGGCTGGGTTTCTTCCGGGAACAGCACTCCGCAATCGACGATCAGCAGCCGGCCGGCGTGCTCGAACACTGTCATGTTGCGTCCTACTTCGCCCAATCCCCCGAGCGGGACGATCCGGAGGCCACCCTTGGCCAATCGTGGCGGCGGCCCTAGATCGGGGTGTGGGTGGCTCATCGATTTCCGTCCTTTCCGTGACAGACAGGTGCCGCATATGACGACAGCGCCAGGCTTAACTGTCCCCCTGTGGTGGGCGAGGAACGAGCGAGCGGGGCGGGCTCGTCGTAGGGGGTTGACTGACGGGGCAGGGGACACCGGCAGGCGAGGGAATCCATGATCCATGCGGTAGGTCAGACTCGGTGCAGCGCCTCGACCAGTTCTGCCTTGTTCATGGCTGATCGGCCCTTGATGTCGACCGTGCGAGCGTAGGTGAGCAGGTCGGCTCTCGACCACTGCGCGTACTCCGGTGCCGCAACGCCGTTGGGCGAGCCCACCGTTGCCGCCGAACCCGCCGCGGCGGACCCCTCCGGTGGCGCCGCAGCCGTCCAGGCTGCCCCCTCCGGGGGGGCCGGGCGCATGCTGGTTCCCACCGCGGCGGCGATGCGTGCGGCCTTCTTCTTGCTGATGCCCTCCCGCCGCACGATCTTGTAGACGCGCTTGGCCGGCGCGGAGCGGCCCGCTTTCGACTTTGCTAGGTTTTTCTTCTTGTTCGGCATGGCTCGACTCCTCAATGACGACGTCGCGGCGCCACAGTTATTGCCAACAAGTTGCGATAACGGTGGCGGGCAGCATAGATTCGCAAGTATGACGGACACGACGACGAGCGGGGACGCGTCGACGTTCACCAGGTTCCGCCGCAGTCTCGACGAGCAGGACTGGCGTTCGCTGGCCGGAATGTTCGGGTTCATCATCGTGCTGCACGTCGTGGGTCTCGGCATCCTGTTCGGGCTGGTCGTACCGAAGCACCTGCATCTCGGCGGAGATCACCCGGTCTTCAACGTCGGGGTGGGCGTTTTGGCCTACACCTTCGGGCTGCGTCACGCCTTCGATGCCGATCACATCGCCGCCGTCGACAACACCACCCGCAAACTGATTGCCGACAACGTGAATTCGCCCACGCCGCGCAAGCCGCTGTCGGTCGGCTTCTGGTTCTCCCTGGGGCACTCGACGATCGTGTTCAGCCTCGCATTGCTGCTGTCGGTGGGTGTGAAGGCGCTGGTCGGCCAGGTCGAGAACGATCAGTCCGGGCTGCACTCGGCGACCGGGTTGATCGGTGCTTCGGTCTCCGGGGTGTTCCTGTGCATCCTCGGGGTCCTGAACCTGGTCGTACTCCTCGGCATTCTCGATGTCTTCCGGCAGATGCGGCGAGGCAATTTCGACGAGGCCCAACTCGAAGAGCACCTCAACAAGCGCGGCCTGATGAACCGATTCCTCAACGGCCTCACCCGCTCGGTGCGAAAGGCCTGGCACATCTACCCGGTCGGCGTTCTGTTCGGTCTCGGTTTCGACACCGCGACCGAGGTCGGCCTGCTCGTCCTGGCCGGCGGAGCCGCGGCGTTGAGCCTGCCGTTCTACTCAATCCTGGTGCTGCCGATTCTCTTCGCCGCCGGCATGTGTCTGATGGACACCATCGACGGGGTGTTCATGAACGCCGCGTACGGCTGGGCGTTCGCCAAGCCCGTACGCAAGGTGTTCTACAACATCACCATCACGGCGATCTCGGTGGCCGTTGCGCTCGTCATCGGCACCGTCGAGCTGATCGGCGTCCTGGCCGATCGAGCTGGCATCACCTCCGGTCCGATCGCGGCGATTGCCGCAATTCCCCTCGACTACGCCGGGTACGGCATCGTCGGGCTGTTCGTCGTGTCCTGGCTCATCGCACTCGCCGTCTGGCGATTCGGGCGCATTGAGGAGAAATGGTCGGCCGATCTGGTGCCAGCCCGCGTCACTGCGGACTGACGTCGTCTCACCGGAACGCCGCTCGAGCCGCCTCCGGCTGACGTCGAAGCGCAGGAAATGCTTGACTAGAGGGGCGGCGCGACGACGCGTTGCCTGGTTGTCGTCGCGCCCGTCCACGGCGACGACGAAGAGGAGCGACGTGATGACCTCCAAGCCGAAGTACGGGCCCACCCCGGACTACGGACCCTGCGAGTGCGAGGACTGCGAGTCCGACGCCCGCTCGACGTGCCCGACCTGCGAAGGGCACTTCTGCTACGGGCACGCCGCGCACGCAGTGCACGCACCAGCCGTTGTCCCGAACCGCTGACGCCGCCCCGGAGGCCGCCGTTCAGAGCCGGAACTGCTCGAACGGTTCTATGGCTGCGATAGCGACCATGTGATGAGCCGCGATCCAGGTGCCGAGCAGCGCCGCAACCAGCAGGGCGCACATCAACCCGGACGCGAGCAACAAGCGGGCGAAAGCGAGCGGGTCAGGGGTGCCGGCGTCGTGGCTGACCCGTACTTTGACGGTCCGGATGCTCGTGAACGCCACCATCGTCCCCTTCGCCGGAGGGCGGCTGACCGAGATGGCGGGGTCGGCGCGGAACGTGAGGACGGGTACGGGCGTCCAGCAACCGTCGTCGGTCACCACTGGCGTCCGGACGATGTAGGTGCCGTCACCGGCTGTCGTCACGGCCGGATCAAAAGCTCGATGCGGTTGCACCGAGGCTCCGGACCAGTTGCGCCCGAAACAACCCCGCCATGACGCAGGCAGGCGACGCAGCTGGATACGCAGGTCGGCCGGCTGGGTCAGCGTGCCAGTGACGGTCACCGCGACGCGAACCCGCCCGCCGGCCTCGACGCCGCTCGACGACAATGAGGTGACCGTCGCGCTGGGGCTGAGCAGTAGCGCGGACTCTCGCGCTCGGGGATCGAATGCGACGGGGACACTGCCGATCCCGGGCAGGGTGACCCTCCCGCGGAACCGGAACGCGTAGCAGTCGCCACGCTGCTGACTCGGGCTGCTGAGGGTGACCGACGCGGCATCGGGGGACGAACTGAGGGGGGCAGCAACGTCGGTGGCGTCCCATCCCTTGGCCGGGCAGATCCCGTTCGCCGCCAGCCGTGGCCCGAGCAGTTCGCCGCTCAGCCCGGTCAAGGACGCCGCCGTGCGTCCGCTCACGGTCACCGTCGTTGTCAGGGGACCGGGAACCGCCAGACCGTGACCGCCGGCATGCTGCGTGACGTGGAGCGGCGCGACGGTGACGACGTCGCCCGCGGTGGCCCCACGGGTCACGTTGGGCGTCGCGTTGGTGGTGGCGACCTTGCCCACGACGCGATAGCAACCCGGTTTCTGCAATGTCGTCGTCCCGGTGTCGTGAGCACTGTCACCCACGAGGGCGAGCGGGCTGTCTGGCGGGCCGGATGCCATCGTGCGCCAGTCCGCATCGTTATACGCGCCGCAGCCGACGTTCTTGACGAAGGGCAGCGGGCCGACGAGCGCTGTCGACCCAGTGCCGTTGTGGCCGCGCATCCCGGTCACGCTGATCCCGGTGTGGACGGTGCCGCCCGGCAGCAGCACATTCGGCTCGGCGCGTGCGGTGACGACAGGATCGGCAGTGGTGTCGACCGCGACGGCAACGCTGCCGGCGAAGGAGCGCGCCGAATCGGGCGTCACGAGCGGCACGGCGCCCGGCGCGGACAGTTCGACGACGCCGACCGGTGCCGACACCGTCGCGGTCACCGGCACGCTCAAGCTCATCGACCCGACAGCCAGGGAGAGCCGCGTGCGGGCCACACCCTTCGTGTCAGTCGTCACGGTCGGCTCCGCGACATCGGCGCCCGGTTCGGGTGAGCTGAAGGTGACGACCATCCCCGGCACCGACCGGCCGGTCGCGGAGATGACCTGTGCCTGCAGCGATACCGAGGATCCCAGAATGAGCTTGGCCGAGTCCGCGCGGACGATCACGCTGTACGGCCCGGCTTCCTGTTGCGCCTCGGTCCAGAGCGCTGCGGCGGACGCCGCGTCCAACCCGCCGGTGTGCGCCGCCAGGCAGGCGTCGGCAACTGGATCGGCCACTCGGCGGCTCGCGATCGCGGCCGCGACATCCCCGATCTCGGCGGCGCTGGTCGAGCTGCCGTGTGCATCGATGAGGAATGCCAACGCGGCATTGTCGGCACTGTCGGGCAGCGGCGCGACCGCGGTGGCAGCGACGGCGGGTGTGTCGAACGGTATGGCCGGACCGGGGGTCGCACCGGGCGTCGTACCGGGCGTCGTACCGGGCGTTGTACGGGGGGCAGGCCCGGTGACGGGCTGCGCGGCGAAGGCCGGCGCGGTGCCGGTGCTCGGCCAGGACACGAGAGCGGTACTTCCCTGGCCGGTTTCGCAGACGATGCCGTTGACGTACTCGATGCCCGTGGGACCCCACCCGGCACCGGGCAGCGCGAGAGCGTCGACGGCAGGTGTAATCGCGACGGCGAGACCGGTCACGACGACACCGAGCGCGCGCGCGATCCTGGTCGACCGCGTCCCCATCTGCCCCCCTCCGCATCGTGGCCGACGACCGGCAGCTGCCTTTCCCCTCGAGGCATCGGGCAGAGCAGGCCGATGATCGAACACAGCGAAACACGCAATTGTGTCCGCGAGGTAATCGACGCGCCGATGGCTGAGGTCTAGGCGGTGCACATCGACCTCACCGCCGCGCAGAGATCGACGCCGGTCCGACGCGGCCGCGATCGCGTTCCCGCGTGGGATGACCGTGCGCAACGCGGCAGACCGGCGGGCCGGCAACGTGATCACGCAGCGCAGGGTCGGCGACCGCCGTGACTGAGGTTCGGTGGGCAACGGACTTGGCACCGACGACGTTCAGTGCCTCAGTACGGACGTCGTTCAGTAGGGTCGCGATGTGGCCAACAAGGGATTTCTCGGCCGGCTTCGCCAGGAGCGCGACCCCCGCCTGCCACCCGGCCAGTACGACGTCGGCTCGGACTGGCCGGTGCTCACGGCCGAGGTCACGCCGCGTTTCGATCCCGAGCGTTGGACGATGACGGTCGACGGACTCGTCGAGCGGCAGCGCACCTGGTCGTGGGCAGAAATGCACCTGCTGCCGCAGTCGGAATTCCGCGGCGACATCCACTGCGTGACCACGTGGTCGAAGCTGGACACCCGGTTCGGCGGCGTTTCGGTGGACCAACTGCTCGACGCGGTGCAGCCGCTGCCGTCGGCGACGCACATTCTGGCGACGTCGACCACCGGGTACACGACAAACCTGCCGCTCGCCGACATCATCGGCGGCAAGGCCTGGGTCGTCTGGACGCACGAGGGCAGGCCGCTCAGCCGCGAGCACGGCGGCCCGGTGCGTCTGCTCGTCCCGCACCTGTACTTCTGGAAGAGCGCCAAGTGGGTCAGCAAGGTGACGCTGCTCGATCACGATCAGCAGGGGTTCTGGGAGCGCAACGGCTATCACGACCTCGGCGATCCGTGGCGCGAGCAGCGCTATCAGGGCGACTGACCCAGTGACCGGAACAACGGGCGCACCCGCCGGCGGCTGGCGGCTCGCCCGCGTCGCCGAGATCGCGCACCTGACACCCGACGGCGTCACACTGCGCCTGGACGTGCCCGACCGGATCGACCACCTCGCCGGGCAGCATTACGTCGTGCGCCTCACAGCCGAAGACGGCTACACCGCGCAACGCTCCTATTCGGTCGCGTCCGACGCCTCCGATCCTCGGGTCGAGCTCTACGTGGAACGCATCGCCGACGGCGAAGTGTCGCCGTACCTCGCCGACGCCCTCGAGCCGGGTGATGAGCTGGAGGTACGCGGACCGATCGGCGGATGGTTCGTCTGGCGCGGGGATTCGCCCGCGGTCGGCGTCGCGGGCGGGAGCGGGGTCGTGCCGATCGTGGCAATGCTGCGGCACGCCCGGGTCACCGGTGCTGTGAAGCTGCTGCGGCTGGCCGTGTCGTCGCGCACCTGGGCCGAACTGCCGTACGCGCAGGAACTGAGCGACGCGGGCGCGTTCGTCGCGCTGACCCGTGAGCAGTCGGCGGTGGGACGCGCGGCGCAGCGGCTCGCCGCCGCCGAGCTGGCGCGCCTGCTCGTACCCGACGCGACCTACTACGTATGCGGCTCGGCCGGATTCGCGGAGACCACCAGCCGCCGTCTCGTCGATCTCGGGGTGCCGGAGAATTCCGTCCGCGTCGAACGTTTCGGACCCTCCGGGTAGAACGCACGGCACAATCGGCAGGGTGCGCATCGCCGTGTTGTCCGACACGCACGCGCCGCGGCGATGGAAGCGGTGCCCACCGGCGGTGGCGGCGCGGTTGCACGGGGTGGACGCGATCCTGCACGCGGGCGACGTCTGCACCGCCGACGTCCTTGCCGAGCTCAGCGCCTACGCGCCCGTCCATGCAGTGCTCGGCAACAACGACGGATCGGACGTGGCGAGCTGGGGCGCTACGGAAACACTTGAGTTGACGCTGGGAGGAGTGCCGATCGCGATGATCCACGACAGCGGCGTGCGCACCGGCCGCCCGGCGCGGTTACGGCGGATGTTCCCCGCCGCGGCAGTCGTCGTGTTCGGTCATTCGCACATCCCCGTGAACGAGGTGCACGACGGCCAGCGCATCCTGAACCCCGGATCGCCGACCGACCGGCGCCGCCAGCCGCAGGGGACGATGGCCGAACTGCAGATCACCTCTGGTCGCGTGTCGTCGTGTGCCATCGTCACTGTCACCTAGGCACCTCGCAGCGCGTTGCTCGTCCAACCGGTGGAAATCGTCGTAGATCTGCGCCTGGATTATCAGGACTAGCCATTGGGGGGTCGGTACGTGCTAGCGTCTTTCCTGGTTGTTCTGTACGTCTCGCGCTCGGTGAAGTGACCGGGTGGCAGTCGTGCATGCGCGTTGCACGTCTTACATCTCTTTCGAGTGTCAGGCACACCGCACGACCCGAGTCGCACACGTCGTGCGCTCGATTGCCTGAGCGAAGGAGATTCGTATGACTCAGGGCATCGTCAAGTGGTTCAACAGTGAAAAGGGCTTCGGCTTCATCACGCCCGACGAGGGTGGCAAGGACGTCTTCGTCCACTACTCCGCCATCGCGTCGGACGGCTACCGCAGCCTCGACGAGAACCAGCGTGTCGAGTTCAACGTCGAGGCCGGCCCCAAGGGCCCGCAGGCCAGTAACGTCCGCCCCGTCTGATCGCATTCTGATCTGACGTAGCTGGACCGAGCACCTCACGCAGCCCCCGGATGAACCCGGGGGCTGCGTCGTGTCGTCGACCGCAACGGCGTGCCGCATGTCCGAACCCGCGACGTGAAACAGGCAGCGTTGCCGGACACCCAGCGCCACGCAGCTCCTCCCTCGCGTGGCTTCGCGACTTCCGGCAACCCGCTCTTGACCCCGACTGCGCGCTCGGTAAGGTAAGCCTTACCTAGCCGGAGGAAATCTCGTGAACCTTCCTGAAACGCTGCTTCTCGGCTTCATCGCCGGGGTGACGATCGTGATCGGCATGCCGATCGGCCGCATGCGGCGTCCTGCGCAGAGCCTGCGATTGGTCCTCAATGCCGTCGCCGTCGGAGTTCTGTTGTTCCTGGTGTGGGACGTGCTGTCGGCGGCGTGGGAACCGATTGACGCCGCCCTCGGTGACGTCCACAGCGGTGATCACGGCAACGGCGGACTCAGCACCGCAATCGGATATGGCTTCCTGTTCGCCGGTGGGCTCAGTGCCGGTCTGCTCTCGCTCGTGGGCTACGAGAAATACATGAGCCGCAAGCGCGCCGAAGACCTCCCTGGCGGCATTCGACGCACGACGGTGCTCGATCAGACGCCGCCGCCGTCAGGTGCCGGGATCGTCACCCTCGTCGAGACGGCCCCGCCCCTGACCCACTCGCCGGCGCGCCGCGTGGCGCTGTTGATCGCCGTCGGGATCGGATTGCACAACTTCGCCGAGGGCCTCGCGATCGGGCAGTCCGCTGCCAGCGGCGAGATCGCGCTCGCCACCCTGCTGGTGATCGGCTTCGCGCTGCACAACGCCACCGAGGGATTCGGCATCGTGGCACCGCTCGCCGGGGACCTCGACGAGACCGGCGCCGTCCGGCGGCCGAGTTGGAACACCCTGCTGGGGCTGGCGACGATCGCAGGTGGTCCGACCTTCGTCGGCACCTTCGTCGGACACGGGTTCGCCAGCGTGACAGTGTCCGTGCTCTTCCTGACTCTCGCTGCCGGCTCCATGATCTACGTGATCACCCAGCTGATCGGCGTCGCAGCCCGCGCCAAGCGCGCCGACCTGCTCGCCTACGGCATGCTCATCGGGCTCTTCGCAGGGTTCCTGACCGACGCGGTCGTCATTGCCGGTGGCGCCTGAGGCGGCCTGCGATCAGTCGTCGAGGGGCTCAGTCATCGAGGGCGTCGAGGGCCTCGCGCGCAATCGCGAATGCTCGATTGGCCCGCGGCACGCCCGCGTAAACGGCGGTGTGTAGCAGCACCTCGCCGATCTCGTCCGGGGTGAGCCCGTTGCGTAATGCGCCGCGTACGTGCATCGCGATCTCGTGCTCGGCGCCGAGCGTGACCAGAGCCGTGAGGGTGATGATCGAACGCTCGCGCCGGTCGAGGCCCGGGCGCGTCCAAACGTCCCCCCACGCGTAGCGCGTGATGAAGTCCTGGAACGCGGCGGTGAATGGTGTTGTGCTCGCGACGGCTCGGTCGACGTGCAGGTCACCGAGGACCGCACGACGCGCGGCGAACCCGGCGTCGAGCGAAGCACCGCCGCGCACATGCTCGAGCAGCAACCGGGCCACCCGTCCCGACTGCTCGAAGGTCGGCACGTGGGCGGCGGGTTCCAGAACCTCCAGGCGCGCTCCGGGGACGGCATCGGTGATCAGTTGCAGGTGTTCGGGCGGCGTTGCGGGATCCTGCGCACCGGCAATGCACAACGTGGGTGCGCAGATGCGGTTCAGATCGGCGCGCTGGTCCATCGCGGCGATCGCCTCGCAGCACTGAGCATAAGACTCCGGGTCCACACTGCGGACCATCTCGCTGAGCAACGTCTCGAGCTCGACGTCACGTTCGGCCATCTGGGGGGTGATCCAGCGGGCCACGACGGTCGCCGCGATCGCCTCCATGCCGCCGCTGCGCACCGTCGCGGCGCGGTCGAGCCACGACTGCGCCGGGCCCAGTTGCGCCGACGTACACAGCAGCGCGAGCCGACCGACGCGGTCGGGGCGGTGGATCGCCAGCCACATCGCGGTCATCCCGCCGAGCGACAACCCGGCCAGGTGGACGCGTTCCAGCGACAGATCGTCGAGCACCTGCAGCACGTCGGCACCAAGATCGGCGATCGAGCAGGGCGTTCCCGCCGGCGACGGCGCCGACCCGCCGTGCCCGCGCGCGTCGATGCGGATGACCCGGAACTGCTCGATCAGCGGCCCCAGCACCGGCGTCCACATCTCGGTCGTGCTGCCGACCGAGTTCAGCAGGACGAGCGCAGGCGCGTCGCGCTGCCCGTCCTCGCGCCACGACAGTGTCATGGCGATCTCCGGTCGGGTGTCATGGCGATCTCCGGTCCAGGTAGCGATCGACGAGGTCTCCCGCGTGACCGAGGTTGTTGATGTCGAGGATGGTGTCGAGTGCGGCAAGATTGCGGGCCATCGCGGCCTCGTCCACGGTGAGCCCCTCCAGAGACGTGCGCAGCCGCGACGCGGCGCCGCCGACGGCACGAAGCAACGAGACGAGCGGTACCCACTCGGCGTGCCAGGTACCGGCGCCGCGCTGCAGTTCCGGCGAAGCTGCGGTGAGCAGCGTCGCCACCAGCCCGGGCGCCTGCATCGCCCCGGCACGCGCAGTGATGGCTGCGATGGGGTTCTGCTTGTGGGCCATGGCCGACGAACCACCCGGCTGGGCCTCGGCGAGCTCGCCCACTTCGGACTGCGCGAGGAGCACGACATCGAGCGCAACCTTCCCCACTGCTGCTGCGGCCGTCGCCAGTGCTCCGGCGAGTTCGACGATCGGGGTGCGATCGGTGTGCCAGATGCCGTCGGGTACGGCGAGGTCCAGTTCGTCGGCGAGCGCGAGCTGTACGTCGAGACCCCGCGGGTGCAGCGGTGCCAGGGTGCCGGCCGCGCCGCCGAGCTGGACGGGGAGCGTCTCGCGCACCTCGGCCAGCCGTGCCCGCGCGCGGTCGAGACCGTTGCCCCAGACGGCGGCCAGCGCACCGAATGTGGTCGGCACCGCCTGCTGCAGCAATGTGCGTCCCGCCATCGGGGTGTCGCGGTACCTATGGGCGAGCCGCGCGATCGACGACGCGCAATCTCCGAGGTCGGCCAGGACGACACCGAGCGCCCGCGATGCCGTGAGCATCAGGGCGGTGTCGAGGATGTCCTGGCTGGTGGCGCCGAGATGCACCCCGGTCGCGGCCTCGGCGTCGACCCGGTCCTTGACGAGCCTGCGCAGTTCGGCGACCAGTGCGATGACGGGATTGCCGCCAGCCAGCGAGCGCCTGCCGAGCTCGGCGGGATCCATGCGGCGCACGTCGTCACAGGCACCGCTGATCTCGAGCGCCGTGGCGAGCTCGATGAGCCCAGAGCGTGCGCAGGCACGCGCCAGCGCGGTCTCGACCTCGCAGAGCGCGTCCACCAGGGCTCGGTCGTCCGTTGCGGCGGCGACGGCCACCTGTCCGAAGATCGGATCGAAGATCTGGCTCACGGGGAGAAGCGTGTCAGACCGTGAAGAACGGTGTCTCGCCCTCACCCTGCAGGCGAATGTCGAAGCGATACTTCCCTGGCCCGTCGGCCACCGCAGTGAGCAGCGTGCGATCCAGGAAAGGCAGTGATTCGAGCACCGGGTCACCGGCGTTGTCCTGGTCGGGCAAGTACAGCCGGGTCACGAGGTGCTTGAGCAACCCCCGGGCGAACACGGTGACGTCCAGATGCGGCGCTTGCCAGCCGTTGCCGTCGTCGGGAACGCGACCGGGTACGAGTGTGCGGAACCGGAACGTCCCGTCGACCTGCGTGCCGACGCGGGCGAAGTTGCGAAATCCCGGGTAGCTCGCCGCGCCCCGCGGATCGTGCGGGTGCGGGAATCTTCCGTCGGGATCGGCCTGCCAGATCTCCACCAGGCCATCGGGTACCGGGTCGCCGTTCCCGTCGGTCATCGACCCGTGGATCACGATCGCGTCAGGTGCGCCGTCGGCCACCATGTCTGCGCCGTCGTCCCAGGGCAGGCCGATGGACAGGAACGGCCCGACCGTCTGCGACGGTGTCGTACCCAGGACGTCAGTCATCGTCTGGCTCGGTCTCGAACGGGGTCTGCCCCGTGCCGCGCAGCACGATGTCGAATTTGAAGCCGATCGCCCAGGTGTCGGTTGTCGCCTCGTGATCGTATTCGCACACCATGCGCCACCGCGCCTTCTCGTCCGGCACCGAGTTGAAAATGGGATCCTGGAAGAACAGGGGATCGTCGGGGAAGTACATCTGCGTGACGAGTCGCTGGGCAAACGCACGGCCGAACACCGAGAAGTGGATGTGTGCGGGCCGCCAGGCGTTGTGATGGTTCTTCCACGGGTACGCGCCGGGCTTGATCGTCGTGAACCGGTATTCGCCGTTGCCGTCAGTCGCAGTCCTGCCCAGCCCGTTGAAATGCGGGTCTAGCGGGGCGGGCCACTGGTCATTGACATGGCGATAGCGTCCACCGGCATTCGCCTGCCACATCTCGAGCAGCGTGTTGGGGACGGGCCGTGCGTCGGAGTCGAGGACGTGCCCGTGCACGATGATCCGTTGCCCGACGGCCTCGCCGCCGCCGAAGTGGGTCACGTCCTCATCACCCGGCCGTACGCGGTCGTCGCCGAACACGGGTCCGGTGACTTCGGTGAGCCGCTGTGGCAGCAGGTGCAGCGGCCGGGTCGGGTGGCGCAGCGCGGAGCTGCGGTACGCGGGGGAGTCGTAGTCAGGATGGGTTCCCGGTGCGTCCTGGACGTAGTGGGGTAGGTGCAGCGTGGCCCGGGTCATCTCACCCACCTTCGAGGACGAGGGCGAGACCCTGACCGACGCCGATGCAGATCGCGACCAGGCCGTAGCCGCCACCGCGTTCGTGCAATGCGCGGGCGAGGTGGCCCACGACGCGGGCGCCGGAGCAGCCGAGGGGGTGCCCGATCGCGATCGCCCCGCCGTGGACGTTGACGATCGACGGGTCGAGTTCCGCCCATTCGGCGAAGCAGGCCAGCGACTGGGCGGCGAAGGCCTCGTTGAGTTCGACCATTGCGAGGTCGCCCCAGCCGATCCCGGCTCGACGTAGGGCCATCTCGGCGGCTGCCACCGGGCCCACCCCGAAGAACTGCGGTTCGACGCCGGCGACTCCGCGGGACACGATGCGCGCGAGCGGTTCGCGTCCTGCGGTCCTCGCTCCGCCCGCGTCCCCGATCAGCAATGCGGCAGCACCGTCGTTGAGCGGGCTCGCGTTGCCGGCGGTGACCGTGCCGTCGCGACGGAACGACGGTGCGAGCTTGGCCAGCGCCTCGACGCTGCTGTCGCCGCGGATCGACTCGTCCCTTTCGAGGTCGACGCCCGGCACGGCGACGACCTCGTCGGCGTACACGCCGGCGTCCCAGGCGGCGGCAGCCTTGTGGTGGCTGGCGAGGGCGAACGCGTCCTGGGCCTCGCGGGAGATGCCGAACTTCTCGGCGAGCTGTTCGGTGGCCTCGCCGAGCGACACCGTCCAGTCACCGGGCATCGCCGGGTTGACCATGCGCCAGCCGAGCGTCGTCGAGTGGAGAGTCTCGGGTCCGGCGGGGTAGCCCTTCGCCGGCTTGAGCAGCACCCACGGCGCTCGGCTCATCGACTCGACGCCGCCCGCGATCGCCAGGCTGTTGTCACCGACCGCGATCGCGCGGTTGGCGGAGATGACTGCTTCCATACCCGAACCGCACAGCCGGTTCAGTGTCACGCCCGGGACGGAGGTCGGCAGTCCCGCGAGCAGCACCGCCATCCGAGCGACGTCACGGTTGTCCTCGCCGGCGCCGTTTGCGTCGCCGAAGTAGACGTCCTCGATCTGCGCCGGGTCGAGATCCGGAGCACGCGCGACGAGCGACCTCACCACGTGCGCAGCGAGGTCGTCGGGACGCGTTCCTGCGAGCTTGCCGCCGTGGCGCCCGATCGGCGTGCGTAGTGCGTCCAATACGAACGTGTCGGTCATCTGGCCTCCAGAGTCGCCTTGAGCTCGCGGAGCACACGCAGCTCCTCGTCTGTGGGTTCGTCGGTGATGTGCAGCTCGGGGGAGATCTGGAGGTCCCATCCGGTCGCGGCGTGGACGTCGTCGAGTGCGACGCCGCGGTGCAGCGCGACCAGGGTGAGCTCGCAAGTGTCCGGGTCGGGTTCCAGGATGCCGAGATCGGTGATGACGCGCTGCGGCCCCGCGCCGCGCAGGCCGAGCTTCTCGCGCGCGCCCTTGCCGTTGCCGAATCCGAACGACGTCACGAAGTCGACGCGGTCCACGAAGGAACGGGTCGACTGCCGCATCACGATGACGACCTCCTTGCACGATGCCGCGATCTCCGGCGCTCCGCCGGCACCGGGCAGGCGCACCTTCGGGTCGTCGTAGTCGGCGCCGATGACGGTGGTGTTGATGTTCGCGAACTTGTCCAGCTGGGCCCCGCCGAGGAAGCCGACGTCGACCCGACCGGCTTGCAGCCAGTAGTTGAACACCTCGGGAACGCTGATGACGGCGTCCGCAGTGTCGGCCAGGATTCCGTCGCCGATGGACATCGGCAAGCGGTCAGGCTTGGCTCCGAGCGTGCCGGACTCGTAGATCAGGACGAGGTTCGGCGCGTGCGTGCGACGGGCGAGGTTGGCGGCGGTGGACGGCTGGCCGATGCCGACGAAGCAGATGTCACCGTCGCGCAACGCGCGCGCCGCCGCCACGATCATCATCTCGTCGCTGGTCACCTCAGCCATGTTGCCGTCCCTTCCCGATCAGGTTTCTGCTCGCCAGCCGCTCGGCGGACCGGTCACCCGGTGCGACGAGGTGATCCTTCGCGGCGCTCATCCGGCCAGCACCTCGCTCTGCAGCCACGCTGTGAAGCTGTCGCGGTCGCGGCTGATCGCGTCCCACTCCCGGTAATAAAGGTTGTCGCGCTCGCTGTAACCCTGCGCGTAGGACGGGTGTGATCCGCCGGGTACCTCGGCCACCGCCGTCACGGCGTAGGACGGCAGTACCACCGCGCCCGGCAGCGGCTCGAGCTCGTCGACGATCTCCTCGACCGTCACGATCGAGCGGCGCGCGGCCAGCACGGCCTCCTTCTGGATGCCGACGATGCCCCACATTTGCACGTTGCCCGCACGATCGGCGTGCTGCGCGTGCACGACGGCCACGTCGAGGTCCAGTGCAGGTACCGCAGCGAGCTCCTCGCCCGTGAAGGGGCAGGTGATCGCCTTGATGGTGGAGGTGTGCTGGACCAGGTCCGTCCCCGTGTAGCCGCGCAGGATCGCGAACGGCAGGCCGGACGCGGTCGCCACGTACCGGTTGGCCATGCCCGCATGGCTGTGCTCCTCGATCTCGAGCGGCGTGGGCCAGCGGTTCTGGATCGCGTCGCGGAAGCGGTGCAGCGAGCCCACACCCGGGTTGCCACCCCAAGAGAAGATGAGCTTGGAGGCGCACCCCGCACCGATCATCTGGTCGTAGACGATGTCGGGCGTCATCCGCACCAGCGTCAGGCCGCGCCGCCCCTGCCGGATGATCTCCTGACCCGCCGCGACCGGGATGAGGTGCGTGAATCCCTCCAGCGCAACGGTGTCGCCGTCGTGGACGAATTCGCCGACGGCATCGGCCAGCGACATGATGCGTGCTCTCACCTGTAGGACCATCCTTGCGAGTACGGCAATCCGGTGTAGTTCTCGGCGAGCGACGTGGCCATCGCCCGCGACGTGGTGACGTAGTCGAGCTGCGCCTGGGCAAGCTTGGCACCGAACGCGTCGCCGTCCGGGTCGGTATGCAGCATCGTCGTCATCCACCACGAGAAATGTGTCGCCCGCCACACCCGCTGCAGCGCGGTCTCGGTGTAGCCATCGAGCAGGTCAGTGCGCGCGTCGAGGTAATAAGCGCCGAGAGCGCGCGACAACAACCGGACGTCGGCGATGGCGAGATTCATGCCCTTGGCGCCGGTCGGCGGGACGATGTGCGCGGCGTCGCCCGCCAGCAGCAGCCGCCCAGCCTGCATCGGCGTGGCCACGAAGCTGCGCATGGGCGTGACCCCCTTGTCCAGCAAGGGGCCCTCGGTCAGCGCGAACCCGTCGTCGGTGGCCAGCCGCGTGTGCAGTTCGGACCAGATGCGTTCGTCCGGCCAGTCCTCGAGGTTCTCGGCCGCGGGTACCTGCAGGTACATGCGCGTGATGGTGGGCGAGCGCATCGAGTGCAAGGCGAAACCGCTGTCGTGCCGGGCGTAGACCAGCTCCTGCGACGACGGCGGCGCCTCGGCGAGGATGCCGAGCCAGGAGAACGGGTAGACCCGTTCGAAAACCTTCAGGTCGGGGACGAGCGAGCGACAGATGCCGTGGAACCCGTCTGCGCCGATCACCCAGTCTGCCTCGAGGTCGCCCGCGCTCGACGTGACGCGGGGCCGGTCGGTGTCGATGTCGTGCACCACGACGTCGGACGTGTCGAAACGCAGGTCGCCGCCGTCCTCGAGCCGGGCCGCAATGAGATCTTTCACGACCTCCTGCTGGCCGTACACGACGATCGATCGCCCGGTCAGGTCCACAAAGTCGATGCGGTGCCGGTGGCGCGCGAACCGCAGCTCGGTACCGCCGTGTCGCATGCCTTCGGTGTCCATGCGTTTGCCGACGCCTGCCTCGCGAAGCGTCTCGGCTGTGCCGTGCTCGAGGACACCGGCGCGGACACGGTGTTCGACGTAGTCGCGGTCGCGGCGCTCCAGGACCACGGACTCGATGCCCTGCAGGTGCAGCAGGCGCGACAGCAACAGACCCGCCGGGCCGGCCCCGACTATCGCGACCTGGGTACGCACCGGTCCTCCTCGCCTTCGGCTGTCCTGCCAGGTGTCCCTTAGCGTCCTGTGCCCAGCGATCGCCTGTGCGTGTGCCGGTGCCTGTGCTGTCCGCCGGACCGGGCAGACACATCGGTGGGCACAGAGCTGCCTCCGCAGGCATATCATGCCGTCTGCGCAATTCTGCGCCAGATGTGGGTGCCGGCCCAGCGACCTGATCAGGCAGGCTGGGGGTTCACGTCCGACCAGCGAAGGACCCTCATCGTGACTGCAGCACTCCTGCTGCTCGCCGCGTTCGTCCTCGTCGCGGCCTGCGGAGTGTTCGTTGCCGCCGAGTTCGCCTTTCTCGCGGCGGACCGTCCTACCGTCGAGCGGCTCGCTGCCGAGGGCGACCGGGGCGCCAAGGGCACGTTGGCCGCGCTGCGCCGGCTGTCGTCGCAGCTGTCCGGGGTGCAGATCGGCATCACGCTCACGAACCTGGTCATCGGGTTGCTGGCCGAGCCGGCGCTGGCGACCCTGCTCGAAGGACCGGTCACGTCGGTCGGGTTGCCCGAGAGCGCCGCCCCGGGCGTCGCTGTGGCCCTCGCGCTGATCGTGTCGACGGTCGTGACGATGGTGCTCGGCGAACTCGTACCGAAGAACCTGGCGATCTCCCTGCCTGTCAAGGTCGCGGGGATCGTGCAGGCGCCGGTCCGGATGTTCACCCGTGCGGTGGCGTGGCCGATCCTCTGGTTCAACGGGTTGGCGAATGCAGTCCTGCACCGGTTCGGCATAGAGCCGCAGGAGGAACTGGCTTCGGCGCGCTCCGCGGAGGAACTCTTTGCCGTCCTGCGCCGGTCCGCGGGCGTGGGTTCGCTCGAACGGGAGACCGCGATCCTGCTTGCGCGATCGCTGCTGTTCAATCGTCGGCGTGCTCAGGATGCGATGACACCCCGCGTGCGCATGCACGTGATCCGCGCTGAGGATCCGGTCGGCGAGGTCATCGCACAGGCTGCCGAGACGGGACATTCACGATTTCCTGTCGTCGGCACCGACATCGACGACGTCGTCGGGCTGGTGCATGTCAAGGCGGCCCTTGCCGTACCACGTGTCGATCGGGACGAGGTGCGGATCGCCGGTGTGATGGCCCAGCCCGCGCTCGTCCCGACGTCCTTGCCGTTCGACGACCTGCTCGACGCCTTGCAGGACCGTGGACTGCAGATGGCCGTCGTGGTCGACGAGTACGGCGGAACGGCCGGCGTGATCACGCTCGAGGACGTCGTCGAGGAACTGCTCGGCGACGTGAACGACGAGTTCGATCCGGCTGCGGCGGTGGGCGTCCGGCCCAGCAAAGACGGCTGGGACGTGCCGGCCGGGCTGCGTCCGGACGAGGTGTCGTTAGCCATCCGGCGCGAGGTCCCTACCGGCTCGTGGACAACGGTTGCGGGCATGTTCTTGGCGCAGTTTCAGTCGATCCCGACGGTGGGCGACTCGATCGTCGGGGACGGGTTGCGCTGGACGGTCCGCGAGCTTTCCGGGCGCCGAATCGCGACCCTGCACGTCGAGCCGATCGAGGACGGCCGGCAGGATGCCTGAATGGCTGGGCATCGCCCTCACTGTCGTGTTGTTAGCGGCAAACGGCTTCTTCGTCGCTGCCGAATTCGCGCTGGTGTCGGCGCGGCGCAGCGTGATCGAACCGCAGGCCGATGCCGGTTCGCGCCGCGCTCGCACGGCATTGCGCGCGATGGAGGACGTTTCGTTGATGATGGCCGGCGCGCAACTCGGCATCACGGTGTGCTCTCTCGCGCTGGGCGCGCTGTCCGAACCCGCGATCGTCAACCTGCTCGAAGCGCCGTTCGATGCGGCGGACGTCGCGGTCGATGTCGTGCACCCGATCGCGTTCGCGATCGCGCTGCTGCTGGTCACCGTGCTGCACGTCGTGTTCGGCGAGATGGTGCCGAAGAATGTCGCGCTCGCCGGTCCGGAGCGTGCCGCCCGGTGGTTGGCGCCGCCCCTCGTCCGTGTGGTCCAGGCGTTCAAGCCGCTGATCTGGTTGTTGAATCGCAGCGCGAACCTCGTGCTGCGATCGGTCGGCGTGACGCCGAAGAACGAGGTCACCAGCGCGTTCACCCGCGACGAGGTTGCCGCGATGGTGGCCGAGTCGCACCGCGAAGGCCTGCTGGACAAGGATGAGCACGACCTGCTGAGCACCGCTATCGACTTCGTGGTCCGCCACGCCCGCGATGTCGTCCTGCCCACCGAGCGACTGCACACCGTGACGGTCGCGGTCACACCCGACGGGATCGAGGAGCTTGCAGTACAGACCGGTTTCTCGCGGTTCCCGTTGGTCGACCTGACCGGTTACCTGCACGTGAAGGACGTGCTGACGTTGCCCGATCGCGATCGTCCGGTGCCTTCCGTGCTGGTCCGGCCGCTTCCCCCCGTCCCGGTCGGCGTGACGCTGCGGTCGGCGCTGGAGACAATGCGCGCCGAGGGGGTGCATCTGATGCGGGCCGTCGACGGTGACCGGACGGTGGGCGTCATCGCGATGGAGGACGTTGTCGAAGAACTCATCGGCGAGGTGCGCGACGTGAACGCTCCTTGGCGTTGACCCCCGCGGTGGCAACATCCACGATGCGTGAGCAGCAGCTGCGCAATCTAAACATCAAGGAGCACAGGACATGAGCACCGTCATCGAAACGTTGGATGAGCTGAGCGACCTCGTCGGCAAGGACCTCGGCTCGAGTTCGTGGATCGACATCGACCAGACGCGTATCGACGCGTTCGCCGACGCGACCGAGGACCATCAGTGGATTCACACCGATCCCGAGCGGGCAAAGGACGGGCCGTTCGGCAGCACGATCGCGCACGGGTACCTGACGCTGTCGCTGCTGATCCCGATGTGGGGGGAGATCCTCGACGTCCGCGAGGCCGGGACGGCGGTGAACTACGGGCTGGGCAAGGTGCGCTTCCCGGCGCCCGTTCCGGTCGGGTCGAGGATTCGGACGAACGCGAAGCTGACATCGGCCGACCAGTTCGACGGCGGCGTCCAGGTGACCATCGACGCAGTGATCGAGCGCGAGGGCGGCGAGAAGCCGGTGTGCATCGCGCAGCCGATCTTCCGTTTCTACCGCTGACACGTCTCGAGGTGGCGCTGCGACGGGTTGCGAGAGTCCGATCCGGTGCGCAGATGGCTGACGGAGCGCAGCGGGTTCGCACAGCTGCCACTGGGCGGCGACTTCTACGCTTGGACGATGACCTCCGCTGACACGAAGCCCACCGGTGCTGGCCGCCGGGTCGTCGACAAGTTCCAGGGTGCTTCTGACAAAGCGAAGTCGACCCGCACCGGGCAGCTGGTGTGGCGCACCGCCATCATCATCGTGGGTGTCGCGCTGATCGCCCTCGGGATCGTGTTGCTGCCTCTGCCCGGGCCGGGATGGCTGATCATCTTCGGTGGCCTCGGAGTGCTTGCGACCGAGTTCGACTGGGCCAAGCGGCTACTGGGTTTCGCACGCGAACAGGTCGGCCGCTGGACCGATTGGGTCAAGCGGCAATCACGTCCGGTCCAGGCGCTCGTCGGAATCCTCGGGCTGGTGTTCCTCGTCGGCGTCGCCTTCGGCGCGTGGTCCCTCTCTCGATGAGCCGACGCGCGCCCCGTATAGTTTCGTAGCGCTGCAGGACGGTCCGTCCCGGACCCGGCTGCGGGCGATTAGCTCAGCGGGAGAGCACTGCCTTCACACGGCAGGGGTCACTGGTTCGATCCCAGTATCGCCCACCACCTTCTAAGGCCCGTAATTGTTGGGCCTCCTCAGTCTTCATGATCATGTTCGATACGGCGAGTTTCGAATTCAGTCCGCATCTGGTCGAAATTCTGGCAGATGATCGGGCGCGGCACCCGGCTGTGCCGCGACCTGTACGGGCCCGGGCAGGATAAGGCTGACTTCCTCGTCTTCGACTTCTGCGGCAACCTTGAGTTCTTCAACGCCGACCCGGCCGTCGCCGATGGACGCGTCGCGGCCTCGCTGGCCGAACGCCTGTTCGCGGCGCGGCTGGCCGTGCTTACCGGTCTGGACTCCGAGCTTCCGTCCGATGCTGAGGTTGATGGTGACGGGACGACCAGTGACCTCGGCCTGCGCGTCGACCTTGCGCACACGCTGCACGACGTCATCGTCGGGATGAACGTCCACAACTTCGTCGTACGCCCGCATCGCCGATGGGTCGAGATCTACGCCGATGCGGGCGCCTGGCATCGGGTCACCCCGGACGCTGCGCAGGAGATCGGCGAGCACCTCATCGGGCTACCGAGCGCGGTGCGCGATGATGACGAGGGCGCGAAACGTTTTGATCTCCTTGTTCTGCGTCTGCAGCTGTGTGTCCTGTCCGCCGAGCCCGGCTTCGACCGGCTACGCGACCAGGTTCGCGACATCGCGTCCGCCCTGCTGGAGCTCACGAACATCCCTGCCGTCAAGGCTCAGGAGCAGCTGCTCGACGACGTCGCCGGCGACGAGTGGTGGATCGACGTCACTCTGCCGATGCTCGAACTGCTGCGCCGCCGGGTCCGCTCACTTGTCCGGCTGGTGCCGAAGGCGAAGCGGGTCATCGTCTACACCGACTTCGAGGACCAACTCGGTGCCCCGATCGACGTCACGGTGTATGGGCTGCCGGTTGGCACCGACCTGCAGCGGTTCAATGCGAAGGTGCGCGTCTACCTCGCCGCGCACCTCGACCACGTCGCGTTGCAGAAGGTCCGCCGCAACCGGCCCCTCACCGCCGATGATCTCGCCGAGCTGCAACGCATGCTCACCGAGTCCGGCGCTGGCGACCCGGCCGACGTGGAACGTGCCGCCGAACAGGCCCAAGGACTTGGGCTGTTCATCCGCAGCCTCGTCGGGCTCGACCGCGACGCCGCCACTGACGCGCTGTCGTCGTTCATCGCCGGCCGCACCCTCAGCGCCAGTCAGCTCGACTTCGTCAACCTGATCATCACCTACCTGACCGAGTACGGCGTCATGGATATCGGCCGCCTCTACGAAGCCCCGTTCACCGACCACGCACCCGAGGGCCTGAAGGAATGTTCAGCGGAGCCGACATGGATGCGCTCGTGGCGCTGCTCGACCGGGTTCGCGCCACGGCCGAGCCTGAAATCGCGTCTTAGCCGAGGCGGTGAACGCAGCGCCGCACGGTGGTCGTCGCGCACCATTCCGGTATGTGGTCGAAAGAAACGAAAGCAGCTACAGTGGTTGCGACTAGGAGGTAACCATGACCGCTGTACTGGCTCGAAGCGACTCAGAGACCTATCTTCCATCGCAGGAGCACTCGGGCGAGCTGGCAGGTGTTCGGGACTTCTTGGCCGTGCATGAGGCGGCCGGGCGTGACGCTGACACTGCCCGCTACTTTCTGACGGGCGGTGGACCGGGTGATCGGGTCGAGATTCCCGCGGAACTTCATCTGGTCCTCCTCAAGGTCGTTGATGCGCTGGCTCACGGGCTTGCGGTCACAGTGGCGCCCCAATCGACCACGCTGACCACCCAACAGGCGGCCGATCTGCTCGGCGTGACGCGTCCGACGGTGGTCAAGATCCTCGACGACGGTGGCATGCCGTACGAACGCGTAGGAACTCACCGGCGACTGCTGCTCGTCGATGTTCTTGCCTACCGGGAGCAGCGCCGCGCTGCCCAATACGCGGCGCTAGCGGAGACAGCGATCGACCTGGACGACGAGGACGATCTCGACACCGTGCTCAAAGACCTACGCGAGACGCGACGCGCCACCGCCGTTCGTAGGCGGGCGAAGACGCAGAGCTGACAGACTCGGCTGGTGTTCGCCGCCCTCTTGGACACCAACGTGCTCTGGCCTTCAGCGCGACGTGCTGTTGTCCTTCGCTGCGGAGGGCCTCTACCGGCCGGTGTGGAGTTCGGCGATCCTCGAGGAGCTGCAGAACTACGAGGCCAAGAAGCTCGTCGACCGCCTTGGTCTCGATCCATCGGTGGCAGCTCAGCGAGCGTCCAGGCTGATCGCCACGATGCGTACGGCCTTCGACGACTCCGAAGCGCAGGGATGGGAAGCGCTCGACGGGACGTACGGTCTGCCGGACCTCGACGACGAACACGTAGTCGCAGCAGCGGTCGTGGCCGGCGCCGGCGTAATCGTGACGCACAACGCCAAGGACTTCCCGCGGGATCGAGTGCCCGAAGAGATCGAGATCCAGCCGCCGGCTGAGTTCGCATACAACACCGTGTCGCTCAACCCGGTGGTCGGTCGACGCGCTGTCGAGGTCATCGCGGCCCGCAGCGGGCGACGGGGGAGAGTCTTGACTGTCGATGACATTCTCGAAACGCTTGAGCGGCGCTACGACTTCGTCGACGCAGCGGCGGTCCTTCGTTCGGCAGCACGCGACGGCACGTGACACCTCGAGCGCCTGATCGTGGAGCAGCGCCATTGATCGCGCGGGTCAACGACGGCAGCCTGGCCACAAGAGACCGCGACATACCCCAGGGTCTGTTGATCTCCATTAGTCCGCAATCAGTCCGCAAGACGTCTATAAACGGCCGTAGTTGATCAACGCAAGCCAACGTTGAGTGAAGTGCTTACAGCCCAACGAATACGGGGTCTAGATGCCTCTGTCCCAACGTTTGCCGAGGGTGCGAAAGACGGCCAATTTCGCGTTCACACGGCAGGGGTCACTGGTTCGATCCCAGTATCGCCCACCATCTCGAGACCCCCGATTTGCTGGGGTAGGAGCACTTGCAAGATCATCGACTTGATCAACAATCTCGCGCGGGACCTTGCTGGGACCTTGGGAGACCTTGAGGACACGCCGGATGAGCGAGCGTTCCGAATCGAACAATGGGCCGTTGCGAAGGGCCTCGGGGTCGCCGGATCGCCGCAGAGTGGTGGTCACTGGAGAGTGATCAACTTGCCAGCGGTTCTCGCGCGCTCGACCGCAGCGGCCAAGGGTCATCTGCGCGGAAAGCAGCCCAAGCTCAAACCCGCGCCAGGAAGCGCATGTTGTCGAGCTGCTGCGCCGCGGCGAGTACTGACGTCCGAGATCGGTGGCCTGTTCGATGTAGCTCGATCAACGGTCTACCCGCCGTCGTCCGCAGCAAGAAGGCCGTGGCGGACCCAAAGGCCAGTGCAGCGACGGCGTCCCGCGAGGCGAAGAGGATGGCCACGAGCGCCACGGTTCGACGAGCGTCACGTACCGGCCACGACACGGTGAGCCCAGCGAGTTCCCGTCAGAAAACTGCGCCCGGCGGCGAGTCACCACATCCCGGCCGGATCCTCTATCGAGACTTGGACGTCCGAGGTCATCAGGCGAACTGCTGGGTGCCAGGTTCAACAGCAAGCCGGGCGCTTGGAAGTGAACTGCTTAGCGGCCATGCCCTGGCCCAGAGTGAAGGCGTCCGTGATGGGCAGGACGGTCCCACCTGGGTGCTCGGCGAGCCATGTGAGCTTCTCCATGGCGATGATCGAGAAGCCGCGGTCGGGCGGCGTGTCGGGGTCGGTGCGCCAGACGATGCGCAATAGCACTCCTCGACCACGATCGCTGTGTCGATCAGGCTCTGTTCTCCTCGCCCGCCCACGCCGGCCGGCAGGCGCGGAGGAAGCCGTCGGTGACCAACTGCTCGTAGGCGGGCTTCGTCGCGACGAATCGCTCCTCGGAAGCCGGCAGGCGCTCGGCCGTGACCTTGACTTCGCGGAGGACGTTCTCGGCGAATTGTCGAGACCTCGAGCGCAGATCGTGTTGCCGGGCTGTGAGATCGAAACTCATGACCATCGCCGCGCAAACTCCATCACCCACAGGGCGATCGGCATTACTGCCGCCAGGGAGGGATCTCGCCGCGTGCGGCGAGCATTGAGTCATAGCCGGGCTGGCGGAGGATGTCGTGGAGCTGCCGCCGACGCACGCCCTGGTTGCCGCCGTCGTACAGCGGGAAGACCATGGCGTCGCGCATCAGGCGCTCCAGCGGGGCGAGGTCGCGGGTGTAGCTGGCGATCCCGACCACGCGCATGCAGTCGTAGACTGTGTTGACGGCGGTCTCGGAGCAATAGACCTTGGTCATGATGGGTAGTTCCTCCGCCAGCCCGTGCGTGCGGTCGAAGTTGTGGCAGGCCTTCCAGGTGAGGTATCGGCAGGCCTCGATCCGCATCTTGATGTCGGCCAGCGCGAAGCCGACGCTCTGGTGCTCGATGACCGGCACGACGCCGAGCCGCTTTTCGGTTCGGGCGAAGTCCAACGCGTACTCGAATGCGGCACGCATGGTGCCAACGCAGGCCGCACCAATCAGCGCGGCGGTCCAGCTGAACGCACCGGACACGACTTGCTGGCCGTGCGTCCCAGGCTGCCCGATGAGGTTCTCCGCGGGAACGCGGACCTCGTCGAAGTGCACCCGCGGCGTCACCACGCCCCGGTGGCCGATCTTGTCGTACACGTCGACGATGCTGATGCCCGCGGCGTCGCCGGGCACGGCGATGACCGCGAGCGACTCGTCGGCCGGGCCGGTCTGGTCGGTACGGCAGACGACTGTGTAGAGGTGGCAGCCGGTGCGGCCCCAGCCGGTGCCGTTGGTGGTGTAGTGCTTCTGCCCGGTGACGACCCACTCGTCGCCGTCCCGGCGGGCCAGCGTCTGGATCCCGCCCGACGGCTCGGGGGAGTCGAAGTTCGCGCCGCCGGCGACGTCGGTGAAGGCGTAGGAGGCGAGCAGCTCGCCGTCGGAGTCCTCGACAAACGGGCGGAGCAGGCGCTCCTTCTGCTCCGACGTGCCGTGCTGAATGATCGGTTGCAGCCCCAGGCCCGACCCCAGCAGCGTCGTCGGCACGTTGACGTCGACCCGGGTGAGTTCCTCGGCCGCGATCGCGAAGTCGACGGTGCTGAAGCCGGCACCACCGTACTCGCTCGGGATGAACGCCTTTGTGAACCCGGCCTTGGCCATCTCCCGGTACGCCTCGCGCCCGGCGAGGAACGCCTCCCAGGCGTCGCCAGCGCGGTCGATCCGTTCGACGGATGGCCGCAGCACGGTCTCCGCGAACGCCTGCGCGTTTTTCTGCAGCTCCTGCTGGCTATCACTGAGGATGAAATCGATCGCCATCTGTCCGCTCCTTTCGCCCGGGACGTGAGCATCCACCTGTCATTCTGGGGCAGGCGCGCGCGCGAAGGCTTGGACGAGCGCGCAGCGCGGCGTGGACGTTCGTGCAGTTCAGCAGCCGCGGACCCGCGCCCGGAACTCGGTGGGCGTGCACCCCCGCTGGGTGTGGAAGACCCGGCTGAGGTGGGCCCCGTCACAGAAGCCCCACCGGGCGGCGATGTCGGCGACAGTCCGGCGTGGGTCGGCGAGTTCGCGGGCCACCTCACGCAGTCGCATCTCGCGGACCAGCGCGGCGAACGACGTCCCGGTATCGGCGTAGAGGTGATGGAGCTTGCGGACGGAGACCCCGACGTGCGCCGCGGCGTCCTCGACCCGGACCGGGCCCAGCGGAAGCCGCTCGACTACGAATCGGGCGAGGGTCGCCCGCAGCGCGGCGTCGAGTCCCTCGCGGTCGGCGTCGTCCGGCGGCTCGAAGCCCCCCAGCGCGGTCGCGAGCACCTGGCAGTAGGCGCGGTCGAGCGCGAGCCGAGATGCCGCAGTTAGCTGGTCTCGTGATTCCCACAGCGAGGCCATCATCGTCGCTGCCACGAGGCCGGGGCCGCGCCGCCCATCGATCGTCGTCCCGGTGAACGGAGCGCCGCTCAGGAAGGGGGCGAGCCGGCCACGCGGAACACGGAACGACAGCACCCGCCACTGCTCGCCCGCCTCCGACTCCGCGAACTCCAGCCGGTACGGACGGGTTGTGTCGAACAGCGCGAATGTCCCTGGCGTGACGAGGCACTGCTGGCCGTCCTGCTCACCGCGGCAGGTCCCGGTCAGCTGCAGGTTGACGAAGACGACTTCGGCCGGGGACCGGTGGACCTCGCCGTCGCCGTGGGTAAGCCGCTGCGTACACGAGGCGATCTCGGCACAGTTCGTCGACACCAGCGGGGTCGACCGCACCCATCCCGGCAGCCCCCGAGTTTCCCGGCTGTGCGCGATGTGGTGCTGCGTCCGCGCCGGGGCGAGCGGGGTGAACGCTTCGCACACCACGTCGGCCCAGTAGCTGAACTGCTCCTCGACAGGATGCACAGCGGTGTCCCAGTACACCTCGAGCCCTCCTCAGACCCGCATCGACAGGTAGTTGTGAGGTTGATCGGCAGATGAGACACGGAAAGTGCCTTTTCCGCAAGGGAAGATGAAGGTCATAAACCAATGATCCCGACGAGGGAAGGCACCCTCTCAGGAAGCAGAGTACGTCGTCGTCGCCGGCGCAGGAAGTGACGTGCCCATGCCTTCAAAGCCTCATCGCCGCCACCATCACCCGCGGCGACGCGAAGCCTCACACTTGCGCCATTCGGGGCGTCGGAAATTGGAGAGCGCGAATCTAGTGAACCGCTGGCCGATCCTCAGCTGGGACGAAAAGATCCGGCGGTATACATGTGCCGACTGTCGAGCCAGAGCGACCAAGGTTCGAGTGATCCGACGGTCAGGTGGCCGTCCTCAGCCCAGGGGTCATTCGCAAGCCGGGCGCGCACGGTGGTTTCGGTATCGCCCTCGATGAGAGGGGCGGTGTGGGATGCGGGCGCGGATCAGGCCCGACTCCACAGAGTTGGTCCAATGCCGACTTAGCCGCCGACAACGGTGCTCGCGACCCAACACCGCCTTGCGCCGTCAACCGATCGTCTGCGAGACGGCCTTACTGCCCGAAGGAGTAGCGCAGATCGGCGTTGATCAACTGATTGAGGCGCTTCCGCAGGTGCCCAAGTAGGGCGTCATCGGGTATCGGTTCTTCGACGAGAAGGGTCCAGCGCAAGTCCGTGCCGTCACGGCCGGGCGGGAGGTCGAAGCGGATCACCGCATCAGATCGCTTGATCCAGAGCGACGACCAGACCACAAGTCCGGGCTCGTCGCTTTGCATGACGCGCGGCCCGACCTCATCGTCCAGCAGGTGCAGCCACGGTCGCGCTCCGGCGCGGTCGGGCTGAGTGAGGGCCTCGAAGGCGACCGAAGGTGGCGCCGGCTGATTGCGCTGCCTACTGCCGGTCTCGATCATTATCGGAATCCTAAGCCCCTACCGGGTCGACGACCCTCTGCTGGACGGCCGTCGTGCCAATAGCGATACAGCACGACGCCACTTACCGCTGACAGTCACAAGTCAAAGTTCATCAGGATGGAGGTGTCGGAATACGGTGTCGCCGTGCGATGTAGTGGATGTGGCCGCGGTTCCCGAGCGTAGTGGCGCGCTGTTGGCGCTGTATGACAGCGCGCTGCCGCAGGTCTACGGCTACCTCGTGTCGCGTTGCGGGGACCGAGCGCTAGCCGAGGACCTGACCAGCGACACGTTCCTGGCCGCGGTCACCGCCCCGGCCGGGGCGCCGCGCACGGTCGGCTGGCTGATTGGTATCGCCCGACACAAACTGGCCGATCACTGGCGGTGGACCGCACGCCAGCAACGGCTCCTGGCCGCGGTCGCCGACGGCGTGGACGAGCAGCAGGACCCGTGGGAGGCGCGCCTGGATGTGTTGGCGGCCCGCGCGGTACTGGAGAACCTGACAACGCCGCACCGGGCGGCGTTGACCCTGCGCTATGTCGACGGCTGCAGCCTCGCGGAGACCGCCGCGCTGCTCGACCGCACGGTGGGGGCCACTGAAGCACTGCTGGTGCGGGCACGCCGAGCATTCCGCCACGACTACGAGGAGCAATCATGCCTGAACGGTGGAGCGATCCGTTGGACGCGCTGCGCGCCCCCATCAGCCCGCTCGTGCCCGATCCGGGCTTCGCCGCGGATCTGCGCGAGCGCCTGGTGCAAGCCCTGGTCACACCATCGAAGACCCAACCGTCAAAGGAGCAGCCCATGACCACCAACCTGAGCACCCGCCCCCGCAACGGCACCCGCCACGGCGACGTGTCCTACATCAGCCTCGGGCTGCCCGATCTCGCCCGCGGGCGCGCGTTCTACGGCGCCGTGTTGGGTTGGCGGTTCGACCCGGGCAGCAGCGCCCGCGGCGCCCAGGTCGCCGAAATCGTTCCCATGATCGGTCTGTGGGAGGGCGTGCAACCCGCACGCGGGCAAGTGCGCGGCGCAGTGCTCGGTTTCCGGGTCGATGACATCGCCGCGGCGGTGACGGCCGTGCGCGCGCACGGCGGCACCGTCAGTGACCCGCACCGCGAGCCCTACGCCATGACCGCCGAGGGCCACGACGACCAGGGCCTGCCGTTCTACCTCCACGAGATGCCCTCGACACCCGCACCGGCAGCGGCGGGCTCGGGGAGAGCGGAGTTCTATAACGGGGACATCGAAGGCGACGTGTCGTATCTGACGATGGTGGTCCTCGACGTGGACGCCGCGCACGCGTTCTACGGTGGCGTGTTCGGCTGGACATTCAACATCGGCCGCGCCGGGGGTGCCCAGGTCAACGGTGTCGCCCCGCAGATCGGCATGACCACCCAGCCCGAAGCCGGTCCGGCGACCCCGGGGGTGATCCTCTGCTACCGGGTCGACGACATCGCAGCCGCAGTAGAGCGGGTGCACAACACCGGGGGTCAGGCACGTGAGGTCGCTCAGCGGCCCTATGGCAAGGAGTCGCTGTGCACCGACGACCAGGACACCCCGTTCTACCTGCACCAGTTCTGACGCCCGCCTACCAGCAGACTGGAACCACGCGGCGTCTCCTTGACCCGGTTGCGGATCGTCTTGCGGCGAATGGGTCAGACTCTCCGTCGACGGGCGTCGCTCGCTCCAAGGAACCGCCACGCGGGCTCCGCTACGCGCGTCGAGGTGAACACGTATTCCCGGGGACGCGTCAAGGGCGCGATCCCGAACCGGGCGAAGCATTCGCCGACCTGCTGCAGAACGGCGCGCTGTAGAGTCCGCAATGATCACTGATGAGTGGGAGTCCGGCTGCCGCTGCCGCTGCCGCTGCCGGTGGCGGGTGACGAGACGGCGACCCTACTGGGCGCGCTGGACCGGATCCGTGCGACCTTCGCCTGGAGACCGGCGGGCTGACCGCCGCCCAGATGCGGACCAGACTGGCGCCGTCAACGATCACGATCGCGGGGTTGCTGAAGTACCTGGCGTTCGTCGAGGACTTCTACTTCACGCTGCGGCTGGAGGCGAGCCCTGGACGTGATCCACGCCGCCGGCGCCGGAACCGTACTGGCCCTGCTCAGCGCATCCGCAGGAGCGTGACCTTGGCCTGGCTGATGCAATGTTTGCCGCCGCCGCGGCCGCCATCCTCACCACAACGCCTGCAACACCTGACCCCACCGTTAGCGCGGTCGCGGTCACGTTTTTGACGGTGTTGGCCGACCTCCCAGCCCTGACCAACGCCGAGCGCACCCTCATGGCGGAATGGCTCACGCGCTCACTCAGTCACTTGCGACCGCTTCCGGCTGTCCGTTAGCCAAGGTTTTGCGGTGCAGCAAACGACTGCTTACGGACGGCCTTTTGAAGTCCGTCTAGGTTCGCTGCTAGTGATCATGCTTACCCCCTCGAACCAGGCTTTCGGGTCCTGGTCGTGGATGCCGAGGGACAGGGTGGACGTGTCGAACTGTCCTGGCCCCGATGATCCGGACGGGTGCCAGCCCAGCAGGGCGCCGTAGAAGGTGTGGGCGGCAACCGCCGCAACGACCGCCGCAACGACGACGATATGCTCGCCATCGACGAAGTCGCCGCCATCCTGCGCACACCCAAAGCCACCCTGCGCTACTGGCGCCACCTCGGCATCGGACCCCACAGCTTCCGAATCGGCCGGCGCGTCTTCTACCGGGCCGGCGACGTCTACACGTGGCTCGACAAGCAGGCTGCCCGCGAGCACGTGGGCTGATACGGGTCTCCCACTTGCCTCAGTTGCCGATAAGGGACCGTGCTTGCATAGTGTAAGCATGCCGAACGTGCTGGTGCGTGACGTCCCCGACGATGTCCACACCCAACTGCAACGCCGCGCCGGCGAACGAGGGCAGTCCCTGCAGCAGTACCTAGCGGGGGAACTGCGTCGGCTCGCCGAACGGCCAACGATGGACGAGGTGCTGGCCCGAATCGCTCGCCGGCGCGGTGGCAGAGTTGGCTTGGAACAGGCCCTCGTTGACCTCGCCAGCGAACGTGACCGGCGGTGATTGTCGTTGATGCCTCGGTTCTCGCCAATGCCGTCGCCGACGACGGACCCGACGGCGCAGTTGCGCGGGCAGCGCTGTCCGGAAGCGACCTAAGCGTTCCGGACCTTGTTGACGTCGAGGTCGTGTCGGTACTACGCCGACGTTGGTTGGCTAAAGCGATGAGTGGCAAGCGGTTTGCCGCTGCGGTCAGCGATCTCGCCAGCGTGCCGGCCGACCGCTATCCCATTCTGCCGTCCATGCCGAGAGCCTACGAGCTCAGGGCGAACGTCACCCCCTACGACGCCACCTATGTCGCGCTAGCAGAGCAGCTCGATTGTGTTCTTCTCACCGCCGACGCGAAGCTGGCGCGGGCTCACGGTCCCCGGTGTGCGATTACCGTCCTGTAGTCGTGTCGCCGACTGGTGCTCGTTCGATTCTGACTATTTCCCTGATGGTGTTCGATTGAACTGGAAGCAAGTTGATCTCGCCGGGACCTTGGCGGGACCTTGGGAATTTACGCAAGTGCCGTTTTGTCCATCACTAGCCAATGAGCATCAGGCCCACGAAGGCCAGCAAATTCGGACCTGCAGACGTCTGCCCACGACATTCATGATCAACTACAAACGGGGTCAATTCCATCCGGCAGGGGTCACTGGTTCGATCCCAGTATCGCCCACCAGCTAGGCACGATGCTTACCGGCCTAGATGCACCTCCTTGATCTGCGCCATGATCAACAATTTTGCCCTGGTCCTTACCTGGTGCTTGGGGTCGTGGCGAGCTGCGCCGCGCTGGCCGACCGATCCGCCGAGATGAGAATCGAACAGGACGGTCGCTGACCAGTGTCAGCGCTCGACTGCGCCCGGCTGTTCCCCCAGACAGTCGGGGACGCTAACTACCCCGAGTTCCTGGTGTCCCAATTCGACATTGGACGTCAGCCGTTCATCGGAGTGACGCGGAGCCATGCCGCGCTGGTGCGGCGCTCCCCCGAGGAGTTTCATCGTCGGTCTCCTGCGACTGTGCTCGGTCCGGGATGACTCGAGCTGGTCATTGCACTATATGGACGGGGTATGCCACGGGACCGGAGTCAGCTGTAGTGGTAGCGGGCTTGGAGGATGACGAGGTCGGCTCCGTCGGCGAGGTAGACGAGCCGGTGTTCCTCGGTGATGCGACGGGACCACGCCCCCGTCAACGCGTGGCGCAGTTGTTCGGGTTTGCCGATGCCGGTGAACGGGTCACGTAACGCGTCATCGATGAGCCGGTCGATGCGTTTGACGTTGGTGCGGTCAGCGGTGAGCCAGTGCGTGTAATCGGCCCAGCCGTCCGGGGTGAAGCCGACACGCATCACGGTCAGCGTTCGAGTTGGTGTTCCTCGCGTTCGCCGCGTTGGGCCTGGGCGAGGCTCTCGAGCAGGTGCCGGGCGTTGGCGGGGGAGCGGAGCAGGTGCGCAGTCGCTTCGAGGGCGTCGTAGTCGGCGCGGGACATGAGGACAGCGTCGCCGCGCTTGGAAGTGATCTCGACGGGGGTGCGGTCGTCGTTGACCTGCTCGATGAGCGGGAAGAGGTTCTTGCGGGCTTCGGACGCGGTGATCGCCATTGCGTGCTCCTCACGAGTGGTACCAATTACGGTACCATTGCGGGCGTTGTCGTGGAGGAAATGGAAATTCCAGCACATAGCCCCGTCCATGATCATCTGGCTCGGTTCGGGCCGGTAGGTGACCGGTTCCCGAACGCTCTGGCGTAGTCGACGGGTGGCGGCTAGGGGTTGCCGAGGCCCGCTTTCTCGCGTGTCGTCGGGTCCGGGTTACCGGCTCGGGCGCCGCCGAGTGCCCTTGGCGCGTGTGGTCGTTGTTGGTGAGCGCCAGCACGCGCCAGCGCAGAGCGGCGGCGGGTTGCTCGTCGGGCAGCGGACGCTGTCTGGCCACGTGGGCAAGTGCTGGGCGCGTCACTCCGGCCTGCTCGGCGGCGTCGAGGGCGGCCGCTGTGTGCGGCCAACTCGGATCGTTCGTGATCCGGGGAGCGATGGTGTCGGCCCAGGTGTGCCAGCGACCGGTCGCCGAGTCAACAGATCCGAGGGGGGCTTCTACGCGCCGGTTGGGGTGGCGTTGCGCTTGCCAGCCTCCGTAGTCGGCGCGGCGGGCACCGCTGGGCCGCAGGTCGCTCGGACACGTTGTGGCCGGCGCGCCACACGGTGGATCGGCGGCGAGGGCGCGGTCTCGCCCGACGAGCTGGCCCGCCCAGGTGTCGCCGCAGTTATCGTGAGCACCGTGACCAACGAGGCGCTGGAGTTCGCTGATCTGTCCGCGCTGTTCATCAACACCACGTTGACGCGGTCGCCCGGCGCGAGTCACACGCAGTTGTTGGTCGATGCCAGCGCATCGATCATGGTCAAGCACGGCGTCACGGTCGATCAGTTCCGGGCGGTCGATCATCCGATCGCCACCGGGATCTACCCAGACATGCGTGAGCACGGCTGGGAGGTCGACGCCTGGCCCGAGCTGTTCGATCGGGTACTCGCGGCCGACATCCTGGTGCTCGCCGGCCCGATCTGGCTCGGTGACAACAGCAGCGAAACCAAAAAGATCATCGAACGCCTCTACGCCCACTCCGGCGAGTTGAACGACCAAGGCCAGTGGCTGTACTACGGCAAGGTCGGCGGCTGCCTGATCACCGGCAATGAAGACGGCATCAAACACTGCGCCTCAAACGTCCTCTACAGCCTTCAGCACATCGGCTATGCGATCCCACCGCAAGCCGACGCCGGCTGGATCGGCGAAGCCGGGCCCGGACCCAGCTACGGCGACCCGCTTCCTGACGGAAGCCGCACCGGGCTGGCCAACGAGTTCACTCAGCGCAACACCACCTTCCTCACGTGGAACCTGCTGCATCTTGCCCGACTCATCACGGACGCCGGCGGGTTCCCCAGTCACGGCAACCAACGCAAGCAGTGGGACGCCGGGGCCCGCTTCGACTATCCCAACCCCGAGTACCGGTCCTAGACGCCCACTCGGTCGGACGCCGCGGACGGACCACGCGGGCGCCTGTGACAGCGTGACCCGACGATAGTCGGTCCTCGGCGCAACGCTCGTAGTGGTTACGACGTGAGGACGGTCGCGTCGTGGCGCCGCGCACGCGTCCAACGACAACTACCATCGGTAAAGGGGCGTTCGGTGACGCTGCCGTCGGGCAAGCGGTACCGCCAGCGCCCAGAGGACGACGAGTAGCTACCGGGGTCTGAACGGCCGCCTTGAAGCTATCGCCTGATCATCGGGAGCAGTCATGCGCGAATTGTCCGGACGCCAGGTGGTCGTCGTCGGAGGCCTCGGGGGGCTCGGTCGCGCGGTGTGCGACGCCTTCGTCGAGGCCGGCGCGCTCGTCCGCGCGCTCGATGCGGTGGCGCCGCCCGAAGCATCGCGCTCGATCGACAACGTGATCGTGGACGTGACGTCAGACGCTCAATTGCGCCACTGTTTCGACGAGGCTGTCCCGCCGTGGGCGGTCGTGAACGTCGTCGGCGGCTTCGCCCCCGCCCGTGACCTCACCGAGTTCGACGTCGACGAGTTCGACGAGCAGGTGCGGCTGAACCTCACCACCGCAGCGCTGGTCACCAAGCACGCACTGCGCCGCATGGGCGAGACCGGCGAAGGCCGGCTCGTGCACACCGCGAGCAGGGCGGCGGTGCAGATTGAGGGCGCCGGCTTCGCCTACTCGGTCAGCAAGCTCGGCGTCCTGCACCTCGTACGGACCGCCGCGCTGCAGACTCGCGGCACCGCCATCACCGTCAACGCCGTCGTTCCGAGCATCATCGACACCCCGGCGAACCGCCGCGCCATGCCGAACTCCGCGCACGAGCGCTGGCCCGCACCCGAGGACATCGCAGCGGTATACCGGTTTCTCGCCTCACCTGCGGCAAAGCTGATCTCCGGCGCCGAGGTGCCTGTGTACGGGCTGGCCTGAGCCGGGCTACCCGGCTGCGCGCAATCGCGACGGTCGGCAACGTTTGCAGTCCTAGCTGGCTCACCCAGTGCGTTATCGGCTCCGAATGTTCGTCATGCTCGATCCCGCGCCGACCCTCGCGAACCCCCTCTGTCACGGCATGCCTTTCGCAACTTTGGACTGAACGCGACAACACACCTTCTGGCGAGAGTGTCAGGCAGACTGTCCAACTGTGCTCTTAACGATCTCTACGACTCATGAACCGGCTACCGATCTGGGTTATTTGCTGCACAAGCACCCTGGTCGGGTTCAGACGTTCGCCGAGTCGGTAGGGGTCGCCCACGTCTTCTACCCCGAGAACACCGACGTCCGCTGCACCGTCGCTCTCCTGCTGGAGGTCGATCCGATCGGGCTGGTCCGTGGTCGCAGGGGTCCTTCCGGGGACGGGTTCGCGCTCGGGCAGTACGTGAATGACCGTCCATACGCGGCGTCGAGCATGCTGGCGATGGCGTTGAAGGACGTGTTTCGTACGGCCCTCACCGGTCGCTGTCACGCGCGGCCCGAGCTGGCTAAGACGGCGATCCCGCTCGCGATCCACGTGCCCGCAGTTCCGTGTCGCGGTGGGCTTGATCTGCTGCGTCAGCTCTTCGAACCGATCGGCTGGACCGTCGAGGCGACAGCGAGCGAACTCGATGCGACGATGCCCGAGTGGGGTGACTCGCGCTACTTCGACCTTCGGCTGACCGGCGTCGTCCGATTGGCCGATGCATTGAATCACCTGTACGTCCTGCTGCCGGTGCTCGACGACGCGAAGCACTACTGGGTGAGCAACGACGAGGTGGACAAGCTGATCCGGGCCGGCGGTGGTTGGTTGGCCGATCACCCCGAGAGGGCACTGATCACGCGTCGCTACCTCGCACATCGTCGCGAGCTGACCGAATCCGCGATGGCCCGGCTCGCCGAGTCAGACGATGCCGACGTCGAGGAGTTCGACAATGCCGTGGAGGGTGCCCGCGTCTTGGAGGCGCCCGACCGCCCGATTCCGCTGGCCGAGCAGCGCAGAGGTGCGGTCCTTGCTGCGGTCCGCGCTTCGGGTGCGCGCACCGTCGGGGACTTCGGCTGCGGCGAAGGTGTGTTGGTGCGCGACCTGCTCGACGAGCGGGGCCTCGACCGTATCGTCGCAACGGACGTGTCGGCGCGCGCGCTTCACATCGCGGGTCGCCGGCTTCGGCTGGACAAGATGACCGAGCAACAGCGTGCGCGGCTCGACATCTTCCAGTCCGCGTTGACTTACCGCGATGATCGGCTCACCGGCTTGGACGCCGCGGTCCTGATGGAGGTGGTCGAGCACGTCGACCCGTCTCGGCTTGATGCGTTCCAGCGTTCGGTGTTCGGGTTTGCGGCTCCGGCGACGGTGATCGTGACGACGCCGAACGTGGAGCACAACGTGCGATTCGAGACGCTGCCCGCCGGCGTGATGCGACACCGCGATCACCGCTTCGAGTGGACCCGGTCGCAGTTCCAGGCGTGGGCAGACGCCGTCGGTAGTGGCTACGGCTACACCGTTCGCTATCTACCGGTCGGAGCGGATGACCCAGAAGTTGGCCCGCCGACTCAGATGGCGATCTTCAGCAAGGTCGTGGCGGCATGACTCGCGAGGTCTCCGTTCCTGAGCTGAGCCTCGTCGTGTTGATCGGTGTCAGCGGTTCGGGCAAGTCCACCTTTGGACATGACCACTTCCGCTCCACCGAAGTGATCTCCTCGGACTTTTGCCGCGGCCTGGTCGCCGACGACGAGAACGATCAGGCGGCCACGCCGGAGGCGTTCGAGCTGCTTCATTACATCGTCGGGAAGAGGCTGAAGGCCGGTCGCCTTACCGTCGTGGACGCGACCAACGTCCAAGCTGACGCGCGCAAGCACCTCGTCGCCGTAGCGCGTGAGCATGACGTTCTGCCTGTGGCAATCGTCTTAGACGTACCCGAAAGTGTCTGCCTCGCGAGGAACGCGACCCGACCGGACCGCGATTTCGGTGCGCAGGTCATCCGCCGGCAGCGCGACCAGCTTCGTCGCGGTCTCAAGGGATTGCAGCGCGAGGGATTCCGCACCGTTCACACGCTGCGCGGGCCCGAGGAGATCGCCGAGGTTTCCCTACTTCGCACGAAGCTCTACAACGATCTACGACACGAGACCGGCCCGTATGACGTCATCGGCGATATCCATGGTTGCCGCGTCGAGCTCGAGCTACTACTCGTCGAGCTGGGTTACTCGATCAGCCGCGACAACGCGGGACACGCCGTGGGCGCACATCGCGACGACCGGCGGGCCATCTTCGTGGGTGATCTCGTCGATCGCGGCCCCGACAGCCCCGGCGTTCTTCGACTCGTCATGGGGATGACCGCTGCCGGAGACGCGTTCTGCGTTCCCGGCAACCACGAGAACAAGCTGCTGCGCGCGATGCGTGGCCGCAACGTACAGATCACTCATGGCCTCGCCGAGTCGCTGGCGCAGCTAGCAGCCGAGACCGACGAATTCCGCGGTCAGGTCGAGAGGTTCATGGATGGCCTGATCTCGCACTACGTCTTCGACGAGGGGCGGCTCGTCGTTTCCCACGCGGGATTGATTGAGCGATACCAGGGCCGTGCCTCGGGTCGCGTCCGCGAGTTCTGTCTCTACGGGCAGACGACTGGGGAAACCGACGAGTACGGACTGCCGGTGCGTTACCCGTGGGCGCAGGAGTACCGAGGCAAAGCGATGGTGCTCTACGGCCACACCCCGGTCCAGACGCCGGAGTGGATCAACAACACGCTGTGTCTCGACACCGGCTGCGTCTTCGGCGGTCGTCTCAGCGCGCTGCGCTACCCCGAGCGGGAGATCGTCTCCGTTCCTGCTGCAGAGATCTACTATGAGCCCGCACGACCCTTCCCGACCAACTCGGATGCCGTTGTCTCCGATACGGCCGGGCGTCGGGACCCAGAGGTACTCGACATCACCGATGTCATTGGCGCGAGAGTCGTCGAGACCGCGTATCAAAACCGCATCGGCGTGCGGGAGGAGAACGCGGGGGCCGCTCTCGAAGTGATGAGCCGGTTCGCGATCGACCCGCGGTGGCTGCTCTACCTGCCGCCGACGATGAGTCCCGTCGCGACGTCGACGCTGCCTGACCTCCTGGAACATCCCGCCCAGGCATTTGAGGCGTTGCGCGCCGAAGGCGTCGGTCAGGTGGTGTGCGAGGAGAAGCACATGGGTTCGCGCGCCGTCGTGCTGGTGTGCCGCACGCTGGACGCTGCGCGGGTTCGGTTCGGCGCGCCAGGTGATCAGCTTGGTGCGGTCTGGACGCGAACGGGGCGTCCGTTCTTTTCTGACGAGAACACGTCGGAGCTGGTCGATCGGCTTCGAATCGCCGCCGAGGTTGCCGGGCTCTTCGACGAGTTGGAGACGTCGTGGCTGCTGCTCGACGCTGAGCTGCTTCCGTGGAGCGCCAAGGCCGGACAGCTGCTGCGCGATCAGTACGCCGCAGTTGGCGCGGCTGCGCGGTCATCACTGCCCGTCGCAGTCGACGTCCTCGAACAGGCGTTGACCACCGGGCTTGATATCGGCGACCTGCTGCAGCGCACCCGATCACGCGAAATCAACTCCGCTGCTTTCACCGAGGCCTATCGGCAATACTGCTGGCCGACCGACGGACTGACGGGTGTGCGTGTCGCGCCGTTTCAAGTCCTGGCGACCGAAGGGTCGGCGCATCACGAGCGGCCGCACGCGTGGCACCTCGATGTTGCTGATCGACTCGTGGCCGTCGCGCCTGAGCTGATCACGACTACGCGACGGGTCTTCGCCGATACCACCGACGCGGACTCGGTGTCGGCAGCGACTGACTGGTGGTTTGAGCTGACCGCGGCCGGGGGTGAGGGCATGGTCGTCAAGCCGGCAGCCAACCTGACCCGAGGACGCAAGGGAGTGATTCAGCCCGGCCTAAAAGTCAGGGGACGCGAGTACCTGCGGATCATCTACGGCCCGGACTACACGGAGCCGGCGAACCTTGATCGGCTGCGCTCGCGAGGACTCGGCCATAAACGATCACTTGCACTGCGTGAGTACGCCCTCGGGCTGGAGGCCCTGGATCGGGTAGCGCGCGGCGAGCCGTTGTGGCGCGTGCATCAGTGCGTATTCGCCGTACTTGCGCTGGAATCTGAGCCCGTGGATCCGCGGCTGTGATCCAGCGACGGGATGGTGATCGATGGCGTCACGCCCTTATCGGAGAGCTCGTGGCGGGAGCGGACCGTGCCCGGCTGGGCAGTGAGCCTGTCGAGGGTTTCGACGAACAGGCCGACTGCGTTTAGCCGCGGGTCGTCGAACGGCGACGTGCTCTCCGACTCGCTCCATTGCATGAGCGACCGTCTCGCCACCGGGAGGCGAGCCCTCTGACCAGTCGGAGACGTCTCGCAGGTCGAAATCTGGTGCCGTTGGGTGGGTGGCGATGCTGGTCGATCCCAACGCTGCCGAGTCGGACGGCCCTTCGCGATTGAATAGGTCGGGGGGTGTTGGCTGGCGGACCACAAGGACATACGCGAGACGTGGGGGGGGGGGGGGGGGGGCGCCCCCCCCCCCCCCCCAGCCGCCGGGGGAGCGGGGGGGGGGGGGCGGACCAGGGAGAGCGGGGGGGGGGGGGGGGCGGGGGGCGCGGGGGGG
>JBBQZQ010000012.1:0-98619 GCA_038207565.1 Mycobacteriales bacterium
CACGCCCGGCCCTGGATCGGTCGCGCATTCGACGCGCATGTAGTCCGACCGTTCAAGCGCCGGCACTCGGCTGTCTCGGTACGCCATGCACCAACACCCCCGCGCGTTCGACCGCTGGACGCCGACCACGGCAGCGAAATCCTCGAAGCGGCCGGATGCCGGCCGCACGTCGATCTTCGGCTCGTGGTCAGTCGGGAACTGGGGCCTGGCAGGCACGCTCGGAATGTACGGGCTACAACTGAGCTAGGAGGGCCCGGCCCCGGGGCCGCCGTACTGTACGACGATCCTCAATCGGACTGGTGGCGGTTGGTTCTCGATCGTTAGGGGGCGGTGCGCGGTTGGGCGTGGTCGATCAGTGCTCGAGTGGTGCTGCCTTGGGGGGTAGCAGTGGGACGGCGAGCAGGCATAGCGCGGTGATGGCGAGCACCGCTATCAGGCTTGTGGTTATGGCGCTGATCTGTCCGGTGGCGAGGTGACCGAAGTAGATCGAGGTGACGGTCGCCGAGCCGAGGCCTGCGGCGATTTGTTGGACGGCGCTGAGGGAACCGCTGGCGGCTCCCGCCTCGTCGGGTGCGATGTTACCGAGGGCGGTGTCGAAGATCGAACCGAAGCAGGTTCCGGCTCCGACTCCGATCAGCAGGGTCACTAGGGCCAGCTGCCACCAGGTGACACCCAGACCGGCGCTCCGCACGAGGAGGAGCAGCAGTCCGGTCCCAGCCGCGCTGACTGCTAACCCGGCGAGCACGAGGATGCGACCGAGCCGGGTGACCAGGGCCATGCACGTCCCGGCGCCGATGATGATTCCCGCGGTCAGCGGGAGCAGGCCGAGCGAGGCGTGCAGCGGGCTGTAGCCCAGTCCGAGCTGGAAGAACAGCGAGATCACGTACATGAGGCCGTTGAACGCCGCGAAGACGAGCAGGCCGGCGATGAGCCCGAAGGTGAACCCGCGGTTCCTAAACAGGCTGGGGGTGATCAGTGGCGTGGCGGTGGTGAGCTGGCGCCGGGCGAACGCGGCAAACAACCCTGCTGACAGGGCGATCCAGGCCAGCGGCATCATTGTCCACTCGCCGGTCGAGCCCTGGACCAGGCCGTAGAGAAGCCCGAACATCGCTGCGGCCAGGAGCCCGGAGCCGATGGCGTCGATGCGTACACCCGGGTCTGCTGCGACCGCAGGCAGTACCCGAACCGCGACCAGTAGACCGAGCCCGCCCACGACGACGTTAATCAAGAACACCGGCCGCCAGCCGAGGCCGAACAGGTTCGCGTCGATCAGAAGGCCTCCCAGCACCGGGCCGCCCACTGCGAACACACCCAGCATCGGACCGAACGCGGCGAATGCCTTCGCCAGCACCTCGCGCGGGAAGGTCTTGGTCATGATCGCCATGCCCTGCGGGATGAGCAGCGCCCCGAAACCCCCTTGGACGATCCGGGCGACGATGAGCATCGCCGGGCCCACCGACAGCCCCGCGACCGCCGAGGCGAGGGTGAAACCGGTCATGCCGACAAGGAACACCCGCCGCTGCCCGAACCGGTCACCGACACGGCCGCCGAGCACAAGCATCGAACCCAGCGCGAGCGCGTACGCCGCGCCGAGCCACTTGATCAGCCCGGCGCCGCCGCCGAGATCGGAGACGACGGACGGAGCCGCGACGTTGGTGATCGTGGCGTCCATCAGGTCGAGCCCGTCGGCGATGAGGACGACGAGCAAGATCAGCCATAGTGCGCGCCCGGACATGCCCGTCGAGGGCGGGCCCGCGACGTCAGCAGTGGTCTCGGACCGTACGGCCTCAACAGTGGTATCGGACATGGTGGCCTCCCTGGTTCATTACCGAACGAACACAATCGTAGCGAACATGTTCGTATAAGGCAACGTTCGTAGCGAACGTGTTCGCGATGTACGGTTGGTGGCATGAGAGCCGCCCCTCGAAGCCGGCGGGAACGCCCGGCCAAGCCTGCCCTGTCCCGCGAGGGCATCGTCGACGCGGCGATGACCGTGCTCGCCCAGGACGGGTTCGAGAAGCTGACGATGCGCCGGCTCGCCGCTGACCTGGACACTGGGCCAGCCTCGCTCTACGTCTACGTCGCCAACACCACGGAACTCCATGCCCTGGTCATCGCCCGACTGCTCGCTGGCCTAGACCTGGACTGGGACGGGAGCGGGGACTGGCGCGTGCGCCTCCGCGAACTCTTGGCCGACTACGTGATGCTGCTGATCCGCCATCCCGGCCTGGCCCGGTCAGCGCTGGCCGTGTGGCCTGACGGTCCCCACTACCTCGACCTCCTCGAGACCGTCCTGCGGCTGCTCACCAGCGGCGGGGTACCTGCCGACACAGCTGCATGGGGAGTCGACGTACTGCTGCAGTTCGCCACCGGTATGGCGGCCGAGTACGGCACTCGCAGCGAAACTGATGAACAGGGCATCGCCGATCTCACGGCCGCGCTCGACGCCGCGACACCAGAGCGACACCCAATCCTGAGCAGTCTCGGACCGTCCCGCATGGTCGGCGGCGAACAAGGCGCCCGTCGCGACTGGGCACTCGACTCTGTCATCGCCGGAGTGGCAAGCACCCCACGCACCGCGAACAGCCAACCGGCCGCCACCAGCTCGTGAGCCGAACCCCAGCGCGCGCAGAGGCCGAACCCCGCTAGCAGGCACACTGCCCCACCGGCCGCAGGCGGCGACCTGGGCCAACCTCCGCAGGACGTCGCGAGCGTCCAGAGGTGCGAACGCTGTCTTGATCACGGTTGACCCGCAGGACGCACCTATGCGGAACAGCCGGTCGCCGTGTCTCCGGGAATCCTCCTGCGGATGAGGCCGGATAGTCTCAGCCGCCTCCGGTTAAAGCAGTGTCCGCGGTCGCGTGTTACCGCTCCACATATGGTGCGAGATTTGCTAGCGAGCAGGCCAGGCCGGCCGCGTGATCCTCGCCGCCGACCTGTCAACCGATGACCGCATCGACGCGGTGGCCGAAATCTGCGCGAACCAGCCGCTGACGATGCTGATCAACAATGCCGGTGTCGCCTACTACATGCCGATGGCACAAATGCCCGCAGACACCGCGCGCGAACTGCTCCAGGTCAAAATCGTCGCACCGACGATGCTGACCCGCGCTGCGCTCGCCGGGATGATCGCACGCGGAAAAGGCACGATCGTCAACGTCGCCGGCATGCTCGCGTTCGCCGGACCCGCCCCTGCAGCCGCACCGCCGGGTCAACGTGCCGTCTACACCGGGACGCCGGGCGGCACCGTCGCCCTGTCCCAGACTCTGCACGCGGAACTACAGGGCACCGGCGTGAACGTGCACGTCGTCTGCCCCGGGATCGTGGCGACCGAGTTCCACGAGGTCCAAGGCATGGACCTGTCCGCGATCCCCCACATGTCAGCCCAAGACGTCGTCACCGCCGCCCTGGGAGGAATCGATTTGGGCGAAGTCGTCAGCGCAACCGATAAGCAGCGATAGCTGCGCTTTGTCTTGAAGGAGTAATCACCATGGCTGTCATCTGCCACCGCACGCTCGAGGTCGAAGGTCTGGACGTGTTCGTCCGCGAGGCCGGCGATCCGGCTCGCCCGACCGTCGTCCTGCTGCCCGGCTACCCATCCAGCACCCGGGCCTATGTCCGGTTGATCGACAGACTCGCCACCCACTGGCACACGGTCGCGATCGACTACCCAGGTTTCGGCAGTTCGCAGCCGCTGACTGAGTTGCCGACCTTCGATCGGCTTGCTGAGGTCAGGCGTGGACGAAGACACGTCGTGACGAGGTCCGCGGGAGGTCGTTCTGCCTGCGCGAGGCAGCGACGGCGGTGGCGATTCGTGCGCGGCTCAGAAGCGGCTACCGGTGTCGGCAGCGCGACCGATTGCGGCGACGCGGTCGGCCTCGGGCGTGGCGGTGAGCACGGTTGGCTGCCAGCGGATCTCGGTGACATCGGTGATGCCGACGAAACGCAGCCAATCGGTGAAGAACGTGGAGTGGAAGTCGTTGCCGAAAGCCAACGGCGCGCCGGGGGATTAGACGCCGCCGGTGTAGATGACAGCGGCCTTCTTGCCGTTGATGATGCCGGTGTAGCCGTCGGTCGGGGTGAAGCTGAACACCCAACCGGGCTGGGTGATCAGGTCGATCCACTGCTTGAGGACGTAGGGCACGCTCGCGTTCCACATCGGCACCGAGAACAGGTACGCGTCGGCGGCGGCAAACCGGTCGAAGACCGCTCTGGTGGTGTTCCACTCGCTTGTCTGCTCGGGGGTGGGCTGTCCGCCGCCGAACAGGCCATCTTCGCCTCGGCGGCCAGGCGACCGAACGCGGGAAGCGCCCCGTCGAACAGATCGAGGTGATCGAGGATCACGTCGGGGTTGGCAGCGCGGTAGCTGTCCTGGAATGCCTCGGCGAGGGCGAGGCTGCCGCTGGTGGCACCGCGCGGGCTTGCGGAGACGTGCAGGAGCGTGGCCATAGGGGTGTTCCTCTGAGGTGGGCAGCGGGTGCTGCTCGTGGGTGCTGTTTGTTCTGCCGAGGGCCGCCGTGAGGTGCCCAGTGCGATGATCGTGTCGCCATAGGTCAGCAGTTCATGGGTGACCAGGTTCAGGCCCACCACATCGGTGGCGAACGGCGTGAGCACGCACTGCGCAACGTCGCGCCCGCCCACATGGGTGTCGCCGGCAGCGGCGTAGGGCGTGCCGGGCGCCTCGGTCCATCGCACGTCCGGGCCAAGGATCTCCACGACCCGCTCGATGTCGCCGACTTCGAGGGCCGCATAGAAACCGCGAACGGTGGCCGCGTTCCCGGAGCCGGGTTGCGCGACCCGCGGCAGCGGCGACGGCCACATCGAATAGGGCAGCAAGCCCCACGTCGCGTTGCCGGCGCCGTGCGGGTCCGCGCTCATATGTTTTTCGAAGTGTTGCGATGCATTGCTAACCTTTGTTCGCATGTTTTGTAGGTTAGCGAGCTGATAGTAACCTGTGAACTAGGAAGATATCGGTTAGCAGAGGGAGGTGGGACCGTGGAGATCGCAGACCTAATCGCCTTGGCCGACAACCCCGCACTCGTTTTCCTCAACAGCACCGCGACGCCGTTGCAAGACACGATCGAGTTTCTCGGCGACGGGCAGGCCTACCTGCTCTGGCTGGCGCGGGCCGGGTTGATCGACATCGCAGACCTCGACCGCGTGGCTACTCGATTCGCAGGCGCCGACCTGGATGCTGTCGCAGCCGAGGCGGTCGCCCTGCGGGAATGGCTGCGCCCGCTCATTACCGCATGGGTTGCCGCGCCCGAGTCCGCGCTACCCGCCGAGGTGCACGAGCACCTCAACGAGATCCTCGCCGCCGACCACCAGTTCACCCAAATTCGCACCGGCGCCGACGGCGCACGCGAACTCCACGAACGCAGACACTGGCTCGACGCCCGCCAACTGCTGGTCCCCCCAGCCGACGCTGCGGCACAGCTGTTCACCACTGCCGATCGGAGCCTCGTCCGCAACTGCGAAGACCCCACCTGCACGCTCTGGTTTTACGACAGGACCAAATCACACCGCCGCCGCTGGTGCTCCATGGCCGTCTGCGGCAACCGCGCCAAAGCCCGCAACCACCGCCAATTCGAACGCTCCCGGACGGGCTGACACCCGGTCGGCGCGATCACGGCCATGAGGCGAGTAGGAGAAGATGTGCCAGATGCAACCGTCTCGGCGCTACGCCGCTACCCGGTCAAGTCGATGCTCGGTGAAGACCTCACCGTCGCCGTCCTCACCGCCAACGGACTTGAAGGCGACCGCGAAGTAGCTGTCATCGATCTGCTGACCGGCAACGTCGCCACCGCCAAGCACCCCAGGCTGTGGCGAGGACTACTGACCCTCACCGCCCGCTGGAACGGCGGAGCGCCGGACATCACGTTGCCCGACGGCACCTGCATGACCGTCGATGATCCGAGCCTCGACCAGCTGTTGTCCGACCTGCTGCATCGCGAGGTGCGGCTGAGCACGACCCGTCCCGCACAGGCCTGCGTGGCTCGCCCCGCACCCGAGGACGTGATCGAAGCCGGCGCGGACGCCGACGTCCCGTACGAGATGCTCGAGATCGGACAAGCAACACCCGGCACCAGCTTTGTCGACTACGCACCGGTGCACCTGATCACCTCCGCCACCCTCGCCCACGTCCGCGCTGAAATGATCCGCTACCGACCCAACCTCGTGCTCGACACCCCGCTCGGCGCGCCATTCGCCGAAAACGACTGGACCGGAAGCGAAATCACCATCGGCACTGTGCGACTACGCGTCATCCTGCCCACGCCACGATGCGCAGTCCCCACACTCGCGCACGGCGCGCTACCGACACGCACCGACGCCGTGCGGACACTGCTGGACCACAACCGCATCCCACTACCCGACTTCGGACCACAACCCTGTCTAGGCGCCTACGCACAAGTCATCACGGGCGGCACCATCTCCGTCGGCGACCACGCAACGTTCCAGCCGGCGATCCCATAACCCTGATCTTGAGTGGCCGAGGTCTATCTCGCTCACGGAGTTTTCCGGCCGGTGACTGTGGATTTAGGGAGCTCAGACGTGACAAGGTCGCAAGATACCGGCATGGAGCACGTCAGTCCGACAAGCCCTGCCCGTCCCACCCCGGTATATTTCGTAGCGAGCACTACGGGGTCGTGGCGAATTGATCGGATCAATGCCGTCGTCGGAGAGACATTGCCGGCAGCGTCGCGAGTGTCGGTGACCGAGGGCTACCCCCCGGAGACGCCGATCGTTGAGGAAATCTGGAGCCTGCGCGGCGTCACCAGTAACACCAGGTACGCAGTTCGGGCCGAGGTCGGGCAACTCACCCAACTGCAACCAGTCCTATCGCGTCCCCAGGCAACGCAGGCTGCACTAATCCCCATCCGCAAGAGCCCAGAGTGGCGGGCGTTGCCTCAGGACGAGCGGCGCGCGATCTTTGAAGACCAGTCACGCCACATCGCTCTCGGCGTGGCGCGTTTGCCCGCCATCGCTAGGCGCCTTTACCACGGGCGTGATCTGGGCGAACCGTTCGACTTTCTTACCTGGTTCGAGTTCGACCCGCTCCACAGCGCCGATTTCGAGGAGCTGGTAGCCGAGCTTCGCAGCACTGCCGAATGGGAGTACGTCGATCGAGAAGTTGACGTTCGGCTCAGCCGAATCTGCTGATGTGGTCCCCATAACCTCCACACACACCGATGGGCATCCCCATCCTGTTAGCCCGGGAGCTGCTGGGGCGCACCTTGTTGATGGTCGGACTCTGGTTGGCTTCTACGGTGACGCTTTCGGCTCCGGGAACAGCGGCCCGGTCACCGCCCAGGGTCGGCAAGCCCGCCAGAACAACCGCCCAGGTAGCGAACCATTTCCTGGGACGCGCGCCCGGTAGCCGATGTTCCGCGGGACACCGACGTGTCCGTGGCTCGAGGGGGTTGGGCGTCAGCCTCTTCGGCGTCGTCGATTCCCGCAACACCCGCCCGCGATAATGCCCGGTGAAGGTAGCTTAGCTAAACCGGACGGCCCCCGCAGCAGACGGGTAGGCGCGCGTTTTTGGTGCTTGTCTGGCGCCGGTCCCTTTCGACCGCCGTGTGCGAGGTGCGGCTAGGGCAGCAGTACGAGTTTTCCGCGGACGTGTCCGGCTTGACTGACGGCGAACGCGTCGGCGGCGCGGTCCATCGGGAATGTCTGCACCTTGATCACGAGCTTGCCCTGTTCGAGCAAGCTGGCGGCCTCGGCGAGGGCGTCGAAGGGGTGGGCGTCGGCCCCGCCGCCGGTGATCTGGACGCCGGATTCGCCGGCACCGAAGTTGGCGATCGTGACTACTTCGCGGGCCTGCTCGACAAGGCCGATCAGCACGTCGATCGGGGTCTTGCCGGCGACGTCGACGACCCCGGCGATCGTGGCGTTGGCCGCCGCACGCACCCGGTCTGCGACGCCGTCGCCGTACAGGACCGGTGTCGCGCCGATCTCGCGCAGGTAGTCCTGATTGTCAGGGCCCGCTGATGCCACCACGCGCAGGCCGCGTGCGACGGCCAGTTGAACGGTTACCGCGCCGACGCCGCCCGCGCCGCCGTCGATGAAGATCGTGTCACTGTTCGCGACGCCGAGCAGGCGCAACACGCGCTCCGCTGTCTCGCCGGCGACCCCGGCCGCGGCCGCCACGGCCCAGTCGAGGGACGGATGCTTCGCCGCCCAGGCGTCGAGCACCGCGAACTGCGCGTCGGTGTTCTGGCCCGTACCAAACACCTCATCGCCCACGGACACGCCCGATACCCCGGCGCCGACCTCGTCCACGATCCCGGACGCGTCGAAGCCGAGCATGCCGGGTCCCTCGGGCGCCTCGCCATCGGACATGGCGCCGGAGAGCAGCTTCCAGTCGAGTGGGTTGACACTGGCCGCGCGTACAGCGATGCGCACCTGCCCGGTGTCGGCGTGCGGCTCGGCAGTCTCGACCACCTCAAGCTGATCCGGACCTCCAAAGGCGCGGTACTGCAACGCAAGCATCCGAATCTCCTCCGCTGGTCGACTCCCGCTAAAGCAAGCACGTCGCGAGTCGAACCTATTCCACCGCACGCCTTCGCCGCGGCAGACCTCGGCGACGCAGACCGACTGATCTGCGTGACCACAGACTGCCGATCAAATCGACGCCTTCTCGCGCAGATCGAGGCTCGGTGCGCGATTGATTGACGGTTGGGAGCGGACGAGTCAGCGGGTCTCACGTCCTCGTTAACACCAACGTACCCAGTGACAGCCCGTCGCCATCGGCGGTGTCGCCGGCGAAGGCGGTGATCTACGACGAGGCAGGGATGACCGAGGACGTGGATGCGCAGCGTCGGCTGACTGCGGATGTCGCCGGTCAGTTCATCGCCCTTCTGGCAGGGCAATACCGATCGCCGAGGCCGCCGAGCGGATCGGGGTAAAGCGAGCCCGGATGCAGCAGATGGTGTCGGCTAACGAGGTGTAGGCCGTGCGGCGGGCCACGCGCTGGGCGCTGCCTGCCATCCAGTTCGACGGCAACGCGCTACTGCCAGGCTGGTCAAAGGTCGCGAAGGTGCTCCCGGAGGAAGCGCACCCGCTGGAGATCCTCGGCTTCCTGACAACGCCGCACCCGAACTCGAACTGAACGACCACCCGCAGCCCGTCCCTGACTGGCTGCGCAGCGGCGGTTCACCCGAGGCCGTCGAACAGATCGCGCGGGGACTCGCCGACGTCGGCCTGTAATGGCGAAACTTCCGCTACCACCGGCAGACCTCGCGACCGCGATCGGTATCCGCGACGAGGAGTATCGAGACCTCACGCGCGACGCGCTGCTGTGGCGTGTCCACCGTGTTCGCAGTGTCCGCGGCAAACACATCACGCCCTGGAACCAGCTGCGTCATTTCGGGCCCGTCGATGCTCGGTTCGAACCGCATCCCGCGGGACCGGCAACCACCCATCCCGACCGTGCCGTCTGGTACGCCGCCCTCACGCCGCAGACCGCAGCCGCGGAAATCTTCCAGCGCTCCCGCACGGTGCGCCTGGACAGCAGCAGCCACCTGACCGCGGCCCACCTTTCACGTGACGTCCGGCTGCTCGACCTCACCGGCGACACCGGACATGGGTCATGGGCGACGCGGGCCGGCGCCTCGATGGCACTGTCTAGCGGGCGCCACGACTACTCCAGCGCCTGGGCGCACGCGATCTGCGACGCGTTCCCTAGTCTCGACGGTCTGATCTACCGCGGCGCTATGGCAGGCGGCCTCGCGGTAGCGTTGTTCCTGTCGGCCGAAGCTGCGATGCCGACCGCACAGACGACCAGCCGTGCGATCGGTGACCCGGCGCTCACCAGCCGGCTGGCTGGTATCTGCGATCGAATCGGCTACCGGATCGTCGTCTGAGTCGCTGGCGACTGACGTAGCTGATTGTCCGATGACGACGCGACCTTCGCCCTGAAGGCGCCGCTCCGCCGAATCCCGCACCGCTACTTCGCCGTCGTTGTGCCACGAGCGCGCGGCGTCTGCCGCCGCGTGGTAGCCGGCGTGGTAGCCACCGACGGCGGCCGCGGACCCCTTGCAGACACCGGTACGCTCGCAGAGGTCAGTGGATACGGGCTTCCTACCAAGCATCGGTAACTCGGCGGTACGACTCGAAAGCGTGTGTGGGTAAAACCACCGTGGGTTCGAATCCCACTGCCACCGCCACCTTCGATACTCGACCGTCATGCCCCGCGCGGCGGTAACCTGCGCAGCCGCTCATCGCAGGACCGTGCGGCCCGCATTCAGAGGACGTGCTCGCCGTACATCTCGCCGAGCGGGTCGGCTATGAGCTCCACCCGGGCACCGTCGGGGTCGCGGAAGTAGACGGACACCTCACTGTGAATCTGGTGCTCGACGCCGGCGGCACGCAGCCGCTCCACGAGCGCCCCCCACCGCGGCAGCTCGACTGAGATCGCGATGTGGTGCAGCCCGCCGAGCACTTCGGCATAGGGACCGACGTCCAGTCCGGGGAAGTCGAAGAAGGCCAGCAGGTTGCCGTTGCCGATGTCGAAGAAGAAGTGCGAGGAACCGGGGTAGTCCCGGTTCTCGATCAGCTCAGTGAGCGGGAAGCCGAGAACGTCCTGGTAGAAGCGGATCGTGCGCTCCACGTCGCTGCTGATCAACGCGGTGTGGTGCAGCCCGCGCGCCGTGGACGGCGGGCGCGTTCGGCTCGGCTGCAGGTACTTGTCACGGAGTTCCGCACGGTCGGCCATGACGTCGATTAGAGCAAATGATTCGGACGCCGTCGTAGCGACGGCGTCCGAACCACTGGTCGAATCATGCGCGGATCAGGCCTGCTTGATCGCCGAAATCTCGAACTCGAGGGTGACCTTCTCGCTGACGAGGACGCCGCCGGTCTCGAGCGCGGCGTTAAAGTTCACGCCCCAGTCCTTGCGGTTGATGACGAGCGAGCCCTCGAACCCGATGCGCTGATTGCCGAACGGGTCGGTCGCGCCGCCCTGAAACTCCAGCGGCACCGTGACCGACTTGCTGACGCCACGAATGCTCAGGTCGCCGGTCACCAGGTAGTCGTCGCCGCCGTCGTGCGCGATCGACGTCGACACGAAGGTGATCTGCGGGAAGTTCTCGGCGTCCAGGAAGTCGTTGGTGCGGATGTGCTCGTCGCGCTGGGAATTGCGGGTGTCGATGCTGGCCACCTGCAGGGTGAGCGACACGCTGGAGTTGCTCGGGTCCGCTCCGTCGATCGTCGCGGTGCCCTCGAACTCGTTGAACGAGCCGCGGACCTTGGTCACCATCGCGTGCCGGGCGACGAACCCGAACCGGCTGTGGGCCGGGTCGAGGGCGTAAGTACCGGTGAGGGTGCTCGGGTCGGTGATCGTGTTGGTCATGTGTGCCTCCGTAGCGGCGATTGATTGAACGCTCAAGCAAGAACATACCCACCGTTGTGTGATATGTCAACAACTCGGCTCAAAGCAGGTTTCCGGATCATTGGCGGTCAGGTCCCCGCGGTAAACAGGGCGCCGCCGTGGGGCGAAGGGAGTGGGTTGTGACCGAGGCCGTCCCGCGCATCCTTCTGGTGGAGGACGACGCCGGAGATGCGCTGCTGGTCAAGCAGTGCTGTCGAGGCTCTGCGCCACGATCCGAGCTGCGTGTTCCTCGACCTCGGCCTGCCGGACGGGCGGGGACTGGCTGCGCTGGTCACCATCCTTGGCGCCGCCCGCGTTACGCCCGTCATCGTGCTCACCGGGCGTAACGACCGACGCTTCGGGGACGAGGCGGTCGCGGCCGACGCGCAGGACTACCTCGTCAGGGACGACAGCACTGCCTACCTGCTCGAACGGGCCGTCCGCTACTCCGTCGAGCGGCGGCGCGCCCAGGTCACGGGGTTGGCCCTGTAGGCGGCGCACCAGCAGTCAGCTGAGAACGCGCGTCTGGAGCGCGGCCTGCTCCCCAATCCGCGGCTGCACAGTGATTTGGTCTCGTGCACTATCTACTACCAGCCGGGGCACAATCTCGCGGTTCTGGGCGGCGACTTCTTCGACGTCGTCGAGACCGAGGAAGGCCACGTGCGGGCCGTGATCGGCGACGTCATGGGGCACGGGACCGATGAGGCCGCCTTGGGCGTCCACCTGCGAGTCGCTTGGCGCACGCTGGTGCTCGCCGGCACCCCGGACCATCTCGTCCTGCCCAATCTGGCGCGATTGCTGAACGCCGAGACCGGAGGCCGGCGTGGATTCGCCACCGCCTGCGACGTCACGATCGACCCCGACCTCACGATGGCGATCCGGGTCGCCGGGCACCCCGCCTCCGCTCGTGACGCGCGACGGGCATACGGCCTACCTCGACGTCACCGGCGACAATCTCGGCGCCGCCCGTCCGGATCTGATCCTGCTGGATCTCAATCTGCCCAGGATGAGCGGCCACGAGGTCCTCGCCGGTCAAAGCCGATCCCGAGCTGCGCCGCATCCCGGTCGTCGTGCTGACCACCTCACGTGCCGTAGAGGACATCGTGAAGAGCTACGACCTGGACGCCAACGTGCACGTTGTAAAACCGGTCGACTTCGAGCCTTCGTCGACGTGGTGAAACAGATCGACGATCTCTTCGGAACCGTCGCGCAGCTGCTCCACGACTGACTGGGGCGAGTCGTTCCGGGCCATCGGGAGTGGCCGGCTTCCGGGTCCGGTTAGACCGCCTGAGCCGCTGGGAAAGGTCGAGCCATGACCGGACGTGGCGCGACGATGTCGCTCGATGGGACACTGATTTCTCAGTCGGATATGAACCGGATGGCCGAAGAAGAACGGCTTTTCTCTGATCGTCAACGAAAGACCGTGCGCGTGGTCGCCGGCGCAGCCGAGAACGTCCACGATGCCCGGATGTTGCTCGACATGCTCGGGCTCAGCATCGAGGTCGTGCGGGCCGCTCGCCAGGAACCGGTTGTCGCCCGTCCCGCCGGTCGCCGACGCAGCGCTGCCGCGTAGACCTGTCAGAGGGGTCGCCGCGACGCGATTCACGGTTTACCGTGATCGAGTGCGCCCTGCCGTTGCAACGACCTGCGGTCCGAGCGGCAGGTGACCCGAGCGCCCGGCGCCCGGCGCCTCGTTCACGGTGCCGTCCCGTACGCCGGTCCTGATTCGTTCGTGGCCGCGGCCATTGAGCTGATCGAGCGCGGTACGCGCAACGGCGAAGCCTGTCTCGCGCTCGCGGTGGGTGCCAAGGTGGACGAGCTGCGGGCGACCCTCGGCCCAGCCTCGCGTCGCGTCGGCTTCATCGACCTGTCCGTGCGAGGCCGCAATCCGGCCCGCGTTCTGCCCGCGTTGCGCTCCTTCCTCGAGGCCCATCGGGGCCGGCGCGCCCGCATCGTCGCTGAGCCCGTGTATGCCGAGCTGTCCGCGGCGGGCCTCGCGGAGACCCTGATTGCCGAGCTCGTCCTGAGCAAGTCCGAATGCCACGACTGGGACGCACAGATGTGCTGTCTTTATGACACGGAGTCGCTCGGAGCGGGTGCGGTCGACGTGGTTCGTTCAGCTCATCCCGATCCGAGCGACCGCGCGGCTACGGCTGCCGCGTTGGCCGCTGCGTTCACGCGGGACCTACCGCCAGCGCCCGCCGACGCCGAGGCGTGCAAGGCGGACATGACCACGCTCGGGACTCTGCGCGACTTCGTTCGCCGTGGTGCTGTTACGTCCGGCCTCGACGGTGAGCGCAGCGAAGATCTGGTGTACGCGGTGAACGAGGTCGTCACCAACAGCATCTGCCATGGCGAGGGACGCGCGGCCGTCTCGATGTGGACGGAGCAGGGCATCACCTGCTGCGAGGTACGTGACCGGGGCCGGTTCGCGGATGTTCTGGTCGGGCGTATCGCACCGCGCCCCGGCCAGGCCAGCGGACGCGGGCTGTGGCTGGTCAACCAGCTCTGCGACCTGGTACAGGTCCGTTCCTCCTACGGCGGGACCGTCGTGCGCATGATCGTCGACCGCTGAATCGGCTTCCGCCCGCTTTCGCTTTCCGCAACCTGCGACCTTCTTGGAGTCTCACCATATGGGAACATCGTCCTGTTAGTTGGGACGATGGGTAGGGTATTTGCATGTCGGGACGGCGTTGGGCAGTCCTCGCCCTCGCGACATTCGCCCAGGCTGCGACCAGCACGTTCCTCTACGGAATCCCGATGCTCGTCCCGGCGCTACGTGCTGATGAGGGCGTGTCGTTGTTTCAAGCGAGCCTGCTGGTGAGTGCGCCCATCGTCGGGTTGCTGCTGACACTCATCGCCTGGGGCGCGCTGGCCGACCGCTACGGCGAGCGAGTCGTGATCGCGACCGGCGTCGGCAGTGCGGCGGTACTCCTGGCCGCGGTTCCGGTGGTGCCCGGGCTGGCCTGGGCAGCCGTGCTGCTCGGGCTCGCCGGCGCGTCGGGCGCGTCGGTCAACGCCGCGAGCGGGCGGATGGTGATGGGCTGGTTCCCAGCGGCCGAGCGGGGCCTGGCGATGGGTGTCCGGCAGACGGCGCAGCCGGTAGGTGTCGCGCTGGCCGCGCTCGCGCTGCCGCCCTTGGGGCACGCGTTCTCCGCGCGGGAGGCCCTGTTGTTCCCGGCCGCGTTGTGTGCCGTCGCCGCCATCGGGGTCTACGCCGTCGTGGCCGACCCGCCACGTCCGGCGCGGTCGCCCGGTCAGCAAGCCCCGTCCTCGCCGTACCGGCACTCGCGCACCCTGCCTCGCGTCCACCTCGCGAGCGCGCTGCTCGTCGTGCCGCAGTTCGCGGTCGCCACGTTCACGCTGTCCTATCTCGTCGACGTACGGCACTGGAACGCGTCCGTCGCCGGACGTTGGATTTTCGGATTTCAGGCGGCAGGGGCTGCCGGGCGCGTCGCGTCCGGTGTCTGGTCCGACCACGTCCGCAGCAGACTCCGGCCGATGCGCCAACTCGCCGTGGCCAGTGCGCTGCTCATGACCGGTCTGGCGCTCGGGGCGTGGCTGAACGCCGGCTGGATTCTGGTGGTGTTCGCTCTTGCCGCGGTCGTCACGGTGGCCGACAACGGGCTGGCCTACGTGTCGGTGGCCGAGATGGCCGGCCCGGCGTGGGCCGGCCGTGCCCTCGGCGTGCATAACACCGTCCAGAACGTGGCGGGCATCGCCACTGCGCCGCTGTTGGCCGCCGTGATCGGCGCCTCGAGTTACGGCTGGGCATTCGCGCTGACCGGGGTGTTCCCGCTGATCGCCGCCCCCCTGACGCCGGTGGTGGCCGAGCGACGCCGGTCGCAGGCAGTCGTCGCTGCACCCGTCTGAAGCTCGGCGGCGCGGGCGCGGTGGGCCGGTTCGTCGTCCGTGCCGTGGTTCATCGTCCGTGCGGTGACGAGAAGTGGCGGAGGATGCGGGATTTGAACCCGCGAGGGGTCTCCCCCAACCCGCTTTCCAAGCGAGCGCCATAGGCCACTAGGCGAATCCTCCGCCGACGAGGATACGGGCAGCCCGTAGACTTCGATGTCGACCCCCCGTGCGGCGCTCACCCTGCGAACCTCCCCAGGGCTGGAAGGCAGCAAGGATAAGCAGGCTCTGGCGGGTGCACGGGGGGTCCTTGCGAGTCCGCTCCGGCGCCGTCCGCCTGCCTTCGGGTGCACCTCCGCGAACCCCGCCTGCCAGCCGCGGCCGGTGATCAACTCGCTGGTGGCATGTGGCCAGAGCAATGTTGGCTGCGTGCTGATCACGAGTGGAGGCGCGCTGCGCGTGCGGTGAGCCAAGCCGAGATCTCGTTCGTGAACCGCACCGGCTGCCAGAACACCATCGCCGGGCTGTAATGGACGACGAATAGCCCAGGATCTCGAGCAAGACGTGCCGTCGCATCGTCTGGTCATGATCCGCCAGAGCCGAGTGGTGCTCGCTGCTGTCGATCTCAAGAACCGCGCGCAGGTCCGACCACAGGAAGTCCGCAATGTAGCGCGCACTTGCGCGACGCGCTCGAAGAGGTTGCGGAGGGAGCATGGTCTGCGCCGGAGGGCCGTGCCGGTCGGCTGGGACGTTGCCTCGGGTGCCCAGATTCCGGCAGAACGTCCGCATCGACCTGCCCGGCGGCAGCTTGTGCCGTTGCGCGGGCCTTGCCTCAATTGCTCCACGAGCTCGTCCACCGTGCACAGGTCGCGGCGCACCGTCTCGCTGACCAGTGCGCGCACGTCGTGGAGCCGGCGCTGCTCCAAGGCGAGGTCAGCCACCGCGCGGGCGATGGGCGCTCGCGACGGTCCGGGCACAAGTGCCCGCGGCGGCAGACGCCGGGTCGGACGGACGCGCACCCACCCGGTCGACCGCAGTCGAGTCGTGGACGGCACCAGAACAAGGACGATTTGCGGGCGCGCGACACTGCGCAGTTCGTCGCTCAGGGCACCCGCGCCGTGAGCAGCGAGCCCCGCCCGGCGAAGCTGAGGGCGGCGTGCTGGCGGTCGAGCCACGTCACGGTGTCGGTCGTCAGAATCGTGCGCGGCAGGATCAGCCGCCACCGTCCGGTGCGCAGCCGGTGCGCGATCATGTTGTCGGTGACGCCCAGCCTCGCGGCATCTGCTCGGCCGAACACGCGGGGGAGCGCGGTGGGATCCGGCAACGGCGCGAGGTCGTCGAGGGTAGTTTGTTGCATCTGGTCAGGGTGGCCGCAGCGACGGGCGCACGGCTGCGGACACAGGCCGACTGTGGAGGGCGAGCGTGGCTGTGGACGGAGTGCCCGTGGCTCGTTCTCGGCCTGCGGGCTGGGGCGCTCGGTTACCGTCGCCAGGTCGTGATCAAGACGCTTGTGGCGTGCGCCGTGGCATCAGCACAGCGTGTTGATCACGGGACGGGAGGGGAGGGCGGAGTGCGGTACGTGGCGCGACGTCGGATCGGGTCGTTAGGGTCGTGACCGTGAGCAGGCAGAGCGGACAGTGACAACTCCGTCCGGCGGGAACATCGCGCTCTACCGCAAGTACCGCTCGGCCTCCTTCGCCGAGGTCATCGGGCAGGATCACGTCACCGTCCCGCTGCGCGCGGCGCTCGCGAACGGCCGGATCAACCACGCCTACCTGTTCAGCGGCCCGCGGGGCTGCGGCAAGACCTCGAGCGCCCGCATCCTCGCCCGGAGCCTGAATTGCGCGCAGGGCCCTACGCCTGACCCGTGCGGTGTCTGCGACTCGTGCCGCGAGCTCGCCCCGAACGGACCCGGGTCGATCGACGTGATCGAAATCGATGCGGCAAGCCACGGCGGTGTCGACGACGCCCGCGACCTGCGGGAACGGGCGTTCTACGCACCAGTCCGTGACCGCTACAAGGTCTACATCATCGACGAGGCGCACATGGTCACGACGCAGGGCTTCAACGCCCTGTTGAAGCTGGTCGAGGAACCGCCGGGCTTCCTCGTCTTCGTCTTCGCCACCACCGAGCCGGACAAGGTGCTGACGACCATCCGCTCGCGCACCCACCACTATCCCTTCCGGCTGATCCCGCCCGGAGTGCTGCGCGCCCACCTCGAATCGATCTGCGCCCAGGAGGGCATCACCGTCGAACCGGCCGTCCTTCCGCTCGTCGTGCGGGCCAGCGGCGGGTCGGCCCGTGACGCGCTGTCGATCCTCGACCAATTGCTCGCCGGTGCGGGAGCCGAGGGTGTCACCTACGTCCGTGCCGTGGCGCTGCTCGGGGTCACCGACGACGCGCTGCTCGACGAGATGCTAGACGCGCTCGCGGCCGCGGATGCGGCGGACGTGTACGGGTCGATCGATCGCGTCGTGGAAGCCGGCCACGATCCGCGTCGCTTCGCCGCGGACCTGCTCGACCGATTCCGTGACCTGATCCTGCTCGACGCAGTCCCGGACGCGCCTCAGCGCGGGCTCATCGACAACCCGCAGGACCAGCTCGAGCGCATGACCCACCAGGCCGGCCGGCTCGGTGCGGGCACGCTCACCCGCTACGCCGAGATCGTGCACACCGCGCTGCTCGAGATGCGGGGGACGACATCGCCCAGGCTGGTGCTGGAACTGCTCTGTGCCCGCATGCTGCTCCCGGACGCATCGGCCGATGCGGCTGCGGTGCTGCAGCGGCTGGAACGTCTCGAGCGCAGGACGACGCTGTCCGATGCGGCCACCGTGGAGCCGACGGCTGTGCCCGAACCGGCGCCGAATCGGTCGCCCGCCAAGGCCGCCGATCCGGCCAGGGCGGACGCACCGGAGAAGGCCACCGCACCGGTGAAGGCGGCTGCCGCACCGGCCGCGAGAACCGCGTTAACGCGCGCCGCAACGCCAAAGAAAGCCGCACTGACCAAGAGCGCAGCACCGAAAGCAGGGTCGGGGAACAACCGCCCCCCGGACGCACGCCCCCCGGACGCACGCCCCCCGGACAGGCCCCAACACGTCGCGGGGCAGCTCGATTCGGCGGCGCTGCGGCGGATGTGGCCCGAGGCGCTCGAAGTGGTCAAGCAGACCAGCCGCGTCACCCGTGCCTTGCTCGACAACGCACAGGTCATCGCAGTCGACCGCGAACTCGTCACGCTCACCGCGTCGGCCGCGCTGTCGCGGATGATCGCTGAGGACAGCACCACCGCGGTGCTGCGGGCCGCGCTGACCCAGGTGGTGGGCGGCGAGTGGCGCATCGCGGTGGTCGCGGAGGGCACGTCGAGTGAAAAGAACGAGCCGGCGTCCCGGGGCGCTGCCCAGCCACCTCGCGATGAGCCCGACCCGCGCGACGACCCGGGCGAGGCAACCGTTTCAGCCGCGACCCGGTCGTCATCGGACCCGGAAGCCGAGGCGCTCCGCTTGCTGCACGACCAGCTCGGTGCCCGTCCGATAAACGAGCAGTGAGGTCCCGCCGTCAGGGACGCGCCAGGTAGGCGAGGATTCCCGATGCGACGGCGGACGCGATGTGCTGGCGCCCCGAGGACGAGGACTGCAGACCGGCATCATGGGAGTTGCGCATATTGCCCAGCTCGAGGAACGTCGTCGGACGCACGGACAGATTCAGCCCGGCCAGGTCGGAGCGCGGAAAGTAGCCGTTCGAGCCGATATAGGTAGACGTGGACAGACCCGACGTCGCGGTCAACGCGTCGTGGATGTCGACGGCCATGGTGTGCGAGCGCGACATCGTCGCCTCAGACGCGCCGTCCGGCCGTCGGCTAGCGGTGCACACGTGGAAGCCGTGGCCCGCCGACGAGGCCCCGTCGGCATGGATCGCGACGACGGCGGCGGCGTGCATCCGGTTGCCGTAGTCCGCCCGCTCGTTCACGCAGGGTCCGAAACCGATGTCGTTCGGGCGGGTGAGATACACCGTGATCCCGTGTGACTTCAGAAGCGAGGCGACTCGCCCGGACACGTCGAACGTGAACGTGTGCTCGCCATAACCGGCGTTCGTGGACGTCCCCGTGGTGTTGCACGGCTTGGTCTGCCCGAATCCCATCGGCACCTGGCGGTTCATCTCGTCCGGGTGCGCGGCGTTGCCGCCGTTGTGGCCTGGATCGAGCACGACGACCGTCCCGTGCACAATGTGCCCGGACTGCGGCTGGGACGCCGTGGTCGGCGTCCGAGTCGCCGCTGATGCGGACTGCGTAGGCGGGTGGTGGGTCGGCGTTGGGTTCGGCGATGTCCGCGACGCGCTCGTCGAGGGGACGGTCGGCGCAACAGAGCTCGACGGCCGCAGGTTGGTCGGCACGCTCGGCGTCAGGCTGGTCGGCAGACGCAAGGTTGACGGTGACGAGGCCGCCGGCACGGACACCTCCGGCGAGGACGCGCCGCCGCCCGAGCTGCACCCGGTGAGCAGGAGGGCGGCAAGACCGGTCGCCAACACACGTCGCACTGCCCCACAGTCTCATAACCCGCCGGTTAGGCTGGGCAGTCCCGGAGTAAGGAGCACGGCGTGGCGTCGCGTGGTGGGCAGCACGGTGGTCAAGGGTTCGGCGGCGGTGGCGGCCAGCCGAACATGCAGCAACTGATGAAGCAGGCCCAGAAGATGCAGGAGCAGCTCGAGACTGCCCAGGCGGAGCTGGGCCGCACCGAGGTGACCGGCTCGGCCGGTGGCGGGCTCGTGACCGCGACAGTCCTCGGTTCGGGCGAGCTGCAGGCGATCGTCATCGATCCCAAGGTGGTCGATCCTGATGACGTCGAGACCCTGCAGGACCTGATCGTGGCAGCGATGCGCGACGCCTCGCGCGCGGCGGCGGAGCTTGCCTCGGCGAAGATGGGCCCGCTCGCCGGGGGTATGGGCGGCCTCGGGCTGCCCGGATTCTAGGATTCAGGGCTCAGGAACCGACGTAGGAACAGATGTACGAAGGCGCCGTCCAAGACCTCATCGACGAACTCGGCCGGCTTCCCGGCATCGGGCCCAAGAGTGCCCAACGCATCGCGTTCCACCTGCTCGCGGCCGAGGCAGCCGACGTCGAACGGCTCGCGTCCACGCTCACGAGGGTGAAGAACGACGTCAAGTTCTGCGCGATCTGCGGCAATGTGGCCGAGGCCGACGTCTGCCGCATCTGCAGTGACGTGCGGCGCGACCCGTCCATCATCTGCGTAGTCGAGGAACCCAAGGATGTCGTCGCGGTCGAGCGCACCCGTGAGTTCCGCGGGCGCTACCACGTGCTCGGCGGCGCGATCAGCCCGATCGACGGCATCGGGCCCGAGGATCTCCGGATCCGCGAACTGCTCACCCGGCTGCGCGACGACGTGGTCACCGAACTCATCCTTGCCACCGACCCCAATCTCGAGGGAGAGGCCACCGCGACCTACCTGGCGCGCCTGGTCGCTCCGATGGGTCTCACCGTCACCCGGCTGGCCAGCGGGCTACCCGTCGGCGGCGACCTCGAGTACGCCGACGAGGTCACCCTCGGTCGCGCATTCTCCGGCCGCCGCCCCGTCGACTGAATGCGCGCGAAGAAGCGTCGGCTGTTCTGGGGCGCCGCGCGCCGGCCGCATCCCGTGACGCGCTGCCCGCCGATCTGCGGGCAACTCACCAGGCCGCGGACGTGTGCACTCCGACCGGCGCTGCAGCCGGCCGACCGGTCTACGTCGTCGCCCGGACCACGCGGTTCACGGCACTGACCACAGCACGAAGCGACGCCTGCACGATGGACTCGCTGATGCCGACACCCCAGAGCACCTCGTCGCCGATCTCGATCTCGAGGTAGGCAGCGGCTTCGGCGTCGCGCCCCGCGGTGAGCGCATGCTCCGCGTAGTCGAGCACGCGCACCTGCCTCCCGCCGAAGCCGAGGTCGGCGGAGGACAGCGCGTCGCAGAATGCGGCGATCGGCCCGTTGCCGACCCCGCTCACCCAGTGCTCGACGCCATGGACATTCACCAGCGCGTTGATCTTCTCGATGCCCTCGTCGCTGGTGGAGGAGAACTTGGCGATGTCGAAGACGCCCGGAGCGAGGTACTCGTCGCGGAAGATCTCATACATCCGAGCCGCGTCGACCTCGCCACCCTCGCCGTCGGTGTGGCGTTGGATGACGTGGCTGAACTCGATCTGCAGGCGCCGTGGCAGGTCGAGCTTGTGGTCGACCTTCATGATGTAGGCGACGCCGCCCTTGCCCGACTGCGAGTTCACCCGGATGACGGCCTCGTACGAGCGCCCGACGTCCTTGGGATCGATCGGCAGGTACGGGATGTACCAGGGCATCTCGCCGACCGGCTTGCCGGCGGCGGCGGCCTGACGGTCGAGGTCCTCGAAACCCTTCTTGATCGCGTCCTGGTGCGATCCGGAGAAGGATGTGTAGACCAGATCCCCGGCATAGGGATGCCGTTCGTGCACGGCGATGCGGTTGCAGTACTCGACAGTACGGCGGATCTCGTCGATGTCGCTGAAGTCGATCATCGGGTCGATGCCCTGGCTGTACAGATTCAGGCCCAGCGTCACCAGGTCGACGTTGCCGCTGCGCTCGCCGTTGCCGAACAGGCACCCCTCGATGCGCTGCGCCCCTGCCAGCACGGCGAGTTCGGCGTCGGCGGTGGCCGTCCCGCGGTCGTTGTGGGTGTGCACGGAAAGGCACACGTGCTCGCGACGCGAGAGCCGCCGCGACATCCACTCGATCTGGTCGGCGTAGACGTTGGGCGTCGAGCGTTCGACGGTGCAGGGCAGGTTCAGCACAATCTCGCGCTCCGGTCCAGGCTGCCAGGCGTCCATCACCGCCTCGCTGATCTCCAGGCTGAAGTCGAGTTCGGTGTCCATGAAGATTTCGGGGGAGTACTCGAAGCCGAAGACGGTGTCGGGAAGGTAGACCTCGGCGAACTTCTGCACCGCGCGGGTGCCGTCGACGGCGACCGCGCGGCACTGGGCCCGCCCGTCGCCGGGCCAGCCGAAGACGATGCGGCGGAAGGTCGGCGCGGCCGCGTTGTACATGTGGACGGTCGCCTGCATGGCGCCCTCGAGCGACTGGACGGTGCGCTCGATCAGTTCCTCGCGGGCCTGGGTGAGGACGGAGATCCGCACGTCGTCGGGAATCCGCTCGCCCTCGATCAGGCTGCGGACGAAGTCGAAATCGGTCTGGCTCGCGGCCGGGAACCCGACCTCGATCTCCTTGTAACCCATGCGGACGAGCAGGTCGAACATGGCGTTTTTGCGGACGGCGTTCATCGGGTCGATTAGCGCCTGGTTCCCGTCGCGCAGGTCGGTAGACAGCCAGCGCGGCGCGGCGGTGATGGACCTCGTCGGCCAGGTGCGCTCCGGCAGGTCGATCGCGGGGAAGGGCCGGTAGCGCTGGCACGGCATACCCGAGGGGCGTTGCGGGTTCGGTGCGGTCATGACGGTGGCTCCAACGGATCTGCGCTCGACAGCCTTCGAGCGGCGGGTGATCGGTCGGCGGACGGGTGAACTCTCCGCGACGAGGAGCCGACCGGTGTTACCGGGCCCCGCCGCGGCCGCGAAGAAGCAGCGTCCGCATCATGGTGGGGACGAGACTAGCGCAGGCCGTGCAGCCTTGGCCCCACAGCAGGGCGACATCCGGCGAGTCGCCCTGCTCCGGGGCCAACGTCCTCCCGTGACGGTAGCGTGGGCCGGACATCCCTGGACCACCCCTTCGGAGTGCCATCGTGAGCGACAAGCGGACAGTGCAGAACTTCATCGACGGCGCGTCGGTCGATGCCAAGGACGGGCGTCGCCTCGACCTGGTCGACCCCAGCACCGGTGAGGTGTTCGGCACGTCGCCGATCTCGGGTCAGGAAGATGTCGACGCCGCCTACGCCGCGGCCGGCAAGGCCTTCGAGACCTGGCGCGACAGCACGCCGTCGGACCGGCAGCGCGCGCTGCTGAAGTTCGCCGACGCGCTCGAGGAACGCGCCGAAGAGATCATCGCCGCCGAGTGCCAGAACACCGGCAAGCCCATCGAGCTGACCCGCACCGAGGAGATCCCCCCGGCGCTGGACCAGATCCGGTTCTTCGCCGGTGCCGCGCGGATGCTCGAGGGACGTAGCGCCGGTGAGTACATGGCTGGGCATACGTCCTACATACGCCGCGAGCCGATCGGCGTCGTCGGCCAGGTGACCCCGTGGAACTACCCGCTGATGATGGGTATCTGGAAGATCGCGCCCGCGCTCGCGGCCGGCAACTGCGTTGTGCTAAAGCCCAGCGACACCACCCCCGTGTCGTCCACCCTGATGGCCGAGATCGCGGCGGAGTTCCTGCCGCCGGGCGTGTTCAACGTCGTGTGCGGCGACCGGGACACGGGCCGCGCAGTGGTCTCGCACAAGACCCCGTCGATGGTGTCCATCACCGGTTCGACCCGTGCAGGGTACGAGGTGGCCGAAGCTGCCGCGAAGGATCTCAAGCGCACGCACCTCGAACTCGGCGGCAAGGCACCGGTGATCGTGTTCGACGATGCCGACCTCGAGCACGCCGCCGAGAACATCGCTATCGCCGGATACTTCAATGCGGGCCAGGACTGCACCGCGGCGACCCGAGTGCTCGTCGCCCCGCGCATCGCCGACGACTTCGCCGACGCCCTCGCCGAGCAGGCCAAGAACACCAAGACGGGCATGCCGGACGACGCGGATGTCCTCTACGGTCCGCTCAACAACGCCAACCAGCTCGACCGGGTCGGCGGCATGGTGTCGCGCCTGCCCGATCACGCGAAGGTTCTCGCCGGCGGCGCGCGGCAGGGCGAGAAGGGCTACTTCTGGCAGCCCACGATCATCAGCAACATGCGGCAGGACGACGAGGCCATCCAGAACGAAATCTTCGGTCCCGTCATCACCGTGCAGAGCTTCATCGACGAGGACGAAGCGGTGCGCTGGGCCAACGACATCGAGTACGGCCTCGCGTCCTCGGTGTGGACGCGAGATCACGGTCGGGCGATGCGCGTCAGCCGCCGGTTGGACTTCGGCTGCGTGTGGGTGAACACGCATATCCCGATCGTCGCCGAGATGCCGCACGGTGGGTTCAAGCACAGCGGGTACGGCAAGGACCTCTCGGTGTACGGCCTCGAGGACTACACGCGCATCAAGCACGTCATGCACAACATCGAGGTCTGAGCGGCCGCGTCCCGTGGCCGCCTCAGCTCGTGATCGACAGGGAGAAATGCGAGACCTGGCGCGCACTGCATCCTGTTGATCACGGGGAAGAGCCGCGGTCTGTGCGCTAGGCCGCGCCCACCGCCACACCGGCTGCCTGCAACGCTGCGACACGCTGGTCGAGCGGCCACTCGGGACGTCCCGGGCGCAGCCACAGCCCGGACTGGTCGCTGAACGCCAGCCATACCCCGTTGGTCCCGGCGGAGACGGTCACGTCCTCGCGGGTGACGCTCCACACCACGATCAGCGCGGCGCTGCCGTTCTGCGCGCGCTGCTCCAGGCCCCGGGTGAGTTCGCCGCCACTGGCCAGCGACTGCCCCAATTGCCGAGCCGCCTTGCCCAGGTCGCGCACCAGGCCCTCGCTGCGCTCGGGCGGCGGTGCCGCCGCGCGCCACTCGCGAGCTGCCGCGACGGTCATCGTCACCAGCCAGCGCCGGTCGGTGACGTAGAGGAACGACGCGTCGCGGGGGACGTCGGCCCAGCAGCGGACCAGCCGGACAGCCAGCGACCCTGCCGGGCCGACCGTGCTCGCCCGGGCGCGCTCGAGGTTCTGCGCGCGCAGTTCGTCGTGCGCGTCGCGCGGGCCCGAGAGCGAGTGCCAGCGCTCGTTGACCCGCAGCACCGCGCCGGCGACCTTGTTCTCGGCCCGCCTCGCCTGCTCGACAAGTTCTTCACGCGTGGGCTCGGTGGGGTCCAGTTCGGCGGTGGGACGCAGCCCGGTGGCCACGAGCAGCGGCTCGTCGAAGGACAGGCCGCGCACGATCGCGTCGCGCACCACCGCCAGGGGGTCGCCGGAGGTCATGCCAGCAGCGTGCCACAGCCCGCCGGAGCTGCCCGATGAGCGGTTCGGTCTCGGTCGCGAAGGCCGAGGGCAGCGCGAACGCCGCCGCCGTCCCGGGCATCCGGTTACGCGGTCTCGGTCGATCTCGACATTGCCGACGGTGAACTGTTCGCGGTGCTCGGTCCATCCGGCTCGGGCAAGACCACCGTGCTGCGGATGATCGCGGGCTTCGACGTGAACGGTCTTCCAGGAATACGCGCTGTTCCCTGTACATGAACGTGGAGCAGAACGTCGGCTACGGGTTGCGGGTCAAACGAGTGCCGCGCGGCGAGCGAGCAGATCGGGTGCGCGCGGCACTGGAGATGGTGCGGCTCGGGAACATGGGCGCGCTTGTCAACCGGCCGCGGGTGCTGCCGCTCGACGAACAGCTGGGCGCACTCGACCTGAAAATGCGCGAACACGTGCAGGTCGAGCTCGAGGCGATCCAGCGCGCGGTCGGTATCACCTTCGTCTTCGTCACCCACGATCAGGACGAGGCGCTCACGCTGAGCGACCGCCTGGCCGTGATGCGCGACGGCCGCGTCGAGCAGGTCGGTGCCGCCGCCGAGGTCTACGAGTCGCCGGCGACCCACTTCGTTGCCGAGTTCGTCGGGACGTCCAATCTGATTCGGGCGACGCCGCGCGGGTGATCCTCGGTAGCGATTCGCTGGGCGATGGGACGGTCGGCCCGGGCGAGGTGTCGGTGTCCGGGCGGATCCGCGAGATCGTCTACCGGGTTGACGCTGAAGTGGTGGACGCGGCCGCGCACAGCGACGGCGGTCAGCGCGCGCTGTGGACGTCGGTTCGAGCCGGGATCGGCGCCACGATCATCGCGCTCGTCCTCGCGACGATGGCTGCCTTCGCCGTTCACCGCTACCGGTTCTCCGGCCGCTCGACGATTGGAGCAGGTTCTAGGGATGTCATATCCAGTGGGGCGGGACTAGTGGTGTCACCAACACAGGAGGAAGCTCGAGCAATGACCGTTTCGCAGCAGCGTGTGCTGAAGACCGAGATCCCAGGGCCGCGATCGACCGGGTTGCACGCGCGCAAGAGTGCCGCGGTCGCCTCCGGAGTCGGCACGACGCTGCCGATCTACATCGAGCGCGCCGGGGGCGGCATCGTCGTGGACGTCGACGGCAATCAACTCATCGACTTCGGTTCCGGCATCGCGGTCACCTCGGTCGGCAATGCGGCACCGCGGGTGGTGACCGCGGTCCAGGAGCAGGTCGCGGCGTTCACCCATACCTGCTTCATGGTCACGCCGTACGAAGGTTATGTCGCAGTCGCCGAGAAGCTCAACGAGCTCACGCCGGGCACGCACGATAAGCGCTCGGCGCTGTTCAACTCCGGCGCCGAGGCCGTCGAGAACGCCGTCAAAATCGCCCGGCATCACACCGGTCGCCAGGCGGTCGTCGCTTTCGACCACGCCTATCACGGCCGCACCAACCTGACGATGGCGCTGACCGCAAAGAGCATGCCCTACAAGCACCGCTTCGGCCCGTTCGCCGGAGAGGTGTACCGGGTGCCGATGGCCTATCCCTACCGCTGGCCGACCGGTCCAGACAACTGCGCGGACGAGGCGTTCGCTGAGTTCGTGTCGCTCGTGCACACCCAGGTCGGTGAGGACAACTGCGCGGCTGTGCTGGTCGAACCGATCCAGGGCGAGGGTGGGTTCGTCGTGCCGGCGCCCGGGTTTCTCAAGCGCGTGGCCGACTGGTGCGTCGAGCACGGCATCGTGTTCATCGCCGACGAGATCCAGAGCGGGTTCTGCCGCACCGGTGACTGGTTCGCCTGCTCCTTCGAGGACGTGGTTCCGGACCTGATCACCACCGCGAAGGGGATCGCCGGCGGGTTGCCGCTGGCCGGTGTGACGGGGCGCGCCGAGCTGATGAACTCCGTCCACACCGGCGGGCTGGGCGGCACGTACGGCGGCAACCCGATCGCCTGCGCCGCAGGCCTGGCCGCGATCGAGACCATGCAGGCCGAGGACCTCGCCGGTGCCGCGAAACGCATCGAGTCGATCATGCTGCCGAGGCTGCAGGCGCTGGGCGAGAAGTACGAGGCCGTGGGCGACGTACGCGGGCGCGGGGCGATGCTGGCTCTTGAGCTGGTCGAGCCGGGTTCGGGCAAGACCCCGAACGCGAGGCTGACCGGTGCCGTGGCCGCTGCCTGCCACCGGGAGGGTCTGATTGCGCTCACTGCGGGGACTTTCGGCAATGTGCTGCGCTTCCTGCCGCCGCTGGTGATCGGCGACGAACTGCTGCACGAGGGTCTCGACATCCTGGACGCTGCGTTCGCTGCCCGCGCCTGACGACCTTGGCCCCATAGCAGGGTCGCGCGCGGCGTGTCGCCCTGCTCAGGGGCCAAGAGGGGCCGAAGCGGCGGCCGAGGGGCCGGAGCGGCGGCCAAGGGGCCGAAGCGGCGGCCGAGGGGGCCAGAGCGGCGCCAACGGTGGCTGAAGCGGTGCTGGGCCTCCCGCTATCCTGGAGTCTCCGCCGGAAATCGGGAGAAGGGCAGTCGGTCGTGGGTTTCGTCGTGCAGAAGTACGGCGGCTCGTCGGTCGCCGACGCCGAGCGGATCAAGCGGGTTGCCGAGCGCATCGTCGCCACCAAGCGCGAGGGCAATGACGTCGTGGTCGTCGTGTCCGCGATGGGCGACACCACCGACGAGCTGATCGACCTCGCGCGACAGATCGTGCCCGTCCCGGACGGTCGCGAATTCGACATGCTGCTGACGGCCGGTGAGCGCATCTCGATGGCGCTGCTCGCAATGGCGATCAACTCGCTCGGGTACAAGGCGGAATCGTTCACGGGATCGCAGGCGGGCGTGCTCACCACGTCCGTCCACGGCAAGGCGCGCATCGTCAACATCACACCGGGACGCGTCGAGAACTCCGTCGGCGAGGGCAACATCGCGATCGTCGCCGGATTCCAGGGATTCTCGAAAGAAACGATGAACATCACGACGCTCGGACGCGGCGGGTCGGACACCACCGCCGTCGCGCTGGCAGCCGCGTTGCACGCCGACGTCTGCGAGATTTATACCGACGTCGACGGTGTCTACACCGCCGATCCGCGCATCGTCCCGAACGCCCGTCGCCTGGCGTCGGTGACGTATGAGGAGATGCTCGAGCTGGCCGCGAGCGGTGCCAAGATCCTGCACCTGCGCAGTGTGGAGTACGGCCGGCGTTACAACGTCCCCATCCACGTGCGATCGTCGTTCTCTGGCAAGCCCGGAACCACAGTCAGCGGATCGATCGAGGAGCAAACGGTGGAACAGGCCATCATCAGCGGAGTCGCGCACGATCGCAGCGAGGTCAAGGTGACCGTCGTAGGCGTGCCCGACAAGCCGGGTGAGGCAGCTGCGATCTTCCGCGAGCTGGCCGCCGCCGAGATCAACATCGACATGATCGTGCAGAACATCTCGACCGGCGGGACGGGCACGACGGATGTGTCCTTCACGCTGCCTGCCACGGACGGGGCGGCGGCACTGGCCGCGCTGCGCAAGGTGCAGGCCGAGGTGGGCTTCAACGACCTGCTCTATGACGACCACATCGGCAAGCTCTCGCTGGTCGGTGCCGGCATGCGCTCGCACCCGGGTGTGTCCGCAACCTTCTTCTCGGCGCTGGCCGACGCTGGGGTGAACGTCGAGATGATCTCGACCTCGGAGATCCGGATCTCGGTCGTCTGCCGCGACAACGACCTGGACTCGGCCGTCCGCGCCGTCCACGACGCGTTCGAGCTGGGCACGGACGACGAGGACGCCGTGGTGTATGGGGGGACGGGCCGGTGACCGGACTGAAGGTCGGCGTCGTCGGGGCGACCGGCCAGGTGGGAACCGTCATGCGGCGCCTGCTCGCCGAGCGGAAGTTCCCGGTCTCGGAGATCCGGATGTTCGCCTCGTCCCGCTCGGCGGGCTCGACGCTCGAGTGGGAAGGCGTGGACGTCCGCGTCGAGGACGCCGAGACCGCCAACCCGGCCGGCCTGGACATCGCACTCTTCTCCGCGGGGGGTGCAACAGCGCGCGAGCTTGCACCGAAGTTCGCCACGGCGGGAGTGACGGTTATCGACAACTCCTCGGCGTGGCGGATGGACCCCGACGTGCCACTGGTCGTGGCCGAGGTCAACGGCGCCCAGGCGCGCAACGCCCGCAAAGGGATCATCGCCAATCCGAACTGCACCACGATGGCCGCGATGCCGGTGCTCAAGCCGCTGCACGACGTCGCCGGGCTCGAGCGGTTGGTCGTGTCGACCTACCAGGCGGTGTCGGGCGCCGGCCTCGCCGGTGTGGACGAGTTGGACAAGCAGCTGCGCCAGGCCGTCGACCGGGCGGCCGAGCTGACCCACGACGGTGCCGCCGTGACCTTCCCCGCCCCGGTGAAATTTGCGCGTCCCATCGCCTTCAACGTGCTGCCGATGGCGGGATCGATCGTCGACGACGGCGAGTTCGAGACCGACGAGGAGAAGAAGCTGCGCAACGAGTCGCGCAAGATTCTCGCCATCCCGGGCCTGCTGGTGTCAGGCACGTGCGTGCGGGTGCCGGTGTTCACCGGGCACTCGCTGTCGATCAACGCCGAGTTCGCGCGTCCGCTCACCCGGGCCGAGGCGTTGAAATTGCTCGCGGACGCACCTGGCGTCGCGCTCAGCGAGGTGCCCACGCCGTTGCAGGCAGCGGGGCAGGACCCGTGCTTCGTGGGCCGCGTGCGGCAGGACCCCGGCGTGCCCGACAACCGTGGGCTCGCATTGTTCGTCAGTAACGACAACCTGCGCAAGGGTGCCGCGCTGAACGCCGTGCAGATCGCCGAGCTGCTCGCCTGACGCCGTGACGGTCAGGGCACGGGGGCGTTCCAGTCGAACGGCTCCATATCGCGTAGCACCCGTCGCCGGCGGTTGCGCGGCAGGTGGTCGATGAACAGGACGCCGCGCAAGTGGTCGGTCTCGTGCTGCAGACACCGTGCGAAGAAGCCGGTACCGCTGATCTCGATCGGTTCACCGGCCCGGTCCACCCCGCGCACGGTGGCCGCCGATGCGCGCGACAGGTCGTGGTAGGGGCCGGGTACGGACAAGCAGCCCTCGTCGTGGACGAGTTCAGGACCTGAGATCTGAATGCTCGGATTGACTACGTGCCCGCGCTGGCGCTCGCCGAACTCGTCCGGGCAGTCGTAGACGAAGACTGCGAGATCGGCCCCGATCTGGGGCGCGGCCAGGCCGACTCCTTCCGCCACCGTCATGGACGCGAACATGTCGTCGACCAGGCTCGCCAGCGCACCGTCGAATTCGATCACCTGGCGGCACGGGGTGTGCAGCACGGGGTCGCCGACAACGCGAATCTTGCGAATCTGCCCGTTCACACGGGCAGTTTAGGTGGCGCTCGATGAGTGCCGGCGACCAAGCTGCCGGGGACGCGTCAATGCGCACCCGCCGGGCTGGTGTGCACCGTTGCCGCAGTGAGTCGGGGCACCTGCTCGAGCAGGTGGGCCTCGGCATGGTGCGCGAGGTCATGCGCCTGGACGACCGTTAGGTTGGCCGCAACGGTGACGTCGACCTCCGCGCGCAGGGTGTGCCCGATCCAGCGGATGCGCAGGTCGCGCACCTCGGCGATGCCGGTCACCCCGATCACGGCCGTGGTGGCCTGGTCCACGAGGGCGGGATCGACCGCGTCCATCAGCCGGGCGCCGACCTGTCGCACTGCTGCGCGCAGCACGGCGAGAATCGCCACGGTGATGAGCAGCCCGACGACCGGGTCGGCGGCATGCCATCCCAGACCCGTCCCCAGGGCGCCGAGCAGCACCGCGAGGCTGGTGAAGCCGTCGGTACGTGCGTGCAGGCCGTCAGCAACGAGGGCCGCACTGCCGATCTGCCGGCCGACGCGGATGCGGTAGCGCGCGACGAGCTCGTTGCCGAGAAAACCGACGACCGCTGCGCCGGCCACCGCCCACAGATGGCTGACGCCGCGGGGGTGGACGAGCCGGTCGATGGCCGCGTAGGCGGCCAGCACGCTGGACAGGGTGATCATGGCGATCACGAACAGCCCGGCAAGATCCTCGGCGCGGCCGTATCCGTAGGTGTAGCGGCGAGTGGCCGGCCGCCGGGCCAGTCGGAACGCGATCAGCAGCGGCACCGCGGTCAGCGCATCCGCGAGGTTGTGCAGCGTGTCGCCGAGCAGTGCCACCGAGCCGGACAACACGACCACGACCGCCTGGATCGCCGCGGTGACCAGCAGCCCGACGAGACTGATGAGCAGCGCACGTCGCCCGGAAGCATCGGCCTCCAGCGCCGCGTCGACCTGGTCGGCCGCGTCGTGCGAGTGACCGCCGAACAGCTCGGACATCGCGTGGGTGATTCGCGCCCGGGCGGAGATCGGATGCTCGTGCCCGTGGGAGTGCGGGCGGTCCGGGTGCGGGTGCTCGGCCGCGTCCATGTCTCCAGTCTGCAGCGCGAACCCGGAAGGACCGGTACGCCACCGGCGGGTTTCCGCTGCCCCGCCCGCCCCACGTGCCTGCCGGTGCGACCTGTGTGGTCTCGGGCAGCCCGATCACTTCGGCTCAGTACCCCAGCCGAGGTGCCGATGAGGAGTACATGTGGCTTGAACGGAACGGGCACGCGGATCCTCAGCTCCGGGTCGGTAAGCGGTGACCTTCCTGGATTCGGAACCGCTGCCGCGGCTCGCGGGCGAGGCGAGGACCGACCAGGAGTACCCCGGTGACGATGTCCGGCAGCGGGCGATCGAGCGGCTGCTCATCGTCGATTCTCCGCAGGAGGAGCGCTTCGACCGGCTCACGCGGTTGGCGCAGCTGGTGTTCGACGTGCCAATGGCGGCCATCTCGCTGGTGGACAAGGATCGGCTGTGGACCAAGTCGGCCGCCGGAATGGGCGCATGGGACATGCCTCGTTCGGATAGTTTCTGCGACGCCACGATCGGCCGGAACGGCCCACTCATCGTGTCGGACGCCCTGCGGCAGCCCGAGTTCAACCGGCTCCCGATCGTCGCCGGCGATCCCGGGATTCGCTTCTACGCCGGCTACCCGCTGGCGGATCCGGCCGGGGTTGTGGTGGGTACCTTCGCGTTGTTCGACACCACGCCCCGGCGCCTGGACGAGCGGCAGCAGGCCGTGCTGGCGGAATTGGCCGGTTGGGCCACCTCGGAGCTGCTGAATTCGACGGAGATGGCTCGTGCACGTCAGGTTCAACAGAATCTGCTGCCGACGGTCGCTCCGCAATTCGACGGCTATGACGTCGCTGCGCTCTGCGTGCCTGCCCAGATGGTGGGTGGTGACTTCTACGACTATGCGCGCTTCGACGACGGATTCGGTTTCTGTGTCGCGGACGTGATGGGCAAGGGCACGGCTGCGGCGATCATCACGGCCGGTGTTCGGGCGGTACTTCGCGCGGCGGCCAACCGGGTGTATCGCAACCGCCGTCCGGACGCAGTGAACACGGCCGCCTCGGTGCTCACCGGAACGAATCGTGCGATATACCGAGAACTCGAGGGGATCGAGTCACTGGTAACTGCATTCGTGGCCTACGTGGATGGGCCGTCCGGGCTGGTGCGATACGCCGACGCAGGTCACGGGCTCACTGTCGTCGTGGGCGTCGACGGGGCGGCGCGATGGCTGAAGTCGCTGGACCTGCCACTCGGTATCGATCCGGCCGCGGTCTGGGCCGAGCATCGGTTCGTCCTCGAAGTGGGCGAGACCATGTTCTGCTTCAGTGACGGGCTGCTGGATCTGCTCGGCGACGGCGGCGCGGCAATGGACGAGATCGCACAGTTGGTGCGGGTCCATCCGGACCCGGGGGGGCTGACCGAGCAGATCCGGATGTTGGCTGCCTTGCGGGCGCCGTCCGACGACGTGACCACGCTGGCTCTTCGACGGCGTAGTGGCCGATGACGCCGCGGTTGTTCGGAATTCGAATCGTGGTGCTACTGACTGCCGCCTTGGCCTTGAATTACGTCATCTGGCGCTGGGTGTTCTCGGTGCACTGGTCGGCGTGGTGGATAGCGGTGCCGCTGGTCGTCGCCGAGACTTACAGTTTGGTGGACTCGCTGCTCTTCGGCGTGACCGTGTGGCGGCTTCGTACTCGAGGCGAACCAGCCCCTGCGCCGCGGGACGCGACCGTCGACGTACTCATCACGACCTACAACGAGCCGCTCGAGCTGGTCATGACGACCGCGCTCGCCGCCGTCCGGATCGACTACCCGCACCGGACCTGGATCCTCGATGACGGCGCTCGCGCTGCGCTGCAGGAGAGGGCCGAGGCCGAAGGCATCGGATGGATCACTCGTTCGGAGGATTGGGTCGATCGTCCGCGTCATGCCAAAGCCGGGAATCTGAACAACGCATTGTTGGCGACTGATGGGGAGTTCTTGCTGATTCTGGACGCTGACCAGGTGCCGCTGCCGCAAATTCTGGACCGGACGCTGGGCTATTTCGCGGACCACCAGATGGCACTGGTGCAGACCCCGCAGGTTTTCACCAATGTTCCGGCTGCTGATCCCCTGGGTAGCCAGGCACCGCTGTTCTATGGACCGATTCAGCAGGGCAAGGACGGTTGGAACGCGGCGTTCTTCTGCGGCTCGAACGCCGTGATCCGCCGCGAGGCGCTGATGGGACTCGGCGTTTCCCGGTATGTGCGGGAGGTGGAGTCAGCGGTCCACCGCGCCTTGCGCGACGCCGAGGGCATTCTGCGTGCCGCCCGGGCCGAACTCACTGCCGAGCACGCCGGCAGCATCGGCCCGGTGCTGGACGAGGTGGCACTCGAGATCGCCGCGACCCACTCGCGGCTACGCAGAGGGGACTCTCTGGCCGAGGTCACGTACCGCTTCCAGCAGCGGGTGCAGGCCATCTCGCGCGAACTCGTCGTCGCCGATCTGGGCATGCTGCGCGCCGATCTGGCCGCCATCGATCACCTGGCCGCACAACAGGGCAGCCCGAGCGGCATCGGATCAGCGGGCGTCGTAGTTCTGGACGATGGTGTGGCGACCAGGATGGCACGGCGGGACTGGTCGCCGCTGGGCGCCGTCGAAGCGGTCAGGGCTCTGGTCCATGCCGTCGACGTCGACCGCCACGACGAGGCGCAGCCGATGATGCCGATGGCGACCATCTCGGTGACTGAGGACATGGCGACCTGCATGCGGTTGCATGCGATGGGATGGAAGTCCGCCTACCATCACGAGACGCTGGCCTATGGGCTTGCTCCCGAGGATCTCGGCACCATGTTGACCCAGCGGCTGCGCTGGGCGCAGGGCACGATGCAGGTCATGTTCCGCGAGAACCCATTGCTGTGCAAAGGATTGAGCGTGCCGCAGCGCTTGATGTATTGGGCCACGATGTGGAGTTACCTGTCGGGGTTCGCTGCGGTCGTGTACGTGGCGGCGCCGGTGATCTACCTGACGACGGGCGTGTTGCCGGTGCAGTCTCTGAGCGGAGAGTTCTTCATCCGGCTGATCCCGTTCCTGCTCGCCAATCAACTGCTCTTTTTCATCGTCGGCCGTGGGTCGAGCACGTGGCGCGGGCAACAGTATTCCCTCGCCCTCTTTCCGGTGTGGATCAAAGCTGTGTCCACGGCATTCACCAGCGTGTACCGCGGTCGTGACCTGGCATTCGCCGTGACACCGAAGACCAGGCAGCAGAGCCACGGCGCGCCGTGGCATCAGGTCAGGCCCCAGCTCATCGTGATGGCCCTGCTGATCGTGGCGGCGGTCGCCGGGGTCGTCCGTCTCGCCCTGGGCTATGCCAACGCGCTGGGCACTCTCAGCAACCTGGGGTGGGTGCTGTTCGAGCTGCTCATCTTCAGCGTCGTTATCCGCGCCGCCCGCTACCGCGGATACCGTTCTGCACCGGAGGAACGAGCATGACCGACTTCAGCACTCGCACATTGGACGACGGAGTCCACGTCGTCCGGCCCGACGGTCGGCTGAACATGGTCTCGGCGCCGCGCCTGACGGCACTCGTGAGCGAGCTCGTGAACGCAGGCGGCACTCGCATCATCGTCGACCTCGGGGGGACCGATTTCATCGACTCCTCCGGCCTGGGCGCACTCGTGTCGTGCTTGAAGAAGACCCGGCAGGCCAGCGGCGATCTGCGACTCGCGGCGCCGAACACACAGATCCAGACAGTTCTGGACCTCACCAACCTCGGTCGCGTGCTCCGGCCGAGTCCATCGGTCGACACCGCCCACGCTGCGGGCTTCTGAGATGGTTGTAGTGGTCGACGTCTCAGAGGCTGCCGAGCCGAGCTATACGTGCCGGCTGACCGCCCCGGCACGGCCGGGCAGCATCGAATCAGTGCATGAGCTCATCGCATCGTTGTGGACCCAGCGGCCCGAACTCTCGGCGACGGACCGGATACGCTTCGAAGCCGCGGTGATCGAGGTCGCGTCCAACATCGTCAAGCACACCACGGTGGCAGTGGGCGGCGGGCCAGAGGTCATCATCGAACTCACCCTGGTCGCCCGCCCCGACCGGATCACCGCCCAGTTCCGTGACGACGGGAACGCGGCCAACGTCGATCTGGGCATTGCGGAATTTCCCGACGAGACGTCGGAGAACGGTCGCGGCCTGGCCCTGGCGCGCGCGATGACCGATGCGGCCAGCTACGAGCGTTCCGGTTCGCGCAATATCTGGACCTTGATCTGCTTGCGGACCCCGTAGCCGGTTCAGTACCGACCCCGCATGCGCCGAACGCGACGAGGCATCCGCGCACAGGGCGCCGGTCGGTCGTCGACCGATCTGTCAGACGGTCCCGATAGGGTCGCGTCCAGCGACAGGTGAGGAGCTGCCATGACGACTGAGGCGACGACGATGGAGGGCGCGCTCTCCGGCGCGCAAACGCAGGTCGAGGCCGCTGCGCGGTTGGCCAACGCCCTGGCCCGAGAGCTGAAACGCGCCCGCTCCGCGGCCTCGACCGGGCAGGTACGCGAGCTGCGCCGTGCGCTCGACGCGGCGGTTGAACTCGGCCGGGAGGTGGAGCAGGGGGTCGCTGTTGCCCGTGACTCCTACGACCTGGAGGAGACCGAGCTCCTCGCTTCGGGGGCGTACGCCAAGGAACTTCTGGCAACGGCGTCCGAGGCCGGGGTCGCGATGTCGGAGGAGGACGACCGACTGCTGTGCTACCCGTCCATCGTGCGGGTGCTGCCCGCTGATCTGGCCCTCGAGATCGATCGTCGGCGGGTGCGCGGGTTGCGTCCGTCCGTCGTCGTGGCGCAGCTCGAGCGTGCACAGAACGCCGGCCCGCGGTTCAAGCCGGAGCCATTTCTGGCCAGCCTGTTTGCCGGCTACGAGCTTGTCCTGGCGCGGCAGGGCAAGGCGGCAAACGCTGTGGTGCGGCTGCAGGACGTGTACTCGGTGTTGACGCTGCTGCCCGGTCAGTCCCGCGATTACACCAAACCCGAGTTCACTCGCGATCTCTATCTGCTCGATCAGAGCGGCGTTACCGAGGTCGGCTCTACCGGGTGGCGGTTGCGGTGGTCGGCGAGCACAGGGACCCGGCTCGCCGGGGTGCTGACCACGGTGGCCCGCAGCGGGCAGCAGCAGCGTTACTGGGGGGTCGCGTTCGAGCAGGCCTCGCCGTGAGCGAGTTGCAAGGTAGCGGCCTGCCACTCGGAGGTACCGGTCTCACGGCCGAGTCTTACGCCGAGTTCGTTGCGAAGGAATACCTCGGCGACTACGTGCGAGGTGGCGGTGCGGCGGTCCGGTTCCTGGTGACCGGCGGCGCGGAGGTCGCGCTGCGATGGCACGCGAGACTGGCTGCGGTGGCTGCCGATGAGGGGTATCTCTATGTCGGCGCCGACGCTGGCGAGGTGCGGGTGCACCTCATCGACCAGCTGTACGCAGCGGTTGCGCGCCGACTCGACTGGTCCGATCTCGCCGCGCTACAGGTCCGGCGTGGCTGGGAACAGCTGGGGTTACCCGCGCCGGACCCGACGGAGCTGTCGGTGGGTGCGGTTGCCGAGCATCACGATGTCGACCCGCGCGAGGCGTCGCGCAGCATCCGTCGCTGGCTCGAGGCCATGGTGTTGCGTGACTCGTCACTGGCTCGGGAGTTCCGCCTCGCTGTGCTCCGGCTGTGTCAGGGTGAGCTGGCCACCGGCGACGTCATCGCCGCCGAGCGGGAAGCGGTCCTCTCGTGGCTGCGCGTCGAGCCGATCGCGCTGCGCGAGTTGCGTTCGACCTCGCTGTACGCGCGCATCGGGCGGCACAACGCTCGTTCCATGCTGGTGTCGCTGGCCGCCTGGCGGGCGCATGTCGCAGGAACCGGGCTGGTTCTCGACGTCGACCTCGCCCGGCTGGCCGTCTCGCGGCGGCCACCGGTCGACCAGCGGGATGGTTTCTACTACAGCAAGGCCGCGGTGTTGGACGCCTACGAAGTGCTCCGTCAGCTTGTCGACGCCACTGACAATCTACGGGGGGTGTTCGTCGCGGTGACACTGCCGCCCGAGCTTGTGTCGGACGAGGCGCGCGGCCTACCCGCTTACAGCGCACTGCAGCTGCGTGTGGTCGACGAGGTCCGTGACCGCCGCCGGGCCAACCCGTTTGCCGCGCTCGTGCGGTTGGAGACACGGCTGGAGGCGACCCCGTGACCGCCATCGCGGCTAAGCACGAGCGATTGTCTGCGCGTCGCGCCGTCGAGGCCCTGCGCTCCGGGGTCCCGAGCCGCGACGGCGTCGCGGCGCTGGGCAGCGGTCAGGGCGAAATCGAGGATCGGTTCACCGGCTTGCTCGACGCCGTAGGCACGGTGCGCTCGGACGGGCAGCGGGGCATGCTGCTCGGCGGCGGATTCGGATCCGGCAAGAGTCACGTGCTCGAGCACCTCACGCATTTGGCGCTCGACCGCGGCTTCGCCGTCAGCCGGGTCGTGATCAGCAAGGAGACGCCGTTGCACGACCCGGCCAAGGTGCTGCGCGCGGCAGTCGAGTCGGCGATCAGCCCGGACGGTACGATCGGTGCGGTCGCCGAGGCCGCGGCCGGGCTCGATCCGGGCAGCCCGGGATTCGCCGAGCTGCTGCGTTGGGCCAGCGGTGGGCCGGTCGACGAGCGGTTCGCGTTGACGGTCGGCCTGCTGCCTCGGGTGCAGGCCGGCGACGACGACTTCGGCGAGGCGATCGTGCGGTTCTGGTCCGGCGATCGGCTCGCTGTGGCCGATCTGCGTCGGCACGCCAAGCTGGCCGGTGAAGGACGGCGGGTCCTTGCCGCCGTGCCCGTGCGCGAACTCGCCGTGCAACGGTTCCGTTTCCTCGCCCGGCTGTTCGTCGCCGCCGGCCATCAAGGGTGGGTACTGCTGTTCGACGAGGTCGAGCTCATCGGTCGGTACACCTTGCTGCAGCGGGCCAAGTCCTACGCCCAGCTCGCCGACTGGCTGTTGGTGGATGCAGAGGATCCGGCGAGCCCACTGGCCACCGTCCTCGCGATGACCGACGACTTCGATGCTGCTGTGCTGACCGAGAAGAACGACCGCAAGATGCTTCCGGACAAGCTGCGCATCAAGCAGCAACCGCAATGGGATGAGGTCAACGCTCGCGCCGATACCGGCATGCGGCTCATCGAACGCGAGATGGTTCTTCTGCAGCAGCCCGATGCCGCCGAACTCGACCGCACCTATCGCCAGCTCAAGATGTTGCACAGCGAAGCGTTCGAATGGGACGCCCCTGACGTGCCCGGGCTGGAGCGGTTGGGTGCGACCCGGATGCGCCAGTACGTTCGGGCGTGGATCAACGAGTGGGACCTGGTCCGTCTCGACCCGTCCTACCGACCGCACACCGACGTGGCGCCGCTTGCCATGACCTACGACGAGCAACCCGACCTCGACGACGACAGCAGCCAGATGATCGACGACGCCTGACCGACCGGGCTCGACGAACAACTCTCGCCCAGAGCTGCGGTCAAGGAGGAGCCGCGCCCCTACAGCCTGTCCTGCGGGATCGGGAGTCGACGGCGTGCGGGATCGAGGGCGTCGCGGAGACGAATGGCTCGCGGAAGGTGAGCGCGACAACCGCTAGCACCACACCGAGGCCCGATCAGCGCGGTCAGGCCGCCTTGCCGAGGTCGGCGATCACATGGGTGCGGATGACCTCCGGGTTGGCACCGAGGTGGCGTAGCAGCTCAACGGCCATGTTGCTCTGCGGGTCGAGCAGGCCGAGGAGCAGGTGCTCCACACCGATGTGCCGGTTACCGAGGGCGGCGGCCTCGCGCTGTGCACGCACGAGCGCCCGTTTGGCCCGCGGCATGACGGGGAGATGCCCGGTCAGGTGCGGGTCCTCGCAGCGGCCGCGACGCCATGGCCGTCGGCGCCGCATCCGTCGGCGCGGAAGATCGTCAAGCGCACCTGATCCGAAACTTGCCTCTGCCCGCTGGCGGACCTCGTCAAGGTCGATGCCCAGGGTGCGCAGTGCGTCGGCGTCGCTCTCGCCGATGCCGCTGCTGCTGCTGCCGACCAGCTGGCTCAGGGCAGCGCGGACGGCGGTCAAGGTGACGCCCTGTTCGGCCAGCACGCTCACCCCGGGCGCCTCCGGTTGAGCAAAAACGCCGAGCAGCAGATGCTCGGTGCCGAACCAGGGATGCCCGAACGAGCGGGCCTCTCCCTGACCGCGGACGACGACCTGGTGGGCTGCCGGTGTGAACCGCTCGAACATGGTTACCTCCGTCCGTGTTTCTTGTGCACGGCTTGTTTGCTCACCCCGAGCGCCTGCCCGATCTCTTCCCAGGACCAGCCGGATCGCCTGGCGCTATCCACCTGGAGTGCTTCAAGGCGCTCGACCAACTGCCTCAGCGCCGCCACGGCACGCAGGCCCACGCGGGGGTCCTTGCTCGTGGCGGCCACTGCCGTGTCAACTGCTTCGGCCATGGCGTCAACTTATATTGACGCATCGCGCGTTGTCAACGTAGCTTGACTTGCAGGCTGGCGTCGAACCAGCTCGCTGATCAGCACCTCGTGACCGGGATCGTTCCGCGCCGCTCCTCGACATCGCGTGCTGTCAACCGCCGGCACCGGACCCATGAGGTCAAGCAACGCGCACCGAACCGCAAGCCGTCAGATCTGCATCACCACGGCCTTGGGTTCGGTGAAGAACTCGCGGCTGAAGGTGCCGCCTTCGCGGCCGATGCCCGAGTCGCCGACACCGCCGAACGGTGCGCGCAGGTCGCGGATGAAGAAGCAGTTCACCCAGACCGTGCCCGCGCGCAGCGCGGCTGCCACGCGGTGCGCGCGGGAGAGGTTCTCGGTGAAGACCATCGCGTTCAGTCCGTAGCTCGTGTCGTTCGCGAGTCCGACGGCCTCGTCCTCGGCGTCGAACGGGTGGATGGTGACCACCGGCCCGAACACCTCGTCGCGAACGATCCGGGAGTCGAGGGGCGCATCCAGCACGACTGTCGGGCGCACGACCCAGCCAACAGCATCGGGACGGTCACTGGTGAGCATTTTCGCAGCCGGCGGAAGGTCATCCAGGAATCCGCGAACCTTCTTGTAATGCTCCTCGGACGCGAGCGGGCCCAGCTGGGTGGCCGGATCCTTCGGGTCGCCGATGACGAGCTTGTCGGCTGCCTCGACGAAGCGGGTCACGAACTCCTCGAACACACCGCGCTGGACGTAGAGTCGCGAGCCGGCAAGGCAGACCTGCCCGGCGTTGGTGAAGATCGCCTTGATCGACCAGTCGACGGCGTTGGCGAGGTCGGCGTCGTCGAACACGAGGTTGGCCCCCTTGCCGCCGAGTTCGAGACTGACCGGTGTCAGGTTCGCGCTCGCGGCCCGGGCGATTGCCCGCCCCGTGCCGGACTCACCGGTGAAGGTGATGCGGTCGACGCCGGGGTTCGCGGTCAGCGCCGCGCCGACCGAATCGGGCCCGTACCCGTGAACGACGTTGAGCACACCCGGCGGCACGCCTGCCTCCAGCGCCAGGCGCGCCATGATCGTGGCGGACGCCGGGGTGTCCTCGGCGGGCTTGAGCACCACCGTGTTGCCCCACGCCAGCGCCGGTGCGACCTTCCACGACTCGAGCATCAGCGGAAAGTTCCACGGCGCTATCGCAGCGACCACGCCGGTCGGTTGGAACAGCGAGTACGCGTGGTGCCCGCTATCCATCGGCAGAACCTCGCCCGCCGACAGGCGTGCATGGTCGGCGAAGAAACGGAAGTTGGCCGCGGTGCGCGGCACGTCCTTGGTCTTGGCGTCTGTGATCGGTTTGCCCATGTCGACGGTGTCGGCCAGCGCGAGCTCGTCGGCGTGCTCGGCGATCAGGTCGGCCAGCCGGTGCAGCAGGGCTCCGCGCTCTGCATAGCCCATCCGCGGCCACGGTCCGTCGTCGAAAGCTCGGCGCGCGGCGGTGACGGCCCGTTCGGCCTCGGCCGCGCCGCCGAGTGCCACCTCGGCGTATGCCGAGCGTGTCCACGGATCGACGGTGTCGAAGCGCGCGCCGGAAGCCGATTCGACCTCCTCGCCGTCGATCACGTGCGGGATCAGGTCAGCGATCATCGGCACTCCTCAGCGTTGCTGGGCGCGGTCGACCTGGGGGTGCAGGTCGAGTCGCCGCCGTCGGTCGCGCTCACCGAGCTCCCGTCGCGGACAGGTCCCGCTCTTGGCTGAGCTGCACGGCGATGTCGATCAACATGTCCTCCTGGCCGCCGACGTAACCCTTCTCGCCGGCCCGCTGCAGGATCTCGTGCGCCGGCACGCCGTAGCGCTCGGCGGCGTGCTCGGCGTGCAACAGGAACGAGGAGTACACCCCAGCCCAACCCTGGACGATCGCTGTGCGGTCGGACTTGGGCCAGCGCGGCAGGTAGGGCCGCACGACCTCCTCGGCCGCGTCGAGCACACCGCCGACGTCCACGCCGGTCTTGACGCCGAGGTGGTCGAACGTCGCGGCCAGCACCTCGGTCGGGGAGTTGCCCGCGCCGGCACCGAGCGCACACAGCGAGCCGTCGATCTGGCGGGCGCCGTTCTGGAACGCGAGGATCGAGTTGGCCACGCCGAGCGAGAGGTTCTGGTGGCCATGGAAACCAACCTGTGCCTCGGCGCCGATTTCGGCCTGCAATGCGGCGATGCGAGATGTCGCCTCGTCCAGCACGAGTGCGCCGGCAGAGTCGACGGCGTAGACGCACTCGGCGCCCGCGTCAACCATGAAGCGAGCCTGCCGGGCGAGCTCCCCGGGCGACGTGCGGTGGCTCATCATCAGAAAGCCCACGGTTTCCATGCCGAGAGACTTGGCCAGCCCGAAGTGCTGGACGGACACATCGGCCTCGGTGCAGTGCGTGGCGACGCGGGCAACGGACGCACCGGCCTCCCGGGCGTTTCGCAGGTCGTCCATCGTGCCGATGCCCGGCACGAGCAGGACCGCGATCTTGGCCTGGGTCGCCTCTTCGTACGCGGCTCGAATCAGCAGCATCTCGTCGGTGCGCGAGAAGCCGTAGTTGAACGACGAGCCGCCGATCCCGTCGCCGTGGCTGCACTCGATCACCTCGACCCCGGCGCCGTCGAGCGCGTGCACGGTCGCGCGCACCTGCGCCTCGGTGAATTGGTGCGACATTGCGTGGCTGCCGTCGCGAAGCGTGGTGTCGGTGATGCGGACCGCCCGCTGCGTGCCGGTCATGCCGACACCCGGTGGGTTGCCACGAGCTCGCCGACGCGCGCTGCGGCCGCGGTCATGATGTCGAGGTTGCCGGCATACTCGGGCAGGTAGTCACCTCTGCCGCGGACCTCGAGGAACACCGCGACTCGCCCGTTCCCGTCCCACGCATCGCGAGGGGAGTCGTACTGCGGAGCGTTGCGCAAGGCGTATCCGGGCACGTATTCCTGCACCTCTCTTACCCGACTCTCGATCGAGGCGGTGATCGCATCGTGGTCGGCGTCGGCGGGGATTGCGCAGTACACGGTGTCGCGCATCATCATCGGCGGCTCGACCGGGTTGAGCACGATGATCGCCTTGCCCCGCGGGGTGCCGCCGAGCTCGCGCACTGCCCGTGATGTCGTCTGGGTGAATTCGTCGATATTGGCCCGGGTTCCCGGACCCGCGGATTTCGACGCGACCGACGCGACGATCTCTGCGTAGGGCACTTCGACGACCGAGGACACGGCATGCACGATCGGGACGGTCGCCTGCGCGCCGCAGCTGATCATGTTGATGTTCGGCGCGTCGACGTGCTCGTGGAAGTTCACCGGCGGGCTGACCAACGGACCCACGGCGGCGGGCGTCAGGTCGATCGCGACGATGCCGGCCTCGGCCAGCCGGGGTGCGGCGGAGCGATGCGCCTTCGCCGAGGTCGCGTCGAACACGATGTCGGGCAACCGGTCCTGGGCGAGCAGCCAGTCCAACCCGTCAGCCGAGGCTGCGACGCCCAGTTCCCGCGCGCGGCGCAACCCGTCGGATTCCACGACGCCGACCAGGTAGCCGACCTCGATCACGTCGCTGCGGCGCAGCTTGGCGAGCAGGTCGGTACCGATGTTGCCGGGCCCGATGATCGCCGCCAGGGATTTGCGTGCAGTTGTGTTCGTGGTGGTCATCAATCGTCCCAGTTCGGCATCTCGTCGGCCGGGGGCACATTCACCTCGGTGACACGGTTGCGATAGCTGACGAGCGCGGTGCGGCCGCCCTTACGGATGCGCACAATGACCTCCTCGGTGTTCACGGGTTCGCCCGGGTCGTAGCCGTGCGCCCACGTCGCGAATGCGCGGATCGGGCCGGAGTGGGTGGCCGCGATGATCCGGGTTCCGGGTGACTCGGCGACCAGTCGATTGAAACCTCGCCAGAACCGTCGCACGCACGATTGCGGCGATTCGAAGTACATGAGCGGGATCGTCAGCCATTGTTGGATCGGGTCGGCGCCCCCGAGCTGCGTGCGATAGAAACGGTCGATCTCGACGAGCCAGCGCGGCCGGTCGCCGATCGCCATTCGCTCCAGCTTCTCCATCTGCGACTGGTACTGACGAAATGCCGAGGTGATGTCGCGCGGCCCGTCCGGTGTCCACACCTGGAAGTTGCGCAGCTCGGGGATGGCCTCGGGTGCACCGATCTCACTGGTTCGGCCGAATTGATCGAGGCCGTCGAGCAGGCCGCGATGGATCTGCTCGGCCGTCTGCCGAGCGCGGTTCGTGTCAGCGCAGACGATGCGCATCTTCGGCCACTCGCGCAGCGTCTTCGACAGCGCGTGTCCGCGCTGGTGGGCTTGCCACCCTCCCATGGGGGTGAGGCCCGCATCGGTGGAGTAGCCCTGGGTAATGCCGTGCCGGATGATCCGGATCTCGGTGACGTAGGTGTCGCGCTCGCGGACCTCGGGCGTCGGGACGATCTCGTGGCTGCGCGTCACCTCTGCGTACTGACGGGTGAATCGCTCGCCGTTCTCCTCCAGCATCACCGAGCGAGGCTGCGTCGGCGTGTGGTTCTCGCGATCGCGGAAGCGGCGCAGGTAGAGCGGGGTGGCGTCATCGGGGTCGGGCTCGCTGGTTGCGGCGCGGCGCTGCCGTTCGGTGTAGCGAGCGAGATACAGGGGCGCGTCCGTCCGGTCGGTACGACGGAATCCCGATTCGGCCGCGACGTCGTCGTCGATCACGAGTGCACCGTGAAGAAGCGCTCGTTGGCCTCGCGGTGGTAGTAGAACAGGGCGCGGCCCATCTCCTCTTCCGTCCACGTGATCGGCTCGAAGTCAGGGTCCACCCAGTACCCGCCGGTGAACATCTCGTTGCGGTTGCCGACCGGATCGAAGAAGTAGGTGGTGTAACCGCGCGTGGCGCCGTGGCGCGTCGGGGCGATGTCGATGTTCACCCCGTTGAAGGCGAGCAGATCGGCCGCCTCGCGGATGGCGTTCCAGTCATCGAGCCAGAAGGCGAAATGGTGCAGCGCACCGTTCGGTCCGGTCACGATCGCAAGATCGTGCGGGGTGTGCGAGCGTTCCATCCAGGTGGCGAGCTGGTGGCCGTCGTTGGCCATGATCTGCTCGGTGAGCCGGAAGTCGAGGACGTCGCAGTAGAACGACGTGGCGGCCTCGACGTCCTCGCACATGATGAACAGGTGGTCGAGGCGCGGCGGCGCGATGCCGACCAGATTGCCCGGGCGCGGCGGTGGATTGAACAGCGGCAGCATGTTGCCGACCTTCTCCATGCCGAAGACGAGCTCGACGGTGTGTCCGGACGGCGCCTCGAAGCGGATCGCCTCGCCCCAACCGGGTCCGAGCTCACCGTGGCCGTAGCGCTTGACGGGTATGCCGGCACCCTCGACGCGCTCGGTGTAGTGGTCGAGATCCTCGAGATCGGCGACCTTGAACGACATGTGATCGAGGCCGTAGGTCGGCGCCTGGCGTAACACGACCGAGTGGTGCTCGTGCTCGTCCCAGCACTTGAGGAACACGCGGTCGCCCTCGTGCGCGGTCTGGATGAGGCCGACCACCTCGGTGTAGTACGCCGTGCACAACTCCAGGTCGGGGACGCGGATCTGGACGTGCTGCAGGCGCAGGATGCGATCGGACATCGGAGGCCGGGTCCCTTCAGCAAAGATCGGATCAGGTGTGGAAACGCAGGAAGCGCTGGGCGACGACGTTTTCGTAGTAGAACAGGCCCCGCCCGAACTGCTCCTCGGTCCAGGTGATGCTGGGGAAGTCGGGGTCGGGGGAATAGCCGCCGGTGAAGACCTCATTGCGGATGCCCAGCGGGTCGAAGAAGTAGATGGTGTTGCCGCGCGTGACGCCGTGCCGCGTCGGGCCTTGATCGATCTGCACGCCGTTGTAGGCCAGGATGTCGCCCGCCTTGCGCACGTGGTCCCAGTCGTCGAGCCAGAAGGCGAAGTGGTGCAGCGCACCGTTCGGGCCGTTCACGATCGCAATGTCGTGGGGTGAGTGCGAGCGTTCCATCCAGACGCCGAGCTGGTGTCCGTTCGCGTCGATCACCTGCTCGGTCATCCGGAAGCCGAGCACGTTCTTGAAGAACGAGTGGGCCTCGCCGACCTCCTCGGCATTGATCAACATGTGATCCAGCCGCGGCGGGGCGATGCCCGGCAGCGTGGGCGGCGGGATCGGCGACGGGTTGCGCTTGCCCAGCACGTTGCCGGTCTTCTCGAGATCCCAGACCAGCTCCATGGTCTGGCCGGACGGGATCTCGAACCGGATCGATTCGCCCTGCCCGACCGCCTCGCCCTTGGACACGCGATTGACCTCGCAGCCGTAGGCCTCCAGCTTCGTCTCCAGATCGGGCAAGTCGTCCTCGGCCTCGACGCGGAAGGTGAAGGAGTCCAACCCGATGCGTGAGTCGTAGCGCAGCCGTAGCGAGTGGTGATCCTCCTCGTCCCAGCATTTGAGGTAGACCGCGTCTTCGTCGCGCCGTACGACCGACAGTCCGAGCACCTCGCTGTAGTAGGCCGCCGACAGGTCGAGATCGGGTGTGCGAACGTCGACGTGGGCCAATCTGAGCACTCCCACTGCGGCCTCCTGCTGGTGTGCGTTGTGCCCGGTAATCCCAATCGGGGGTGTTGACTGCTGACGTTAGCTGCGCCTACCGTTCCGTGTACAGGAGAGCCGTTCCGCATGACGGAACCCGAGGCCGAGGATCCCCAGTGCCGACACCCGAGCAGATGCGCACCGCCGTCGCCGGTTACGTCCACGAGATCCACCGCGCGTACGTCGATCAGGCGCTGACGTTCACCCCGGCGGTGCGAGGGCGGATGCCGTTGCTGGCCGACGGTCCGTTCACGGTGGCCGCGGTCGGAGCCCGCAAGCTGCACCTGCTCGCCACGTGCGAGTCGCTCGGCCCGCTGCACGGACCCGAGGTGGCGATCGAGGGCGAATACCGTGGCATCACCTGGCAGCTGCGCTTCTATGACCCCGTCGTCGTCCCGGACCTCGCTCTGGTCGACGAGACGAACGGACCGGCCTTCGATGAGGTGCGGCACGCACTCGGAATCGGCACCGTGCTTTACCACTTCGTAGCCGGCGACGGCGCTGGGCTGTCCGCCCATAACGCGGCGCACGTGGGTACGGGGCTGGCGAACGGGCACTCGGCCGTGGCTCGCGACTTCGAGACCATCCGGTCACGGGCCCGCGGACGCGAGGCGCTGGTCGACGAGCTGGCCGGAGCGGCCACGGCCGGCCTGCCGCGCGCCCAAGCGCTGCTGGCACAGGCGATCGCGCCGTACAACCGCGACGTGGCGGAAGTGTGCACGGCCGAGCCGCCTGACCCGGATGCGATCCGCAGAGCGCTGCTGGCCGGTGTCGGTGGGCGCACCCAGTGGCGGCCGCCGGACCAGCGCGCCGATGTGACCGGATGACCGGGTCGAGCGACGGGCTGTCGTCGGTGCGCAACGCCGCGCGACTGCTGAAGGTGTTCCGCTCCCGTGAACCCGAGCTCGGGGTTTCCGAACTCGCCCGCCGTCTCGAGCTGGGCAAGAGCAGCGTCCACCGCGTCCTCACCACCCTCATGGCCGAGGGGCTCGTCGAGCAGAACCCGACCACCGGCGGTTACCGGCTCGGGATCGTCATGTTCGAGCTGGGCGAGGCGGTGCGGGTGCACATGGATCTGCATGCCGCGGCCGGGCCGATCCTCGCCGCACTGCGGGAGCAGACCCGCGAGAGCTGCCAGGTCGGCATCCTCGACGGCAGCGATGTCGTCTACGTCGACCGTCTCGAGAGCTCGCAGACGCTGCGGCTGTTCACCGAGACGGGGCGGCGGGTGCCGGCCAACTGCACCAGCTCGGGCAAGATCCTGCTCGCACATCTCGATGACACCGACCTCGCGCGAGTGCTCGACGACGCACCGCTGACGGCCCTCACCCCGCGCACCATCACCGACCGCACCCTGCTTCTCGACGAGCTCGCCACGTCCCGTCGGCGTGGGTGGGCCGAGGCGGTCGAGGAGCGCGAGATCGGCGTCGTGTCGGTCGCCGCCCCGGTCCGCGACTCGCGCGGCGCGGTCGTCGCCGCGATCAGCATCGGCGGCCCGCTCGCGCGCCTCGGGCACGCGGCCCGGCGCCGGCTGGCGCCGATCCTTGTCGAAGCCGGCGAGGCGGCGTCGCGCAGACTCGGGTGGTCGCCGGAGACCGCCCTGCCAGAGACAAGGCGCAACCACACACTGCTGACGAGACGGAGCTGACGTGCCCATCACCGATGTCGAGGGCAAGGCGAGGGCGCTGTTCGATGCGCGCCGCGACCGGGTGGCGATCACGCCCTTCACCGACGACGACCCCAGTCTCGGGATGGCCGACGGGTACGCGGTGCAGTCGGAGCTGATCAAGCTGATCCTTGCTGACGGCGGCGACCGGATCGTCGGTTACAAGGTCGGCCTGACGTCCAAGCCGATGCAGCAGATGGTCGGCGTCGACAGTCCCGACTACGGGCCGGTGCTCAGTTCGACCGTCTACCGCAACGGCGACGCGGTCTCGTTGTCGTCGTTCATCCAGCCGAAGATCGAGGCAGAGATCGTATTCGTGATGGGCGCCGAGCTGCGCGGCCCGGGTGTCTCCATCACCGACGCCTACCGGGCGGTCGCGGGCGTGTCGGCGTCGATGGAGATCGTCGATTCGCGCTTTGCCGATTGGCGTATCAAGCTCGCCGACACCGTCGCCGACCTCGCCAGTAACGGCGCGGTGGCGGTGTCGGGCAACCTCGTCCCGCTCACTGGTCTGGACACCCGCCTGGTAGGTATGACGCTCACCCGCAACGGCGAGCTCATCGACACCGGCGCTGGCGCAGCGGCGCTCGGCGATCCGCTGGCGGTCGTCGCCTGGCTGGCGAACACGCTCGGCACGGTTGACATCGCGCTCGAGCCGGGACATCTCGTGATGACCGGTGCGCTGCACGCCGCCGTGCCCATGCACGCCGGCGACGTGTTCCGCGCCGACTTCGACCGGCTGGGCCCGGTCACCGTCCGGGTAGTGGACTGAGGAGCTGCAGATGACGACGACCACCATCACTGCCGACGCGGCCGGACGGTTGGTGCGGGCCCGCGCTGAACGCAGCGCGATCCCCCAGCTGTCCGACGACATCGACGGGCTGGATCTCGCGACCGCCTACGAGGTGCAGCGGCTGCAGCGCCCGCCGGGGCCGCTCGTCGGCTGGAAGCTCGGCGTCACCTCGCGGGCCAAGCAGGCGCAGGTCGGCGTCGACTCACCGATCCGCGGTTTCCTCGGCCCTGAGCACGTCCTCGACATCGGCGAACCGCTGATCACCGCTGCGCACATCCAGCCGCGCTGCGAGCCCGAGATCGTCTTCGTGATGGGGCGCGACCTGAGCGGTGCGCAGGTGACCGCGGCCGACGTGGTCGGCGCGACGTCGGGCGTCACCGTCGGCATCGAGGTGCTCGACTCGCGCTACACCGACTACCGGTTCACGATGCCCGACGTCGTGGCCGACAACGCCTCGGCGAGCCGCTTCGTGGTGGGCTCGCCGCGTCCGATCAGCGATATCGACCTGCGCCTGGTCGGAGTGGTCTTCGAGAAGAACGGCGAGGTCATCTCGACCGCCTCCGGCGCGGCCTCGCTGGGGCATCCGGCGGCCGCCGTCGCCTGGCTGGTCCGATCCCTGGCCGCGGACGGTGCGGGGCTGCGCGCCGGGGACGTGATCCTGTCCGGAGGTCTCACGGCGGCTGTGCCGGTGCGCAACGGCGATGTCGTCGTAGCCACCATCGACCGGCTCGGCAGCCTCGAGCTGGCGTGTCGATAAGCCTCGTCGCCCTGGGCCGCGCAGCGGGGCGGGCGCAGTGGGAGGTGCAGCACGACGGGCGGACGTTCGCCGTCTTCGCCCGCGACGGTGGCCTGGTCGTCACCGACGGCCTGTGTCCGCATCGGCAGGGCCGGCTCGCGCAAGGGATCGTCCGCGACGGCGCGGTCGTCTGCCCGTCGCACTGGTACGTCTTCGATCTTGACACCGGAGCGTGCCGGACGACGGGGAACTACGAATTGGTGCGGTACCCGGTTGTCTGGCGCGACGGCGAACCGTTCGCGCAGATCCCTGCGCTGGTGACGCGCTCGTGGTCCTCGATCCTTCGTGCCCACGCCGCGCAGGGGCGCACGCAGAGCCAGGGCAGCAGTTCATGAGCGGGGCGTCCGGGCTGCTGCTGGACATAGGAGGCGTGGTGCTGCGCAACGCGGCCACCCTGATGACGATGCTCGCCGAGCAGGACGATCGCCTGGCGGTGGAGATCGACCGGCTGGGCATCGCCACCGAGCGCGACGAGCAGTGGCAGCAGATGCTGCGCCATGAGGTGAGCGAACGGGCCTACTGGGCGCAGCGTGCGGCCGTGCTCGGCGCCGCGGTCGGTGAGCAGTGGGACACCCGCGCGATGATCAATCGCATTTACGAGGCGCCGTCGAGCGAGTGGCTCGTGCCCGAGGTCGCCGAGCTCATGCGTGATGTCAAGGCTGCGGGGATCCCGCTCGGCGCGCTCACCAACGACCTCGAGGACTTCCACGGTCGTGACTGGGTTGCGCGGCAGGAGTGGCTGACGGTGTTCGACGTGATCATCGACGCGTCCATCACCAAGGTCCTCAAGCCCGACCCGCGCGCCTACGCTCTCGGCGCCACCGCAATCAACCTGCCGGTCGACCGGATCGTGTACCTCGACGACATGCCATGGAACATCGCCGGCGGCATCGCAGCCGGGTTGCAGGCGATCCTGGTCAGCCACACCGATCCCCATGTTGCCGTCCACGAGGCACGCCGTCGTCTCGGCCTGCCCGCTCCCACCTCCAGCAGAGGAACGTGATCATGCCTCTCGTCCGCATCGACATCATGGAAGGCCGAGATCGCAGGGCGCGCCGCCGGCGGCCGCGCCCAGTGACCCAGCACGGTCCCGCCTGCGCGCGTCCTGTGCTCGCCGAGGGTTTCCAACGATGACCCCTCCGGAGGAGTCAGGGTCAGCTGCCGCCGGTGAAAGCTGCGTCGTCGTCGGCGCGACCGGCACGATCGGCCGCGCCGCGGGCCAGCGAGGCCGGCCCGGTGGCGATCAATGCCGGGGGTTCAACCTGTTGCGCCAGCTCAGCCTGATCTACGGCCCGCGCGGAGTCACCACCCACACGCTCAGCCCTGGCCCCGCCGACACGCCTCGGCTGCGCTCCATCGCCCACGCAGTTGCCGACGAGAGCGGGCGAGGCTTCGATGAGGTGTGGGCGAGCTACACCGGCGGCAACTCGCTGGGCCGCCCTGCCGACCGCGGACGAGGTGGCGTGGGGCGTCACCGTGCTGCTCGACCCGGAGGCGGATTTTGCTGCATGGCAGCGTCCTCTGTCTCGACGCAGGCGGGCACCGATCCATCTTCTGAGCGCTGACCGATCTGCTGATTCCGGCTACGAATTGCGATCGGCGCACGCCGGCCGCGGCTCGGGGGAGCGGGTCACCGGCGGCGGGTTGCCCGCCCGCGTGGCGTCGAACGGTAACCCAATCGGCTGCTGATCACCGACGCCGCCTCGACGACGAGTGCGATGTAGCGCCGCATGGTGTCGCCGTGTACGCGCGCCGAGGCGCCGACCACGCTCACTGCGGCGATCACCCTGCCGTCGGCGCCGCGCAACGGTGCGCCGACCGAGGTCACGCCGACGTGCCCCTCCTCGACATTCGACGCCCAACCCCGCTCGGCGCACCGGTCGAGTTCGGCAAGCAAGTCCTCGACGCGACTGATCGTGCGATCCGTACGGATCTCCAGGGGCGCACCACCGAGGCGGCGCAGCAGTTCGTCGTGCGGCAGCGACGCGAGCAGCACCTTGCCCGAGCTCGTCCAGTGCGCTGGCAGCCGGTGCCCGACCTGGCGGAAGACCGGTAGGAGGTGGTGGCTCTCCAGGCGCTCGACGTAGATGACCTCGAGGCCGTCGAGCACGGCCACGTGCACCATCTCCCCGGTGTTGTGCCGCAGGGTTGTGAGCACGGGCAGGGCGGCCTGGTGCAGGTCGACATGCTCGGTCACGATCGTCCCGAGCTCATAGAGCGCGAGCCCAAGCCGGTACTTGCCGGTCGCTTGATCCTGCTCGAGCAGCCGTTCGGCTTCGAGCGTGGCGAGCAACCGATGAGTGGTGCTCTTGCCGAGCCCGAGGCGTCCGGCGAGCTCGGTGACTCCCAGTTCCTGGTCGGCCTGGGAGAACGCACGCAGCACTCGCGCCGCATTGCGAACGGAACCGAGCAGCACCGTCTCCCCAGCCATGCGCTAGGACAGTACGCCGGTGTCCCGCATTGCGGGACGAGCGGTTGTGGTGGCGGTCACCCGCTTCTAGCGTCGGACGCAGCGACGGACGGCGGAGCCAGCGGCACTCGCGGTCCACACAGACGCACGCTCAGACAGCGGACGGAAGTGATCGAGATGGGCCATACCCTGTGGTTCGACCAGCATAAGGCAGCCAACGAGCCGATCCTCGGCGGCAAGAACGCCAGCCTGGGCATCCTCACGATGGCCGGCCTGCCCGTGCCACCGGGGTTCGCCGTCAGCGCCGACGCCTACCGCAAGGCATTCGCCGACAGCGGTGTCGACGCTCAGATCAACGCACTGATGCTCGAGGTCGACCCGAAGGATTCCTCCGGCGTCGCGCGTATCGGCAATGCCGTACGCGAGGTCGTGCTCTCCCTCGACCTGCCGGCTTGGCTCGACGATCAGCTGCGTGCGGCCTACACCGAGCTGTGCGGGCGCTGCGGCACTGACGACCTCCCGGTGGCGGTACGTTCGTCGGCCACCTGCGAAGACCAACCCGACGCGAGCTTCGCGGGCGAACACGACACCTACCTGTGGATCCGAGGGGCCGATGCCGTCGCGCAACACTTGCTGCGCTGCTGGTCGAGTCTCTACACCGACCGGGCGATCTGCTACCGCAAGCAGATGAACTACGCCGAGGACGGTGTCGCGATGAGTGTCGGCATCCAGCAGATGGTGCTGCCGCGTTCGGCGGGCGTCGCGTTCACGCTGAACCCGCTCAACGGCGACCGGTCGCAGGTGGCGATCGACGCAGCCTGGGGACTCGGCGAGGCAGTCGTCAGCGGCTCGGTGACGCCCGACAACTTCCTCGTCGACAAGGTGATGTTCGAGATCACGCGGCGGACGATCTCGTCGAAGGGAATCGAGCACACACTGGGAGATCACGACACGATTGTCGAGGTCGAGATCACCGATGAGCGCCGGGACGCCCCGAGCCTGACCGACGACGAGGTGCGCGCGGTGGCCCGGTTGGCCCGCCGCGCCGAGAAGCACTACGGCTGCCCGCAGGACGTCGAGTGGGCCATCGACCCGTCGCGCGAGGACGGCGTGAACGTCGTCCTGCTGCAGAGCCGGCCGGAAACCGTCTGGAGCCGCAAGAAGCAGAACCGGGTCGACGGTTCGGGCGACACCTACGCCTCGATGGTGCACAACCTGATGCACCCGCACACGGCACCGAGCACGTCGCACTGCTGACCGTCCCACTACTTTCCATCACCCGAGGAGATCCACATGGCCGACCGCTTCCCCAGCCCGTTCGAGATGGCGTCGCCGAGCGGGGCGGAGGGTTGGGAGCAGCTCTACGGCTACTCGACGCTGTTCAGCGAGGACCGCCGTGCCTATGAGGACGCGCAGTTCTGGTTCATGGACGGCGTCCACACCCCCGAGGTGATCGAACCGTGGGACGCGACGGTGATGGACTTCGCGATCACCATTCTCGGGCAGTACAACACCAGGCACTACGTCGTGCCGCCTGCGCTGGGCGTCGACATCCGCTACCTCAACGGATACCTGTACCTCTCGCCGGTCGGCGTCGCCGATCCCGCCGAGATCGAAGCACGGGTGCCCGAGTTCGCTCAACGAGCCGGCCATTACTTCGGTAACTGGGACACCCTCTACGCCGCGTGGATGCACAAGATCCGTGACGTGATCGCGGAGCTCGGCGCGATCGACTTCCAGCCGCTGCCACATCGCGAGGACATGGCGGTGCTGACCGAGGGACGCGGCATCGGCAGCGGCGCCCTGATGCTCAAGGAGTACGACAAGCTCGTCCAGCTGACGATCCGGCTCTGGAACCACCATTTCGAGTTCCTGAATCTCGGCTACGCCGCATACCTCGACTTCTTCGGCTTCTGCAAACAGCTCTTCCCGTCGATCCCGGACCAGGGCATCGCAAAGATGGTCGCAGGCATCGATGTCGACCTCTTCAAGCCTGACGAGGAGCTGAAGAAGCTCGCCCAACTCGCTGTCGACCTCGGGTTGCAGAAGCGGGTCAGCAAGTCCGCCAGCGAGACGCTCGAGCGGATGAGCGCCGACGACGACGGCAAGAAGTGGTCGGCCGCCTGGCAGGCCTCGCACGACCCGTGGTTCAACTTCTCCGCGGGCAGCGGCTTCTACCATTCCGACCGGGTCTGGAAGGACTACCCGGACATCCCGATGAACTTCATCGCCGGCTACATCACCGCCCTCGATCGCGGGGAAAGCCTGGCACGTCCGATTGCCGCCATCGAGGCCGAGCGCGACCGCATCGTGACGGAATACCGCGACCTCATCGATGCCGAGGAGGACCGCGCGACCTTCGATGCGAAGCTCGGCCTGGCGCGCACCGTCTTTCCCTACGTGGAGAACCACAACTTCTACGTCGAGCACTGGGGGATGTCGCTGGTCTGGGACCGGATGCGCCAGCTGGGTCAGGTGCTCACCGACGCCGGCTTCTTCGCCCAATCCGACGACATCTTCCTGCTGCGTCGCAACGAGGTTCCGGACGCGATATTCGACTACTTCCATGGCTGGGCCGTGGGGATCGAATCGCGGGGGCCCAAATACTGGGGACGCGAGATCGAGCGCCGCCGCGGGATCATGACGGCGCTGCGCACCTGGTCACCGCCACCGGCGCTCGGCGTGCCGCCAGAGGTGATCACCGAGCCCTTCACCGTGATGCTGTGGGGCGTGACGTCCGAGAGTGTCAAGCAGTGGCTCGGCGGTTCCGACTCGACTGACGGCGTACTGTCCGGCTTCGCCGCTTCGCCAGGCATCGCCGAGGGACCGGCCCGGGTCATCTTCTCCGCCGACGGCATCGGTGATCTGCAGGACGGCGAGATCCTCGTCGCCCCGCTGACCGCGCCGAGCTGGGCGCCGGTGTTCGGACGCATCGGTGCCACCGTGACCGACGTGGGCGGAATCATGAGCCACGCCGCAATCGTCTGCCGCGAGTACGGCCTGCCAGCGGTGACGGGCACCGCGTTCGGGACCAAGACCATCAAAACCGGTCAGCTGCTACGCGTCGACGGCAACGCCGGCACCGTCACCATCCTCGACTGATCCAGCCGACCGGACGACAACACTCCTAGTGGAAGGGCGGAGCACGACGTGCTGACCGCAGAACAGAACGACGAGCTGACCGACATAGCACCGGGCACGCCGATGGGCGAACTGCTGCGCCGCTATTGGTACCCCGTCGCGTTCACGCGGGAACTGGCGGAGTTCCCGGTCAAGCACGCGAAGCTGCTCGGCGAGGACTGGGCCGTCTACAAGACGGCGTCGGGCCGTTACGGCATCGTGCCCGAGGCCTGCCCGCACCGGCGCGCGTCGCTGGCCTACGGCGTGGTGGAGGAGAACGGCATCCGCTGCCCCTATCACGGTTGGCTGTTCGGTCTGGACGGCGAATGCCTCGAGCAGCCGGCCGAGCGCGATGAGACGAACTTCAAGGACCGGGTGCGCGCGAAGGCCGGCAAGGTGGAGGAAATGGGCGGTCTTGTCTGGGCCTATGTCGGTCCGCTGCCGGCGCCGGAGTTGCCGCGGTTCGATGTCTTCGTGATGGACGGGGTGCGCGACATCGGCTGGGCCGATCTGCCGTGCAACTTCGTCCAGATCATGGAGAACGCGGTCGACCCGCACCACGTCGAATTCCTGCACGGCCGCTACTTCGAATTTCTCGGTAGGCAGCAGGGGTTCGACGCTCCCACCTCGTTCGGCAAGAAACACGTCAAAGTGGGTTTCGACGCATTCGAATGGGGCATCATCAAACGCCGCGTGGTCGAAGGCGCCTCCGAGGAGGACGACGACTGGAAGGTGGGACACCCGCTCGTCTTCCCGTACAACATGCGGGTTGGCGGCGCGAACGTCGAACAGATGCAGATCCGCGTGCCCATCGACCGGACGACCACCCGCTTCATGCTGTATACGACGCACGCCCCTGAGGGGATCGAGTACCCGGATCAGCCGACGATCCCCGACTATGAAATCCCCGTCTTCGACGACCACGGACGGCACCGCACCGACTACGTCGAGGGGCAGGACATCATGGCGTGGGTGACCCAGGGCCCGATCACCGATCGGAGCGTGGAACATCTCGGCCGCTCGGATGTCGGCGTGACCATGTTGCGCCGGATGTTCAAGGCCGAGATGGCGAAGGTGGCCGCCGGGCAGGACCCGCTCGGCACGATCCGCGACCCGCACGAGCGCATCGACCTGCCTTGCGAGAAGAACAAGTTCGACGCCGGCCCGGCCTTTGCCATCGACTTCATTGACAAGGCGTCCATGCGCTTCAGCCCGCAGGCGGACGCGCTGAAGAAGCTGCACATCGCTGCCTGGGAGAACCGCAAGGAGGAGTCCTGACCATGGCGGAACGGCTCGACCCCAAGTTCGGAGTCGACCGCGGGCGCGGGTGGTTTCCGGTCGACGCCGACGGCCACCGCCGCGATGCGCCGCGATTCTGCCCGTCCTGCGCCGCGCCGTTCGGCCTGGCCGACGGCGGGCGCGGCCTGGCCACCGAGTACTGGGTGGCGCAGGAGCGCGTCTTCGTCTGCTTTTGCGGACAGTGCGGATGGACCGGTGACATCGTGCTCGCCGAGCGCGTCACGGCGCACGAGGCGCAGGACTGAGGCCCCAAACTTCAGTAGCCGAAACTGGGTTCGGCCGACGGCGCGGGCGACGTAGCCTGAGGGCGGATCACTATCTGCGGACCAGCCGGGCCGCAGCGGCGTGGAGACGACCGGGCGGGGCGAGCGTGATGACTGGTTGGCACATCCGTGATTTCGAACCGCGTGATCTGGAAGCCGCTGTGCGCCTGGATGCTGCGTCATCCACGACCAGTGAGGATCCTGTGTTCACGTTGGCGGATGTCCTCGGCAGTCTTGACCGGTGTCCGGCGGTGGTCGCCGTCGCCGCTGGCGAGGTGGTCGGTACCGCGGTGAGCCGCGTTGATGACGATCGCGCGTGGGTGCTACGCATGGCCTTGTCACCGAACTGCCGGGGCCGGGGCCTGGGTAGTGATTTGCTGGCCGCATTGGAGCATCGGCTGCTCACAGCGGGGGTGTCTCGCATTGCGGCGCTCCTTCCGGACGGAGAGACCGGCAGCACCGCGTTCGAGAACTCAGGTTTTCGCGCGCGCACGGGAGTGACGTACTACGAGAAGACCGAGTCGGGCTCGCCGCGTGTGGCGCAGTTACTCACCAGCCTGGGCGCGGTTGTGCCGCATTCTCGCCTGTGGGCCCAGATCGCGGGGATGACCAGTGAGAAGCGCATGATCGAGCGAAAGCTCGTGCTGCCGCTCGCACTTCCGGAGCAGGCTGCCGAGCACGGGGTGGAGCCACCACACGCCGTCATCCTGTTCGGGCCGCCGGGTACCGGGAAGACCACGTTCGCCCGGGCTGTTGCCAGCCGCTTGGGCTGGCCTTTCCTGGAGGTGTTCCCCTCCAGGCTCGCCGCGGGCACCGGTTTGGCCAGTGGCATCAACGTGGTCTTCTCGCAGCTTCGCGACCTGGACCACGTCGTCGTTTTCATCGACGAGGTCGAGGAGATTGCATCGGCCCGCGAACTCGATTCGACCGACACCGGTGTCGTGAACGAACTGCTCAAGGCGTTGGTGAGTTTCCGCGATCGGCCAGGGCGCTTGCTGGTCTGTGCGACCAATTCGGTGCGTTCGCTCGACCCGGCGTTTCTTCGGCACGGTCGATTCGATTACATCTTGCCGATCGGTCCGCCCGACCTTGCCGCACGGACCGCGCTGTGGGCCGGTTACGTCACCGATGACGGGGTGGACATCGCCGAGGTGGCCGCCGTGAGCGAGGGCTTCACGCCGGCCGATGTGCAACATGCCGCACGCACGGTCGCGCAGAGCACCTTCGAGTGCTCGGTCGACAGTGGGCAGCGTTGCGTTGCCACGACGGCCGACTATCTCGCCGCTGCCCGTACGCTCCGGCCCACTCTGTCCGCAGAAATGATCGACGCCTTCGGTGAAGACACCCGCGAGTTCGCCCGATTCTGATCGGCGACCCGTGAGCACGGCCGCTCCTGCCGGCGTTCCGCGACGTCCATGTCGTCGTTCGACTCAGGGGTCCTCGGACGTACGATCCCGGAGTGACACTGAGCGCGGCGCCGGCCGCCTGGGACCTGGAAGTTCATCGTCGTGAGCTGACCGGTTACTGCTATCGGATGCTCGGGTCGGCATTCGATGCCGAAGATGCCGTGCAGGAAACGATGATCCGCGCGATGCGTGCGGCCAACGATTTCGAGCAGCGGTCCACCGTGCGATCGTGGCTGTACCGCATCGCCACGAACATCTGCCTGGACATGCTCCGCGGGCGGTCGCGCCGGGCGATCCCGATGGAGCTCGGCCCAGCGCGCCCGCCTGTCGCAGCCTCGCTCGCCGACCTGTTGCCGGACGGGTCGTGGGTGTCGCCGATTGCTGACGAACGCGTGCTGCCGCTGGAGGCCGATCCCGCGGACCTCGCCGAACAGCGCGAGAGCGTGCGCCTGGCCTTCGTGGCCGCCCTGCAGCAGCTACCGCCCAAGCAGCGCGCCGTCCTCCTCCTGTGCGAGGTGTTGCGTTGGCAGGCTGCCGAGGTCGCCGTCCTGCTCAACACCACCGTCGCTGCCGTGACCAGCGCTCTGCAGCGCGCCCGCACAGCTCTTGCGGACACGCACCTGACGCAGGCGCCGACGCTCGACGCCGACCAGCAAGTTCTGCTCGCCCGCTACGTCGATGCCTTCGAACGTTATGACATCGAGCAGTTCGTCAGCCTGTTGCACGAGGACGCGCTGCAGACCATGCCTCCGTACGCGATGTGGCTGCGCGGCGCCGCCGATATCGGCGCGTGGATGCTCGGCGTCGGTGCGAAGTGCCGCGGCTCGCGCCTGGTCGCGTCCGCTGCCAACGGCTGCCCCGCCTTCGGGCAGTACCGTCGCGACCCGGCCGGGGGGCACGCGCCGTGGGCACTGCACGTGCTGGAGATTTCTGACGGACGGATCGCCCAGATTCACTCGTTTCTCGACACGGCGCGGCTGTTCCCCGCCTTCGGGCTGCCTGCTCAGCTCGCGGGGTGACTCTCCAGCAGGCGCCGGCCGCGATCACCGCCGAAGCAGAGCTGGTTTCGGCGTGCGGGGCAGCCGATCACATCAGGTCGGTTCAGCCGCCTGCCATAGCGCCGATGACCAGAAACGGCTCGTCGCCGTTGGCCACCGCGGCGGGCAGTGCAGCGTCCGGCGATTCGTGGGACAGGTCCTGCTCGCAGCCGTAGAACCGGACGAACGTGCGACGTAGGTCGGTCGCTGGATCGCGCAGCGTGCCGCGCAGTGCCGGGTACCGCTGCTCGAGCGCGTCGATGACCCCGCGCTGCGTGGGCTCGGCATCGAGGGTGATCTCGCCCGTGCAGCGAGCGAGTTGGCGCAGGTGAGCCGGAAGCACAACCCGGATCGTCACAGCGATTGCACCTCGACGGACAGCACGGCCGGCAGGTCGCGCACGATCGGAGTCCACGTGTCGCCGGAGTTGGCCGATGCGTACACCTGCCCACCGGACGTGCCGAAGTAGACGCCACACTCGTCCAATGTGTCGACCGCCATCGCGTCCCGCAGCACGTTGACGTAACAGTTCTGCTGCGGCAATCCGTCGGTGAGCGCCTTCCAATCGTCCCCGCCGGTGCGGCTGCGGTAGACACGGAGTTTGCCGTCGGGTGGGAAGTGGTGTGAATCGCTGGTGATCGGGACGACGTACACCGTCGCGGGCTCGTGGGAGTGGACGGTGATCGGGAAACCGAAGTCGCTCGGCAGATTGCCGCTGATTTCGTGCCAGTGTTCGCCGGCGTCGTCGCTGCGCATGACGTCCCAGTGTTTCTGCATGTACAGGGTGTCCGGACGGTCCGGGTGCATGGCGAGGTTGTGAACGCAGTGCCCGACCTCGGCGGCGGGGGAGGGAATGCCGTCCGAGAGCAGACCCTGGTTGATCGGACGCCACGACAAACCGCCGTCGTCGGTGCGGAACACCCCGGCTGCCGAGATCGCCACCGTCATGCGGTCCGGGTCATTCGGGTCCAGGACGATCGTGTGCAGGCACATACCGCCCGCGCCGGGCTGCCACTGCGGCCCCGAGCCGTGCTCGCGCAGCCCGCGCAGCTCTTGCCAGCTCGTGCCACCGTCGGTGCTCTTGAACAATGCGGCGTCCTGTATCCCGGCGTACACGAGGTCACGATCGACCGGCGACGGCTCGAGGTGCCAGACGCGGGCGAACTCCCACGGGCGCAGCGTGCCGTCGTACCACTGGTGCTCACCGGCGGGGCTGGCGTAGCTGAAGTCGTTGCCGACCGGCTCCCACGTGCGCCCGCCGTCGTCGGAACGCTGGATCACCTGTCCGAACCAGCCGCCTGACGGCGCGGCCCACAATCGGTCGGGATCGGCCGGTGACCCGGCCACGTGGTACACCTCCCACCCCGGGAAGTGCGGGCCGTCGACCCGCCAGTCCTGCCGCTGCTCGTCGGAGGACAACACGAATGCGCCCTTGCGCGTTCCGACCAGAACCCGAACCCCGCCCATTTCGCCTCCTTGGCCGTGCCGTTTGCAGGTATGACGTCTGAGCAGGTTAGAACTCATCGCGCAGCGAGTCATCAGTTTCGACTCGTCGCGAGCGGACGGCTCGCGGCTCCAGCGTCCGAATCCTCGAGCTGGGGCCGCGGCCCGGCCCGGCCGCGCTGACCGGGTCAGGGGGCGGCGTCGGCCGCGGCGGCGCGCAGGGCGTCGACGACGGTGCGCACGACGGGCGTGGGTTCGTTTCGTGAGCGGCGATGGAGCACTCCGATGCGTCGGGAGCCGAGGCCGGGCAGCGTCACCTCGCGTACTCCCGTGGGTGCGGACGCGGTCAGGGCGAGTGCCGTGACGAACGCCCCCCCGAAGCCGGCCGAGACGAGCACGAGCGCGGCGGTGAAGTCCTGGCACAGGTGCGCCGCTGGGAGTGTCAACGCGCTGGTCCGGCGCACCCGGCGCATCGCCTGGCCAACCGCGCTGTCGGGGGGGCCGTCGATCCACGGCCGTTCGGCGACGGTGGCGAGGTCGTCGAATTCGGGCCAGCCGTCAGGGACCACGACGCGGAAGGGGTCGTCGAACAGTGCCTGGTAGCGCAGCCCGCGCGGCACCGGACGGCGGCGTTGTGCGTCGTCCTCGACCAGAGCCAGGTCGGTGCGACCGGCCAGGACGTCGGCTGCGGCGGTCGAATCGTTCAGCTGGTGCACGGACAGTTCGAGGCCCGGATGCTGCTGGGCGAGGTTCACGATGGCGGTGCCGGCGAAGCCACGCAGCGCGGTGACGAAAGCAGCGAGGGTGACCGGTCCGGTGACAGCGTCGGCCAGGGTGTTCAGCTCGGCCTCGGCGTCGTCGAGCACCTGCACCAGGTTGTTGGCGTGTGTCATGAGACGGCGTCCGGCGGTGGTGAATTCGACCGAGCGCTGGCCGCCGCGTCGGGATCTGTCGACGAGCACGAACCCGGTTTCCCGCTCCAGCATCGCCAGCTGCTGCGAGACTGCCGACGGGGAAACGCGCAGCGCCGCAGCAGCGCCGACCACGCCGCCGTGCCGCTCGACCGCGCGCAGGACCACCAGCCGGCGGGGATCGATGCTCATGAAGTACAGCTTCAATCAACCATAAACAGAATGCAATTTTCTTTCAGACGGAAACGCGCCATACTGAATGATGTCCCACTGGTCCACCCACGCAGAAAGCAAGCACATGGCCACCTCCGAGTCGCGCCCGTTTACCGCAGCCACCAGCAAGCTCGCCTTTGCCCAGGCATTCGCCGGCACCGACGTACGGCGGCCGAGCGCCGCCCGCGCCCGGCAGCTCCGGCTCACCCGTGGGCCGGCCCTTCTCCGGCGCCTGCGCCGGGCCTGACCGCCGCCTATCCGGCCGGCGTTTCGAACAGTCGTTCTTGAGTAGCTCGCCGCCCCCGAGCGCCCGGCGTTCTACGTCGACCAGGTCGGGTTTCACGCCGACCACGACCAGCAGGTCAATGAGCAGCTGCGTTCCGTCCGGATGACACCACCCGGGTCGGCATGCTCTATCGCGTTCGGCATCGGCATCACCCAGATGACGCCGGGCAGCCAGCGCGGCGCGCAGGTGGTGGTTGCCCTGCGTGACGCGTGCATCTTCCCGTACCAGTCGTCGGGCTGCGCAAGGCCGCTGAGGCCGGCCCGGGGGCGTCGGCCGGCGGTATGGACTCGCTACTGTCTTGTCCGACGCCACCGGACGTCGTGTTCGAGGCGACCTCCGCCGGAGCCCACCTGAAGAACGCGGACCGCTTCGCGGACGCAGGCATCACCGCCACGACGTGCCGGTGCACGAGGACAGGAGGATCACAATGCCGTTGGTCGAGGTCACGATGGTCGAAGGTCGCAGCGAGGAGCAGGTGCGCAAGTTGATCGAACTGCTGACCGATGCGGTCGAACAGGCCGTCGATGCGCCGCGCGAATCCGTGCGCGTCGTTGTCCGCGAGGTGCCGCCGACGCGGTGGGCCGCCGGCAACGTCACGATCGCCGAAAAACGGAAAGGATAGCGGTTGTCAGCCAGCTGATCAGCGAGGGCGGCGATCTCACCCGCGAGCTCCGCACCGACTGAAGGCCGTCGTGATGCAGATCGACCGGTCGGTCACGCAGTGCCGTCGGGATAGCTCAGAAACACGGTTTCGTCCCGACCCTGCAGGCGGATGTCGAACGTCATTCCATCGCGTGTCGATTTCGCGATGAGAGTTGCACGTCGGTCTTCGGAGAGTGTGGTGAGGACCGGGTCGCGCCGCCATAGCGCTTCATGACCCGGCAGGTACGCACGGGTGAAGAGACGATTCGACAGCCCGCGGGCGAACACCGCCAGTGCGATGAACGGCGCACGGCCTTGCCTGGTCGCACCTGGAAGCAGGGTCGTGAAGGAGTAGCGACCGGTATTGTCGACAGCGCATCGTCCGAATCCGGTGAAGGTCCAGCCGTCGCGGCGCAGCGAGCCCGGCTTCTGCACGATGACACCCTCGGCATCGGCCTGCCAGATTTCGATCAGCGCATCGGGAACCGGTTCACCGACGCCGTCCAGGACTTGGCCGGTGAGCCGCATGGCGTCAGGGTGACCGACCGGGACCAGATCGGATCCACCCGCGACGGGCAGCGCGTAGCCGAAGAACGGACCGATCGTCTGCGCGGGCGTGGGGGTCAGCGTCACGTGTCGGGCTCCATGAGCGTGCGCCTTCTGCCGGTCAGGACGATGTCCCATCGATAGCCGGTACTCCACTCGGGGCTCGTCAGGTCGTGGTCATAGGTGGCGACGAGCCGTGCGCGCGCGTCCGCGTCGAGGAGCGACCGGTAGATCGGGTCCAAGTCGAACAGCGGATCTGCGGGGAAATACATCTGAGTGGTGATCCGTTGGGTGAACTCCGAACCGAACACCGAGAAGTGGATGTGCGCAGGACGCCAGGCGTTGAGGTGATTCTTCCACGGGTACGGGCCGGGTTTGATCGTCGCGAACCGATATGACCCATCCGGGCCTGTGAGGCATCGGCCGGCGCCGGTGAAGTTCGGATCGATCGGCGCACGGTGCTGGTCGCCCTTGTGGACATAGCGGCCGGCCGCGTTCGCCTGCCAGATCTCGATGAGCTGACCGACGACGGGGCGACCGTCACCGTCGAGCACCCGGCCGGCGACGACGACGCGTTCGCCGATCGGCTCACCGGAGTGCTGGATCGTCAGGTCGGACTCGAGCGGGTCAACATCGCGGGGCCCGAACACCGGACTCGCCAGGTCGATGTCTTCCGGATCGACGAGGAGTAATGACTTGGTCGGGTGACGCCGGATGCTGCTGCGATACGGCGGGTAGTCCAAGCGCGGTTGGGTCTCCACGACGTTGCCGTTCTCATAGGCCGCGGACAGCATAGTGATTTCAACACTGAGCTCTGCCTGCGTCGACGCAGCCGAGTCAGACGACTGAACGGTCGTTGCGTTCCCCGTCACGATGCCGGTCACGGAGCTCCCTCGCTACGACTCGCCCTGGTGTTCGATCACACGACGCTATGCGGTCTGCAGCAAGACATCCAAGCTCCCGCTTCCGCTCAGTGAAACAATGTGAGGGCTGCGATCGACGAGGTGAGTGATGGCTGGAAACACGAGCACGCCCGGGGGAACTGTCACCGGCCGCGTAGTCGCCATACTGCACGCCTTCGACAGGCGGCACCGCGAACTGCGGCTGACCGAGATTGCCCGACGTGCCGACCTCAGCCTTCCGACGACGCACCGCCTGACCCGAGAGTTGTGTGCCGGCGGCCTGCTTGCCCGGCGCGACGACGGCGTCTTCGTGATCGGGCGACAGCTTTGGGATCTGGGTTTGCTCGCGCCAGCGCAGACGGGACTGCGCGAAACCGCGTCGCCGTTCCTGCATGACATCTTCGCGGCCACATTCGCCACGGTCCACGTCGCGGTACGCGACGGGAAAACTGCGCTCTATCTTGATCGACTGTCCGGGCACGCGTCCGTCCCAGTTGTGAGCAAGATCGGTGCACGACTTCCGTTGCACGCCACAGGCGTCGGCAAGATCCTCCTTGCGTATGCCCCGGAGGACCTTCAGGCGGCCGCACTCGGCGTCGTCGTGGCGAGTCTGCGTCGGGATCGGGCCAGGCTCGCGGCCGCCCTTGAAGTGGCGGCGCAAGGCATTCACCGGATGCTGGCACAGTCTTGCGTCCAGTGAACCTCCGCTTCGTGCCATCCGCCGCGTTTTCATCGGAACAGACGCGGTCGGTGCGTCGGGCGGACGCAGGTTCCCAGCCCTGTCACGCGCAGGGGTCGGCCGCGTGATCGGGGGCGGTGAGCGGTTAGCGTTGCTCCATGAGGCTTGGGCCGGCTGCGAAGGTGGCGATAGTCGGCGCGGGTCCGAGCGGCTTGATCACAGCGAAACTGGCGATCGAAGCGGGTTTCAGACCGACGGTGTTCGAGGCCAGCGCCGACATCGGTGGACAGTGGAACACCGACGCCGCCCACAGCGGCGTGTGGCCCGGAATGCACACCAACACCAGCCGGGCGATGACCGCGTTCTCGGAATTCCCCGGGCCCGCCGACTGGCCATTGCATCCCACTGCCGAGCAGGTCCGCGACTACCTGCATGACTTCGCCCAGCGGTTCGAGCTGTCCGACGCGATCCGCCTCGAGAATCGCGTGACGTCCGTTAGCTTCGGCTGGTCTGTGAACGGCGAACGGTATGACGCCGTGGTCGTCGCTTCGGGCCGCTTCCGCAAGCCGCATCGCCCGGTAGGCCTTGACGGGTTTCGTGGCGACCTGCTGCACGCCTTCGACTATCCGGGTGCACAAGCGTTCCGTGGCCAGCGCGCGCTGGTGTACGGCAACGGCATCAGCGGTCACGAAATCGCCTCGGACATCGCGCCGGTCGCGCCGGTGGTCTCGGCGTTCCGCAAGCCGCGGTACGTCCTGCAGAAAGTCGTCGACGGTGTTCCATCGGACTGGCAGTGGTACACCTACTTCGATGCGCTGCAGCGACGTACCCTTTCCCGCGAGGCCTTCCGCCACCTGCTCCGTCGTCGCGTGATTGAAGTCGCCGGCGATCCGGCCGGCTTCGGGGCCCCCCGGCCTGACCCGGACATCCTCACCGCAGGTCTGTCGCTGTCCCAGGACTACCTTCAGCAGGTTGCTGCCAACAAGATCATCTGCAAACCAGCCATTGCCACGATCCGTGGTCACGACGTCACATTCAGTGACGGCTCCCGGGAATCAGTCGACGCCGTCGTATGCGCGACCGGCTACGAACTGGACCTTCCCTTCCTGTCCGATGACGTGTGGACGGCAATCGGCCGCGACCTGGGGGGTCTGTACTTACACACGTTGCATCCGGACCTGCCCGGGTTCGCCGCTGTCGGGCAATTCCTGGCTCAGGGCCCATACTTTCCATTGCTCGAACTGCAAGCGAGATGGATCATCGGAATGTGGGCGGGTCACGTCGAAGCGCCCGATGCCGAGCGGCTGCGGGCGAATATGGTGAATCCGTCGCCGGCGCTCTACCCACACAATGTCCTCGCCGCCGCCATCGCAGCGGAACTCGGAGTCGCCCCCGATCCGCGGGTCTGGCCAGACTTGGCCGAAGCGCTGCTCTTCGGACCGATGTTGCCCTCGCGTTACCGTCTCAGCGGTCCCGGGGCGAGCCACGACGCAGCCGAGTTGTTCCTGCAGCAGCTCGCGTCGTCCCCGCGCTCGACAGTCGGTCCCGGCGACATCGAAGCGCTGGCGGGGATGGGCCTGGCCGATGTTGCCGATCGCCTCCACTCGTGACGCCGCGATGTGCGCGTCGTGAGAGGGCCTGCCCAGGCGCCGCAAAGATTTGAAAGACGACCGGCCAGCCGGTGGATGCGTCGCGGACAGCGGTGTAGTTCAGAACTGGACGCCACGCGAGAGGGCGCCGTCGACCAAGACGTTCGCGCCGCTGGTGCGGCTCGACGCGGGACTGGCGACGAAGACGACGGTGCGAGCGATCTCGTCGGGGGTCGCCATCCGCTTCGTCGGGTTGAGGTCCAACGCGGTCGCGAAGAACTCCGGCTGATTCTGCTCGATCGATTGCCACACCCCGCCCTCGAAGTAGACGTTGCCGGGTGAGATCGAGTTGGCCCGAATGCCCTTTGCAGCGAGCTGGTTCGCCAGGCCCTGCATGTAATGGATCAGCGCGGCCTTGATCGTGCCGTACGGGCCGGCGGCGAAGTCGACCTCGCGGCCGGACACGCTCGACACCGCGACGATGGAGGCGGCGTCGCTCGCCTCGAGGTAGGGCATGGCGGCGTTGACGAGGCGAACCGCGCCCATCAGGTCTACCTCGAACGAGGCGGTCCAGTTGTCCGGTTCGTCGGGGATGGCGAGCGCGCTGACATTCGACACCACGATGTCGATGCCGCCGAGCTGTTCGGCGCTGCTGGTCACCCAGTCGGCGAGGGCCGCGGCGTCGGCGACGTCGAGGGCGGTGCCGACGACGTTGACCCCATCAGCGGCGCCACCCGCGGCCAGCTCGTCCTGCGTGCGCTTCACCGCGTCGCTGTCACGGGCGCAGAAGGCGACGGACGCGCCTTCGGCGAGGAAGTGTTCGACGATCGAGCGGCCGATGCCGCGAGTGCCGCCGGTGACCAGGGCACGCCGCCCGGTGAGTTGCAGATCCATGTCGATCGCCCTTCCTGGACGGGTAGTGGAGTTAGAGATGTGACGCTACCCGCCCCCGGTCAGGCACCGGTGAGCTCGGCAGCGCGGGCGCGCAGGTCGCGGTGCAGCCCGTCGAAGGCGGAGGCGGCGGGCAGCAGTGCCTTGCGCGCCTTGGCCACGACGCTGTAATTCGCGTCAACGACGTTCGCGAGCGGCGTCTCGGAGATTTGCGAGAGCAGCTGGTAGGCGTCCATCTTGTGCAGGCCGTACAGCTCGATGAGCCAGGTGACCATCTCGACCTGCGACACCCGCCAGGCGTCCTCGAGCGGGCGACTGGAGCCGACGGTCATGAGGTGTTCGTCGTCCTCGAGCCGGGGCCAGCCCGGCGCCGAACCCTTGATCAGCTCGACGATCAGCGTCGTCGTCATCGCTCCCTCGACTGCTGTGCCGCACGACTCGCCCTCACCCTGGCGGTAGTGCCCGTCACCGATTGAGAACAACGCCCCCTCGACGTTGACCCCGAGATAGCAGGTGGTGCCGGCCCGCATCTGCGGGGTGTCCATGTTGCCGCCGAATCGGTCGGGTACGAGCGAGCTGCGCACCTCGTTGGACGCGGGTGCGACGCCGACGGTGCCGAGCATCGGCTCGAGGGGCAGATCGATGCGGTGCTCGCTGTGCCGCGCCTGGAACTGCACGGTGCGCGCGGCCGAGTCGAGGTGATAGATCCACGTGGTGTCGGGCAACGCCTCGTGCAGCATCGCGGTGCGGTCGGTGCTGGTGAGTCCACCGAAGAACGGGATCGCCGCCGACGCGCCCCAGTCCCGCGCGGGCTCCATGCTCACCAGGTGCAGCGCGAGCGTGTCGCCCGGCTCGGCGCCCTCGACGTAGAACGGGCCGGTCTGCGGGTTGACGAAGCGCAGGTCTACCTTCTCGCTCGACAGGTCGGTCACGCTGCGCAGCGCGCCGCAGAACGCGTCGTCGGACCACAGCCGCAGCGCGGTGCCTGGTGCAACCTTGCGCATCGGGGCCACACCACCGAACGTGAACGCGTACTGCTCGAAGGTCGGGGTGACCTCGATGATGTCGATCATTTGCGCCGTCCTCATGAGTTGGCGATCACGGCAGGGTGACGTGCTGGGGTCCGAGCTCGGCGATCTTCTGCACGCCGAGCAGCTGCATCGTGCGGCGCACCTCGGTGGTGAGTATCTCGGCCGCGCGCTCGACGCCGCGCTCGCCGCCGGCCATGAGCCCGTACAGGTAGGCCCGGCCGACGAGGGCAGCGTCGGCGCCGAGAGCCCGGGCTGCGACGATGTCGGCGCCGCTCATAATGCCGGTGTCGACCCATACCTCGGCGCGTCCCTGCAATTCCTGCACGACGTCTGGCAGCAGCCGCAGCGGGACGGGCGCCCGGTCGAGCTGCCGGCCGCCGTGATTGGACACGAGCACCGCGTCGGCGCCGGCATCGACGACGCGCCGCGCGTCGTCCACGGTCTGAATGCCCTTGACCACGAGCGGCCCGTCCCACGCCGAGCGCAGCCAGGCCAGATCGTCTTGGGTCATCGTCGGGTCGAACAGCGCGTCGATCATCTCGGCGACCGTGGAGTCCCAGTTCGACAGCGACGCGAACGTCAGCGGGTCGGTCGTCAGCAGGTTCACCCACCAGGCCGGGTGCAGGATGGCGTTGCCGACGGTCTTCGCCTTGAGCTTGGGTGGGATCGCGAACCCGTTGCGGACGTCGCGTAACCGTGGCCCGGCGACCGGGACGTCGACGGTGAGGATCAGCGCCTCGAATCCCGCCGCGTGCGCCCGGGCGATCAAGTCCTCGGCGGCGGCGCGGTCGCGCCACACGTAGAGCTGGAACCACTTGCGCGCGTCGGGCGCGGCGGCCGCGACGTCTTCGATCGACGTCGTGCCCATCGTGGACAGCGCGTAGGGCACGCCGTAGCGCTCGGCGACCCGCGCGACGGCGCGCTCGCCCTCGTGGTGCATCAGCCGGGTGAATCCGGTCGGGGCGAACGCGAAGGGCTGCTCGGAGCGGGTTCCAAGGATCGAGGTCGAGGTGTCGACCTGGCCGACGTCACGCAGCACCGACGGGTTGAACTGGAGGTCGGCGAACAACGACCTGGCCCGGGTAAGACTGATTTCGGCCGAGGCGGCACCGTCGGTGTAGTCGAAGACCGCGCGAGGGCTGCGGCGGCGTGCGATCGAGCGCAGGTCGTCGATGGTCAGCGCCCGCGCGAGCCGGCGTCGCGTCGGGTTCAGGTCCGGCTTGTCGAGCGAGATGAGCGGCGCGAAGTCCGACCAGCGGGGCCGTCGTCGAGGGGTTCGCTGCGGTGCTCTCACCGAGCCGACGCTACGCCGTCGTCGATCTCGGTCAATGGCCACGGAACGCGTCCTTGAGCCACCACGCCCCGCCGTCGTCGACGATCTTGGCGTCGATCAGCAGCGGACGGGATCGATCGCCGGAAACCCACGATACGACGGCGTCCATGTCGTCGATGCCTCGCACGGTCAGACCGTGCAAACCGAACCCGCGGGCGATGGACGCGAGGTCGGTCTCCGGGAAGCGGACCGTGCCGAGATCGTGCCCGTCCGGACCGAAGTGGTGCACCTCCGCGCCGTACGCCTCGTCGTTGTAGACGACGATCATCATGTCGAGGCCGAGGCGGGCAACGGTGTCGAGTTCGGCGATGCCCATCGTCGCACCGCCGTCACCGAGTGCGGCGACCGTGAGCCGGTGCGGCTGCGCGATCGCAGCCCCCACGGCGCTGGCGAGCCCGAGCCCGATCGACTGGAACGCCTGCGCGAAGCAGAACCCCAGCTCGTCGGGCACGGACAGAAACATGCTCGGGTAGCCCATGAAGTTGCCCGAGTCGATGCAGACGGTGCGCTCGGCGGGCAGCAGGTCGTCGAGCGCTATCGACACCGTGCGCGGGTCGATGCGGTCGGCGGTGGACGCGTCGTCGAACGGCACGTCGCGCCAGTGGGACTCGGCGGCGATCCGCCGGCCGATGTCGTCGGTGCGGTACCGCGTTCCCGGCGCAGCCGTGACGGCGGACGCCGTCGCCGCGACGTCACCGGTGACGCCGAGGTCGATCGCCCGGTGCCGGCCAAGGGCTTCGGCCTCGACGTCCACCTGCACGACGGTGGTGCCGGGTGCGATCAGCTCGCCGTGGCGCATCGTCCACATGTTCAGGGCGCAGCCCCACCCGACGATCAGGTCGGCGCCGCGGATGAGCTCGGCGGCCAGGGGTGCGGCGAAGCCGCCGGACACATCCAGCGACCACGGGTCGTCGTGGAACAGCCCCTTCGCTGCGGCACTCGTCGCCAGCAGCGCGCCGGTGCGCTCGGCGAGCACGCGCACGGCATCGCGCGCGCCTGGCGAGCGGGCCCCGCGGCCGGCGACGAACACGGGCCGCTGCGACGCGACGAGTTGGGCGGTCAGCCGTGCGACATCGTCGCCGGGCGGGCCGACGACGGCCAGCGTCGGCGGCTCGGGCAGCGACCACCCGTCCGCGAGCTCCTCGGCCTGCGCGCCCAGCGGCAGGTTCAGCACGACCGTTCGGCGGTCGTCGACGGCGGCGCGGTAGGCGGCCATTGCGGTCGCCACCGCGTCAGCAGCCGACGTCACCCGCATCGACACGGCGCCGACCGACCTCGCGAGCGCGTCCTGGTCGACGTAGAAATTCGACCGCGCATCGTTCGCCTCGGCGGCGAGCACGATCATCGGGGTGCGGCTCTTCGCGGCCTCGGTGATGCCGGTCATCGCGTTGGTCAGCCCGCAGCCCTGGTGCACTGTGACCGCGGCGACCCGGCCGCTGAGCCTGCCGTAGGCGTCGGCCATCGTCGCCGCGCCGCACTCGTGACGCGCGGCTACGTAACTCGCTCCGGCGCCGATAAGGGCGTTCGTGACGTGAAAGTTGCCCGACCCGACGACACCGAAGACCTGGCGAACGCCCAGGTCGGCGAGAACCCGGCCGATCGCCGAACCGACCCGCATCAGTGCTCAGCGCTCGACGAGCGCAAGCACCCGGACGGGGCTGCCCGAGCCGTTGACGATGCGCAGCGGACTCGCGATCAGCACCGCGCCCGTCGGTGGCAGCCGGTCGAGATTACGCAGTTGGGTCAGGCCGTACTTTCCCGCTCCGTGCATGAACGAGTGGCAGGGAAACATCGGCTCGAAGCTCGCCGCGGCCCCGGCGTCACTGCCGACCGTCTCCACCCCCATCCCGATGACCGGCGACTCCTGGGCTACCCACCGCGCGCACTGCGCCGACAGCCCCGGCGTATGTGGGCCGGACTCATCGGCGTTGAGGAATTCGTCCTGCGAGTGGGCCCGTGCGTCCCAACCCGTGCGCACGAGCAGCCAACCGCGGTCGGGCAGCGGAGCGTGCTGCTTCTCCCACGCCTTGATGTGGTCGATCTCGACGAGGAAGTCGGGATTCTCGCTCGCCTCCGCGGAGAAGTCGAGAACCGCTGCAGGCCCGACGAGATTGCGCGGCGGCACCGAGGCAACGTCCTCGCCGTCCTGCCCGGAGATCCAGTGGATCGGCGCGTCGAAGTGGGTGCCGGTGTGCTCGCCGGTGCGGAAGTTGTTCCAGTACCAGGCCGGGCCGGCGTCGTCGTAGCGCGAGATCAGCTCGAGTTCGAAGCGCGCCGTCTGGCCGAACTGCTCGGGCAATTGCAGCAGCGGGGTTTCGGTCGAGAGCGGCGCCGTCAGGTCGACGACCTCGATGGATCCGGACGCGAGCCCGGCGACGAGCGTGGACAGGGCAGCCATCGACGTCTCCTCATTGCGTGGATGGTCGGGACGCTATTCGGTCCCGCTCGTCACCGTCAAAGGCGCCCGGTGTAACCGCGCCGCGCGACTCGCTTTACCTGGGCCCGCCCTCGAACACAGTTCAGCGTGCGTTGGGCGCGAGAGCCACTGTCGCCGCGAGTCTGACGGCATCGATTGGTTCGTCCTTAAGGGTCACTCGCTCCGTCGCGCCCCCACCCGTCGCCAACCGAAGGTGCGACATGCCTCGCCCGCCACCCTCGATACGTACGACCCGTGCGACGCTGCCGACGCATCGTCGGTCCGCGGCAACCCGGCTCGATCGACGTGCTCGGTGTTCCGCACCTTTTGGGGTGAACTCCGGCAGCCTTGTCGGCTGCCAGGCAGGGGTTAGATTCCGGGTATGTCGAATGATTTTGGATTCAAGGTCATGAATATCGTCCATCGCGCGCTAATGAAGCTCAGCGGCGGTCGTCTCGGTTGGGAAGCTCAGCACATGCCGGTACTCGAGCTGACCACGATCGGACGCAAGAGCGGGCGGCCCCACTCGGTGATGCTTACCTCGCCGGTGCAGGACGGGGCGAGCCTCGTCGTGGTGGCGTCGCGCGGCGGCGCCGACCAGTCGCCGGCGTGGTTCTTGAACCTGCGGGACAACCCCGAAGTGCAGGTGGCAATGAAGGGAGGGGCTACGCGGCGCATGCGCGCCTCTATCGCCACCACGGAGGAGCGGGCCCGGTTGTGGCCGCTGGTCGTCGCGGATCACAAGAACTACGCCGCCTACCAGCGCAAGCCCAGCCGCCAGATTCCGCTGGTTCTGCTATACCCGGCGGCGTAGACATCCATTCGCCGCTGGCACGGCGGGTAGTGCGGGCAGCAGCAGGTTTCGCGATCCGACCGCTGCCAGCGAACTACGCGGGAGCCCGCGGCTAGCGATGGCCCTCCAGCGGAGCAAGCCGCCACCACGGAACCCGCACGCCTTTGCCGCGCCACCGCTCCTCCGGCGCTCGAAACACTCCGGGCCAACACTCCGCGCCAACACTCCGGGCCAACACCCGCGCGACCGCCGGGAGCAGGGTGTGCTTGATCGGCGATACGCCGCCACGGCGAGAGCCTGGTTGGTGTCCTCGAGTCCCCGGCTAGCGCGACCTCCCGGGACCGGGTGCCCAGCTCGCCAGACTTCGCAATCGGCACCGAAGTTTTCGGTACTGGGTCACTGACCCACTACCAAGTTTTCTCGCCTCTTGACGAAATGGCGGAGCTGTTCGTGACTGACCTGTGCACGCTGCTCGGCATCCAATGGCGCCACGCTTCGCCCGACCTGGGCAGGTCGCCACGTTGACGTAATCGTGCAGGCCTACAAGCCGAGTCTTCTGCACTGGCAGCTGCTCGATACGGGCCTTCCGCCGACAGCTTCACGTTCCGGAAGCCGTTCCCGGTTCCAGGGCAGACAGCCGCGAACGTGCACTCCTGCGACGACTGGCTCTGATCAGCCTGACCGGAGGCCTCTTCCTGCTCGCGGATCGACAAGTGACACAAGATGGCTCAGTCGAGGAGTCGGAATCGTCGCCGCAAGCCGTTCCGCATACGGCGACAGGGGCGTTCGCAGCCGCGACCGGCTGCTACGCCACCGCAGCTGACGTCACTGCGTTGTTCAGCGGTCATGCTTCGATTCACGTTCGTCTCGTAGCGTTAGACCGCCGTCGATCATGGTATTTTCCGCGCGTGACGGCCCTGCCCGTTTTCGACTTCGCCGCGTTCTTCGCCGCGTTCGACGCCGAGCGTCGTGACCGAGGGTTGGGCTGGTACGAGTTCGCCGACGAGCTGTGGCAGCAGTCGTCGGAGCTCAACGCGCAGCGCAGTGACCACCCGCTCTGCGGAGGAGCGGTCTCAAGGCTGCAAGCACGCGGCGCGACATCGTGTCAGTACGCGCTGTTCATGCTGCGCTGGCTCGGCCGGGCACCGGAGGAGTTCCTCACCGGCCCGATCGTCGATGTGGGCAATGTCCAGTTGCCGCAGCCAGGACCCGGCAGTCGGCTCCGGTGGGATTTGAACCGGCTCCACTCAGCGCTCAACGAGCAGCGTCAGGAGCGCGGTCTTACGTGGTCCGATCTGGCGCGGGAGCTCGGCTGCACGCCAAGCCGATTGACCAATCTGCGGACCGCTCGCATGGCGGACATGGGCCTCACGATGCGCGTCACGCAGTGGCTCGGAAAGCCCGCCGCTACGTTCGTTCACGCCGCTCAGTGGTGACTGGAGCTCGCCCGAGCTGAGTCGGTCGCGACGAGACAGGCCGCCCATGTCGATGAGCGTTGGTACCTCCGACGATCGGCGACGGTCTGCGACCCGTCGCACGTATGTCGCATGCGAGGCCGACCATGACCAAAGTTGTCTCCTGCACCTGACGGAGATGACGGTGAACGGGGTGGCCTGTGGGGCGACCCTGATCATCGGGCAGATCGCTGGCGCGCGCAGCCTGGTGGCCTGCTGGTGAGGGTTCGACCTGCGAGACCCCATCCCGTGCATTGCCACAGTGCGTCCGATCCGATGGACGCCATCGGGGGAGTGCCGGAGTACGAGGTGCTCCAGAAGCTGCGTCCGCGCGAGGCACGCCGGCCGCTACGTGCCGTTGCGCTCGCGGTGCTTGCACCCCGGCCAGCAGCAGGGTCGGCGCTGGCCTTGCTCCAGCTCCTCCTGTGTCCGGCGAATGCGGCGCTCTCGGGTCGTCCCTTGCTTGGCATCCTCGACCCAGCAAATGAACTCGTTGCGCCCCAAAGGCGTGATTTCCTTCCAGGCAGCGAGCGCCGTGGCGTTGGCGATGAGCGCATTGCGCAGATCTGCGGGCAGCTTGTGCACCACCCCTCCGGGCACGCGCTGGCTTCTCACAGGGCCACGGTAGTGAGACGGAGGCGAGCCCGCATCACCATCGTTCTACGAGGCAGTCGGCCGATGCAGAACTCGTTGCCATCCGGATCGAACAGCACGGTCCAGTTGTTGCCCAGGCCACCCTCCCGGGCACACCGACGCGGGAGGCACCCAGCTCCACGACCGGGTCGATCTCCGCCTCGGGATCCTTGGACGCGAGATCGACATGCACACAGTTCTTGACCGGCTTCGGCTCTGGCACCTTGAAAACAGGAGCCTGCGAACCCCCCCGGTGGTCGAGGGCGCCCAACGCCACGACGTCCTCGGCGCGCTACTCAGGCGTTCGTAACGGGTGACCGCGCCCCAGAACGAGGCCATCCGCTCGGGGTCGGCGCAGTCGAAGGTGACATGGAAGAGGAATGCGCTCACTCCACGACTGCAGCACACACACCAACCCAGGACGTAGGCCCGACGCTCGGAGTCCGGCCGGCCCGCCTCGCGATCACCGCTGATATCGATCATGCGGCTGTTCGGCGAGCCGATCGTTCACCGGTGCTGGGTCAGCTCGTTGCTGGGACGCGTCTGGAGGCAAAGGCGAACCCCAGGTCTCGAGACCCGATGGTCATGAAGCAGTGGCCGCGTTCAAGCGCCTCAGGCTGTTGAAGCAACCAGTGGATCTCTTCGCTGAGCGTGAGCGGGGTCCGCTGGGCGGGATGACCATGGCTGACCGCACCGGATCGGACGCTAATCGCATGCCGCGCCGTTGTGTCAGTCCCGATGGTTCACGATATTGATTACGTTGCCGTCTGGTGCTCGGACGAAGAACCTGCGCACACCCCACGGCTCGGTAGTTATCGGATGCACGATCTCGTAGCCGAGTTTCTGAGCCTCTTCATAAGCACCTTCGACGTCATCCGTGTGGACGGAAATGACCGAGTCTTCGGGTGCGGTTGCGTCGCGCGTTACGAGCTGGACGTTCGCCCCGGTGTCGGGAGAGGTGTAGCGGGCCACCCATCCCATGTTGAACTCCTCGGTGCTCAGCCCGAGGTAGTTGGTGTAGAAGCTCCTCGTTTCCTCAACGTCAGCCACTCGAAGGTTGGCCACAATGTGTGTGGCGCGCACGCGGTCCTCCTGCCGACGACGGGTATGCATGATGATCGTCCGAACGTTGCTGCGTGTCTACTCGCGCAATCCGGTGATGGCTGGCCTCCCGAGGCGCGCGACGGAAATGCCGAATGTGATGCGCCATGCACTCAATTCGGCACGAACTTGAGCGTCCCGCAGGGGATCCGCCTACGCGCCGGATGCGGTGGGGGTTGGTCGAGTCCACCTATGCCAAGCCAAGGTGTGCCGCGGCGGTGAGCACAGCTTCATCCTCGACGCCGAGTAGGTGGACACCGCGCACGTTCACCGCGCTGAGGGCGCGGTCGAACAGCGTGACGTGGATCCAGCTTGCCTCCAGCGTCGACCACCAGCGCAGCCCAGCCGCGTCGGGATGGCGCTCGAACTGCCGCACCGCGTAGGCCTGCGTGGTTCCGCGGTGACCGGTTGCCACGATCGAGGGTCGCAGCGTCTCGGTGGCCAAGACGGCGGGGTCGTCGAGGTCGACGAGCACAGCGTGGGCATCGAGTTCCAACTCGGCGAGTGCAAGTTGCCGACCGGACCGGACGAGCAGCTCAGGGCGCAGGTCTCCGGTGCCGCGGAACGGTGCGAGCATCTCCGCGACCGCCGACACGGCAGCCTCAGCCAGGTACAGACAACCGTAAACGATCCGGGGCATCATGGCGTCCGGTGCCCTGGAACGCCCTCGGCACCCACAGCGCGTCGCCCGGCTCGCCGGCCGCCGCCGACGGGTCCCACGGCAGGACCCGCCACAGTCTCACGCGAAGCTGCCGGCCCGCTCGCTCGCGATCGCGTCGAGTACCTCACGTGTCTGGCCGCGTCGGATGAGGTCAACCGGGCGGCGCCCCCCCAAACTCGGGTTCGCTCCGACCAGCCACCGCTCGGCCGCCTCTAACGGGTAGAGGCGCAGCAGGTGCGACATCACGAGTTCGAGCAGGTCCACGCGTGCGGCATTGACGTCGTCGATCCCCTGGCCGTGGCGCCACCGGGTGACCTGCGCCGGGCTGACATCAAGCAGCTCGGCCAGACGCCGCTGCGAGCCGAAGTCACGGCTCAGCGCGGTCACCTTCTCCGCCGTCGTCACTGGCATGCCCCAGACTAGCGCAACACAATCCATTGCGCTGGCATCGCGCCAGCAGTCCCGGCCTGAACGCGATATCGCATCGACGAGCGTTGGCCCCACCGGCGTTGACATGCAAGATTTTGCTTGCCTATAGTCGGCTCGCGTGAGGGACGTCTTCAAGGCCCTGGCGGACCCCACCAGGCGAGCGATCCTCGACGAACTCGCGGAGCGCGACGACCAGACCTTGTTTGAGCTCTGTTCGCGACTGATCACCAAGCACGATGTCGCATCGTCGCGGCAGGCGGTGTCCCAGCACCTCGACGTGCTGGAGGACGCTGGCCTCGTCGAGACACGGCGCCAGGGCCGGTGCAAGTTCCACCACCTCGATCGGCGACCGCTCGAGCGGCTCGCCGACCGCTGGCTTCAGCAAACCCCGGAGGACCTATGAAGATCACCGTGACCAGCGTCCTGGTCGACGACCAGGCCAAGGCGCTTTCCTTCTACACCCATGAGCGAGCTTTGCGCCGGCGACGTCAGCCGGCGGTGGTGTCCTGTCCGCTGGTGGCCGCGATGTGCTTGGCGGTGTCGCAGTAGTGTCGGAAGCGGGTCACCATGCCCTGGTCGTCGAAGGTCCACAGGTGCAATTCCTCGTCGGCGAATCGGCCACCGTTGGGCAGCGCGAACGCCGCCCGGACCTCGGCGATGACCTGCGCCCCGGTGCCAATCACATCGAGTACGGCGAAGTCGAGGACCGTCCAGCTTGCGATCACGGTGAAGAACTCCGCGGCCTGCGCCGGACCGCGTCGGGGCAGCAGGTGCGGCACCTGGGCGCGTTGGCCGAAGTGGTCGGGCCACTGGTCCCAGGCGACGTCGTCGGCGAGGGTGTCCAAGATCGCTGGGACATCGCCGCGGCCGAATGCCGCGTAGATCTTCTCCACGGTGGCGGCGTTGTTCGTTGCGGTGTTGTTCATGGTGGTCGGGCTGCTGGTCATCGGGTCTCCCTGCGTCGGTGGATGCGGGGATACTCGCGGTCGTGGTCTGCTGTCACATCGGTCGTTCGACCTATCCGGGGACCAGGCCGTGTTCGATCGCGAACACGGCCGCCCCGGCGCGGGTCCGGTAGTTTGTCTTGTCGTAGATGTGCGCGAGGTGATGGCCGACGGTTCGGTCGGAGACCACGAGCTCGTCGGCGATCGCCCGGTTGGACAGCCCGCGCACCGCGAGCCGCAACACCTCGACCTCCCGGTCGGTCAGGTCGCAGGGCCAAGCCCGGCGCGGGCGGGGCAGTCCCGCACCGTCGATCACCGCCGCGCACGCGTCGTGGTCAAGGCGCCCGGCCCTGGCCTCGGTGACGAGCAACGTCCTGGCGTCCTGGGTGGTCATCGGCCGACGGTGCGGGCGGGTCTCGGTGGCGGCGGCGAACACGTCCGCCGCCGCGAGGAGTCTGGCCTGGAAGGGCAGCTCAGAGGCCCGAACGGCACGGTGGTAGCCGGTGGCGTCGCTGCGCTCGTGGTGAGCGGCCGCGAGTCCGGCCAGCGGGGCCAGCGCCGGACAACGGCGCAGGATACGGTCGGTCCAGTAGGCGTGCAGCCGCACCCGTTCCCAGTCGGCTGCGCCGAGCGGACCCGGACGGTCCCAGACCTCGCTGGAGACCGCTGCACGGCCGAGGTCGTGCAGCTGTGCGGCCATCCGCAGCGTTGCCCGGTCGGGATCATCGAGCCCGGCCCCCTGCGCGGCGTCGTCGACGACCGCGGCGACATGAGCTGAATGCCCCAGCAGGTGCCGTCCCTTGAGATCGCCGACGACCGCCAAGCCCGCGCACAGCTCCTCAAGGCCCTCCTCGCCCACGGTCGTCCCCGGACCGGGCTCTGCCCTGACCACCGCGGCCAGCAGATCGCCGGTGTCGAGCACGGCGAGCACGGACTCGGCGTCGCGCACGAATGCCGAAGCCAGGTCCGGATCGAGATGGCCGCCCGACCGGCGCGCCACTTCCGCACATGCCGCGGCCGGCCCGCCGTCGGAGTTGGCCAACACGGCCTGTTCGGCGACGTGCACCACGCGGCCCACCAGCGACAGTTGCTCGCCGCAGCGGCCACCCGGGATGCCGAGTCCGTCCCAGCGCTCGTAGACGTCATCGAGGGCATCCACCGTAGCCGCCGGTAGCCCGAGCCGCCCACCCAGCGCCCGGCTCACCTCGCAGCCCGCCCCGGCCGCGCGCGGGCCTTCGACCGCCGCGATCCGCGTGAACCGTCCGGCCAACTCGCCCTGTCGCCCCGGTGCCCAGCTCCCGAACACCGCGAGCTGGGCCTCGAACACCGCCGGATCGCCCGGATCGAGCCGCTTCAGAGCACGCTGAAATGCGGTGTCGTCGACGAACAGCGCGGCGTTCTCCGATGCGTTGGCCGTGCACCCGATCGACCGCAACAGCGACGCACAGAACAAGGCCGTCCGGTCGGCCTCGTCCAACCCCAGTGCTCCACCGAAGGCGGTGGCGACCGCGCAGGTCTGCAGGCCCTTCTCGAACGGCATGCCGGAGGCCAGATCGGCGGTCAGCGACAGTGCCGCGAACACCTCCGCTACCCGGATCCGGGACATAAATGCAGGATAAGGCGCGCGGACAGATAATCGACCTCGGATTCCGGGCACCACGCGTGCGGTCGCCCGTCGATCGCACGACCAGCCATCCCTGACTGAGGCCACAAGGCCAACTACTTCGATGCGCTGGTGGTCAGGTCACGCGCCCTCAAGGATTCGCTCCGCGGCATGCACGTCCCCGTAGCCGACCTCGGGGCCGAAGTGGTGTCGCAGTAGGGGTGTTAGCAGCCGCAGCGGCCCGCGGATTTCGGCGGCGAAGTGTTCGTCGACCCGGGTTGCGTATCCGTCGTCGACCGCGGTGAATGTCCATGTGCCGCGAGGGAGGCAGGGCGCGCCAACCCAGCCGTCGGTTTGGTCCGAACTCGGTAATCTCCATGGTGCCGCGTTGGGTGCCCAGCGGTAGTTTGCGCGCATAGCGATACTGGTAGCCGCTGCGACGATGTCGACACAGGTGACGCGCTTCTCGTCCTCTCCGGCGATGACGAGGCCCCGGTTCGCGCTGTCCTGGCCGCCGATCCGTGGCTCGAGCCCGGCGGCAAGAACCTCGAAGTGCTCTCACCCATCATCGGACGTCAGCTCCTCGACTTGGGCCTCATCGACGAGATCGACCTGCACATCGCATCGGTCCTGCTCGGCGCGGGCATCCGGCTCTACGACAACCCCGGCAGTGAGCCGATCCGCCTCCCCGGTATCGGCGAGGGCGACCCCGTCTCGGCCGTGAACATGCGCTACCGACCCAGCTCGACGTGCTCGATGGATCAAGCCATCCGCTGGTCATCGCCATTCGGACTGCGATTCGCAAGCACATGCCAGGAGGCAACGAATGAACGACGCGACCGGCAAGGTGCATTGCGGCTTCATGATGTCCCTTGACGAGTTCGTGGCCGGACCGAACTACGACATGTGCTGGTCTCCTAAGACACTCCGTCACAGCACGGGCGCAAAGTGCCCGCATGGATCTCCTATCGGTGATGGTCAACCGTCAGGTCGGTGTGGCTTCGAGAACGAACACGATGGTGTCGGTGGGTATGGTCCTTTCGAGCCGGAATCCGGCGTGGGCGAGCAGGGCGCGGTACTCGTCGGTGGTGCGTTCTTGGCCGCCGGGGGCGACGAGCATGTTCAGGTCGGAAAACGCCGTCCGGCTCGGATCGGGACCGTCGTCGAGGAGCTGTTCGACCAGCAGCAGCCTCCCGGAGCCGGCCATGGCGCGGTGACAGGCGCCCAGGATCGCGATCGATTCAGCGTCGGGCCAATCATGGATGACGGCCTTGAGCACCACAGCGGTCGGTGCGTCAGAACCGATGTCGGGTAGTGCGTGGAAAAAGTCGCCTCCGACGAGCTGACAACGGTCGATGACCCCCGCACGCTCGAGCAGAGCGGTGGCGCCCGCGACGACGCCGGGTTGGTCGAACAGAACTCCGCGCAGCGATGGATAGCGGGTGAGGATCGCCGTGAGCAGCCCGCCGTGCCCGCCGCCCACGTCAACGACGGTGCTGAACGGGGCGAAGTCGTAGGCGCCGGCGACCGCGGCGGCCACGGCGAGCGAGAGGGCTGTCATCGCCCGGTCGAAGATGGCGAGTTCGTCGGGACGCTGCACGCGGTAGGCCCAGATCGACTCGCCGTGCTGCGCGGTAAAAGCGTTCTCACCGGTGCGCACGCTGTCGAGCAGCCCCGCCCATGCCTGAAAGAAGTACGGTCGCCCGATTAGCGCGGCCCAGCCGGCCACCGAACCAGGTGCGTCGGATCGCAGGGCCTGACCGAGCTCGGTGTTGGCGAAACGCCCCTGCTCATCGCGGCTGTACACACCGATCGACACCAACGCGCGCAGCAACCGATGCAGCGATCGCTCGTGCGCCCCGACCGCGGTCGCCAGCTCCTGCACCGTGCACGATCCATCTGTCAGGGCGTCCGAGATCCCCAGCACTGCCGCCACGTGCAGGGCCTGCGAGACCTGGAACCCGTTGAGCAGACGGCGAAGCTCAGCAGCTGAATCCATGGCCTAAACACTCTCGTACCCCAGCACCGTTAAGTAAATTATCCGGCGCAGCGACGTCCGCGAGCATGCACGCGGCGGGCGGCGGACAGACGGGTCAGACCGGCCGCGGGATCCTGAAGCGCTCGCATCTGCTTCTGTACGCGCTAACACGGGCCACGCTCGGAGAAGTCGAACTGCGCCGAACACCGGTTCGCCCGGTCACTCAAAGGAGCTTGCCGGGTGTGACCTTGCCGCCATATGCGATGTTCGTTGTGGCGCTCTCGTGGTTCGTTCGCTCAACTCGGCGCGACGACGCTCATCCCTAATCCGGTAGCGACGCCGGCCATCCATTCGTCGTAGGTGCAGATGCGGGCGAGGTCGGCTCCGAGGGCGGCGGCGGTGGCGAGGTGGATGGCGTCCAGTGGGCGCAGTTCGGCTGGGGGCATCGTTCCTGCGCTGCGCAGGATGCGGTCGTTGACCCTGACGATGTCGAGTCGGCTCAGCGCGTCCTCGCCGCGCGCGAGGGCTGTGGCGCCGAAGGGCAACAACGCGCGGGCGACTTCGGTACGCGCGAGGGCGCTGGTCACCAGCGGATGCTTGCGCCGCAGGTATCGGCGCAGCGCCGCGGATTCGGGTTCGAGCACCGCGAGCTTCACGACGGCGGAGGAGTCCAGATACGTGGCACGCTCAGCGCTCATCGCGCCGCAACGCCGCGAGTACGTCCGACGCGGAGGGGCCGTCGGCGGGAATCGGCAGCGGGTCGGGCAGGCCTCCGATGTCGGCCGTGGCCGGCTCGAGTTGGCCAGTTGCCCGCAACTCGCCCAGGGTGCCGCGTTCCGGAATCGGCGCGAGCACCGCAACCGGCCTGCCGCGGTCAGTCACCTCGAGCGTCTCGCCGCGCTCGACCCGGCGCAGCAGCTCACTGGCTCGCTGTCGCAGCTCACGCACCCCGACGGATGTCATGTGCTATTTGTAGCACAACCAGCTCGGGCGTGGAGCCTATTACACCAGCCCATAGGGTGAGCGGCCCGTGAACACTCGCCCGAGGACCCGAGCACCCTGATCTACTCGATTGATCCCTGTCACGCGATGATCTCGGTTATCCGATCACGAGGCTCACCGACGTCGCCGCCGATTCCACCCGCACCTCCGATCGTGTCGTCGCCTCGGTCGCGGCTGCGAGCTCGGCGGTTGTGACCTCGCCGCCGCGGACAGGGTTTTCGCGGCCAGCTTGTTGACCGCGACCCCGCTCCGCACCGCCGCCGTGCGAGCCTGCATCAGCTCAGCTGAGACGCAGGCGTCAGCGCTCGTTCCTGGTTAGGGGTGCAATGCCGGCAAGACGTTCGACGGATCGCGAACGTTCGTGAGGCCGGCAGGGTTGGCCGACGTGGGTGGTCACCGAGCGACGCGACTGCACGCCAGAAACACTGTCAGGCGCCGGCGGCGGATTGGTCCAGTTCGGAACGGATGATCGCGACGGTGGTGACGATATGGCGTTCCATTGCCGTGCGAGCTGCGACTGCGTCCCGAGCGGCGAGCGCTGAGCAGATCTCGTCGTGATCGTGGGCTCGCTGTGGAACTGCGCTGGCCAATGGCTGTGGCGTGCCGGCGGTGTTGATCAATAGGTCGGACAGGTCCCACATCCGTTCGCTCATCTCAGCGATGACGCGCGAGGCGGACATGCGGTGGATGCGGGCGTGGAATTCGCGATTCATGACGCGGTAGCCGTGTGAGCGAGCCCCCGCGTCCTTGTCGTCGGCGAGATCAGTGATCCTGTCATTGAGCGCCTGCAACTCGGCTAGCTCACTGCTCGTCCATCGTTCGGCTGCGACGCCGGCGATGGCCCCCTCCATGCCGCTGAACATGGTGTAGAAGTCGGTGACCTCACCTGGCTCGTAGCGGGGAACCCGACACCCGACTTGCGGGATGATCTCGATCAACCCATCTGAGGCCAGCCGGCGCATGGCATCCATGATCGGCTGCTTGCTGACCGAGAACTCCGACTTGAGTATCTCGAGAGAGATGCGTTTGCCGGCAGGAAAGGCGCCTTCGAGCAGGCGCTCCTTGATTAGGTCGTAGACGAGCGAACCCAGCCGACCGCCGGGCCGCGGCGCGGACGGGCGGGTCGTGCGCGCATCTTTGATGATCACCGTCTGGTCCTTCCGTGCGCCGGGCTCGAGTGTCTTCTACGAAATTCGGTCGATGCCTTGTTTCCGGGTGAAGCGACAGCTAACGTCTGCTGAAACGCTAGCATGCCAGCAACTCGAAGAAGCGGGTTACGAGGCGGAACGGAGTGATTGTTGTGCCGTCAGCTTTGATAACGATGTCGCACTCTCCGCTGATGGGGTTCACCGAACCGGCGCCGGAGACCCGCAAGCGGGTCAACGACGCGCTGGACGGGGCTCGGGCGTTCATCGCCGACTTTGACCCGCAACTGGTGGTGCTGTTCGGGCCGGATCATTACAACGGGTTCTTCTACGACATGATGCCGAGTTTCTGCATCGGCGCCGCGGCTGTATCGATCGGTGATTACGACACTGCGGCCGGGACGCTGCCGGTAGACCACGACGCGGCGTGGGCGTTGGTGAAGGCGGCGCTGGACGCCGAGGTCGACGTGACGCTCTCAGAGCGCATGTACGTCGACCACGCTTTCGCGCAGCCGCTCGAGGTGTTGTTCGGCAGTCTGACGCGGGTTCCTGTGGTGCCGGTGTTCATCAACTGCGTCGCCCAACCGCTCGGGCCGCCCCGCCGCGCTCGTCTGCTCGGGGCGGCGCTCGGCGCCGCGGCTTCTGCGCTGGACCGTCGGGTGCTGTTTATCGGTTCCGGCGGACTGTCGCACGACCCGCCCGTGCCCACGCTGGAGGGCGCTGCGCCCGGGGTCGCGGCGACGCTTATTTCTGAGGGGCGTCGGCTCACGCCCGAACAGCGTGCGGCACGGCAGACGCGCGTCATTCAGGCCGGCCGCGACTACGCGGCCGGCGAGTCGACGATGCAGCCGCTCAACCCAAAGTGGGACCGCAACCTGCTCGCCGTCCTCGCCGCCGGCGACCTCGAGCAGGTCGACTCCTGGACCACGGACTGGTTCACGCAGGAGGCGGGGCATTCGTCGCACGAGGCCCGGACCTCCATCGCCGCCTACGCCGCACTCGCCGCGACCGGTCCCTACACGGTGACGTCGTCGTACTACGAGGCAATCCCGGACTGGATCGCCGGTTTCGCCGTCACCACCGCCCTACCCGCATCACTCGACTCATCCGCATCGCCAGCCTGAGCCGACCACCCACCGATCCCGGGTCCGGCCCGGGCGCAAAGGAGCGCAACACATGGACTTCTGCATCGGCACCTGCGCCAAGATCGACCAGGTCGACCTAGTCAAGCAGGCCGAGGACCTCGGCGTCACCCACTTCGGCGTCGGTGAGGGGCCGCTGCTGTTCTCCGACCCCTACCAGCAGATGGCAATCGCTGCTACGAAGACCTCGACGATCAACCTCGGCACGATGGTCACCAACCCGCTGACCCGCAGCGCCCCGGTCACCGCGAACTCCGTCGCGACGCTCAACTCCCTCGCCCCTGGCCGCACGTTCCTGGGCATCGGCACGGCGAACAACGCGCTGCGCTCGATGGGTAATCGGCCGGCCACGGTCAAGGAACTCGTCCACTCAGTCGAGGTCTCGCGCGGACTGCTCCGCGGCGAGCGGGTGACGCACCGCTGGCACGGACAGGAGACCGAGATCGAGTTCCTGGACACCACCGGCCTCTGGTACACCATCGAGGACGTCCCAGTGTGGATGGCCGCCGGCGGCCCTAAAGGGCTCGTCGCAGCCGCGCGCATCGCCGACGCGGTCGTGTACTGCCTCGGACCGAACCCTGACATGATCGGCCTGGTGCGGCGCGAGCTGGATAAGGCCGTCGCCGAAGCCGGCCGCGAACCCGGCTCAGTGAAGTTGATCTCGCTGTCGTGGTTCTACCAGCTGCGCCCGGGCGAGACCTGGGAAGACGGCATCGACAACGGATTCGGGTCCGGTCCCATCTCCTCTTGCCTCACTAACGCCGGGTTCATGAACGAGCACGTCGACGAACTCGGCGAGGGCATCGTCAAGGCCTCGACCCAGGCGGCGATGGCCTACCTCGGCGACCCGAGCGCCCCGGACCAGCCGCACTACCTCGAGACCTGGGCAAAGTACCTTCGCGGCCTCGACCCAGTACACAAGCCGCTGATCACCAAGGAGCTCGTCGACTACTGGTGCCTGTACGGGGATCCGGAGCGACTTCAGCAGCAGGCGCAGCTCATGCTCGACTCGGGCGTGGACCTGCTCAGCGTGTTCCTGTCCAACCCGTTCACCGCCGAGCGCGACGTCAACGACATCGGCGCCTCGCTGCTCGCCACAGCCTGACCCACCAGCCACGAGTCACTGGAGACACCCGATGGAACTGAACTCAGCCACCACCGCCGTCATCGCCGTCCACATGCAACCGGACATCGTCAGCGCCGACGGCGCGTTCGGCGGATTCTGCGCTGCACAGGCCGCCGAACGCGACATCATCGGCGTCATCGCCCGCTTGCAGGACGCCGCCCGCAAGGCTGGCGCCACCGTCGTCTACAACCGCGTCGCGTGGGCGGAGGACTACTCCGACCTCAACGCGAACTCGCCGCTGCTCGGGATGGTCGTGCAGAACAACTGCCTCGTCGACGGAAGCGACAAGGCACAGATCGTGCCCGAGCTCGCCCCGCAGGACGGCGACATCGTCAACACCCACAAGAGGGTCGGCGGATTCAGCGACAGCGACCTGGACGACCAGCTGCGCTCTCGCGGCGTCGACACCGTCCTGTTCACCGGGGTCGCCACCAACGCCTCGGTCGAAGGCACCGCCCGCCAGGCCTCCGACCTCGGCTACCGCACGATCGTCGTAGGCGACGCCTGCAGCACCACCGACCCCGGCGCCCATGATGCCAGCCTCGCCTCGCTGGGCCTGCTGGGCGAGATCGTCACCAGCGCCGAGGTCATCGACGCGCTATCCGATGCCGCAACAGGCGAGTGACCGACACCCCCGCCACGCCCTCTCACAACACCGTGCAGACGGACATCGCCGTCGAGGGCCGCGACCTACCCGTCTGGGTCGCCCTGTCGGGCACACCGCACACGACCGACTGGGTGCAGGTCGGGCCATGGCGCACCCGCGTGCTCATCGCCGGTCCCGCTGACGGGGAGCCGCTCGTCCTGATGCCCGGCACCGGGGGTCACCTGGAGGCCTATGCGCACAACATCCCGGCCTTCGCCGAGCGGTACCGGGTCATCGCCTACGACTACCCCGGCCACGGCTACACCACCCACGCCACCGCCGACCTCGAATTGCCCGATTACGTCGACCACCTCGCCGGCCTGCTCGACGCGCTGGGCATCGACCAGGCGAACCTGAACGGCGAATCCCTCGGCGGCTGGGTCGCGGTCAAGTTCGCCGCCGCCCACCCCGAGCGCACCCTTCGGCTCGTGCTCAACACCCCGGGCGGCACGATGGCGACGCCCGAGGTGATGGAACGCATCCGCAGCCTGTCCCAGGCTGCGGCCGACGAGCCGAGTGACGAACACATCCGCGCCCGCCTCGAATGGTTGATGGCCGACCCGAAAACCGTGACCGACGAACTCGTCGCCATCCGCCGCACCATCTACGCCCAACCCGGCTTCGCCGAATCGATGCGGCACATCCTGTGCCTGCAGGACCCTGACATCCGCCGCCGCAACCTGATCACCGACGACGAACTCGCCGCCGTGCCGCACGGCGCGCTGGTCGTCTGGACGTCCAACGACCCGTCCGGCCCCGCCGCGGCCGGGATGGACATGGCCAAGAAGATCCGCGGCGCACACTTCGAGCACATCAGCGACGCCGGCCACTGGCCGCAATGGGAACAGCGCGCCGTCTTCAACCGCCTCGTCCTCAACTTCCTCCGCTCCGGCCCCTACACAGAGTTGCCTGACACAGAGTTGCTTGACACAGAGGGGACTGAACGGTCCTGAGCAGCACACCCGAACCCAGCGGCGCCGCCGAACCTGCCGCCAGAGTGTCTGGCGCCCAGGCCGACCAATTCCCGTGCCTACCGGTCCGCGACGTCCTGCTTGCCGGTGACCTCGTCGCCGCCTACTCCGTGCGGTTCAAGTTCGCGCCGCTGGGCAAGCAGCTGATCGACCTCACCCCGGCCGCGATCGGCCCCTACAGCGTGCCCGCTGTCAACCTCGAGCAGCACCTGAGCGCACCGAACGTCAACATGGTCACCTGCGGAGGACAGGCCACCATCCCCATCGTCGCCGCGGTCAACCGCGTCACGCCTTACGGCATCGACACCCGCGACATCACCCTCGACCTGATCACCGCACGCGACGGCGCCGCGGCCGCCGAGCAAGCCCAGCAGGCTGCAGACGAAGTGGGCGTGCCGGCATGACCTCCGAGCTCGACCGGGCAGAGCACTATGACGCCGACGTCCTGATCGTCGGCACCGGGCCCACCGGCGCCGCCGCCGCGCTCGCGCTCGCCACTTACGGCGTCAACGTCCGCGTCGCCACCAAGTGGAACTGGCTGGCCAACAGCCCCCGCGCACACATCACCAACCAGCGCACCCTCGAAGTACTGCGTGACCTCGGCGTCGAAGCGGAAGCCACCTCGGTCGCCACCCCGTGGAACCTGATGGGCGACACCCTGTTCACGACCAGCCTCGCCGGCGACGAGGTCGCCCGACTGCGGACCTGGGGCACCGGGGAGAACCGCGTCGGCGACTATCTGCAGGGCAGCCCATGCCCGCTGCTGGACATCCCGCAGCCCTACATGGAACCGGTACTAGTGAAGAACGCCGCCGCCCGCGGCGCCGACATCATGTTCAACACCGAATACCTCGCCCACACCCAGGACGACAACGGCGTCACCACAAGTCTGCGCGAGCGGCTCACCGGGCACGAGTACACGATGCGCAGCCGCTACCTCGTTGGCGCCGACGGCGCCCGCTCCAAGATCGTCGACGACCTCGGCCTGACAATCGAAGGAGAGATGGGCCGCGCCGCCACGATCTACACCCACTTCCGCGCCGACCTCACCAAATACGTTGCGCACCGGCCGAGCATCTTGCACTGGATCATGACCCCCGGCGCCGGTTTCGGTGAGATCGGAATGGGCACCTTCCGCGCCATCCGTCCCTGGCACGAATGGATCGCCGGCTGGGGATACGACATCAATGGCCCGGAACCCGACCTCAACCCCGATGCCGTATTGCCCCGCATCCGCGAGATGATCGGCGACCCGGACATCGACGTCGGGATTATCAACGTCACCACCTGGCAGATCAACCAGGCTTGGGCTACGCAGTACTCGACGGGCCGGGTGTTCTGCGGCGGCGACGCCGTTCACCGCCACCCGCCGTCGAGCGGCCTCGGGTCCAACACCTCCATCCAGGACGCCTTCAACCTCGCCTGGAAACTCGCCTACGTCATCAACGGCTGGGCCGGTCCCAGACTGCTCGACACCTACTCCGACGAACGCGCACCCGTCGGCAAAGCCGTCGTCACCCGCGCCAACCAATCCCGAGTCGACTACGGGCCGATCAACGGGGCGTTCCGAACCGAGGGGCACGCTGATCCGGTGGCGGCTGGTCTCGCGATGCTGCGCGACCCCAGCCCCGCCGGCGTGGCGGCCCGGCAGAAGCTCATCGACGCCATCGAGTTCAAGAACACCGAGTTCAACGCACAAGGCACCGAACTCAACCAGCGCTACACCTCGACCGGCGTCGTGCCCGAACGCGGTGCAGACGAAGAAACGTTCGAACGAGACCGCCTGCTCTACCTGCAGCCCACAACCCGCCCCGGCGCCAAACTTCCTCACGTCTGGCTCGTCGACGACACCGGACACAAGACCTCCACGCTCGACGTCACCCAACGCGGCACGTTTAGCCTCATCACCGGCCTATCCGGCCAGGCATGGGCCGCCGCTGCCGACAAGCTCGATCTGCCCTATCTGCGCACCGTGATAATCGGCGCCGAAGGCGCAGAAGATGGCTACCACGACTGGTCGCGCGCACGGCAGATGGATGAAGCCGGCGCCGTCCTGGTCCGACCAGACGGATACGTCGCCTGGCGCCACGCCAGTGCAGTGTGGGACGACGAGGAGGCGGCCCACCTGCTGGAGGCGGCCCTCAGCTCGGTTCTCGACCGCTGAGGTGAGTTCATCGGCAGCGGCCGTACGCGGATACGCTCGCCGCAGTAAAGAAGTTGATCTTTATTCCTGGCGCGCAGATCGAATCCTATGTATGCCCGGGAGGCAGAGCAGAATATTCGGACAGCGTCTACGCGGTCCGCCATTGGGACGGAGGGCCAGGCCTGTGTACTGGGGCGCCCAGCTCGCGGCGGCGTGTCACGCAGAGCGGTTCGAGGAGACCCGATTTTGTACGCAGGAGATGGCCGACGGAGGGGTACTGACCTGGCCAGGGTCAGCTGTGTCCTGCGCCCATGACGAGCAACCGTTCCAGCACAGCCGGCGAGCTACGCAACCCGTCGTGCTCGTACTCGTTCGTGACCCAGGCGCGGGCATTGCCCACCCGCTCAATCGTCTCTAGTTGCAGTTCGGAATCGACGTAGAGGTCGTCGAAATACACGGCTGCACAGAGCGGGACCTCGTTACGTGCCAGGCGATCGGGGTCGTAGAGAGGCGACCAGTCGTCCTTCGCGGCGAGGACGTCCGCGGCCTGGGCGAATGGTCGCAGCGAGCGGATCTCGCGGAACATCCAGGGGAACATCATCTCGGCTGTGAACACGACCGGCCGCGCGTCCTCGGCGAATTCCGGCCGCCGGTCATACTCTCGCTGCGCGGCCCAGCCGGTCGCTGCGTTGGGTGCACCGTAGGTGTACTCCTGTAACGGGTAGAGGACATTGTCGACGAACCCGGTCATGGTCTGTACCGCGTACAGAAACGAGGGGTGCAGCTCGTCATCGGCCCACGCGTCGTCGAGCATCCAGTGCACCGTCTCGAAGCCGTAGCTCATCCCGAACACCGAGCCGACGGCGCGCAGTCGGTGCGCGGTGAGCACGTCACCGTCGGGTAGCAGGACCTTCTGCTCATCGAGGTGGTCGACGAGTCGCGCGATCGCGGCCTGGTCCTGCGGGTACCGCGCGTAATACTCGCGAGTCCGGTTAGCGGCCCGCTGGAAGGTCCGGGCGTACACGTCCTTGGCGGTTGCGGTGATGCCGGGGATCCCGCCGGTCACATAGCAGTGGTCGAGACCGCGTGGCGCCTGGGAGAGGTAGGTCATCGTGACGAAGCCGCCGTAGCTCTGACCGAGTGTGTCCCAGCGGCGGTCACCGATGAGGGCGCGGCGCACCACCTCGGCATCGGCGACGATCGAGTCGGCGCGGAACAGGCTTAGATAGTCGGCCACCTGCTGTGGGGTGCGCTCGCGGGTGAGCGCCGCAGTGATCGGCGTGCTCCGCCCGGTACCGCGCTGATCGAGCAGCACGAGCCGGTGGGTGCGCAGCGCGACGTCGATCCAGGCCGACCTGTCGATCGGACGTGGTGACTTGCCACCCGGACCACCCTGCAGGAAGAGCAGGTAGGGCAGGTCGTCGCCTTGCTTGTCGGGGTCGACGAGCTCGCGCGCGAAGACCTCGATCGTCGCGCCATCAGGCTGAGCATGGTCGAGCGGGACGGCAAATACGTGGTCGCGTGCCACATATCCCGGCAATCGAATCATGACCTCGATGGTGCCTCATCAAATCCGTCGACGTGACGGCGGTTCATGATGATGGCGCCATCGGTACTGACGGGACGCGCGACGATCAAGGCGGCCAGGGCGAGGGAGCCGGGGGAGGTGGGCCACCCACGTCCGACGCTCAGCACGCCCGATCGCAGCACACGACCACCCGCGGCAACGGCCCCGCGACGCCAAATCGGGAGTACGTTTGGCCGGTCCGGGACCGAGGGACGAAGCAACAAGAGCCGCAGCTGTCAGCCTAGGCCGCGACGAGCGGCGATTGGCGCGGGCTCGGGCAGATGCCGTCCGGCGTTGGGTATGGAACGAAGGCGGTTCTTCACCATGAAGAATGTGCAACGACTTGAGCCTACGTCGGCGAGCCCCTACAGGGACACCGTGTTCGCGGCGTGGGAACGGTTCGTGGAGGGCGAGGACTACGTCCGAGGTGTCCGGCCCGAGGTGGCGATCTCCTGGCATCGCTGCCGAGACCAGTACCGGGTCGACCCACACCTCACCGAAGCTCCGGTCGCTGTCGCGCAGATCGACCACACGCTCGAACACGACGTGGTGTTTGCCGAATTGGGCGGTTATGCGGCGTCCGTGGCGCACGGGTTCGACAGCCTCAGTGGCATCGTCACCGTCACCGACGCCGCCGGCCGGATCCTGGCCGCCTGGGGCGACCAGGACACGCTGGGCAGAGCGTCCGACTTCAATCTGGCGCCCTGGTTCTGCTGGTCCGAGTGCGCGGCCGGCACGAACGGCATGGGCACGGCGCTCGAGGTGCACGGCCCGGTGCTGATCAGGGGCGCGGAGCACTGGTGCCAGGCGTTGCACGACTGGGTCTGCGCGGCCGTCGCGGTGCGTGACGTGGTGACCAGGGAGCCGATCGCGGTGCTGAACATCTCCTGCCGGCGCACCCAGCTTCCCGAGGCCGCGGGCTCGTGGCTCTCGCACGCGGTCGCAACGACGCAGCGCACGTTGAGAAGGCGCGCCCGGGACAGCGGCGCCGAGTTGGTTGCCGCATACACCCAGGCCAGGGCACGCTCCAGTGCGGCGCTCGCCGCGGTGGACACTGCGGGCAAGGTGGTGATCGCCGACGACACGGCAAGCGTGCTCCTGGGCGTCCCAGCCTCCACCCCGGCGGTCGACCCCACGCTGCGATGGAACTCCGGGCTGCCGGAGTTGATCGGGGCCGCCAGGTATGCCAGTAAGCAGGCAGCCCACAATCCTGACTGGGTCGGCTCGACGCAGATTTTCACCCACCTCGCCGATGAGCCGACATCGATCACTATCCGACCCGTCTTCGTGTCCGGACGCCTGATCGGGAACCTGGTCTGGTTCGGTGCCTCCGACGGGCCACAGTTGCCCCCGGCGGACGGGTCCGTGCGCCCTCGGGCGCGGCCACGCCGACTGGCCGCGCTGCGCGACAACCGGATGGTGCTGCTGCGCCTGTCGGAGGTTTGTTTCGCTGAATCGGAGGGCAACGACGCGTGGCTATCCACCGATCAGGGGCGATTACGAGCCGCCTCTCAGGGCCTGGACAAGCTCGACAGTGAGCTGGCGGATGCCGGCTTCCTGCGGGTGCACCGCCGGTATGTGGTCAACCTCAGCCGAGTCCGGGAGATCGAGCGCGGGCTCAAGGGAGAGCTGTTTCTGGTCATGGATGACCGGACGAGCAAGATGGTGCCGGTCTCCCGGCGGAACGCGCCCGCCGTGCGCCGGGCACTGGACATCTGAGTTCCTCAGCACACAAACTCTGTTCCTGGAAGGAGTCCTGTGTCGGACAGCCCCGACGCCGATGGCGGCGAGATGGACGAGGGTAGCGCGGGTGGGCTCGGCGTCCCGGCCGGGCGCGGCGTCCCGGCTGGGGGCCGCAATCAGCCGACCGGGGGCCCTGGCAACCGCGATTGGTGGCCGAACCAGCTCAACCTGAAGATCCTCCGGCAGCGCGCCGCCGTGGCCAACCCCATGGGCGAGGACTTCGACTACGCCGCGGCGTTCAACCCCGTCGACCTCGACACCCTGGCGAAGGACGTCGACGAGGTGCTGACGACATCGCAAGAGTGGTGGCCGGCCGACTTCGGCCACTACGGACCGCTCGTGATCCGGATGGTGTGGCACTGCGCCGGGACGTACCGCATCGGCGACGGCCGAGGCGGCCCGGGGGGCGGCATGCAGCGCTTCGCGCCGCTGAACAGCTGGCCGGACAATCGCAACCTCGACAAGGCGCGCCGGCTGCTCTGGCCGGTGAAGGCGAAGTACGGCCGCACGATTTCGTGGGCCGACCTGATGATCTTCGCTGGCAACCGCGCCCTTGAGACAATGGGGTTCAAGACCTTCGGCTTCGCCGGCGGCCGGGCGGACATCTGGGAGCCCGACGAGGACGTCTACTGGGGGCCCGAGCGCACCTGGCTCGGCGACGAGCGCCACAGCGGCGTGCGGGAGCTGGAAAACCCGCTGGCCGCCACCCAGATGGGCCTCATCTACGTCAACCCGGAGGGCCCGAACACCGTCCCGGACCCACTCAACGCAGCCCGGGACATGCGCGAGACATTCCGGCGGATGTCGATGAACGACGAGGAGACCGTCGCGCTGATCGCGGGCGGGCACACGTTCGGCAAGACCCACGGCGCGGCCGACCCGGACAAGTACCTCGGCCCCGAACCCGAGGGCGCCCCCCTCGAGCTGCAGGGCCTGGGCTGGGAGAGCAGCCACGGCACCGGGAAGGGCCCGGATGCCATCTCCAGCGGGCTCGAGGGTACGTGGACACCGACCCCGACGAGGTGGGACAACAGCTTCTTGGAGACATTGTTCGGCTACGAGTGGGACGTGGCACTGAGCCCCGCCGGTTTGTGGCAGTGGATTCCGAGAGGCGGCGCCGGGGCCGGCACCGTGCCGGACGCCCATGACCCGTCGACGAGCCATGCTCCGACGATTCTGACGACGGACCTCGCACTGCGGTTCGACCCGGTCTACGAGCCGATCTCGCAGCGCTTCCTGCAGAACCCGGACCAGCTCGCGGACGCGTTCGCCCGGGTCTGGTTCAAGCTGACACACCTCGATATGGGCCCGATCCGGCGCTACCTCGGACCGCTGGTCCCGCGGGAGATGCTGCTCTGGCAGGATCCGATCCCTGCCGTGGACCACGAGCTCGTCGGTGCGGCGGACATCGCTGCGCTGAAGAGAGAGATCCTCGACTGCGGGCTGTCGGTCTCCCAGCTCGTTTCCACCGCGTGGGCGTCGGCCTCGACGTTCCGCGGCAGCGACAAACGTGGTGGGGCGAACGGGGCGCGGATCCGCCTCGAGCCGCAGCGCGGCTGGGAAGTCAACGACCCCGACAACCTGGCCCAGGTGCTGCGCGCCCTGGAGGGGATTCAGGAGTCCTTCAACGGCTCCCAGACGGAGGGCAAGAAGGTCTCGCTGGCCGATCTCATCGTGCTCGGCGTGTGCGCCGCGGTCGAGCAGGCCTCCAAGAATGCCGGCCACGACGTGCAGGTGCCCTTCACCCCGGGACGCACGGACGCGTCGCAGGAGCAGACCGACGCGGATTCCTTCGCCGCGCTCGAGCCGGCCGCGGACGGGTTCCGCAACTACCGAGGCAAGGGCATCCGGCTTCTGTCGGAGCACCTGCTAATCGACCACGCGAACCTGCTGACCCTGAGCGCACCCGAGATGACCGTCCTCGTGGGTGGCTTGCGCGTGTTGGGCGCGAACTCCGGGCAGTCCCCGCTGGGCGTCTTCACGTCGTCGAGCGGGTCGCTGACCACCGACTTCTTCGTGAACCTGCTCGACATGGGCACGGAGTGGAAGGCGAGGTCCGGACACGGCGCTACCCCGGCGACCTTCGATGGCCGCGACCGCACCACCGGTGAGGTCAGGTGGACCGGCAGCCGGGTGGACCTCGTCTTCGGCTCGAACTCCGAGCTGCGGGCGCTTACGGAGGTCTACGCGAGCGACGACGCGCGGGAGAAGTTCGTGCGCGACTTTGTGTCCGCGTGGGACAAGGTCATGAACCTCGATCGGTCGGACCTCGCCTGATCCTCCGTCAGGGCTCAGCTGTTGGGAGGCGCGTCGTGACCCGCCCGCCGGTGCTGTCAGCAACGATGGATCAGGTCTGCCGCCGGCCACAGCGCGTCGAGGTGTACGCAGCTTTGCTCCTCGTGGACGGTGGCATTTCGCCTCTGAACGGTAGCTGGTCCTGGATGAACGGAATAAGCGCGCCCGAATTGGCGCTCACCCTGCGCTCACCCTTGTCGGCGTGATTTATCCGGCGTAGCGTGCCGAGTTACTGATTTGCGATCAGGCATCGGGCGACGCAATTAATCGTCGCATCCGAGTCTGCTGTTGCTTGTTGAGCTTAGCAAATCGGGGGATTGGTCAACCCGGGTAATGCTATGTCGGACGTGTTTTTGTTGTGCCAAGCGGAAAGGCATGCGACCTCCGCGACGTACCACCGTGATTGAGACCGATGCGAAAAGTCGGTATAGGCATCCTTGATGAGGAGATGAAGCCCGATGACGACCGCGACGGAGCGAGCCGACCTGCTGAACAAGATCGGGTTGGACGTACAGAACAAGGCAGCGCTGGGCCGAGTGCTGGGAACCGGAACCATTGGGGAGGCGACGGAGACAGCCGATGGTCGAATGCAGGCGACAATCCGGATCCGGCCCGATGAGCTGAGCTGGGATCCCTCGATTCTCGTCATGCCCCATGGAGGTGATATTGAGCTCGAGCTCATTAATGATGACCTGAACACGCACTGTGCGCTCTTGCCGAGCAATGGCGACAAGAAGTTCATTTGGTTGGTGAACCATTCGAGAGGAAGGGCGACCCTCAACCTTGACGGCCCAGGCTATTACTGGTTCAGCTCGCCTACCGGCAACGACGAGGGCCGGGGACTGACCGGGGCCATCGTCGTGCTGGGGGACGTTCCGCCGGAGGCTCGCCTCGACCGCCCCGACCAGCCGCGGCCTTAGAAAGGAGTTGGCAATGACGACTGTTGATTACGTAGATGCAGGCGAGGCCATCGACCAGGGACTTCTGAGCGGTAAAACGCCGGGAGGGGAGATCGCGCCGCCCGTGGTCTCCGATCTCAATTACGAGCGCATTGTCGATGCGCGCTCGGAGCCTGAGAACTGGCTCACCTACTACGGCGCCTACGACGGGCAGCGGTACAGCTCGTTGGACCAGATCAATACGGAGAACGTCAAGCGCATCGGGCCCGCTTGGATCTTCCAGGCCGGCACGAGCGGGCTGATCGCGGGCGCGTCGACCTACTCGTTCGAGGCCGCCCCGATCGTCGTGAACGGGATCATGTTCCTCTCCGGCTGGGACGGCTGGGTCTGGGCCCTCGACGCGAAGACGGGTAAGGAGATCTGGCGGTACAAGCACGCGACTCCCTTCGACGTGTCACTGTGCTGCGGGAACGTAAACCGTGGGGTCGCCGTGGCCAAGGGGAAGGTCTTCGTCGTCACCCCGAACGCCCATGTGCTCGCGCTCGACGCCACCACCGGCAAGCGCGTCTGGGACAAGACCAACGGAGATGTGCGGGCCGGGGAGAGCGCCACGGTCGCTCCGCTGGTCGTGAAGAACATGGTCATCGTCGGGAGTTCCGGCGGGGAGTTCGGGGTGCGCGGTCACCTAGACGCGTTCGACCTCGACAGCGGCGAGCACGTCTGGCGCTGCTACACCGTGCCCAAGCCCGGGGAGCCCGGCTCCGAGACCTGGCCCGCCGACGGCCAGGCCTGGGCTCGGGGTGGCGCGAACTGCTGGCTCACCGGCACCTTCGACCCGGAGACCAACCTGCTGTACGTGGGCACCGGCAATCCGGCGCCCGACTTCGACGGGGGCGTCCGTGAGGGCGACAACCTCTACACCGACAGCATCATCGCGGTGGACGTCGACGCCGGCGAGATTCGTTGGCACTACCAATGCACCCCCCACGACGTGTGGGACTACGACAGCATCGCGGAGTGCATCCTGTTCGAGTCCGACGGGCGCAAACTGCTCGGGCACTTCGACAAGAACGGCTACTTCTTCGTCCTCGATCGCACGGACGGCGCGTTGGTCCAGATCACCCCCTTCGTGGACCGAATCGACTGGGGGGCGATTACGAGGGACGGCCAGGTGACGGCCAAGCGGTACCCCGACAAGGAGGGAGAACCGGTCCACTTCTACCCGGGGCCGGCCGGCGCCAAGGAATGGACCCACGCGGCCTACAGCCCGAAGACCGAGCTGTTCTACGTCCCGGTCCAGGATGTCGGGGCAACGGCCACCCGGCGGCGCCGGGAGTTCAAGGAGAGCATCCCGTACTGGGGCGCCGGCGTTCAGGTGGATATCGAGGACATGGCCGGGTCCGTCAGTGCGTTCGACGCCAGCGGTGAGGAGAAGTGGCGATGGCGCAACGAGCTCCCGATGTGCGCATCGGTACTGGCCACGGGCGGCGATCTGGTGTTCGCCGGTGAACCCTCCGGGGAATTCAACGCGCTCGATGCTCGCACCGGGGAGTTGCTGTGGCAGTTCCAGTGCGGCAGCGGCCACCACAGCAGCCCGACGACCTACACGGTCGACGGCCGGCAGTACATCGCCGTGCCGGTCGGATGGGGCGCGTGGGCTGAGGGGTTCCTCCCCGGCATGCTCGGGGCCGGCCACGGAAGCGCGCTGATTGTCTTCGCCCTCCCGGAATCGGCATAGTGCCGTGACCCGAGCCTGCCGAAATCAGGCAGAGAGGAGGTGAATCCATGGAGTCTCAGCTCGAAGTGTGGGAGACGCCGGAGTTCGACGAAATCGCTTGTGCGCCCGAGGTGACGATGTACGTCGCTCAGTTGGAGGACTAGCGGGACGTGAGGAGGCGCCGGACATGGGTCCGGCGCCTCCCCACCCCCCGGGACGGGATCGAGGACGTCCGGGCCGGCGAGGGACGGAGTGCCAGGGTGTGGCTGCGGGT